>JAKTNI010000002.1:385791-401000 GCA_029593505.1 Streptococcus suis
ACCTCCTGTATAAACATCTATCAAAGAAGAAAAATTCTTCTCTCATAGAATATTATAACATCCGCATGACTTAGAAATCATGATCTAACCAGTCTGCTTTAGAGCTTGCTTCTCCTGGACCTTTAGAGCCTTGAAAGAGGAGGGTGATGTTGCCATCCGGTTCTTCAATCACATAACCACCATTGAGACCCGTAGAATCCGAGATAACCTCACGAACTGTGCCGACCATATATTCTTCATCAACAAAGTTAGTAATAATAACCTTCTCATTAACCTGATATTTTGTATATTCCTCTGCAGCAATTTGTTGCCTATCAAATTCTGCAATTTTTCTACTATTCATCCATTAGCTCCTCCAATAAATTATCTAGTATCACTGATTTTCCTCCACCTGCTAATCTAAAATTGTTATTCATAGTTTTTTCGACTCTGTAATTTACATACATATCCTTATTCTTGTTCAAATATATTGTAAAATTTATACCTCCCATAGAATTTCTATTTACCGAATCATTATCAATGGTATATTCTCTAATTATTCCTTCATTTGTTAGAGCTTTTTCGTCGTACGAAATTAATCTTTCCTTAATTAACTCTCTCACCTCATTACTTTTCACAATTTCCACCATCTGATTGTATTCTATCTGTTTCATAAGTTTATATCCTCCTATTACTATACAAATGCTAAATGCAATTCCAAATAATATCTTCAAAACTTTTTTCATGAGACTACCTCCTTTGTAAAAAACTATCAAAGAAGAAAAATTCTTCTCTCATAGAATATTATAATATCCGCATGACTTAGAAATCATGATCTAACCAGTCTTCTCTAGAGCCTGCTTCTCCTGGACCTTTAGAGCCTTGAAAGAGGAGGGTGATGTTGCCATCCGGTTCTTCAATCACGTAACCATTGAGACCAGTAGAATCCGAGATAACCTCACGAACTGTGCCGACTTCAATCGTTTCACCCTCATCAGATTTTACTGCTACAATTTGATTTGGAGTATAAAACGTATATTGTTCATTGGCAATTCTTTGTCTTTCATGTTCTGAATACTTAATCATTATTTAATATATTCTCCTTTAAAAAAGTTGATAATTCTTCAGAATAGCCTCCACCTGACTGTTGTAAAAGACCATTTGTCTTTTCTAAAGTAAAATGGATTAATAATTTACTATCACCATTTAAATATACATCAAATAAAATCCCTCCCATTGGACTGCATCTAATGGTTGTATCACTAATTTGATATGTTTTAATATAACCTTTTTCCATCAAAGCATTTTCGTCAAATCTCCGTAGTTCACTTTCAATAATCTCCTTCACTTCATCACTTTTTACAATCTCCACCATCTGATTGTATTCTATCTGCTTCACAAGTTTATATCCTCCTATTACTATACAAATGCTACATACGATTCCAAACAATATCTTCAAAACTTTTTTCATGAGACTACCTCCTACATCATTTTAGTAAATAAAATAGTTATTCTTTTCCTACAATTATAACACATATTTAAATAGAAAAACTTGCAACCATATAGGTTGCAAGCTTTTCTATTTAAACACCACAATCGTACAACCGGAGCCTCCTGCGTTTTGAGGAGCATAACCAAATTCCTTGACCTGCTTATTCCGACGAAGATAGTTGGTAACTGCTTCACGGAGGACACCTGTTCCAATTCCATGAATAATATCCACTTGTGCTAAATTATTCAACAACGCCTGATCGATAAATTCGTCCAATTCCATCATCGCTTCCTCGTAGCGTTTTCCACGCAAGTCTAATCTAGCTTTAGGACCACGGGTAGTAGCACGTTTGACGGTATGAACGGAACGTTTCTTGGGTTGCGTTTCTTTTTCCGTCTTTACCAACTCAAATTCATCTTTTGATAAAGTCATTTTGATCAGACCAACTTGAGCTTCCCAACGACCATCTTTTAATTGGCGAGTTAAAGTACCACGTTGTCCATAGGCCAAAACAGTAATAACATCCCCTATTTTGGCAGCTCGCTGTATTTTGGCTTTTTTCAACACTTTATTTTTAGATAAAGCAACCACTTCTGGAGCTAGCTTCTTCAATTGTGCTTTTGCTTCAATAATTTGATGAGGTTTTAAACTCGCTTGAGAATGAAGATTTTTGAGAATATCTTCACTCTCAGATAGAGCCATATCTACAATCTCTTGCGCTTCAACACGCGCCTTATTCAATTCATTTTCTCGCTCACGATTGAGCTCATCATAAAGTTTGCGCAAAGCTCGGTTCATCTTGAAATTTTCCTGCTCTACTTCTCGAATCATATCTAGTCTTCGGCGACTCTCGATGGTTTGTTGTTCCAACTTCTCAATAATCACATTGACATCACTATCTGTATCTGTCCAATGTTGAGCAGACTGAATGATGCTAGCTGAAAGACCTAGTCGACGAGCTATTTCAAATGCATTGGACCTTCCCGGAACCCCCTGCATAAATTTATACGTAGGACGCAAACTATGCGTATCAAATTCCATACTAGCATTTTCAACACCTACTGTTTCTATTCCATACGCTTTTAGTTCAGGATAGTGAGTCGTTGCCATCGTCTTGATTCCACGCAACTGCAAATCATCTAAGATGGCCATCGCTAATGACGCTCCCTCTTGTGGATCCGTACCTGCTCCCAACTCATCAAAAAGAATCAAGGAAGTCTGATCTGCTTCCGCTAAAATCTGTACCGTATGGGTCATATGACTAGAAAAAGTTGATAAACTTTGCTCAATAGATTGGTCATCTCCAATATCTGCAAAAATTTCCTTAAAAATTCCTACTCGGCTCCCCTTATCTGCTAAAATTGGTAAACCAGATTGAGCCATGAGATGTGTTAAGCCTAATGTTTTTAACATAATAGTCTTACCGCCAGTATTGGGACCTGTAATCACGATAGCAGTTAAGTGAGAACTAAAATACAAATCGTTCGGTACAGGACGTTCTATCAAGGGGTGACGGACATTCAATAAAGCAATGTCCTGTATTTCTGATAATGCTGGAATAATAGCTTGATAATCTCTGGCAAAAAGATACTTAGCACGCACAAAATCAATATGCCCTATAATCCAAGCATTATTCCGAATAACACTACTATGAGGACGAAGCATATTTGAAAATTCCTGTAAAATACGACTTAATTCATGCCGTTCCTCAGCTCTCAAATGACTAATTTCTTCATTCAAAGCTACAACCGCACGTGGCTCAATATAAACAGTAGCTCCTGATGCTGAAATATCATGTACCACACCAGCTATTCGATTGCGATATGTATTTTTCACAGGAAGAACATTACGCCCGTCTCGACTAGCCAAAATACTATCTGAGAGCATTTCACTCTTATTCTTTAAAATGTCCTGCATGACGTGACGAACTTGCTCCTCTGCTTCACGAATCTTTCGTCGAAGGCGAGCTAATTTTTCAGAGGCAAAATCCTCTATAAATCCTGTATCGTTGATTGCTTGAAGCGACTCTTGTAAATGAGGAAATAGTTCAAGTTTCTCAAACAGCTGATCCAAATGAATTAAGCGGATATTTTCCAGGTTACCATAAGCATCCAATAAGGATTTTGATACTTCTAACACTTTCTTGACCGAGAGTAACTCGACAATATTCAGATCTGTATCTAACTCCAGACGACGCATAGCTGAGTTGATTTCACTCGTTGCGGATAAACTAAAATAAGGATTTTCTACAAAAATCTGCCCCATGTCACTCAACTCATCAAAGGCCTGTTGGATACGACGAATATCTACCATAGGCTCTAGCTGTTGTAATTCTGCCATACCTTGTTCTGTTAATAGGTATGGCGCTATTTTATTTCTTACCTTGTGAAATTCAAGGATTTCTATAATTTTTGAATTCATATATTTTCTACTTCTATCAAAAAGAGTAAGGTTACACCTTACCCTGTAATATTACTCAACCATAGTGATTTTATAAAACCACTGGTAAATGGTGTATGCTGAATCATCACATTTGCGAGAAAACTGCCGTGTAACTTTTCTTGTATCACTGCCAAAGGAATTGTTGATAATATAATCATTGCAATCTGCAAAGATAAAAAAGTCACAAGAACAGCTAATACCCCACTAATAACATTAGTCATCTGCGTGTCTGGGTTAAACCCTTCAAATAAGTGAACAAATATTCCAACAAAACGCATCACAGCATATACGATCATGTAAATCATGAGAAAAGCTAGCCCTGCATAAAAAACTTGATCTAAATCAAACAAGTATTTCTCATCAAAATAGTAATTTGTACTACCTTGTGTCGCGTTAGCAAAAGGAACCCATAGATACAGGAAAGCAACAAGTTTCTTATAACTAGCTGTTGCAATGATAAACGCTACAATGCTAGAGATACTGTAAAAGGTTTGTAGAACAACTCCACGACTATATCCAATATAAAAACTCCAAGCTAAAATTAGAAGAATCACTAACGAAATCATGCTTTGTCCTCAAGTTCATCCAAATCAACCAAGGTAACATTTTTCTTTAGTACCTTCTCTTTCACACTAGCCAGTTCAGCCTCTGTCTTCTCAAAAGCTATTTCACGAGTTAGCTGAACAGAAAGAGCATTGATAGCGAGTAAGATTGCCAAGGTTTCACTGTCAGCCATTGGCATCTTTTCCTTGATCGCTGTATATTTTTCCTGTGCAATACGCTCGATTTCTTCCATGAAGAGATTATCATGTTCTGTTGTTAAGGTTAATTGTTTTTCTCCAAATGTAAATTTGTATCGATTTAAGTTTGCCATAAAATTACCTCGTCTACCATTATATCGTAAAATAAATGATTTTGCTAATGTATGCCTATAAAGAATGTTTTCTACGTGCAAAGTCTACAAAGCGGAATTTATCAATCTTATGCTTACTTTCAGTATATTGAAATTGCTTGGTATCGCCAAGGTATACCTTTGATTTGATCAACACCAAATAATCATCTTGACATTTCATCAATTCACGCTCTTTTTGACTAATTGGCTCAACTGTAATTTCCTTGTGTGCATACGCAATATCAAGTTTTAAATGATGTTCTAAATACTCATAAATTGAATGTTCAGCTGTTTCAACTGTTAATTCCGGCACAAAGTCAACTAATAAGTAGTCAGTATCAACAACAGCAATCTTTCCATCAATTGAACGTGTTCGCGTAACTTTCCATACTTTACTATGAGGTTCAAAACCCGTTACATGAGCTAGGCTACTATTTACCGTCAACATCTCCAAGCTAATTACCTTGGTTTTGGTCGACAAATGCAAAGAATCTGCTAATTCTTTATAAGACGTTAAACCTGAAACTGGAAAGTTTAGAATCTCTTGTTTAAGAACTAGAGAGCCACGCCCTTGAACTTTTTGAATCAATCCTCCCTCAGTCAAAATCATCAGTGCTTTTCTGACAGTATCACGGCTAACTCCATATTTCTCTTGGAGTTGTTGTTCGGTAGGCAATGTCGTTCCAGCAAAATAAACATTTGTACGGATTTTTTCTTTTAAATCATTATAAATTTCTTGGTACTTTTTCATCACAAACCTCTCTTTATTGACTGTTTTTATCGTACAACTATACTAAATTATAACAAATTTTAAAAAAAAATAGAAAAAAACACTTGCATTATTTTTTGAAATCGTATACAATAACATCACAAACAAATTTGTCCGTACAAATTTAGGTATTAGCCATACTTGTTAGAACTAAATCTAACAAAATACAATATGATGACGCTAATTCGTCATCTAGAAGGAAAAATATATGGGAAAATTTGAAAAAGAAGCCAAACAGCTATTGGAAGCTGTTGGAGGCAAAGACAATATCACAGCGGTAACCCACTGTGCAACGCGTATGCGATTTGTACTTGCAGATGAAAAGAAAGCAGATATTAAAACGATTGAAGCTATCTCTCCTGTTAAAGGAACTTTTACCAATGCAGGTCAGTTCCAAGTCATCATCGGCAACGATGTCCCTATTTTTTATAATGACTTTACGGCTGTATCTGGTATTGAAGGGGTTTCTAAAGAAGCTGCTAAATCTGCCGCTAAGAGCAATCAAAATGCTATTCAACGCGTTATGACCATGTTGGCAGAGATCTTTACTCCAATTATTCCAGCTATCATTGTAGGCGGTCTTATTCTCGGTTTCCGCAATCTTTTAGGAGAGGTTCAAATGGAATGGCTCGGGCAAAAAGTTGTTGAAGGCGTTAAACAATTTATGCCCGACGGCACACCACGTTACAACACAATTGTAGATGTCTCTCAATTCTGGAGCGGAGTCAACCATTTCCTATGGCTACCAGGTGAAGCCATCTTCCACTTCCTGCCAGTCGGTATCACTTGGTCTGTTTCTCGTAAAATGGGAACAACTCAGATTCTAGGTATTGTTCTTGGTATCTGTTTGGTATCTCCACAGCTATTAAACGCTTATGAAGTACCGAGAACGGATGTTATAACGATTGCGAATACATGGTCTTGGAATTTTGGCTTCTTCTCAATCGCTCGTATCGGCTATCAAGCTCAAGTAATCCCAGCTCTCTTAACTGGTCTAACGTTATCTTATCTTGAAATTTTCTGGCGCAAACGTATTCCGGAAGTTGTTTCAATGATTCTTGTACCATTCCTCTCTTTGATTCCTGCAATCATCTTAGCACATACTATCTTGGGACCTATCGGCTGGACAATCGGTCAAGGAATCTCAACAATTGTTCTAGCTGGTCTAACTGGTCCCGTAAAATGGTTGTTTGGTTTGGTATTTGGTACACTCTATGCTCCACTAGTTATTACTGGTCTCCATCATATGACCAATGCAATCGATACGCAATTGGTAGCTGATACTGGTGGAACTGGTCTCTGGCCAATGATTGCTCTTTCCAATATAGCTCAAGGTTCTGCTGTACTTGCTTACTACTTGATGAATCGTAAGAATAAATATGAAACAGAAATTTCTCTTCCTGCAACTATCTCTGCCTACCTTGGTGTAACAGAACCTGCCTTATTTGGTGTCAACATTAAATATATTTACCCATTTGTAGCTGGAATGCTAGGATCCGGTCTAGCTGCCCTTATTTCTGTTACATTTAATGTACAAGCAAACGCTATTGGAGTCGGTGGCCTTCCAGGTCTTCTTTCAATTCAGAGTCCTTACTGGATCCCTTTCCTATTAGCCATGGCTGTTGCTATTATCGTACCAATGATTTTGACCTTTATCTTTAATCGCACAGGCATGTTTTCTAAAAAAGAAGAACTAGCAGAACCAACCATCACACCTCTAACAACAAAAGCAAGTACTGACCTTATCAGTCCTCTAGCTGGTCAGATGAAAGAATTATCTCAAGCAACTGATCCTGTATTCGCCAATAAAATCATGGGAGATGGTGTTCTCATTGATCCTAGTGAAGGACTTTTGGTAGCACCTGTAGATGGAACAATATCTGTCCTATTCCCAACTTGTCATGCAGTCGGCATCACATCAAGCGAAGGAGTTGAATTGCTCATGCATATTGGTATGGATACTGTTCGTCTAGAAGGAAAAGGTTTCACGGCACACGTTAAACAAGGTGATACCGTAAATGCAGGAGATCAACTCATCAGCTTTGATATAGATACGATCAAAAAGGCTGGCTTAGTTGCAGAAACTCCGCTGATCATCACAAATTCGAACGAATTCCATTCAACAGTTATTGGAGAACTACCACGTATCATCAAACATGGTGAAGTAATCCTTACTGCTGATACAAAATAAAAAGCACTTAGGAGGAAACAAGATCATCTTGTCCCTCCTATTGTCACTTATCAAGTATTTAGAAAGAGAGTAAAATGGTCATTGACAAACGAAAAGTAGTCTATCAAATTTATCCCAAATCTTACAAAGACACAACCGGAAACGGTGTAGGAGATCTTAGAGGAATTATCGAAAAACTACCCTATTTAAAAGAGTTAGGGATTGATATGATCTGGCTTAACCCATTTTATCCCAGCCCACAACGAGACAACGGGTATGATATTTCTGACTATACAGCTGTTCACCCAGATTTTGGTACAATGGACGATTTTGAAGAAATGATTAGTACCGGGAAAACGCTAGGAATAGAGTTCATGCTAGATATGGTTTTAAACCATTGCTCAACAGACCACGAATGGTTCCAAAAAGCATTAGCAGGAGATCCATTTTACCAAGATTTCTTTATTCTACGTGACCAACCAACTGATTGGCTATCTAAATTTGGAGGAAATGCATGGGCTCCATTTGGCGACACCGGCAAATATTATCTTCATCTCTTTGATATAAGCCAAGCAGATCTTAACTGGCGCAACCCTCATGTTCGCGAGGAATTATTTAAGATTGTTAATTTTTGGAAAAACAAAGGAGTTAAAGGTTTTCGTTTCGATGTTATCAATCTGATTGGTAAAGACGAGATACTAGAAGACTGTCCTATCAACGACGGAAAACCCGCTTACACCGATCGCCCCATTACTCACGGCTATCTTCAAATGATGAATCGTGCTACTTTTGGATCTGAAACAGGATTTATGACTGTAGGAGAGATGTCTGCGACAACTATAGAGAACTGTATCCTCTATACCGCACCCGAACGAGATGAATTGTCCATGGCTTTTAACTTCCATCATCTAAAAGTAGATTACAAAGATGGACAAAAATGGACTATTATGGATTTTGATTTTGAAGAATTAAAAAATCTCTTTCATACTTGGGGAGAAGAAATGTCTAAAGGAAATGGGTGGAATGCACTTTTTTATAATAACCACGATCAACCACGCGCCCTTAATCGTTTCATTGATATCAAAAACTTCCGAACTGAAGGAGCAACAATGTTAGCAGCATCTATCCACTTATCTAGAGGGACACCTTATATTTATATGGGGGAAGAGATTGGCATGTTAGATCCTGATTACGATTCAATCACTGATTATGTAGACATAGAATCTATCAATGCTTATCACATGCTGGTAGAACAAGGCAAAACACCTGAACAAGCCTTCAAAATTATTCAATCTAAATCTCGAGATAATTCCCGCATACCAATGCAGTGGGATGCAAGTGAAAATGCAGGTTTTTCAACAGGAACTCCTTGGCTTACAGTTGGAAAATCGTATAAGACTATTAACGTTGAGAGAGAAAAGACTGGTCCTATTTTCACTTTCTACCAAAAATTAATTCAACTACGCAAAGAGTTACCTCTCATTTCCGATGGAACATATAAAGCTGCCTATCAAGATAGTGATACGATCTATGCTTTTGAACGTCTGTTGGACCATCAAAAACTGCTAGTCCTCAATAATTTTTTCCCCGAAGAAGTGCAAATCTCTCTGATTGACGATTATACCAATGGACATATATTAATTAGCAATTATGACGATACAACTATTGGCAAACAAATGCTCCTCAAACCATATCAAACGATTGCAATTCTGGCACCATAATATTGAATATCCATTCCCAACTATCACCAATGATGACACCAGACAAACTCATCTTTCATATACAAGAAACACCTTGCCAAACGCACATGGCAAGGTGTTTGTATTTTTATACACTCGTATATTTAGACCGACCGTAGCAATACCATTCATCACAACGATCATCAATCTACTCGTCTTGGTATACGATCCGTCAGTAAACAAACCACTTCATAATTGATCGTACCAATATGATCCGCCCAATCTTGTACAGAAATAGCTTGCTCACCATCTTGTCCAATTAAGGTAACTTTTTGTCCCAAAGGATAAAACTGAGGTAAACGAATCGTCAATTGATCCATTGAAATCCGGCCAACAATCTCACAACGATGCCCATCAACCAATACACTATTCCCTTGTAAGCGGCGTACCACTCCATCAGCATAGCCTATTGGAACAGTTGCAATCCATTCCGGATCACAACTTCTATAAGTAGCACCATAACCTATCATTGTTCCAGTTTCTACTTCTTTAACATGCACAATTTCAGAAGTCAAAGACAGGGCAGGCTTGATATCAAACGGTACCTCTAAAAGTCGACCACTAGGATTTAAACCGTAAAGAATATTTCCTAAGCGAATAAGATTGAAAACCGAACTAGAATGCCAAATACTCGTTGCAGAATTGCTAGCATGTATCCAGCGAGGTTTTACTGGTAAAATTGCTAAATAGTTTTGAAAGCTCGCCAATTGCCTTTGGAAATAATCCTGTTCAACTTCATCAGCAGTAGCAAAATGAGTAAATACTCCTTCAATCTCATACTCCAATTCTTCCAATAATGACACAGCTTTCAACAGTTCTTCTTGATTTCTAAAACCTATCCGCCCCATACCAGTATCTATTTTCAGGTGAACAGCCAAGCCAGAAAGTTCTAAGTTCAGCTCTTTTGCCTGCTCTATCCAATCCAAGCTAGCTACCGTAATACTAATATTGAGTTGGTAAGCAAGTTGTAAAAACTGAACTGGTACAATTCCCAGAATTAAAATAGGATCCTCAATACCTGCTTTGCGTAATTCTAAAGCTTCATCTAGATTGGAAACACAAAATCCAGACACTTGACTTGATAATTTTTGAGCTACTTCAACAGCTCCGTGCCCATATGCATTTGCTTTCACAACTGCAAATACATCTGGTCTAGTTGGTAAATGCTCTTTAACTCTAGCTACGTTTTCAGCAATAGCTTCTAAATCGACCCGAATCGTTGTCGGGCGATGTTCACTTTCAATCATCTTTCTCCTCCAAAATTACGCTGGCCTGAACAAAATTACCTGAATGGCTAATACTCAGCCAAATTTTTCCATTAAAGGGACTGTTAGATACATAGGGCATTCCACTATTAGCATTTAAAATCTCAATATCTTGAAAGCCAATCTTTCCAATTCCTGTTCCCAAAGCTTTCACAAAAGCTTCCTTTGCAGCCCAACGACCAGCTATATATTCTAATTGCCGACGACCTTTCAATTTATGGTATTTCTCCAATTCATGTTCTGTGAGAATTTTTTTAGGAAACCCTTCGTGTTTCTTCCTAGCTCTTTCTATACCTTCCATATCTTGAAGGTCAATGCCATGTCCTACGATCATTCGTCAATCTCCTTTATAGATATATGGTCAAAATATTAACAATGAAAAAACTGGACGATAACCGCCCAGTCCTCTCTTTCCTCTATTTACGACCATGACAGTTTTTAAATTTCTTACCAGATTGACATGGACATAACGTATTTCGTTCAATGCCTTCAAATGATATCTGCTCTGGAACAACCGGTGATTGAGTTGGCATAATATTTTTAACAGCTGTTGTATGAGCCTCTTGACTGGCACGCTCTCGTTCAATATTATCGTGAATTTGGGCTTTCATCATCAGACGAGTTACTTCAAATTCAATCGCACCAATCATATCATTAAACATAGTAAAAGCTTCTGATTGGTATTCAACGATTGGATTATTTTGAGCATAACCACGTAGACTGACTGCATTACGTAGTTGATCTAGAGCATCAATATGGTCTGTCCACTTATTATCTACCACACGTAAAATCAGAACTTTTTGGAATTCTCGAACACGCTCTTCATCACGCAACTTTTTCACTTGTGCGGCATAAATCTTTAATGCATGGTCATACAGTTCATCAATAATTTCCTGTTGACTCATCTTTTCTAGATAAGCAACGCTTAAACTGTCCTCTTCAACCAGATTAGCATGAGCAAATTTAATAATTCCCTCAATAGCTTCTGCTTTTGGACTGAGGAAATGTCCAGTCACTTGACGCTCAATGGTACGCTTCATCATGGCTTGAATTTCAGATGCTAAATCACGATCTGCTGTAATCACATCTTGACGTTGGCGATAGATAATCTCACGTTGTTCACGCATTACATCATCGTATTGAAGAACTTGTTTACGCGAATCATAATTGTTTCCTTCAACACGTTTTTGAGCGGCTTCAACTTGACGTGTCAACATCTTCGACTTAATAACGGACTCTTCTTCTGTCAAGTTCATGCGCTCCATAAAGACTTTGATACGCTCTGAACCAAAACGTTTCATCAAATCATCTTCAAGTGAGAGATAAAATTGTGATTCTCCCGGATCTCCTTGACGACCTGAACGACCACGAAGCTGATTATCAATTCGGCGACTTTCATGTCGCTCTGTACCAATCACACACAGTCCACCCAACTCACGTACACCTGGACCTAACTTAATATCTGTACCACGTCCAGCCATATTGGTTGCAATAGTTACTGCACCACGCTGACCTGCATTCATAATGATTTGGGCTTCACGATAGTGATTCTTAGCATTTAGTACCTCGTGTGGTACGCCAGCTGCTACCAACTTTTTAGAAATCAAATCCGATGTTTCAACAGCTACTGTACCAACTAAGACTGGTTGTCCCTTTTCGTATCTTCTCTTCACATCTGCAACAACTGCATTAAATTTGTATTCCAAGCTTGGATAGAGCAAATCCTCATGATCAATACGAGCAATAGGACGATTTGTTGGAATTGGTACTACACGAATATTGTAAATTTCTCGGAATTCTTCTTCCTCTGTCTTACAAGTACCAGTCATACCTGCTAACTTTTTGTACATACGAAAAAGATTTTGATAAGTTATGGACGCACTTGTCTTCGATTCATTTTGAACAGGAACTGCCTCTTTCGCTTCAATAGCTTGATGGAGTCCATCAGAATAACGACGCCCCTCCATTGTACGACCCGTAAATGGATCAATAATCATTACCTCTTGTTGTTCATTGACAAGATAGTCTATGTCACGAATCATGATATAGTTAGCTCGAAGAGCATTGTCTAAAAAATGGGTAATAGCTACATTTTCAATATCATAAAGATTGTCTAGTTTAAAGAATCTTTCTGCCTTATCAATACCACTGTCAGACAAACCAATCGTCTTTGAGGGAACATCAATGATATAGTCATCACTGTTCAATGACTTAACCAACTTATCTGCCAAAAAATACAGTTGATTCGTTTCGGAACTTTGAGGACCCGAAACGATTAACGGTGTACGGGCTTCATCAATCAAAATAGAGTCCACTTCATCAACCAAAGCATAATTCAACGAACGCTGCACCATATCTTCTGCTCGAACGACCATATTATCACGAAGATAGTCAAAACCAATCTCTGAGTTGGTAGAATAAGTGATATCACATTGGTAGGCTTCACGCTTCTCTGATGATGATTTAGCTGCCAAGTTAATGCCAACTGATAGACCCAACCAGGAATATAATTCCCCCATCTCAGTCGCATCACGCTGAGAAAGATATTCGTTGACCGTAACGACATGCACACCTTCTCCTGACAAAGCATTTAGGTAAACTGGCATAGTCGCAGTCAAGGTTTTACCCTCACCTGTACGCATTTCTGGAACATCTCCATTATGAAGAACAATTCCACCCATAACCTGCACTTTGTATGGGTACAAACCTAAAACGCGTCTAGCTGCTTCACGTACTACTGCATAAGCTTCATACAAAAGATCATCTAAAGATTCACCATTATGATAACGTTCCTTAAATTCAATTGTCTTAGCTTGCAATTGCTCATCCGTTAAGGCTTCCATCTCATCAGCATAAGAAAAAACCTTATCCGCCATTTTTTCTAATTTTCTCTGTTCGCCCTTATCATTTTCGATGAGAGAGCGAAGTACTTTTCTTACCATACATATCATCCTATTTTAAGTTTTAATCAATAGTATATTCTATCAGAAAAATAGGCATTTTTCAAGACTTAGCATTTATACATAGATATCTCTTAAACATAAATATAAATACCAAAGTTATTATTAAGCTATAAATAAATTGCTTATGATCGCTTATAGATATGAAACTACACTCTTATTTTAATAATTAATAGTATCATTTTACTTTAAAACAATGAGTTCTTTTGGAGCTGATGTCAGCACTTCACATCCAGTATCCGTTATTAAGATATCATCTTCAATGCGAACACCATACTGATGATCTAAGTAAATACCCGGCTCATCGGTCACAACCATTCCAGTTCGTAACAGATTATCTGATTTTCCAAAATAAGGTTGTTCATGAATATCTAAACCAATTCCATGCCCAATCCCATGTGTGAAGTGAGCACCGTAACCTGCTTTATCAATGATTTCACGAGGAATCCTATCAAAATCACAATAGGTCATCCCAGCTTTCGCTTGGGCAATCAAGGTCTGATTGGCACGAAGAACAACATCATATATTTCTCGTTCTTGATCACTTACATGACCAATATGAATTGTTCGTGTTATATCACTGACATAATGCTGATAATAACATCCAAAATCAAGAGTAAGAGTTTCACCGGATCGTATCACTTTATCAGATGCTACACCATGTGGCATCGCTGAACGACAGCCAGATGCTACAATAAATTCAAAAGAAGCTCCCTCAGCACCTAATTGACGCATACGGTAGTCCAAAAAGTGATTCACCTGCATTTCTGTCGTCTGATCTGGCTGAATGAAATCTAAAGCATCTAAAAAAGCTTGATCGGAAATACGACATGCTTGGCGAATCGTTTCAATCTCTTTTTCATCCTTGATCATACGCAACTCTTCAATGAAATGATTTTTCGCTACTAACTCATAGTCTGATAAAATTGTTGCCAAGTGTTGATAATAACTATATGTGACTTGGTTATCAAATCCTAGTCGTAAAACTCCGGATCCCTCTATAATTTTAGCAATTTCTTCCAAAGCTACACGGCTTTCAATAATATCAAAGTCTGTAACAACTTCTTTTGCAATCAAGCTATATCGTGCATCTGTCACAAATATACGATGTTGTTTACTAATAAACACTGTCGCTTCTGTCCCCCAGAATCCTGTCAAATAATAGATATTCTTTTGCCCTGTAATCAACATTCCATCTATATCAGACTGCGCTAACTTGGTTTCAAATTTCTCAATTCGTTGTTGCATATCGCCCCTCCTCATAATACTGTATCTATTATAGCAAAAACGACACCAACAATTCCATCAACGAATATCATTTATCACCAAATAAACCAATGTTCTACGACCATGAATCAAGATTTCTTGTCACTATACTCTATAAACAATATACTAAGAAAAATCCCCAAAAAACACTTGTAGTTCACGAATCATCTGACGACGACCATTAAAGCTCTGACCACTGACTAAGAGTTCATATTTCTCTTGCTGGTCAAGGGAT
>JAKTNI010000020.1 GCA_029593505.1 Streptococcus suis
CCATAGCGTCTGGCTTTCAAACTAGTATCCTTCATGGTTCTTAGACCATCTAAATCATCCTCCTGTGCTATCAGGTCAAGGGATTCAGATGCAACTAAGCCTAATCCAACTTTGACTTTGGTAGAGTTTTTCTTAGTCTTTTGGACTTTCTTGAGTTGTTTAACCTCACGCTTGGCAGAACTTACGTCTTTTTCTGCACTTAGTCGATCAAATGATTTTTCTTGGTGAAACTGAAAGCGAGACTTCGGGGAAGGATTTTCTTTTTGGAAAGTAAACTTGGGATTAACTGCCTTTTGCTTCTCACTTAGTTTCACTTCTGACAAATGTTTTCTTGCAGTCCGCAAACGCTCTTGAGCTTGAGGAAGTCGATAGTTCTTGATTTCCTTTACCTTCAACAGTCTAGGAGAAACATAGGTAATTTCCTTTAGGAACTTCTCTTCTGCTTCCTTTTGGCTACTGAGTAGATTTCCTTTTATCTCTGTTTTCTTTTCCTGAAAAAGAGAATTTTGGGCTGGTTTTCGAAATCGTCCTTTTTTAGGAACAGTCTGTTTTAAGGCTCTAACTTCTTTCCGATAATGCATACGGGCTGATTTTAAGTTGCTTCGAAAGTTTTGCCTAGCATGTTTGACTAGCTTTTTATCCTCTTTCATCTCATGTCCTCATTTTTTCAGGGTCCGTACTCATGATGTCAAAGAGCTTGGTGTGTTGTGGAATCTTATTTTTAAATGGAACAACGGTTGAACCGGCCTTGATTAGCCCAGCACCTTTTTCAGGATTGACCAAGTATTTCTCCAGTTCCTTGGAAAGTCCAAGCATATGCACCAATTCTTCTCGATCGCTCTTAGCCTGTTTTAAAAGAATCATGAACTCGCTATTGGCAATAATGCGTCTGCCGTTGGCATCCAAAAGAAGCGTTTCTACATTCTGAGTAATGCCTGTCGGTATCGCCCCATACTTACGGACACGACTCCAAAGTTTAAAGAAGAAATCAGAGGCATACTTGTCCAATAAGAGAAGCTGCATTTCATCAAAGTAAATCCAGGTCTTCTTCCCTAGCTTTTGGTTTTTGACCACCCGATTCCAAATTTGGTCAAAGATAACCATGAGGGCAATTTGTTTTAATTCATCGCCTAACTTTTTGACATTGTAAATCAGGAAATGACTGTCTGTTTTAATATTGGTCCGATGTGAAAATATGTCCAGCGAC
>JAKTNI010000021.1 GCA_029593505.1 Streptococcus suis
CCATAGCGTCTGGCTTTCAAACTAGTATCCTTCATGGTTCTTAGACCATCTAAATCATCCTCCTGTGCTATCAGGTCAAGGGATTCAGATGCAGCTAAGCCTAATCCAGCTTTGACTTTGGTAGAACTTTTCTTAGACTTTCGGACTTTCTTGAATTGTTTAACCTCACGCTTGGCAGAACTTACGTCTTTTTCTGCACTTAGCCGATCAAATGATTTTTCTTGGTGAAACTGAAAGCGAGACTTCAGGAAAGGATTTTCTTTTTGGAAAGTAAACTTGGGATTAACTACCAGTTGTTTCTCACTTAGTTTCACTTCTGACAAATGTTTTCTTGCGGTCCGCAAACGCTCTTGAGCTTGAGGAAGTCGATAGTTCTTGATTTCCTTTACCTTCAACAGTCTAGGAGACACATAGGTAATTTCTTTTAGGAACTTCTCTTCTGCTTCCTTTTGGCTACTGAGTAGATTTCCTTTTAACTCTGTTTTCTTTCCCTGAAACAGAGAATTTTGTGCTGGTTTTCGAAATCGTCCTTTATTAGGAACAGTCTGTCTTAGGGTCCTAACTTCTTTCCGATAATGCATACGGGCTGATTTTAAGTTGCTTCGAAAGTTTTGCCTAGCCTGTTTGACTAGCTTTTTATCCTCTTTCATCTCATGTCCTCATTTTTTCAGGGTCCGTACTCATGATGTCAAAGAGCTTGGTGTGTTGTGGAATCTTATTTTTGAATGGGACAACGGTGGAACCAGCCTTGATTAGGCCAGCCCCTTTTTCAGGATTGACCAAGTATTTCTCCAGTTCCTTGGAAAGTCCAAGCATATGCACCAATTCTTCGCGATCGCTATTGGCCTGTTTTAAAAGAATCATAAACTCGCTATTGGCAATAATACGTCTACCATTGGCATCCAAAAGAAGCGTTTCTACATTCTGAGTAATGCCTGTCGGTATCGCCCCATACTTACGGACACGACTCCAGAGTTTAAAGAAAAAATCAGAGGCATACTTGTCCAATAAGAGTAGCTGCATTTCATCAAAGTAAATCCAGGTCTTCTTCCCTAGTTTTTGATTTTTTACCACCCGATTCCAAATCTGGTCAAAGATAACCATGAGGGCAATCTGTTTTAATTCATCGCCTAACTTTTTGACATTGTAAATCAGGAAATGACTGTCTGTTTTAATATTGGTCCGATGTGAGAAAATATCCAGCGAG
>JAKTNI010000022.1 GCA_029593505.1 Streptococcus suis
CTTTTTCATGAGTGTTTCAGGTAGTAGTGTCATTCAACAAGATGAGATGGAATTGACCAAGGCCTATACCCACATGACGTGGGAAGATGCGGAACATACGAGAACCAATGAAAAAGGGATTGCCTACTACACCAAGATTGATGAGATTATGGTTTACATGAATCATCAATACCAAGACTACAAGCTTGACGATTTCATGGAAACAGGTGGTGTGACCTACAAAGCGTTTCTCAGTCAAGTGTGGACAGACTTAAATGGTGGAGATTCTATTAAATCCATGTCTGACTTATATAAAGAACCTACTTACAAGCTGTCTGATGAGGACCAGGAAGAGTTAAAGGAGTTGACAGAAGGAGGCAACTATCTAGCCCTTCAAGAATTGGACAATCCCTTTCAGGGACAGACTGACGAGGATAGCTTAAGCATGACCTACCGATATGGGTATGAGGTCATTGATGAGAAACCAACGCTGCATCATCATATCATCTTAGAAGCAAAAGAAGGTCAAGTCATTGTGTCTCCTATGGATGGTAAGGTATCTCTTGATGGAGAGAATATTATTTTGACATCTGGTAAGAGAGTGAATAAGACTAAACTAACCTTGTTTGGTATTCATTCAGGTCGTGTGAGTGAAAATCAACATGTCTTGGCAGGAGATATTATTGGTCAGACCAAAGACGGAACGGGTCTAAAAGTCACCTATCAAAAGGTTGATGATGATACGGATAAGTTGGTCTATGTCAATCCAGCTTTCTACTTTCCAAAAGTAATCCAGGTTCAGACCACCATTCTTCCAACTATCGGTCAGTTTGGCGGCGATGAGTTCGAGAGAGCCAAGGCAATTTATGACTATCTTAAAAGCAAAGGTGCGACCAATCAAGCTATCGCAGCCATTCTAGGAAATTGGTCGGTAGAATCCTCTATTAATCCCAAGCGTGCGGAGGGCGACTATCTATCTCCCCCTATTGGTGCGACA
>JAKTNI010000023.1 GCA_029593505.1 Streptococcus suis
CTTTTTCATGAGTGTTTCAGGTAGTAGTGTCATTCAACAAGATGAGATGGAATTGACCAAGGCCTATACCCACATGACGTGGGAAGATGCGGAGCATACAAGAACCAACGAAAAGGGAATTACCTTTTACACTAAGATTGATGAGGTTATGGTTTACATGAATCATCAATACCAAGACTACAAGCTCGACGATTTCATGGAAACAGGAGGTGCGACCTACAAAGCGTTTCTCAGTCAAGTGTGGACGGACTTAAATGGTGGTGATTCTATTAAATCCATGTCTGACTTGTATAAGGAACCTGCTTACAAGCTGTCTGATGAGGACCAAGAAGAACTAAAGGAGTTGACCGAAGAAGGCAACTATTTAGCCCTTCAAGAATTGGACAATCCCTTTCAGGGACAGACCGATGAGGCTAGCTTAAGCATGACCTACCGATATGGTTATGAGGTCATTGATGAGAAACCAACGCTTCATCATCATATCATCTTAGAAGCAAAAGAAGGTCAAGTCATTGTGTCTCCTATGGATGGTAAGGTATCTCTTGATGGAGAGAATATTATTTTGACATCTGGTAAGAGAGTGAATAAGACTAAACTAACCTTGTTTGGTATTCATTCAGGTCGTGTGAGTGAAAATCAACAAGTCTTGGCAGGAGATATTATTGGTCAAACCAAGGACGGAACGGGTCTAAAAGTCACCTATCAAAAGGTTGATGATGACACGGATAAGCTAGTCTATGTCAATCCAGCTTTCTACTTTCCAAAAGTAATCCAGGTTCAGACTACCATTCTTCCAACTATCGGTCAGTTTGGTGGCGATGAGTTCGAGAGAGCCAAGGCTATTTATGACTATCTCAAAAGTAATGGAGCAAGCAATCAAGCCATCGCAGCCATTCTAGGAAATTGGTCGGTAGAATCCTCTATTAATCCCAAGCGTGCGGAGGGCGACTATCTATCTCCCCCTATTGGTGCGACA
>JAKTNI010000024.1 GCA_029593505.1 Streptococcus suis
GTTCAGAATATAACCAGATAAGGTCACCAGCATATGAACTTTGAAACCGTAGAACCAAAGATGTTTAGAGGCGTTATAGCCAATATCGGCTAATCCTTTAAAAATGGTAGCTCTGTGATTGCGAACAGGTTGGCAAAGTGGCAAAGGAAAACTATCTATAATGGCTAGTTTATCAGATGGAAGCATTTCACTCATAGCTTTCCGGATTAATTGGACGAGCCAAATCAATTGTTTTGACCGACGATTGAAACGACTTCTTTCTAAGGTAGCAGATACTGTAGAAATGACGCTGTGACGTTATGCCTAATTCAGCTTGTAACAAAAGCAAGACAAGGAGCGCTTCATCTGAAACTTTGGCTAAGCCAACATTACGCTGATGTTTAAAGGAATCTGGGCAATAGTTTTGATAGAAGTGATGACAAATTTGTGATAATTGGTGTACATTCCATTGCAAATGATGAGATTTAGCAGTATACTGTAAGTGGCTCATTTGGACTAACCTCCTGTATGTTTCGTCACTTACAGTATAGTCCTTTTGGGCTTTTTATTGTATTTTGAAATGAACTAGCACCACGGGT
>JAKTNI010000025.1 GCA_029593505.1 Streptococcus suis
ACCGACGGTGTAGAAACTAATCGCGTTGTTAAGAGTGATACAGTGACAACCCCGGCGATTAATAAGGTTATCAAAGTTGGTACCAAGAAAGGTCCTGTTATTACCACGCAAGATGTGACGACAGTTGTTGAAGTTGACTTTACAGAAACTCGAGTTGCAGATGCGACTATGGCAGAAGGTACTGAAGTTATCACAACTCAAGGTGTAAAAGGTGAACGTACAATTGTTGAGACGGTAACGTATGCTGACGGTGTAGAAGTTAGTCGCGTTGAGAAAAGCAATACGGTCACTAAAGCTCCTGTTACTCAAGTTGTAACATATGGTACTAAAAAGTCAGTTGTTACACCGAATGTCACTACTAAAGAAGAAACTAAGACAGAAGTAGTACCATTTACGGAAGTACGTGAAGACGATCCAACGCTTGCAGAAGGAACAGAAGTTGTTTCTGTAGAAGGTAAGGAAGGTGTTCGTACGATAGTTGAAACAGTGACTTACACCGACGGTGTAGAAACTAATCGCGTTGTTAAGAGTGATACAGTGACAAC
>JAKTNI010000026.1 GCA_029593505.1 Streptococcus suis
TGCATCTGAATCCCTTGACCTGATAGCACAGGAGGATGATTTAGATGGTCTAAGAACCATGAAGGATACTAGTTTGAAAGCCAGACGCTATGGAAGGTTTACCTTTCAAGCAGGTAAGGTGGTAGTAAAAAGTGGACAGACAGGTGTGCGGTTTACCAAAACAAAATTTTCTCATGGAAAGGAACGATTCCAGAACTTCAAAAAGGGAAAAGGATTCACACGCCAGAAACCGCTTAAATCAAGAAGACGCTACCAAACCTTTTTAAAGCATGTGAGAAAACAAAGTGTCGCAGGTTTCAAAGGAATCGTCCAAGCCATTAAAGGAAGTCTGACCTTCTTTTCTGTCCTTGCGGGAAATCCTTTGACTTGGATTGTCTCAGGCATTCTCTTGATACTCCTTTTGATGATGAGCTTTTTCATGAGTGTTTCAGGTAGTAGTGTCATTCAACAAGATGAGATGGAATTGACCAAGGCCTATACCCACATGACGTGGGAAGATGCGGA
>JAKTNI010000003.1 GCA_029593505.1 Streptococcus suis
ACCATCTGCATCGATGGCTCGATACAAATAATGCCATTTTCCTTTAATTTTGATGTACGTTTCATCCATTTTCCATGAATAAAAGGATTTTTTTTCTTTTTCCAAATTTGATAGAGTAGTTTGCCATATTCTTGCACCCAACGATAAATCTTCGTATGAGAAACGTTAATGCCACGATCATATAAGATTTCTTGAACTTCACGATAGCTAAGGTTATAACGAAGATAATAGCCCATGGCTACAATAATCACATCCTGCTGAAATTGCTTTCCTTTAAAAGGATTCATCGTCATTCCTCCTGCTATCTTTTTCTATTATTCTACCTTATTTGATAGTAGATTTAAAACTTTGCAACAGAACCGAAGAGGGCTTTCCAATCTGTCTGGAAAGCCCTTTTCCCTTTATTCTTTCACTTTCATAAGTCGCAAACTATTTAATGCTACCAGAAGGGTTGCGCCCATATCTGAAAGGATGGCAAACCAGAGCGTTAACCAACCTGGGATAACCAATAATAAGGCAAAAAATTTAATAGCAATTGCAAAAGTGATGTTTGCTTTGATTATATTTAGAGCTTTTCGGCTTAATTTTACAGTGAATGGAAGTTTTCTTAAATCGTCTCCCATTAAAGCGACGTCTGCCGTTTCCAGGGCTGTATCTGTACCAGCTCCACCCATTGCGATTCCAACTGTAGAAGCTGCTAACGCAGGAGCATCATTGACACCATCTCCAACCATGGCTACGTTTCCATACTCGGACCTTAATTGTTTAATATAGTCTAATTTGTCCTGAGGCATCAGTTCAGCTTGAATATCTGATACTCCGACATGCTGACCGATTGCATTCGCAGTACCTTTGTTATCACCTGTAAGCATAATTGTTTTTTTGATTCCAAGTTGATGTAACTTTTGAATAATTTCCTTACTTGATTCACGAACCTCATCAGCAACTGCAATAACTCCAAGTATTTCTTTTTCGGTTCCAATAATCATGGCTGTTTTACCTTGATTTTGAAGAGTAGTAACATTTTGCTCTAAGTCTTTATCGAAGCCAGTAGTCAATAATTCCTTAAAGAGTTTCGGGCTACCGATATAATAAGTCATCCCGTTTACAATACCTTTTATACCCTTACCTGTAATAGAAGAGAAATCCTCTACTAGTACGTCAGAATAAGAAATGTTTTCTTCTTCTGCTTTTTTCATGATTGCTGAAGCAAGAGGATGCTGTGAACGAGACTCTAATGCAGTAATGATCGCCAATAATTCTTTTTCATTCATTTGATTATTCAACACTTTAAAATCAGTTACAACTGGAACACCTTTTGTTAATGTACCCGTTTTATCGAATGCTATGGCCTTTAAGGCACCCATTTCTTCTAAATACACTCCGCCTTTTACAAGAACACCTTTTTTCGCAGCATTCCCAATTGCCGAAACAATAGAAATCGGAGTCGATATGACCAACGCACATGGACAACCAACAACAAGAACAGCTAATCCTTGATAAACCCATGTTTCCCAACTGCCATCAAAGAATAAAGGAGGGACTATGGCCACTAATGCTGCAATGATCATAATGATCGGTGTGTAATATTTTGCGAATTTATCGACAAATGCCTGCGAAGGAGCGCGTTCTCCTTGTGCTGCCTCAACAAGATGAATAATTTTAGAAATGGTTGTATCTTCAACAAGTTTTGTTATTTTTACTTCAAGTAATCCTTCTTCATTTAAGGTACCTGCAAATACTTCATCATCAACCGTTTTCTCAACAGGGACTGATTCGCCTGTAATAGCTGCTTGATTGACGGCAGAGTAGCCACTTACGACTACACCATCCATGGCAATCTTTTGACCAGGTTTTACAATCATGATATCGCCAACAGCAATATCATCGACATGAATCATGATTTCTTGTCCATTCCGTCTAACGAGTGCCTCTTTGGGCGCGATATCCATTAATGAACGAATCGATTGTCTTGCTCTATCCATAGAGAATCGCTCAAGTGCTTCACTAATTGCAAAAAGAATAACAACAATGGCAACTTCTGCCCATTCTCCAATAATAGCACCACCTATAACAGCTATTGTCATAAGGGTTTTCATGTCAAATTCAAAGCGTAATAAGTTCTGTAATCCAACTTTAAAGAGTGATAACCCTCCGATTAACATGGATGCTAGAAATAATAAGGTAGTAACAATGTTCTCTTCTCCATTCACAAACGAAGAAAGTAAACCGAAGACAATTAATAAGGAAGCATAAAGTAGAGTACTATGCTTTTTATAAAACGGCGCTTTATCTTCTTTTACCTCTTGTGAAACTTGGCGAGCAGATTTTTCAGGAACTACTTTAAGATTCTCGAATGCACCTGCTTTTTCAAGTTCTTCAATCGTTGCATCCCCGTAAACGGATATCTTAGATGCACCAAAATTTACTTTTGCATCCTCAACTCCTGGAAGTCTTTTAACATTTTTTTCAAACTTTCCTGCACAGTTTGCGCATGTAAACCCCTGAACACGGTACACATTTTTTTCAGTCTCTAATGCTTTTGCTTCAGACATTTTTAACAACCTCCTTGTGGTGTGCAAATGCGACCTGTATTAGTTTCATTACATGATCATCATCTAATGAATAGTAGACTAACTTACCTTCTTTTCGATATTTAGCTAATCCAAGATTTTTAAGTAACCTCAAATGATGAGATGTTGTGACAGTTGTAGCACCAACAATATTCGCTACATCACATACACACAATTCATCTTCTAAAGAGAGAGCATACGCAATCTTAATCCTAGTATCATCCGATAAAGCTTTAAAAACTTTGGCTACTTTCAAAGGATTTTGTTTGAGTAGTTCTTTTTTACCTCTTTTGACTTTTTCCTCATCTATACACGTAACTTCACATGCATCATTTTGCAAATTTTTCACCTCTTATCAATCAAATGTATGTTTGATTATCATTATAAGTTAAAAAATTCAAATAGTCAAGTATATGTTTGAATGTAATTTACATAAAAAGCAATTTTTCTTTACATTGCAGTCATTAATTTTTTTATAGCTGAATTTATTTTCCTTTTTTACATTTGATACACTAGAGGGAATATTGTCAGAATGCAGTTTTAAAACATTTAAAGTTTCGCACTATAAAAAAGCCCGATTTCTCTCTTTGTTAGAGAAAAACGGGCTTTTCTTTTTCGACTCTCCATTAAAATTAGGGGGTCTACTTATAAAACCGATTTCCGATGATTACGGAATCAACTTTTTTCATTTAGCTTGTTCGTCTAAAGGCGAACTGGTTCTGTTGCAAAGTTTTAAATAAAGAATAGTCCCAGTCGGACTAACCCTCTTTTTTCTTCCTAAACTGCTCTATTTTTTTCTCTAGCTCATCTGTTTTCAGTTGTGCTCTGGCTTCTTCAATCTGTTCATCAAGACTGGATTCAGGGGGCTGTATCGTCTCTGATATCAGATGGTCTGTCTTAGCTAAAGAACTCTCCTTACCATCAAAGACCAGGTCAAGTAGCCGCTCAACCTTTACCAACTCTTCCTCAGTCATGGCTGATAGGCTGTGAATCAGAGACTTGAATCGATCACTAGAGGGCTGACCAGTTGCTTCCTTTCCGAATAGTTTTCTAAACATTTCCTTTGCTCCTTATCATTGAAAAACAGCCCACAAGGGACTGTTTCCTAGTTAAGACTATCAATGGCCATAAGAATAGCCTTGATGGTTTTGACGGTTGCTTCCTTTTGAGACACCTGTTGCTGAATCTGCTCCAGTTGCTCTTTGTAGTTCTCCAGCTCAAACTGATGGCCACTCAATAGCTGAGTAAGATGGGCCTTGTAAGAGGCTGTAATATCATCTTCTGAATCAGTCTGCGAAGGAGTTTCCTGTTCTCGTTTCACTTGCTCCTGATCTTTTGGCTCTGGGGCTTGTTTCCCCTTATGGGCCGCAAAGGCTGCCGCGTAATCAATCGGCTCACTGGCCTTCTTCTCTGGAGCTGGCTTGCCAAATAGTGCTGCAATCTTGGCCCGTTCTTCTGCTGGGCTAGTTGTTGGTGTCTCTGTTGCATCTAACTGGCCATCAAAAGCCCATTCTTCTGTCTTAATCATGGTCTATCCTCATTTCTTCATTCTTTGTCTGACGGGGTCTATCACCTTGGGATAAGGACCCAAATGCCTTATCCAAGGCCTGGGCAAAGCTCAACTGACTGTGAGCTTGTCGAGCCATAAAGCTACTAAACATGGCTTCCTGGAGCTGTTGAAGGAGCTCATCTAAACGATTCTGCTCCTTTATGACCCGCTCAGTCTGTTTAGCCACCTTATCCTCTAATCGAGCCACCTGGCTAATACTCATAGCTTTTCCTCCTTCATCTATTTTTTCTAGCTTATCAAAGCCTTCTTGATTTTTTCATCACAGGTCTAAGCTCATGGCAGAGCGGACAAGTACGGGCCCGTGTGGCAACTCCGCCTTGACCTGGGCAATCATCTCTTCCAGCTCAGGCTCCTTCCCTTGCCTGACCAAAACATCGTTCCAATCCGCCTTGTCCTGACCTGAAATAAGGGGTGGTAAATCAAGTTGGACGGGAAACCCTTGCTCCTTAAAGTTAGCCACAAACTCCCGTCCTGCTTCATCGTTATCAACGGCCAAGGTTATAACATGCTCATGGGTCTGAAAGAATGTCGTGGTATCCTTAACCAGGTCCAACAAATGGGATAAACGGTTATAATCCACTTCATTATCTAGGAATTGAAAATCGCCTCTTTCTTCAGAAACCAGTCTCAAAATATGATAGGCTACACAGGACTTCTTTAATCCCTCCATACCAATCAGACGAACATCTCGCAGCTCATGCTTGTGACACTCATAATAACTCATGGCATCAATGGCCGATTCGGTGAAAATTAGTCGCTTGGGTTGACCAAGGGTCAAACTGAATCCAATCGAGCCTTGACTGTCCTTCATCATCCTCTTTAAGCGGCCACGGGAATGGCGGCTCCTATCCTCCACAATCCCTTGTAGATTAGCCCCTACGACCCTTCCGTGATGGTCTCTTAGCTTAAACACCACCACAGGCTCGGCTCCCTCTTTAGTGGGCAACAAGGCTTGAGCAAGAAGACCCTGGCGACCAAAGGTATTGATGGTATCATCAGATAAGCCTCTAACCTCTTTCAGATACTGCCTGGCTTCCAAAAAGCGATGATCTTCCTGATTGGACAGATAGTAGCGAAATGGCTCTAATCGTCTTGGCTTAACGTCCAACTCTGGAAAATCACCGGACCTTAGAAAGTGCAGAGCCTCCTTAAAAGACACCTCCGCCATCACTTGGACAAACCGAATGACATCACCCTGTAAGTCTCGTGAGAACCACTTGAAGGTGTTGGTGTCCACAAAAATTTTGAAGGAGTCATGGTCTGCGTGTTCATAAAGCTTTCCCGATAACTGTTTTAAAGGCACACCTAAGGCCCCTGCAACCTCCACGATTGATTTTTTCTTGATTTCTTCTAATCCTGTCATCATCTTCTCCTTTCAAAAAACAGGACATTTCTGTCCTGTTCGTCTTATGGTTTGGTTGTGGAAACAGGCAAATCAGGTACTGCCGATGTAGCCTGTGGGCTATTTGCCTTAGCTTGATTCAAGAGGTCATCCAGGGGCGTAGGATAACTCTGAATATGATTAACCAAAAGCTTATCTCCCACCTTTGAATAGCCCAGACGAAGCAAGCGTTTCTCAACTTGATTGGTCATGGCCTGCTCCTTTTTCTCCAGATCTGCCACATAAGTCACAGTATAGGACACTTCTACCAAGGCCTCTTGTTGGTTGGAATCCAGGAAAATCTGAGCTTCTGAATAACGATAGTCCAAAATATAATCCTTATATACCTGGTTCAGAGGCTCATCTTGTCGAGCCAGCTCCTCTCGGTAAGCTGAATCTGTTAGATAGGGCTTGATACGGCCATTGTTCTCACCCAGTTTTTCCTTGGTGTAATAATGGACGAGAAACTCCTCAACCAGCTCCTGAGACAGCACAGAAGCCCTCTCCTTGTCGTGACGCTCTTTGGCCAATTGTTCTGCTTGCCTGGTAATCTCAACCTGATTGGCTCTAGTGACACTTTGTTTACCTAAGCTAAAGCCCATGGTCAAAAAGAATCCGACAATAAGAATTGTCCCAATCGCAAACATAATGACCTGTTTGGTCTTATCAATCATCGTGATACCTCTTTTCTGTTATGGTAGACCAAGCATACCATGATGGGATTGGAGATTTTATCACAACAAAAAAAGACACCAGCCAAAACTGGTGCCATCATCAAAAATCTAGGCTAAGCGTTTATTGAAATGGGAACTCATCCTTTTTACCAAGTATAGCAATAAGGCAAGGTTCACGCCAATGAAGGCAGTTGTGAAACTGAATACCCCATTATCCTGAATATCCTTCAGGAACAATGCCGTCTCTGTAAGTAAGAGATAAAGACCATAAACCTCCACAAAAAGACCAAAGGCAACCAGCCCGATAATCACTAATCCCGTTGCTACAAGGAAAAGTCGATACAAGACCAGCCCTACCATACCAATAGCGACAAGAAACAAGAGCACTTGTCCAATTTCTTCTAACATATTAGGCCTCCTCTAATTGCCTACGGTAGTAGCTAGCTTGGTCACCATCAAGTGGCTCCAACCGTTCAATTAACTCAAGGTATTCTGCCCGAACACCACCGTCAAGGTCTGGGAAGGCATTCTCCCGATTACTCATGATAACCTCTAATTGGCCTGTCAACTCACGGACTGAAAAGCTCCGGTCGCCTGTTGCAGTTTCGTATTGGATTTTCAGGTCCTGATAAGCCTCAACCTGCTCAGGAGTAGTGAAACCTTCACTCAGGAGGTTATCTAGTTGGGTTCTCATGTGTTCAAATTGTTCTGTCATTGTCCTACTTCCTTTCTCTTATACCTCTAGTTTACCGCGCTCAATCACTTTTGTCAGCTCACTGCTGCTAAATTTCTAAAGAAACTTGATCTACTTTTTCAAGATTAGCCTCTGATTGCCCAAAGTAGGGAGCCATTGCCTCATCAATATCATCAACGTCTATCCCTGCTTCGATGAGGGGAGCCAAAACATCATACTGGGCTTTAACCTCTTGGTAGTGTTGCTCCTTGGGAAAGACCTTGTCAAATTCCTGTCGGGCAACCCTAGCTTTATCAACTAATTGCTGAGCGAGAACCTGCGTGGTCTCCATATCCTTACGAATATCATCAATAATGTTGTTAATCCGTTGGATTGTTCCCAGCGGTGAAGACATGGTAAGAGACACCGAATACTGGTTATCCCCCACGACCCTCACGGTGAGGGTATCTGGTAATGGCTCGCTAAACTTCCTGGTCAAGGCTTTGAGACTAAAACCACGATAGGTTGCGAGGGTCTTTACTTCAGGTGTTTCTGAGCGATTCTGACGAAGCAACTGATGGAGGTACTCCCCTGCTTCTGTTTTGTCAGTATAGGTTTGGCTACCAAAACTCATGCTGAAGTCCTGGCCCTTGGTGGTCTCTGACTTGATAATATCCTGCTCATATTGGGTCAATCGTTTCTCCATCGGAGGCAAGTCCTGCTCAACCTTCCTGATGGTATAGCGATAATTGTCCTTTGTACGGTCAAAAGCTCGTCTCTCGTTCTCTAAGAGCCCCAGCTCATTCTCCAACTCCATCTTGAGTTTGAGATAGGGATTTCCAGTCGCCAGAGCCTTAAAATCAGAGGCAGTCATAGTTTGCTCATCAATGTCATCCGCAGATCGAACAGGGTCTTTAGAGGTCATGATTTGGGTAATGTACTTGAGCTTGTTTTCCTGGGTCTGCCACAAGTAATTGTCAAAAGACCCTTTGGTAATATAGTGATAGATGTCAACATTCTGGTGTTGATTGCCTTGACGGATTAGACGGCCATTTCGCTGCACAATATCACTTGGTCGCCAAGGCACGTCCAAATGATGGACAGCTTTCATCTTGGCCTGAACATTTAGACCTGTTCCTCCTTTTTCCGTTGAGGCCATGAGCACCCTAACCTCACCACTATTAACTTGTCGAGATAGGCTATTGCGTTTATCGTCAGTATTAGCGTCATGCACAAAGGCAATCTGACTGGCAGGAATACCACGGTCAATCAAAAGCGATTTGATTTCGTTATAGATGTCAAAGGTTTCGCCATCTTTCTTGGGTGTGCCAATATCAGAGAAAATCATCTGGGTACTTTCTGTCGCCATGTTTTCCCGATAAATTCGCTCCACATTATCCACCACCTGAAGAATTTTTTGATTGTCAGACAACTTATAGTAGGGGTCAATCAACCGCATGTCAATCGCCAGTTTCCTTGCCTCGCCTGTGTAGGGTAGGATACTAGCGAGGTAGTCATTGCGACCCCTTTTCCATTATCCCCCCACCGAACCGGACATGATACTTTCGCATCATCCGGCTCTCCAGTAATTTCATTTCATAAACGTGTATTTATTGAACCATTATGTATCGCATGGTGACAATCCCGACAGGTCACTAGCGTTTTTCGACGTCTTGCTGACATGACTTCTTTCCACTTTGGAACTAATTTCCCATTGTGTTTGTTCAAGTCTGCTAATTTTCTGATATGATGTACCTCTATGTTCTCCTCACTTCCACATAGCTCACACTTATTTGCGAGTAATCGCTTGATAAGCTCTGTTCGACCACCATAAACTTGATACGGAGCATCTTCTATTACAGTTTTCTTTTTATAAGAAAGTGAAATGCCACCCCACGTTGCAACTAGAGGAGGTTTATCTTCTCGAGGCACAACTACCTGTAAACACGGCACAGTTCGGCCATTCGTGCTAGTTGTGGTAGTCTTATATTTAGCTAACATTTTATTAATGGATGACTTATGTTTAAATGCTAATGTTTTAAGGAGTGATGTTTCCATATACCAATAGACTTTTGAGAACCATGACAAATTTTGTGCCAATATATAATATTGAACCAGCCCTCTATATTCTTGTTGGTAAGTTTGAACGATACTAAAGTCATCATCCTGCAATAAGTTATTACGATGAATAGCTTTACCATTTTTCATGTATTGGCGGCATTTGCTTTCAATAACTGATGCAGGTACAAATAATGCGATAACACCATTGGCACTCCGTCTCCCTTTGTTATCAATATAATCATTGACACGTTGTGCTTTTATCTCATATCCCAGAAATTTAGCTGATTCTCCAGTCGCATGGGTAATCAAAGTCTTTTCTTGAGAAAGTTCCAAAGATAACTTAGTATTTAAAAAGTCTCCAATTTGCTTCTTTATAGCCTTTGCCTCAGCTTTTGAACCTGTAAAGCCTAGAATAAAGTCATCCGCATACCGAACATATCTTAATCTCCGATAGCTGGTATCATAAGTATCAACTGAAGGGAGATTTCTTCTCTCAACAATTAACTGATGAGCTTTTTTATAATCTCCTTTATCCTGATAGCATTTAATTCTTCTACTCAAACGATTATAGGCTGAGTTTGCTTTCTGCTTTTTACCTCTTGTATATTGAGGTATCAGTTCTTCACCGACCCACTTATCAAATTGATGTAAATAGATATTAGCTAATAAAGGACTAATAACTCCACCTTGCGGTGTTCCACTAATAGTCTTGTGAAACTTCCAATCATCAAGATATCCTGCCTCAAGCATATTTTTGATAAGCCTAATAAACCGACCATCCTGAATTTGTCTAGACAACATAGTGATTAATACATCGTGGTCAATCGTGTCAAAATAACTAGAGATATCTCCTTCTATGAACCAACGTGTCCCTTTCCAAGTCTGAATTTCTTGTAAAGCTGTATGACACCCTCTTTTTGGTCTAAAACCATGAGAATGTTCACTAAATTGTGGCTCATAATAGGCTTCTAATATCATGCGAATCACTTCCTGAAGAAGTTTATCACTCCATACTGGTATTCCCAAAGGACGGTGTTTTCCATTCTTTTTAGGAATGTACTCTCTCCTAGCTGGTCTCCAGTAATAGGTTTCTCGTCTTAATTGTTCAATAATCCTATCTATTTTTTGAATAGACATACCATCAATCGTTTCCTCTGTAACACCCTTTGTCATTGCTCCGTTATTCGGGTATAACTTTGCATAGGCTATTAGATACAATTCACGATTAAATAGTAATTTATAAACCCTTTCAAGTGGTTTATCTTGTTTTCCACGTTCATGAATGACTGTTAAAATAGTTTTGGCTGTACGCATCTCACGCACCTAATCCTTTCTAACTAATCGAAATTACCTGTCACCCTTCGCCATGTACAAGGTTTTCCCTTGCTCAAACTACTACGGTGACTCCGTTACCATAAGGGTCTCCCCTCTTAGGCAATCCTGCTATTCGTTAAAAATGTACGTTCTAGTAACCCTTAGGTTCCTCACTCATTCCTTTATTCATACTTATCGTATGCTCTTTTACTGTAGAAAGTTATTCGTCCAAAATCACAACAACGAATATACAGTAACATCGGTCTCAGTTACTTTCCGATGGGCGATGCTTTGCACCTAGTCAGAATTGATGTTCAAGCAGTTTAGCCTTAACCATAGGTTACGGAACTTGCGGCACATCAAAGCGTTGTAACTCACTCCTTATCCGCTTTACTAACATGCTATTGTCCCCTTTGGGTTTCCCCGCTAGGTTAGTTAGTTGTTCCTATTATTTACTTTCAATAATATCCCTCTGCGAGGGAGATACATTTTTACGCTTAACAGCGCACAATTTTTAGCATGTTGTCCTTACTTGGGTCAACCTGACCTGACTTAATTGCCTCAGACCGTTCTACCAACTCTTCCAAATAGAGTTTCTGATTCTCGGTCAACTCACTCTCAACGGGAATAATCCGTGCCTCTGGCACAGGCAAATCAAGCATATCTGAGGTTTGAATATCAGCCGTCTCACGGTACATTCTCATCAACTCAGGTAGGTTGACAAACTTCTTAAACCGTTTCTTAGGCTGGTACTTGTCTCCAGTTGGGGCAAGTTCCATAGAGTTCTCAATCAAGCCAAAGGTACCGACCCAAGAATCAAAATGCGAGACCTGGTAACGGTCTAAAACATCAGGCTGAACGTAGGACATCATGGTGTAGAGCTCACTAATAGAGTTTGACACAGGGGTCCCCGTCGCAAAGATAATGTTTCTGTTGTCATGTTCAGACTGGATATGGCGAACCTTCATCTCCATATCAATGTTCTTCTTGGCGGTGATATTGGTAATACCAGCCACATTTCCCAATCCCGTCACAGGACGGATATTTTTGAAATGATGGGCTTCATCCACAAAGAGGCAGTCAATCCCCAAATTCTCAAAATCAATAAAGGTATCCTGATCAATCTTTTGGAGTTTTTCAAGCCGTTCCTCTAGGCCTTTAATAGCTCGTTCTGATTCTTTAACAGTGTAGCTGTTCTCACTAGAGCTATAAATCTCTCTCAGTTCATCCAGCTTGTCGATGATAAAGGCCACTTGACTTTCCCTACTCATGGGAATTTTTTCAAATTGACTATCACCGATAACAATAGCGTCATAGTCACCCGTAATAATCCGTGAGACAAACTGTTTCCTCTTGGCTTTGGCAAAGTCTTTTTTCGTGGTCACAAAGACCTTCTTGGTAGGGAAGAACTTGAGAATCTCCTGCCCAAACTGAGCAGTCAAACTAGACGGAACTACATAAAGTGGCTTATGAACCATACCCAATTCCTTGAGCTTAAAACCAGCCCCAAGCATGGTCAAGGTCTTTCCTGACCCCACCTCATGGGCTAAAAGTGCCCGTTTCTCCTCCACAATCCGTTGAATGGCATGGCGTTGGTGCGGTCTGAGGTCAATGTTCTTGGCCAGCCCATCAATGGTTAGGTTAGTCCCATCATAGGCCTTAGAGACGGTCCGATTAAAAAGGTTATTGTAGGCATTTTCAATCCTAACTTGAGCCTCACTTGATCCTTCCACATATTTCTTGAAAAGCTCCTGTAAGTCGGCTTCTTTTGACCGTAAGAGGGCTGTCTTTTCAACATCGGTCACATACTTTTGTTTCCCATCTTCTACAATAGCCTTAGTAATGGTTGGCTGATTGGAGTTCAGTAAGTTCTCAAAGATTTTCCGACCATTATTATATCTGGAACCTGAAACACCCAAGGCTTCTTCTTTGGCGGTTACATAAAACTTGAGGAACTGATTTTGAAGATGGAATGAACCGTCCACCTGACTTTCGTTAATGACTTCAAACAAGCGATTATCATCAAATGACAACTCCTTACCTAAAAATGTTTCAAAGGCAAATTGACCATAGACTTCTTGTGGAATCCAACGTGAACCTATCCGATAGGCAATATCAGCCAGACCAATTCTCTGTGGTCGAACAGCCTCTAAGAGGTCTTGATAATGACGCCAATCAGTCCAAGGGTTCTCTTGCTTGGCCAAGAGGTCAACTTGGTCTAGCTTATCAACAATATCCCCTGATAAAAATTCCTGCCGTGAAACATAAAGACGATTTCCCCTGAGAGCCTCATCAGGTGCCAAAAGGATTAACTCGCCCAACTCCTCAATCAGTTCTTCCTCTGACTTATCAGGATAAAGACTAAGCATAAATGGAAAATCAACACCACGACCTTCCGCCAAACTGGCATTGAGGGCGTCTTGAGCAGTTGTTACCTTTGATAGCACTTTCTCTGGTCTAACCAGGGCTTTTTCAAAGGCCAATGACTTTTTATACTTGACCTTTTTATCGACTGGATCGATGTACTCATCTTCTAAACTGGCTAGAAGAGAATATTTATCATCACTATCAAAGAGGTTACGATTAACGCTGGCGTTGAGATAGCCATGCTTTTTAACAAAGCGGTCATAGAGATGGTTAAGGTCCGCCAAGAGTAAAGCAAACTCCTGCTGGTCATAGTTATAATCTCGTTGCAGGTCAATCATGGCCTGATAGGTGTCTCTAATATCGACCATGCCCTTAATGCGAGCTACTTCCTTTTCAGATAAGGGTCCCTCGTAAAAGACTGTTTTCTTATACAATCCCTTATAGCGACCAGTCTTACTTGCTTCAGGAGACAAATAAACATCGATCGCCTCATCATCACTTAAATTCATGGCTAGAAAACGCTCAACCGTCGCTGGAGAGTGTTTAGAATCAAAGGCTTCAAAAGTCCCATTTTGATGAACATAATAGCTAATCTCTTCCGTCTTTGACCCCACACGAATCCCATCACGGTCACGGTAATAAATGGTATCACCGACATAGCCAAAGCTATACAAGTCTAAAGTCTCTGCTATGGTTGCTGGGACAGACTGATCAACGACCTTTTCTGCCAAGACCTGGGGATTAATGAAGACATCTGGCTTAATGGTCGGTGCTGACACCTGTTCAAAAGCCTGCCGAATAGCTGGCAACAACTCCTCAGGGTCTCCTTTAACTGTCAGGGTTCCCCCATTGAAATTCCTCACGGCATAGGTCCCCAAGACCTGTGAATTATAGCTCCCATCAAAATAGGGGTTTAACCAAATACGGTCGTCCTGACCAAAGCGGACAGCTCCAGAAAAGGCCAAGTCATCTAGTTGATAATCCTTGTCTAAAGCCTTTTGAAAAAAGAGAATATCAGACGTCACGTTGGTCCCAGCGATAGCCTTAAAAGCAGTATCCGGTAAACGAACACCTCCAAGGAATGTTGTTGTGTCTTTTATATCTTGTAGAACATTATCGACACGTTTATCCATCGTCCCGATTGAGGAAATCACCACCACTTGTCCCCCATCATGAACCACATCAAGAGACTTCTTGATAAAGTAATCGTGGATCATATAAGGCTTGTCATAGCGATTATCCGCTATCCGAAAATTGCCAAAAGGGATATTAGACATGACCAAATCAAAACTATCGGGTTGGAAGGGCACTTCCTCAAACCCTTGGACAAAAATACGAGCATTGGGGTGGAGTTGTTTGGCAATGGCCCCTGTGATTCCATCAAGCTCTACCCCATAGAGCTCACTTTTCTCTTTGAGATGAGGAGGCATGGCCGCAAAGAAATTCCCCGTTCCCATTGACGGGTCCAAGACACGACCTCCAGAAAAGCCATCGGCCTCAAGTTTTTCCCACATGGCCCTAATAATAGCTGGGTCGGTGTAGTAAGCCGTTAAAGAGCTCTGCTTCATGTCCGAATACTCCTTATCAGAAACCAGTTCTCGGAGCTGGTCTCGTTCAGCGGCATAGGTTGAATTATACTCATCAAAGAAACTATTGGCTAGGCCACCCCAGCCCACATATTTGGCCAAAACCTCTTGTTCTTCAAAACTAGCCTGGCGACCATGTTTCTCTAAGTCTTTTACCAGGGCAATGGCTGCCAGGTTCGCCTCAATCTTTGCCCGCGTTCCTTTGGGATAAAAGGCGGTCAAATCGTCTGGAAAGACAAAGTCATCAGCTGGCTCAAGACTAGCTGGCTTTGGCTCTTGGTCAACCACAACAGGCTCGTCTTGAGCAGGATTTTGATTCAAGGAAGCTTCTGTGACCTCATCATACCCTTGGTCTAACACAGGCTCAACTTTCTCCTCAACCTCTTGTTCTGAAAGAGATTCCGTTGAATTATCATCTAGGAATGAAAAAAGGTCTAATTCATCAGGATTGCCCGTTTGGGCTATCTCAGCTTCCACGCTAATAGATGAGACATTTTCTGACCGATAAACCAGCTGGCTCTTTTCCAATGCATCAAGCGATCCGACATAAAATACAGGACTGTGTCGGACATCATCATCGGGTAAAGCAGCTAACTCAACCCTAATCCGACCCTGGTCTTCCCAAATCCCTGCGACCTCAAAGAGGTGACTGCCATAATGAGCTAAACTCCCCAAAGGGTAGATTCTATGAACCTGTTCCTTGAGTTCTGATAGGCTATCATCAAGGGTAGTTTCCTGTTCTTTAGCCTGAATAACAGGCTGGGGTTCTTCAGGGTGATAGGGCACGACCCGACCTTCTAAATCGCTCATGGAACTAACATATAATACAGGATTGAGTTCAAGGTACCCACGAGCATCATTGATAAGCTCCAGCCTAACCTGATTGTCCTCCTTATCGACGGCAATAACCTTAAAAACCGTATCGTTATAGGTGACAAGACTACCAAGTGGGTAAACTGCCTGGGCTTGCTCAAAAAATTCTTGCGACCTCCTATCAGTCTCAACTGCCCTAATCTGTGCATTCGCTTCTTCCAAAAGGATTTTCGCTTCCTTATCAGGATTAGTTTCTCTCAAAACTTCATAAGTCTTGAAAATCTCTGAGCTCAACTCATTGCTCATTACCAGCCTAGCTAAAAATAAGAGGTCATCATGGGATAAGTCGCTCTCAATAAAGTCAGACGCTCGCTCAAGTGGCAAACCTTCCGATAAGAGGTCAACAGTCATGGCCAAGCTGGTCATTTTAGCCTGGGGATACTTACCTAAAAAAGCCAGTTGCTTCTGTGTCAGGTGAAACCGTCCAGCAGCGTCAAGGAGAATGTCCTTATTCTCATCTGAGAACTCTTCATAGGGTACTCCTGCCTCTGCTACAATCATGGCATTCTGAAGCAACAGCTCTCGACTTAACACAACCATTTCTGCGGTCTCAGAGGCCGTTAATTTCCGTGACAAGTCCCCTGGGGCTCCATTGGCCTCAAAGTAAGTCAAAATCTTATCTCCCTCATAGACCGGGGTTAACTCTTTCTCTGTATCAAACTCACCCAATCGAAAACGAGGGAGGGTCATCTCCTGCCGTAATTTATCGTAATGGCTAAGAATGGTAAATTGTTGTTCCAACGGAAGGTCATAGTAAGATGTCTTATGCTTGCTTCGCCCAAATCCTAACTCATATTGGGAAACCAGGTCCGTCCCTGCATAAGCAAAAACATCATCTCCCACAGTTTCAAAGCTAATCGCTAGGTCTTTCTCCTTGAGACGTTTCAACTCAGCTTTTTGTTGGTCAAAATGAGCGATAATATCAGCTTTAATGGCTAAATTAAGGTTGCCATAAGCAGGCAAATGCTCTATCAGAAAACTGCTCTTATCAAAGCGAGCAACAGGTTCATTGTAAACCGCCATAATGCCAGCCTCATCTTCTTCAAACATCAATCTTGGCTCAATGACCTGCGGAGGTTCATAGTAAAGGATAAACTGGTCTAGGTCTTTGGCAATTCTTGCGGCCAAGTTATTAGCTACCTTAGAAACATTGATGAGGTTCACCTGGTCAACTTCAGCTAACAAGCTCGCCAAAGACACTCCCTGATAAGTCCCATAAGAATCCAAGAGTTGAAAGCGAACCGCTAGGTTATAGGTAGCCACATCAACGACCCAATCTTTTTCCATTGAACTCAGTTGTGGTAGCTTGTTTAGGCCAGCTTGGGCAAATTGTTTGGTATAGGATTGTAAACCATCAAAAGACTGTTCCTCCTGAGATAAAAATGCTAGTATCTCTGCTGAGACATCAAAGGGCTCTCCAAAGAGTTCTACTTGCCCTTCTTTCTCGATAAAGAGTTCTAACAATTCCTGCCAAGTCGTTTCAAAATGGTGGGATTGAAACCGAAGAAAAGCCTCTTTGATGGCCAAATCCTGTCTCTGGTGATTCCGTAAACGGTCACTAATGTGTTGGGTGTTCATGAATACCTCCTTATTCTAAAAAGGACTGAGAAAATCTCAGTCCCTATGGTCTTATAGTGCTAATGAAAAATCGGGCTGAGGTGCTTGTTTCGGAACTAAATCAGCCAGATAGGCCTCTAAAAACTGTGCCTTAGAATCCAATCTATTCTGTCTGATGGCAAGTTGTACCAAATCATCAAAGTAGTCCGTGCTATCCTTTGGCAATTGATTCAAAATCAAATCATCAAGGGTTTCAAGGATATAAAGGTCATAACTCCCTAGATTCCAAGACTGTGGTGAAACAAGCTCCCGAGAGGTTTGGCCATCAAGGACATCTTGGATAAACTCATTTCCTTCTCCAAATCCATAGAGCTTTTCAAACAAGTTAGCCAAATCATCTTTAATAATCTCCTCATGCCGTTCAATCTCTTGTACCAACTGCTCATCGAGAAGACCAATATTGTCCTCAGCCATGTAATAATAATACAAGTCATTCAGAAGGCTATCGCTGGTGATTTGGTGCTCAACCGCAAACAGAGCCTTAACATAGGTCTCGTGACTCTGCTTCATAAAAGCCTGCATCACTTGCCTCATCTCATCAACCGTGGCTTGGCGACCTGATAAGATTTCCACCAAGTCAGCTTGACCATCACCATCTGAATCAGGGTTCAATGGATTAGTGCCAAGAGCCATTTCTTGAGCATCTGTCAGACCATCCAGGTCACTATCTTGAGTATAAATGGTTTGTCTAGGCATGTTCCGCCTCACTTTCTAACTGATTTTTCTTGCGGGAAAGCCCATAAGCTAAGCCAAGCATAAGGCCACCACCAACCAAGCTCAACAAGGAAGAGGCTTCACCAGTTTCTGGTAAACGTGGCCCTGGCACGTGAGGAGTTGGTGGCGTTTGTACTGGTGGGGTAGGAACATCCTGTTTAGGTGGTGTCACACTTGGTGGTTCAACTGGTTCAGGTGTTGTGGTTCGGACGGTATTGGAGCTAATCGTCACACCATTGACCGTATGCACAAAGGTGTTTTCTACCTCACCTGCCGCAATCCGTTTCACCTGAAGGTAAACATCCGCTTGGAAAGTGGATTGGTCTGAAATAGAGGTCAAGAACCCTTGGTCAAAATGAATGGCAACCTGACCAGACTTGGTATCAACCGTTTGAAGTGTGTGTCGTGTCACTTCGGTTCCAGCTTTTAGGATAGTTCCATCTGTCAAGGTCACATCGACTGTCACAAAAGCCTTATAGACCCCATCATACTGGTCATGAGCTTCATCATAGTCATCTGAAAAACTGTAATCCGTCAGAGCCGTTGCTCGATCAGCTGGAATAAGGGCACCTGTTAAGCGGTAATTAAAGACCTGGCCCAAAGCAACTTCCTTGCCGTCAAGGCTCTGGTCTTTATTGGTCAAATCAATAACCACATCTTTTTTAGGGTCAAGTTTAGGCACGTTATTGACCACCGTCTCGGTCACATAGGCTAGGCCGAAATCGAGTTGATAGGCGGTATTGGTGTACTCACCACCTGCCTTGTGGAAATCAGCCTTAATGGTCATGGGATTGGTCACCACAATAGTCAGACCGTTCTTGACATAGGTCTCATAAAAGCTAGCTGGATCATCTGCCGCAAAGACTTGGATAGCACCCTTAGGCTTAAAGCCTTTTGAAGCCATGGCCTCCTGAACTGCTTGTGGGGCTTCGGTAAGAGAGGCATAAGCCGTAACCGTCAAGCCCTTGACAAGCTCACCGTTACTATCAACCATCTGAATACCTTCCAGGTTCAAATCCAACGCTTCCTCTGGATAGTCGTCCACCATGTAAAAGCCCTTGGCAATTTGGTCTTTGGTGACGGCCATGCCGTTGTAGGCACTATAATCCATGACAACCTTATAGTAGTTGACCGTTCCTGGAAGGACAGACTTGCCATCAATGGTGACCCCTTTATCATTGGTGTTAGACTTTTTCGGAGTGACAATCGGGATAAAGTTGGAGACTTCCTCCGTCTCATAAGCCTGGCCAAAATCAACCTGGTAAGCCTTGTTGGTATAGGTCTGACCTGAATTGTAAAGACTGGATTTGACCGTCATCGGGTCAATAATCGTCAAGGATTGACCAGTCCTGACATAGGTGTCATAGAAGACTTGGTTATCTTTGGGACGAAAGACTTGGAAAGCACCAGTCGGCCGAATCTGTTTAGCAGACAAGGCCAGTCGCAACGCTTCGGGGGCTTGGTCAAGACTAGAGTAAGTCTCAACCAAGAGATCTGAAACAACCTTGCCTGATGTCGTTATCACTTGAACAGCTGAGGTATCAATATCTAGAGCTTCTTCGGGATAATCGTCCACAAAGTAAAACCCTTTGGCGATTGCCTCCTTGGTCGCTTCAATGCCCTTGTACTGGTCCAAATCCCAAGACAGGGTGTAGAAATTGGTTGAACCAACCAACATGGCTTGACCGTTAATATCGACCTTATCTGCGTTCAGATTTTTCTTAACAGGCTCAGGGGTAACCAAGGTATTGGTCACTTCCTTAGTCGCATACCCGTTGCCAAAATCAATCTGATAGGCTTTGTTGGTGTAGGAAAGTTTCTTACCGGTCAGGTCCGCTCGAACGGTCATCGGACTGGTCACCAGAAGACTTGTACCAGCTTGGACATAAGTGTCATAAAAGGCTTGATTATCCACTGGGACAATGACTTGAAAGGCCCCTTTAGGGCTAATCTTGGCATGGGCCAGCTGGTCTTGAAGGGACTGCGGGGCTTGTGAAATATCGGTATAGGTGCTTGCAGCAAAGCCAGTCAAGACCTGACCCGTCAAATCCGTCACCACTACTGCCTTGTCATCCGTTATGAGGGCTTCTTCAGGGAAGTCGTCCAACAGGAAGAACCCCTTAGCAATCGTCTCCTGAGAAGACTTGTCTCCCTTGTATTGGTCCAAGTCCCAAGTTAATGTATAGTGATTGACCGTGCCAGCTAGAACAACCTTGTCATTGATGATGACCCCATCACTATTCTTGTTTTCCTTGTCAGGTCGGATCAGCGTGGTTGTCGTCCCATCACCCGGTGTTGATACCGTAACGGGATTTGAGGTCACGGTATAGGCTGTAGGTGTCCCTTGGTTGATATGGAGCTTGTAGGTATTGGTATAAGTTGCACCATCATTAACCACCGTACCATAGAGTACAGGGGCAGTCAGATGATAAGATTGAGACAAGTTCTTATTTACATCAGCCAAGAGGCTATCCTTAGCACTAAGACGAACCACATGTTTGGCCGAATCGTATGTCACCTCATAAATGCTATTATTCTTAGCAGTCAGACCCTCATCAAGGACATAGCCTCTTGGAAGATTGTCCTCAAAGACCAAACTTGTCGTTGTCACACGATTAGGAGATAAGTCATCAACCACCAAAGGGTAGTTGACTGGTGAACTCTTAGCCACCTGGTGCTTATCAATTGATTGCTTATCACTATTGGTCACTTCCTTATGGATCATTGGTGTTGTGGCCAGGTTGTAACCGTGATAAGCCACGGTAGGAACAGCTGGTGGTACTGGCAGTTTTTCATAAACTGGCTTAGTCGGTGGAGTTACTTTAAAAAGAGTTAACTTAGGTTGTTCTACTGGTGTCGTTGGTTTAGGGGTAAAGCTAACCTCTGGTTCTGGTGTAAAGGTCTTTGGTGTAAAGACATCAGGTGTCACCTTAATTGGATCAGGAAGAGGCTCCAAATTCACCTTAACTGGTGTTTTAGGCGTATAGGGGGTTACTGTTCGAGCAACAGGTAGGGTATTTAGGGCAAACCAATAGGTTTTACCCCCAACTTGAGTTGCCATATCCCCTTGGCCAAAAGTCACTCGGTAGGTGTTACCAGAGGTAACAGTAGAGACGATTGCCCCCTTGTAAGCATAGCGGCTGGAAGTGGTGTCCCACTCTTCAGGTGTTCCAATTTCATGGGCTCGGTTTGACCCTAAAGACCGTGCCAAGCCCTCATTAGTGACTTGAATAGTAGAACCTTTAATGGTTACGAACTTACCAGACGTGTCCTTAACATACTCCAAACCAATGTTGTTATGGTTAAGGGACGAGTGGGTGAACACCCCTGGTTGGTCCTTAGAAAAGGTCACTTGGCTACCATCAGATAGGGTGTAGGTAGCTGCAACTTCAAATTCCATGCGGTCTGTCCGCCAGTCTCCTGTCCCATCACCACGATAGGCGATAAACCCTTCTGTTGGGTCATTGGGAACAACCAAGCGAACACTATTAGTCCCCGTTGGTGAGACTAAATTGGTGATGTCATATTGGACACCTGTGATTTTCTTTCCTGCAAAGCTGGCATTTTGGAGATTTTGATAGGTAAACCGCAAGGTTTCACCCGTCTGGAACTGGTCATAGACAAAGAATCCTGTTGAATCAAGGATATTGCTATAACCTCCCAACATTGGGTCTCCAGTTGGAATGGTGCTATCTGGTTGACGAGTGACAGCTGAATGCCTTGCCTGGGGTTCACCTGAGTTCAGATTGAGTGCTTGAGCAAGTGCTTCAGAAATATAGCCCTCCTCACCACGTTGAATCTCTGCCAGTTCTCGCTCATAGCGGGCTCGCTCGGCAAGGTTATAGGCCTCAATATCCCGATTTTGTGCAGCAACTTGGTCTTCCTTGGCTTTATTGCGTGCTGTAATAGCTGAAATCTCAGCTTGACGGTCACTTGCTTGCTTTTCTTTATCCCGGTTAGAAGCATCTACCGCTGCTTGACCACGACGGTTTTCTTCATCAATTGCTGCCTGCCCTTCTTGGTTTCGCTTAGCGATAGCTGCGTTGTCTGCCTCCGCCTTAGCAAATCCAGCTGCATTGTCAGCTTCAATTTGCTTATTTTGGGCAAGTTGTTTATCAGCTTCAATTTTTTTAACGATGTAACCATCAATAGCCGATTGATTTTGGCGGTCTAGGTCCGTAACAGATGACACATAATCCAGATAAGCCACGGGTGAAGTCCCATCTCCTGATGATACCTTCTTTTCTGTTACCGTAAGGTCCACATCATTAAATCGTTTGTTTAGGTCCGCTTCTTTTTCATCCACCGACTGATTGAGGTCAGTTGCTGATTTTTCCGCCCCTGAATGAGCGGATTTTAGTGCTTCATTTTCACCATTGATTCGGTTTGTTTCTTTAAGGTGCTCTGCCTTATCCTCACGGTATTGGCTAGTAACATTCTGAATGGTTTCCACCTGTTTAGCCTGATCAGTTGTGACAAGCTGGAGAGCTTCAGTCGTAGCCTCTGAACTTGTGGTTGTCCCTAAGTCTAAAGCCTCTTCTTCCACAACTGTCACGCCTTCTGCTTGGGCAACTGACACCGCTTGTTCCAGGGAGGATTGGTCAATAGTGACTGGCATAACACCCTGAGCTTGGCCTGTCTCCACAAGGCTAGCTTGATGACCAGAGGTGTCTTCTGGTTTAGCTTCTGGTAGATTGGTTGCAGGATTAACTGTTAGAACCACTTCTGGTGTTGTGGAAGCGGTCAGTTCATCTGCTTTGACCAAAGGACCACCTAAAGCGATGATTGCGGTCGCTACGGTTCCCAAAGCAACCGAACATAAGGTACGGTACTTCTTGCTTTTACGAAAAACGTGTTTCTCACCCTTTTCTTTGGTAACAATTGGCTTGACATGAATTGGTAATATCATGATAGTCTCCTTTTTTCTTAGAATGGTCTCATCATAACAGGACTATCTTGACTTTTTTATCACGTCAAAAAAGCCCGCAGCATAAAGCTACGGGCTACTCGGTCATGAAAAACAATACGCTAACAACTCTATATTTTGTTAGCATATCGTTTCCAAAAGTTTAGACCTTAGTCTACCTTCTCCATGACTTCAAAAACAATGGATACCGAATCTTCAAATGCAATCTCCCTGGCATAAGTAAACTGCAACTGATACTTGTTCCACAAGTCCTTTTGGTAATTAGAATTTACGATTGAAGCAACTTGCTCTTTCCAGGACTTCAAAAATTCTAAAGTACCTCGCCTGCGACACGTATTCTCCAAGGCTTGCTTTAAAAGTGAAAAATCTAATTGGTTATACTTCATGTGATAAAGGGTATAGAGGTCATAGCGATCACGAGGTCTCGTAGACGCTTCACCTCGACTGATAATCGTTTCCAATTTCTCAGCTAAAATGGTTTCTAAATTATAACTCATCACCTCAATAGATTCATCTGAAAAAGCTGAGGTAAGTCGTAATTCAATCGCCTCTGGTGTGATCTCATCGCCTGTTGTGAAGTCAATAAAAACAACCTCTCTTAATGGTCCGTAAGTCGCATTTAATTTAAGGGAATAACCGCCATAGCGATCTTCCTTGCGAATAGGTTCCAAGCGGTCTATCTCGAACTGAAAACCATCTGAGGTTTGATTCAAAATTTCCTCAAAAACAGTTAAGAGATAGGTTTCAGATAATGGGGCCCCTTTTAAGGTCATATCAAGGTCCATCGTTGTTCTCTTATCAATTCCTAAAAGATGACCAATCAGAAACCCTCCCTTAACAATAAATTGGTGCTGGTAAGAGCTTTGAGCGATAAGACGGAGAACCTGCTCAATCAAATAGGTCTGCTGTACCTGTTGGGCAGGTATTCCTTTATCCTTAGCAATCTGCTTGATTTTAGCCTTAAAACTATTGGCATTGGTAAATTTCATGTTAACACCTCAATGAAAGATTGTAGTCGTTGCTCTACTTTGAACAGTTTCGCATAGTCAACTAATTTTTTCAGATTGACAGAATCACTCGCCATGTAACGCTTAAAGGCTGGTGCAATAATCTGAACATCCATTTTATAAATCGGTCTCAGGCATTCCACAAGGCTTCGTTCCTGGTCATATACTCTAATTCGTTGTCCAGGCTGTCTCACGATTTCTGTAACACCAACTTCATAATTTGACCTAACCACAATAGCCTTAATACCAGCATCACGGACTCCTCGTGTATTTGTTCCAAAGGGAAAGGTCATGGTAGGCTCAAATGGAACGGTTAACGATAAACCGTGTAACCATAAAGCCATGTCTAAAGAAAAAATACCTTTTGGAAACCGATACTGTAAACTATAATACTCGTCAATATAGGTGTCCGGCAGACGATAAATCCCCCGTTCATCAGTCTCCAATATCCCTTCAGAGACTAATTGGTTGACTGCCTTGTAGGATAAATTTCCTTGTTTAATATCTCGAAAGGTAATAAAACCATCCGTTAAACCAATTGATTCAATCACAGCAACAGACACCTCCTTAAAAAACGATATGCTAACACTTTATATAAATGTTAGCATATCGTTACCTATTTGTCAATTTACTTCACCGTATAAGCAAAACTCATGGCTGCGTCAGGTCCACTAATCTTGCGGAAAGTATAATTTGGGTTGCCATTAACATTAGTCTCTGAAATGAGGAAAGAGCCGTCTGGATATACTTTTTCCACAAAAGAAACATGTCCATACTCAGCAAGTGTGCCGTGACTGCCACCCGCAAAGGAAATAATTGCTCCTGCACGAGGGGTTGAACCTGTTTCCCCACCAAGAGCTGCCGCTGACCTGACCCAATCTTGTCCATTCCCCATGACAGAGGTAATAGAAATTTTCTCACCGTTTCTGCCTTTGAGTTTAAGGCCAAGTTGGTTGATTCGGGCTGCGACACCCCAGGTACATTGACCAAAAGCATAACCCATACCGTCACCACCACCTGGGATTGAGTTCTCATAAAGGTCACCTTTAACTGCTTCAAGAGCTGCCGGATCACTCTGAGCTGTCCCGCCATTTGGTTGGCTAAAGCCTTTTTCAATCTGATAATGCCACTCTGTTGCACGGGTTTGACGCTCGATTAGTTTATCACCACTATTGCCCTCCCAATAGATGAGGAAGGCTTGAGCCAAACTAGCTGGGCTACCAGATTGGCCAAAGAAGCCTTTTAACCAATTGGTGTAGTAGGGATTATCCCCATGAATCATAAAGTCTAGCTGGAGCTCTAAATCATACCAGGGTTTTCCTTTTGTCTTGGCATACTCTAATAGTAGGGTATGTCTGCGAGAGCCGTCTGCTGTATCCGTCCATTGCCCTAAACCAAGGCCGCGGTGAATAATATTTGGATAGCCACCATTGTATATTGCGGGTCCACCAAGTGATAACCAAGCAGGGTCATCCCAAGAGCTTTCTGTTGCACCAACTGGTGGTGAAAGGTAGTCTCCTTCTGCTCGTTTGGGGTTGATTCCTGATTCAACTGACCAGTTGCCTAAAATCGCTGCGATTGCTTGATTGGTAGCACCCTTAGATTTCAGGTAAGTATAAATGGCCTTGGCACGTTCAAATTCGTCACCTCCAAATTGACCGATATGAGGTAAAATGGTTGTCTGGAGTTGGACAACTTTTGGAAAGTAGAAGGCTGGGTTGACCGACACTACGGACTTCTCATCAGGGTCATATTTTTGATAGGAGACTTTTAGACCTGAACTGTCCTTGGTCTGGCCAATAATCTCACCTGCGGACACCTTATGCCCAGTTGCCAATCTCCCCGTGTGAATGCCATAAAGCCGTAGCTTGACCTGACTGGCTTTCTTACCTGCTTCAATAATCACATCGTCACCATCAACTTCAACTGTCCCATCTAAAGGAGCCACAATCACTTGCTCACTTGGAGCCTCAAGAATGATAAAGTCCTGTAAAGTAGGTTGACCGTCCAAATGGTAATAGCCATAGCGGTAGGACATGGAAAGACTTCCGTCTTCTGATTGGCCCTCAAAAGGGTTGTCTAATTCCTGTAAACTGGCATAAATGCCATCTTCTGATAATTCCTTGAGGTCCTCTTTTTGGTCCTCTGATAATTTGTAGGGAGGTTGGTCAATCAGGTCAGACATATCTTTTAGGCTAGAGCCGCCATTTAAGTCCTCCCACAAGTTTGAGAGGTAATCCTTAAGGGTTAGGCTCGTGCCTGATTCCATCGGCCCTCGGCCTAAATCATTGATTGGCACCAAACCTCCAACGGGTGAGGATAAGGTATAATCTTGAAACTGGACATTCATATAAGCCATGACTTCATCCACTTTCGTGTAATAGGTAATCCCCTTGTCATTTGTTTTGGTATGCGTGGCATCTTCCCAAGTCATGTGGGTATAGGCCTTGGTCAATTCAAACTCATCCTGTTGGATAAGGCTCTGACTGGCAAATCCTAAAAAGAATGCCATCATCAACAAAAGAAAACCCAGAATGCCTGAAACAAGCCAGGTCATCGGATTTGACACCACGGTAATGACAGCCTTGGTCAGACTTGAAACAACTGTCTTTACCATCTTAACCCTAGATTTTAGGCTATGGGCTCGGCGAACGGCCTGATTTTTGAAGCGTCTTATCAGGTCCTGGTTCTTCTTGTCTAAGGTCCAGCCCTTTCCTGCTCTCAGGTTTCTATACCGTTGCCTGGTGTTTCCTAGCCGCCTGATGACAAACCGATGACTAGCCTGACCTGTTTTCATCAGAACCTTACCTGATTGCATCGTCGCTTTACCGTATCGCCTGACCTGAAAGCTCGTGTCAATCAAGTCTTTGGCTCCAGCCAAGTCTTCATCTTGAGCTAGTAGCTGAAGGCTATCTTGGACCAACAAATGCCCCAGGTACTTGGGGAGTTTACTTGGTGCCTTAGAGGCCTTAGCCCGTTTAAGTGTCTGATACTCCTCCCTAGCTTGAAATACTTCTTTTTCTGCTTGTAGCTGGTCTAGGGACTTGTATTTCTGATAGAAAAATCTGCCAACCTTAGAGCGGGTTTCTCCTTGTGCTGATTGCTTCCGAACATCTTGTTTTCGCTGCTCCGTCATCATTTTGAGGTGATTGCGAGCCTGTTTGTGCCTTTTCTTTGCTTGAGGGAGACGCTGTTCCCTTAACTCTTTTGAGGTTAGGTCATAGGGGTTAGCCGCTGATAGAACATCCTCAAACTGATCTTGTATCTCTCTTTGGTGGTCTGACCACTCTGACTTAGCTTTCTGGATTGCCTCCTGATATGAGACCTGATGGGGAGATGCCGCCCCCCTTTTTAGCTTTGGGAAATAGCTGAGGAGGACCGCCCGTCTACCGCTTACCTTTTTCAGTTCACGCTTAGCCTCTTGCCGTTTGAGCCGATAGGTCTTACGACCAGCCTTTAGGTTTGTTTTCTTCTCCTTGCGTGCTCGCTTCAATTCTTTCTTGCTCACTACCACATCAACCGCCTCCTTTAGAACCAGCCATCTTATCAGGGTCGGTGCTCATGAGGTCAAAGAGCTGGGTGTTGCTTGGAATCCGGTTCTTGAAGGGCACTACGGTATGACCTGCCTTAATGAGACCAGCTCCTCGCTCTGGATTGACCAAGTACTTCTCTAACTCCTTGGAAAGGCCAAGGAGATGAACTAATTCTTCTCGGTCATTCTTGGCTTGTTTGAGAAGAATCATGAACTCACTATTGGCTAGAATCCGTCTGCCATTAGCATCCAAAAGCAAGGTCTCCACGTTTTGCGTAATGCCTGTTGGAATAGCCCCATACTTACGCACACGGCTCCACAATTTGAAGAAGAAATTTGAAGCGTACTGGTCCAGCAATAAGAGCTGCATTTCATCAAAATAAATCCAGGTAGTCTTACCCAATTGCTGGTTTTTTACCACCCGATTCCATATTTGTTCAAAGACAACCATGAGGGCAATGGGCTTTAGGGCTTCTCCCAATTTTTTGACGTTATAGACCACGAAGTTACTATCTGGTGCACTATTGGTCCGATGGGCGAACATATCCAAGGAGCCTTTGACATACAACTCCATGTCGAGGGCTAAATTTTTTGCCTCGTGTTCGGGCTGGTAAGCCAGGACAAATACCCATTCTTCCAAGGTCGGCTCTTGGAAATGTTGGTAAGTCAAACGGGTCACTCGGTCGATGATTGACTTCTCCCGACCATCAATTGGTCGGTCAAGAAGTTTACCAATCCATGACAACAGGAATTCAGATTTGAGTTTTACCGGATCATCATCAAAGCCATGGCTGGATAAATCAAGCACATTCAGATAGGTCTGACTGTCAGGGGCAATGACAATGGTTTCGCCACCAAAGGCTTGACCAATGAGGCTATACTCGTTCTCAGGGTCCACCACGATGATTTCGGTGTTGAGGTCCCCCTCTCTAAGTTTAGTGGTCAGAATCTCATGCTTGGTTGCCATGCCCTTACCAGACCCCGACGTCCCAAGGATTAGTCCTGATGGTGTGTTTAGGGTCTTTCTGTCAATGGTGATGATATTGTTTGAAATCTGATTCAAGCCATAATACTTCCCACCCCTATCTTGCAAATCCACAGAGGTCCAGGGAGACTGAACGGCAATATTTGAGGTTAAGAGGCTCCGTGAGACACCTTTTAAGAAATTTTTCCCTAGAGGCAAAAGGGTGTTAAAGGCTACCTCCTGCATATAAGGCAAGGTATCAATAATCAAGTCATGCGAACCTGCAATTTGTTTCATGTCATCAAGAGCTTCCTTGAGTTGGTCGGGGCTTTCCGCCCATAGGCCAATCAAAAAGACTGTTTCAAAAAGTTTGTCCCCGGTCTGGTTCATGGTCTTTAGGAGGTCGTCTGCCTCATCAATAGTCGTCTCCAAGACATGGCCAACCTTGTCCAAGTAAATGCCAGACCGAGCCATTTTTTGTTGTTCCCCAATCTTTTGGGATTCCATGAGGGTTTTCTTGGTTCTGACCTTGGTGACAGCCTCCGACTTGGTCGCCCCTTTGGCGTGTAAACTGATGATCAACTCACGGTCTGCCTGCATGAGGTCCCGAATAAAGCCATCTCCTAACTCGGTTCCATAATCCCTGACATAGACAATTTGGAGGAATCTGTCATCCACTCCGATATAGTCCTTATGCTTGAAATTCATGCTTTGAGGGGCAATAAAGTGTTTGGTCGATAGACCAGAAAGGGTCATCTCATCATAGGAGAAGGTCAGGTGGTCATCACCTCTAAGCATATCCGCCAAGAGATTGACCCGTTCAGCCCCCTCTAAGAGATTAAAGCTGGCATCAATCTCTGAGAATCCACTTTTGACATACTCCCCTAATTGTGAGAGGCTGCGATGGGCTAATTTGGGCGATTTCTCCGCCTTACCAAAGGTCAAGAGTTTAATGGCGGTAAAGTTGTTCTCCCCTGCCTCCAGGTTCTGATTCATGGTCTGATTGAGTTCTTCTCGGTAGTTGTCGTAGCCATCCCCTTTTAAGGCATAAAGGACACCTTGGCGGAATTTTTCAAGGTTAATCTTACGATTAAAGAGTGTCAGTTGAAATTGGGTCCGGTCATCTAGGGCATTGATTAGGTCTGAATACTTATCAACAATCGCCGCTTTATCATCAAGCCCAACTGTCTGATAGTTGACATCACCTAAGAGGTAGGATTGCGAGTAATCATCTGGTGTGACTTGCATAAGGCCATTTTCAAAAAGGCCCTGGTAGGCAATGGTATTAACAGTAGTTGGCAAGAGCTCATCTCTCAGAGCTTTTTTCTTGTCCTTATTTGAAGGCTTTGTTTGAGGTTTCGTCCAAGGTTTTTTTAGAAGTGACATGGGTTCTTTTCTCCTTTTGGTGTAATGTTCTGATTGGCATGGTTAAGGCAAACCGTAAGCGATAAGTCAAATAATGTTCAAAGGCCAAATCGTTTGGACGATAGACCCCAAAAAGTAAGAGGGGCAGGGTGACGGTCAAGGTAAAACCATAGACAAACCAGTCCCCAAACTGCCAATAAACCAGGTTCAAACCCAGCACAAATACAGTCAACACGAGGGCAGGAAAGACAAAAATGACTTGCCTCGTTGTAAAACCTAGCCAGGCCCTGTGTTGGTATTTTGAAATGTCCTTAAAGACACGAGTGTTCATAAAAATCCTCCTTAACTAAGATATAAAGGGCGTAAGCGGACACCGTCAAAATAGGAAATTGGCCGACGAGTCTTGCGACTCTAGGAAAATTTTTCTTTTTGACACCGTCCGTAGCCCGTATTCGATTCATAAAAACGGAGCAGGTGACCTACTCCCTTAGATAATGTTATGGTCGCATTCACGTATTACATGCCTAAGATACTTCTAGCTGTCCGCTGTGACCCAACCAAAGCAATAATCAGTAAGATGGCTTGAATAAGACCACCAAACATGATCGCTAAGGCTTGTCCAGACCCTGCTCCACTTGAAACGGCAATCTTACCAGCTGATTCAAAGAGTGGGGTCAAGGAAACAATCAAGAAAATCATAATCCCCTGAATCCCATAAACCATAATGTTCTTGAGGTAGCCAATACCGACACCTCGCCAGTCATCACTCAAAAAGGTTGGAAGGGTAAGAGGGGCAAAGGGCACCATGAGGTAAAGCTGGATAAAGCGAATGGTCACCATCAGATTCACCATCGCTGCACTCACCATTCTGACTAACCAAATCAGGAGTGCAAAGAAGGCAATAATCATCTTACCAACCACACCTGACCCTTTTAGGCCTGACAAGGTATCATAGGTGGCTCCCCCTTCAGAAACAAGGCTGGCAATCTGGGTGAGAGCATGAGAAGCTAGACCAAGTATAGCCTCAACAATCACCGTGGTATTGGCCATCACTACCCCAACCATGATGTAACTGACAATCATCGGAGCAATGGCTTCAAAGGTCATGGCTCCGCCTGAATTGGCGATTTTCTTAGCCATCTTAGAAAATTCTAGAATCATCACCACCGCTAGAATCGCAACACCAATGGGCTGCATGATGTTCTTAGTGATAGCGGTCATGTAAGACCAGACCGTGGGGTTATACTCGGCCAAGGACTTGACCAAGTCCGCCGTTGATTCTAGGTCCACCGAAAAGCCTTCAAAGAGACTATCTGAATTCACCTTCTCAGACGTCAAAAAGACCAGGTGGGGCAAAAGTCGTTCCTTCATCACATCTTCTCTTCTCCTCTTCTTAAATGGTAATCTGGGTCACAAAGGCCCCAGCAGCACCAACCATAACACCACCGACAATTTCTAGGATAGCGTTACGCACACCAGGACCACCGTCCTTAATGTTGGTTGAGAGGTTGATAATGCCCATAACGACAAGAAAGGCTCCGACCGCAATCAGCCCTTTTTGAAGCAAGGCCATGGCCTGAGAAAACATGGAGCTGGCATCAACCCCATAGTAAAATCCGTTGAGTTGTTTTAACATGAAATATCCTCTTTTCTAATGGTTAAGTGACCTCACCAAATCAGTTTCCAGATTAAGGTCTCTGATATGGTGTCCGGTCAAATCTAGTTGTTCTGGTTGGTTGGGGAACCCCTCAAGGTCCCACCACCACTCATCTCCCTCCTGGTCAGCTAGGAATTTCCAGTTGGGGTGTTGGGTTGGGTCAAATTTCTTGCCCTTAAAGACAGGCATATTGGCAATGCGTACCAGGCATTCATCACGGCTCATTCGACCGACTTCATCAGGTGTCATGAGGTCACGAGCGATTTTCTGATGGGACAGAGAGCCTGAACCCGTTTGTCCAAAAGAACGGCTAGAGGTTCTGACATCAATGGTATGTTTGCCAAGAAGGCCACTCATGAACTTAAAGGTTTCTTCATCGTTCCCACCCAAGTAGAGCAAGCTGTCACAGTTACCTAGAATAGTTTTCCAGGCCTCTTTTTCCTTGTAGGTGCCCTGAAGTTGGGCGATATTTTGAAGAATCGGCACAAGACTGATGTTTCGAGAGCGGACTGTTGAGGTCAACTCCGCAAAATCAGGAATCTCACCGAATAGCGATAGGTAAGCCTCTGGTGTTACCACCTCGGGCTTTTCCCCCGCTCCACACCGTGCGTGATAGTTTCCCATCACACGGCGTTCCACCGACTAAATCTTACTTTTTAGTGCCTATATAGTCCTCGAATTGTATCATTTCTAGCTCTCTGTATTCTCGAAGCTTATTGATTTTATCTTGCATTTCTTTGGTCAACGGTAGGTTTTTGAGTGTCTTACTTATTTTGTCGCTGTTTACAGCTCCTACCAAATCCGATACTTCTTTTGAGAGAATAATTAAATTCCTGTAAGTATCGTTTCTTTCTCCTTTGCAAGGCTTGATGTGTTCACAGACCATATCCACAATGGTCAAAGCATTATGCGTAACAGCACATTTACCTTTTTGTGCTATATACCTTGAAAGAGCATTATCTGCCATCTCTAATGTAGGATAGAGATGAGCATTTTCCATCATATACTTCATAACTTCAAAGCTGATACAGTTTTCAGCGTCTGAGTATTTCCTCACATATTTGTTGACTTCACGTCTTTTATATTTTGGATATTCATAAGATACATATCCGACAGGAACAATCATACGACCATTTATCCATCTACATTGTTTAGACTTTCCGTATTTATCCAAGATGTATTTGCTTGTAATTTCGCCTTGCTTCTCTATAGGAAAGCATCGTCTGTTATGGTTCATTCCATTGCTTTTCCCTGTAACCTTAAAGGCTATTTCCGCAAAGTCGGATGACACAAGCGTTGCCATACAGTAATAATTGTGCATTCCCATTACCGTAGCGTTGTAAAGACTTATATTTTTATCTAATTCACTTTGTTTGCTTGGATTCTTAATATCTTTCCAAACAGAACTCAGTTTTCTGATAACCTTTGCTTTACTCTTATCTGCCATATGGGAACGAATAATCCATTTATTCCCTTTTGGTACTACCTTGAATTTTATTCCAAGAAAAGTCGTGTAGTTCTTTCTAAGGTTTGTAATTCCTGATTTTTCATCACTTGTCTGCAAATGCAGATTTTCAGCCAACCATAGCTTCGTAGCATTCATTACCTTGACAGCTGTCGCATAATCTCTGCAAAAAATCTTGAAGTCATCCGCATATCTAGTAATATACATTTCTTTCAATCCTGTTTTTGCTCTGAGCTTGTTCCATTTCTGCGTTCGGTCTATTGTGAGTATGTTTCCCTCATTATCAACCTTTGTAAACTCGTAACCTGTGCTTCCCTCTTTGATTTTGAACATTTCCCACTGATTAGCAACCCACCAGTCCAGTTCATTCAACACTACATTAGCTAGTAACGGAGATAGAATACCACCTTGAGGTGTGCCTGTTTCTGGTGTAATAACTATGTCATTAAACAGAATGTCCGCTTTTAACATTTGCTTGATTATTATAATCAGCTTTCTGTCCTGTACTCCCAATCCCCATAACTGACGGATAAGTTTTGAGTGGTCAATATTATCAAAGAATCCTGTAATGTCGACATCTACAACAAAGTGCAGATTTTGTATCTGTGCCATTTTATAGCACTGTGCTATTGCGTTTTGCGTAGACCTATATGGTCTGAAACCATTATTTCTTTCGTGAAACTTAGCTTCACAGATTGGCTCTAGTATCTGTAAGACACACTGTTGTATTAGTCTGTCCCAAATGCTCGGAATAGCAAGAGGTCTTGTTTTTCCGTTATCTTTCGGAATTTCTACTCGTCTGACTTTCTTTGGTTGATAATAGTTCAACTTGTTTCTGATGGTTTTTATGACCATTTCGATAGGTAATTTCTGTATTTCTACAACTGTTTTACCATCTGTACCAGGAGTTTTACTCCCGTTATTCTTGCAGATATTTCGATACGAAAGTATGATGTTTTGGTCAGAGACAATCATTGGCATAAGCCTATCAAATCTCTTCCCTTTTAGGCTATCTTCATAAAGCTGATATCCTATTCCTTTAGCGTCATACCTTTCTGCATTTCGTTCTACTTTATTTACAATTCGTTTTGCCATAGTAACCAACTCCTTATCGGAGAATGATTTTTTCTTAGTCGCACCACGACAGCTATGAAAATCTCCTTTTGGTGATTACTATATAGACATGAAAGAAAGTTTAGTATCGGCTTGTGGCTATCCCTCCACCGCTTATTATCACGGCTTCAGCGGTACTGTGCCACTACTCTCACAACCACTAATGCACTTATTATAGAAAAAGCTCTTTCTACCCTTTCATTTTCGATACAACTACGGTTCTTTGTCGCTGATACAGTCAGCTCCCGTATTGGTTGCTTTCCACGTTCCACATAACTTAGGACTGTTACCACTTAGGTCATTCCTTTAGCCCTGCAAGTATTATCTTCAAGAATTTCTCAAGATACCTGTGTCCTGTAAACACAGAGGGTATTTCATACTAACAACTTTTACTTTACCCCACTTGCGTACCCGCTGGTACACTGGCATTTCTACCAGCCATTCGTTTAGAGCCGTACATTCGGAATTTTGTCAGACCGCCTATTTGGTCATTCTAACCATATGGCAACCCCGCCCGCACTGTCACACACAACACCTACCTCTAGGTATCTTTCCTAGTATTTCTACTTTAGGGTGTGCTTCGCACGACTTCTCCGAGCTTATAACCTTAGTCGTCTGTATTCAACTAACGCTATTCGAAGTATTAGCGAATTCCCTTCAGGACGTTACCCCTTCATTTGAAATTTCAGTTATGCAGTTCTCTAAAACCACATTATTAAATTATTTGTGACTTTAGGCTACGCATTTGTCGGTTATTCCTACCGCTTTGGGCGTAGAACGTGTCACACCATTGGCAAACTCGTCTAAGTAGCTCCTGACGTGAATAGGCAGTTTCCCCTTAAACTCCACATCAGCCTGACGGGTTAAGGTAGAAAAGACCGTTGAGAAAAAGAGGGCCGATAGAAACCTGAAGGTTGAATCATTGTCAGGAATCACCAGATAAACCATGGTCTTTTGGGTCCCCCAGGTTTTCATCTCTAGGGTGTCAATTTTGGTCAAATCAATGACCGATTGAATGTTAAAGAGGGCAAACTTAGCGGTGGTTACGGCAATCACACTATCAAGGGTCTTATCCTTATAGTTCTGAAAGTCAGCCCAATTTCGCATGGTGAAATTCTCTGTGCCATATCGTTTAGCGTATCGCTCAAACATGACCTCTAGGACACTTTTCTCAGCCTGGTCAGCTTTAGCTAGGAGCTTGATGAGCTTTGAAATCTCAGGGAATGACGGGTAGCGACCACGTCGCCGCCTTGCCTCCAAGTCCTGTTTCTCTTGGAGGTAGAGGCGGTCCCGTTCTTCCTTAGATAACCTGCTTTCTTCTATCAGCTCTTCTCTAGTCTTAGGTGGGTTATAGAAATCCACCAGGTAAGAGGCAAGAGCCCTGACCAAGGTCATTGAAGCCTCGTCCCAAAAGGGGTCACTACGAGAACCAGACCCACGGGTATTGTTAAAATACACCGTCAGCATTCTGTTCAAATCATTCTCATTGTCCAGGTAGCGAAAAGGGTTGAAGCCGTCTGAGTTGGTCAGGTTTACCAGGTCCAAAATCTTAACTTGATAGCCTTCTTTCAGAAAGAACTTACCCGTCTTTTGTGGCAAATGGTCCTTCGGGTCAACGACAATATTAGAGCAGTTAGCCTGAATCAGATTAGGTTTCACAAACCGAAAGGTCTTACCGCTCCCTGACCCACCAATGACAACCAAGTTCTTGTTTCGGTCATACCTGGGTGACTTCTTTTCAAGAAGGGTCACCCGTAAGCCTCTCCCAAGAATCATGTCCATAAAAGGGTTCTTACTAGCAAATGGTTTCAGTTCCCTAGACCAACCAAATCTGGCTGAGCCATACTCTTCTCCTTCACGGTAAACCTTAGCTCCCGTTGAGGCATAGAGATAGATTAGCCAGCTACTTACAAGTCCAAGCAAGAACCATAGACTAGACCTTGCTGTAAAAGAAAGATTCACGGGGTTCTTTATCAGCTCTTCTTGCCCATTCATGACAAGGTATGCCCAACGCTCAACTACTGGTAAATTGGTCAGCTGATCATAGAGTAGGCTCATGCGGTGACAGACATAGCCCAGAGCTAGCCCTAACATGGCAAAGACAATCTGTTTGGGACGATTGGTCATGTCAGTTCCACCTCCTTCACTTTGACGGCTGATGGTTCTACCAATGGCACTTGGGCTTTGGCCAGAGCGATTTCTTCATCAAGGGTTTTATCACTCACCAGACCTTTTAGCTTTTCTGGATCGCTGGTCAGCTCCTTCATGAGCTTGTCCAGGTGCTGGTCCAAGAGTGACCGGTCCTTGGTGTAAAAATAGAGGTAGTCCTCCTGCCAAGCTAAAGCTAAAGGAAGGTCCTCACGATTAAGGAGCTCCTTAAACTTTTCAAGGTCTATGGGTTTATCAAGTAGGTCTGAAGTCACCTGTATCGTATCAATGGAAAAGGGTGTTTTGACCAATTCCGCCAAGGTCTGCGGACCAATCTTATAGGCTGTCTCTTGACGTTGAGCCTGTCTAGCAGACCACTCTAGCAATCGCATTAGGCCTCTAATCGTTAACAGGCTTGTCCGTTCAAGGTAGCTAAAGGCTTGGCGTTCCTGTTGCTCACTAGACATCTTATCCTCCTTTCGCTTCTTATTCTGTCCCTATCCTAGCTAAGATGAGTTGATAGTTTTATCACACTAACTGAGTTAAACCTAAAACAAAGAGATTCCAAAGCGTATGAAGGCCAATCGCCGTTTTTAGACCGGCCTGATGTCTGACTGTGCCAAGCACTAACCCCATTGAGGCATAGAGGATAAAACTGGTAAAACTATCGGGTTGATGAGCCAAAGCAAAGCCCATTGAAGTCACCACAACTTTTGTGACCAGTCCAGGCAGCACCTCCCACAGTAGCCCTCGATAAACCAGTTCCTCTACCATACTGGCATTGATTAAAAATAGGACAATGGTGGGAACAGGAAGCTGCTCAAACACCTGCAGTAAGGCTTCTTGGTTGCTTGAAGAAACGGAACTTATCAAAGAAACTAGGTAGGACACCAGTAACAGAACTAAAAATCCTGTTCCCAAACATATCAAACATTTTGACCTTGTTTTTCCCTCCTGTTTTTTTCGGTAAACCAGGATGATTAAGTTGCCTAGATAAGCTAGTTGAAAGACAGTTACACCCATTAACCCGATCACCCCCATCACATAGGCTGATACGATTGCGGCATTGAGGTATTGGTAGAGAAATAGTGCCAGTAACAAACAATACCTAGCGACGGAATAGGTCTTCATAATCCACCTCCAGTACCGCTACAATCTTTTCCACCCACTTGGTTTGAGGCATTTGACCAGCGGACTTATAGTGCCTGATTTTCTGGTAAAGGCGGTTAAACTCGCTGGGGTATTTGTAGGTTCCCACAAACATTTTTCGGGTTAGATCTGCCCAAGTCATCTCCTTTTCGGCCAAGAGTATGGCCACATTTTCCCAAAACAATTCAGCCATAACCGTCCTCCTAAACCCTCAGTAGGGGCAAGACCAAATCCCGTGACAAGAGCTTTAGGGTTCGAGGGAGGAAGGTTCTCAATTCCTCCTGGCTGACATCAGGGTAGATTTGTCCCTTAGCAAGGATAAGGGGCAAGCGAAGGTTTCGACTAGGTTTTCTTAAGACCAAGTGAACCAACTCATTGAACCTCATCTCCTCTTGACGCTTTAGAGAAAGCAAATGAGGTGATAAAAACTCGAAACAATCTGTGGCAGATGTCATTAACTCCAGGACATGGCAATGCTCAATCTGGTCACAAGTGACACAGTCGTAGGTCAGTCCATAGCGTTCCAAAGTTTCGATAACCTGCCGATTGCGAGCTTGGTTTGTGCTCAGAAACAGTTTCATAATGTGGCCTCCTTCTTGTTTTCTAAATCTGGCTGATGTAATCTTGATAAAACAGGGGTAAAATCAACTCGTTTCCCCTCTTGGTCAATGGCCTTGAACAAGACTTGTTCCTTAATGATGTCGTGTTTTCCTTTGTAGGAATAGCCTTGCCCATAGGCGATAAAAGCCAAGTCTCCTTCATCTGTCAGAAAGGCATCCACACCATTTTTGATGTCTCGTGCCAGCACGAGATTAAAAACCTCATGAAGGGTCGTTGACAACTCAACTGGTTGATATTTTTGTTTGTGGTAGTCATCTAAGTAACGTGTCTCTACGTCACAAGTCCAATCATCAAGGTTGATAATAGCTTCAATCACTCGTTCTAGTTCAGCATGATGAATTTCTTCTTCCAGTTCATCACAAGATAAAATACTACGGCTTGTTAGTTGTTTCATGGCACTCCTCCAATTCTTTTAGGTATTTGGCAATAGTCGCAATCACAGGCACAGACACACTATTTCCTGCCTGCTTGTAGAGCTGGCTTTTACTAGACACAGCTTCTGCTCGATCGAAAGCCCAATCAGGAAAGCCCTGAAGTCGGAAACATTCTCTTGGGGTTAGTTTACGGATTCTCAAACGATAGAGCTTGTCTTCAACAAGAAAACCAGTTACCTCATACCACTTGTCCTTGCGATATTCCAGGGCTGCGACAACGACACCTTGTTGGGAGCTGGTCGTTAAGGTATTAGCGATTTGTTTTCCCACCCGTCCTCTCTTGGTCTGAGATTCAGGGTAAGAGAGATTGACAGAATCACCCAACTCTGCCTGGGTAAAACCTTGTTTGGTCGCCTCACGGATTTTTAGGTGCGGAGCTTCTTGCCGTAACAAGAGCTTAGGAATTTTATCCCCACCCTGCATGGTTGTTAGTGTTGGTGAAATTCCTTCTGGATCATAAACTCGTCCAGCTTGGTCAAAAGCCGAAGGCAAGGTTCCAGCAAGCAGTACGCCATGCCTATCTTGAGAAGTCAATGTGAACATGGGTTCCTGATTGTCTTTGAACCGTCGGCCATTCTGTCGTTTATCAAGCCTGTCTGGTGTTAAAACAGGAATGGCAATCTTAACCCCCTCACCCTTATTTACGGTTAAGGTTGGAGAGAGTCCTGTCGAGAGATAGACCGCTCCACTCATACCCCGACCCGAAGGATTGACATTTCCTAGTCGGTCAAGATGAGTTGGGCTACCTTGTCCTCGGAGAGGAAATACCGGTCGGAAACCTCGCTTTCGAGAATGGCCGATAATAAAGACCCGCTCCCGATTTTGGGGTAGGCCAAAATCTTTACTGTTAAGCACCTGCCATTCGACATAATACCCCAATTCATCCAGCGTAGAGAGGATTGTGGCGAACGTCCGTCCCTGGTCGTGACTGAGTAGCCCCTTGACGTTCTCAAAAAATAGATAAGGTGGTTGGATTTCCTTGGCACATCGAGCAAGCTCAAAAAAGAGAGTGCCTCTAGTGTCCTCAAATCCCAATCGTCTGCCTGCGAGAGAAAAGGCTTGGCAAGGAAATCCCCCACAGAGGACATCCACTTGTCCTCGGAGCCGCCTGAGTTGGTCGTCGGTGATTTGGGTAATGTCATGGTATTCTAATTCTCCTTCTGTGTCGTGAATGGCCTGATAAGACCGTCTAGCGAATTTGTCTATTTCGCAAAAGCCAATGCAGGTATGACCTTGACTTTCCATCCCTAAGCGAAAGCCGCCAATCCCAGCAAAGCAATCAAAAAAGTTCATCTGTTTCTCCTTTCGGGTATCAAAAAAGACCTTACTTCTCGTAAAGCCTTGGTTAGATATGGTCCTCCATCTCTGGAGCATTGATAATCTCAACCACCAAACTGATGATTGACACAATAAAAATGCCTAGTGCAAGTTTCCACCACATGGTTCTCACCTCCTCTCCTGTTCTTGTCGGCGTTCCTTATTCCACTCTGACAGAATCCCATTAAAGACATACTCAGCTATGGCTTCTGCCGTTCGAGCAAACCTCATATTAGCCAGAGCATACTGGTAGCGATCATCAAAGTGCCTCATGACAAACTCAGCAGAATTTTTAGAAAAGCCTTCTCGCCTAAACTGGTCATAAACCAGTCCCCAAATATAGTCTTTATCATAAGGGCTAGTTTTTTCAACCTTGCGAGTAAGACAAATCTCCTCCTCGTCCTCTGAAAGAAATTCAGCCTCACTCCTATTAGTCTCACTATCTTCAGTCTCACTAGTGGCTGAAATTAAGACGGGGCCCGTCTGTTTTTGAGACTGGCCCTGTGTTTTTTTAACACCACCCCCGTCTGAATTTAAGACGGGGGTCCGTTCATGTTCCAACTCACCAAGGTAAATCTTATTGGCGAGGCGACCTTTTTCACTTGATGACTGTTGGACTTCCTCAATCAAAGCATAGTCTCGCAGTGATTTCTTAATAGATAAAAGTTTTGACTTTGAACAGCCTAAAAGTTCCATCAATTTTGAGTTAGAGTAAATCAAGTAGATAAAGCCTTGCTCATCTATCCAGCCCCTACTCAAAGACAACTCAAGGCGATCTTTCAAAACGGCATAGGCAACCTTGACCTCCAGCTTCATGTCCTTGTATCGGTCACTCTCAAACAAGAGCTTTGGAAGTTTGTAATATCTTTCCGATGTCTGATAATGATTGGCACTAATACGTTTCATGATTGTCCTCCAATAATTTTAGTTCTAGTTGACCCCCTGTTTTGACGTTAACCAGGCCACTCATTTCTAATTCTTTCAGTATTTCTGTCGCTTTTGGTAGTGTTACTCCCATCGTTAGCATGAGGAAGCCAACGACACCAAGGCGAGTTGATTCTACAATTTCCACTATTTTTCTCCTTGTAAATTAAAAAAGGCAAGAACACTCTAAACTGTTCTTGCCTAAGCAATAATATATTCTCAATATCCTAATTATACTTCAAAAATTACTGTTTTTGAGTCACCAAAAAAGTCACCAAATTTTACTTACTATTGCTTATTATTGCTCAATTATCAAATACCACTTACTAAATCAAATAATTTTGATAGAAAGTAAAAACCCTTATAAATCAAGGGTTTAAAGGCATTTTATTCTCTAAAACAATTCAATTTTTATCCACGAATAATTAAGCTGACCATTCAACCATTGAATAGTAGCCATGTAAAAAAATTCCTTTCATGTTTTTAAAAGTACAACATATAAGACTAATCAGTATAAAAAAGATTGAAGACACAATCATAATGATCTAAATCTTCAACCCTAATATAACTCTACTATTGTCCATAATCATACTGATTATAATTTTTAGTAAATGAATCTAAAATCTCTTTTGATGTTTCCTTATATGGACTAGTAGACTCTAGAACTCCTTTTACGATAATTCTCATTGTAGCATTGTAGTCTGTACAAGTAACGAGAGTAACCTCAGTCCTACCTTCCACATCATCAATGACATAGACACTTTCTGGAGTTACAACCTCAACACTATCTATGACATATGTATATACTGTTGTTTTGTCCGTTAAGTAGATTTTCATTCCTTTCTCAGCACGATCTAGTGGTGAAAAAAGAACATCTGCTGCTCCAGTAACACCAAAAATATGATGACTAGCTAGAGCATAATTACGCTGTCCCATTTCTTGATTTTCTTTCATTGTCCCAGCTCCATACATGAGCGATTGGTTAGAAACTCCTTTGAAAATAGGAAGATTGATACCAAGTTCTGGAACAGCAATTCCGCCAATTACGGGTAATTGTTGTGTATCCCATTGGGCTTTTAAAACAGACTCAGTAGAAATCGGTTGAACTTGTTCGAAATCAAATGTACTTTCTGATTGTTTGTTTTTTTCAATATCCTCAGGCGTAATATTCGTAATCTGATATTTATTAGTATTCCAACCAATGATAAAATTCCGGATAGGCGTATTAAAAATCAAAGCAAGGGACAATAAGATTAGTAAAAACAATACAAGGTTACGCCATATAGAACCTCTGGATTGTTTTTTCTTTGAACGATGTTTGGACATACTGTTTATTCCTCTTCCTCTTTCGTGTCAGCAGCTTCAACTAATGCAAAAGTCATAATTTTAGCTTGATCATTAAGACGCATCACCTTCACTCCCATAGTTGAGCGACCAGTTTGAGAGATGTTCGCTACATTTGTACGAATCATAACACCAGTATCTGTAATGACCATAATATCTTCCTCGCCAGATACAGTCGTCAAGCCTGCAAGCAAGCCATTCTTATCAGCAACCTTCAAAGTCTTGATCCCTTTACCACCACGACCTTTCGTCGGATATTCTGTTGCAGGTGTTCGCTTACCAAAACCTTTTTCTGTCAATACCAAAACCTCCTGCTCATCAGAAATCATGGTCGCTCCAACTAATTGATCTCCATCACGCAAGTTGATACCACGGACTCCTGTTGCAGTACGACCCATATTGCGAACATCTGTTTCAGCAAATCGAACAGAATATCCCAATTTTGTTCCCATGATAATATCTGCTTGCCCATTTGTTAAAAAGACATTAATGAGTTCATCACCATCTTTCAAATTCAAAGCTTTCAAACCACTTTGACGAATATTAGAAAACTCAGTAACACTCGTACGCTTCACTACACCTTGACGAGTAGCAAAGAAAAGATAACTCTCTTCTTCTTGATCCTTACGAACATTGATAATAGTTTGAATAGATTCATTTTCTTCTAGTTTGAGTAAATTTACAACTGGAAGTCCTTTAGCAGTACGACCATACTCTGGTATCTCATAGCCTTTTAGCCGATAGACACGGCCTGTATTGGTAAAGAAAAGAAGGCGATCATGAGTACTAGTTGATACCAACTCTCTTACAAAGTCATCATCTTTAACTCCCGTACCCTGAACACCACGTCCTCCACGTTTTTGAGCTTGAAACTCATCTTGTGCTAAACGTTTAATATAGCCTTGATTGGAGAGTGTAATCAGTACATCCGTTTCCTCAATTAAGTCTTCATCTTCAAGCGACAGAACTTCACCTACCATTAACTCTGTACGGCGTGAATCAGCATATTTGCGCTTCACTTCTTCTAATTCTTCTTTTATGATACTAGCCACACGTTCAGGTTTAGCCAAAATATCTGCCAAATCAGCGATCAAAGTAATTAAATCATCATATTCAGATTGAATCTTATCTCGTTCCAAACCTGTCAAGCGACGTAAACGCATGTCCAAAATAGCTTGACTTTGACGCTCTGATAGTTGAAACTTAGCCATTAAGTCAGCTTGTGCAATTGCATCTGTCTCAGAATTACGGATAATTTGAATGACTTCATCAATATGATCAAGAGCAATCAATAATCCTTCTAAAATATGTGCGCGTGCTTCTGCCTTTTCTTTATCAAATTGAGTGCGACGTGTGACCACTTCTTTTTGGTGTGCAATATAAGATTCTAATATTTCACGAACAGATAAAATCTTAGGCACGCCATTTTGTATCGCTAACATATTAAAACTGAAATTAGTTTGCAATTGCGTTTGTTTAAAAAGATTATTTAGAATAACATTAGCAGATGCATCCCGACGAACTTCAATGACAAAACGTACACCCTCACGGTTAGATTCATCACGAACAGCTGTGATACCATCGATGCGTTTCTCCTGCACAAGTTTAACAATATGTTCTTGCACTTTGGATTTATTAACCATGTAAGGAAATTCTGTCACAACAATCCGTTCACGACCGTTACCATATTCTTCGATTTCTGTACGAGAACGAAGAACAATAGAGCCTTTCCCGGTTTCATACGCACGATGTATGCCTGATCTCCCCATAACTAATGCACCTGTTGGAAAATCTGGACCTGGAAGAACTTCCATAATGTCTTTCGTTGTTGCATCTGGATTATCCATAATCAATTTGACAGCTTCAATGGTTTCTCCTAAATTATGAGGTGGAATATTAGTTGCCATGCCGACTGCAATCCCAGTTGTACCATTGACTAGCAAATTTGGAAAACGTGCTGGCAACACCTCTGGCTCACGTTCATTTGCATCATAGTTATCAACAAAATTTACAGTATTTTTATTGATATCACGTAACATTTCCAGTGCAATCTTGCTCATACGTGCCTCGGTGTAACGTTGAGCTGCAGCAGAATCTCCGTCCATAGAACCAAAGTTTCCATGACCGTCTACTAACATGTGACGGTAACTCCACCACTGTGCCATACGCACCATTGCTTCATATATAGCACTATCACCATGAGGATGGTACTTACCCATGACATCCCCTGTAATACGAGCTGATTTTTTATGTGGTTTATCTGGCGTAATTCCCAATTCATTCATTCCATATAAAATTCGACGATGAACAGGCTTGAGTCCATCTCGCACATCTGGAAGAGCACGCGCTACGATAACACTCATTGCGTAATCAATGAAAGATGATTTCATCTCCGTAGTGAGATTAATCGTTACTAAATTTTTATCTTGCATTCTATGCCTCTTTCAACAGTCATTAGTATTTCTATTATATCATATTATACGGGAAATTTCTGTATTTGAAACGAAAATGTAAACATTTTCAAAACCACTTTCACAAGTGACAAACACATTAAAAAGTGCTAAAATGAATGATGGTTGGGATGACTACATCCCCAAATAAAACTAAGGAGATGTTTAGAAATGACTTCGACTAAACAACACAAAAAAGTAATCCTTGTCGGCGATGGTGCCGTAGGTTCTGCATATGCATACGCTCTCGTGAATCAAGGAATTGGTCAAGAATTAGGAATTATTGATATCAATAAAGATCGTACCCAAGGAGATGCTGAGGACTTAAGTCACGCTTTGGCATTCACTTCACCTAAAAAAATCTATTCTGCTGACTACGCTGATGCTCACGATGCTGACCTTGTTGTATTGACAGCTGGTTTGCCACAAAAACCAGGAGAAACACGTTTAGAGCTTGTAGAAAAAAACCTTCGCATTAACCAACAAATCGTCTCTGAAATTGTGAAGTCTGGTTTTGATGGTATTTTCCTTGTTGCTGCGAACCCTGTGGATATATTAACTTACTCAACTTGGAAATTTTCTGGTTTCCCTAAAGAACGTGTTATTGGTTCTGGAACTTCACTTGATTCGGCTCGCTTCCGTCAAGCTTTGGCAGATAAAATCGGCATTGATGCTCGTTCTGTGCATGCCTACATTATGGGTGAGCATGGCGATTCAGAATTTGCAGTTTGGTCGCACGCTAACGTTGCCGGTGTAAAATTATATGATTGGTTACAAGATAATCGTGACATTGATGAGCAAGGACTTGTTGATTTATTTGTCTCTGTTCGTGATGCTGCCTACTCTATCATTAATAAGAAAGGTGCTACATACTACGGTATTGGTGTCGCACTAGCTCGTATCACTAAAGCTATCTTTGATGATGAAAATGCCGTTCTACCATTATCGGTTTACCAAGCTGGTCAATACGAAGGTGTCGAAGATATCTTCATCGGTCAACCTGCTATTATTGGTGCGCATGGTATCGTCCGTCCAGTAAATATTCCATTGAACGATTCTGAATTACAGAAAATGCAAGCTTCTGCTGCACAATTGAAAAATATTATCGATGATGCTTTTGCTAATCCAGAAATTACAGCTGGTATCAAAAATTAATCATTGAACACAAGAAAGAAAAAGGTGAGCCTAGTAGCACACCTTTTTCTATTTTCTAATATCATACCTTAGAAATACAATATCATCAGTAACCGTTGATTCCACCAACATTAGTTTTTGTTCACTCGGTAAATTGCCAAACAATGAAATTCCTTCACTCAAAATAGTTGAAATAATTCCAATAATAAACTGATCAATCAATTGCTCCTTTAAACAGCTTCGCACTACTTCTGCTCCACCAAAAAGCCAAATATCACTTCCTTCTTCTAATCGCAAACGTTTAATTTCATCAACAATATTATTTGTATAATGAACAGTGTCGCAATCTTTATACTCACCACGACTTGCAATAATAAACCTCTTATTTTGATATTCCTAAATCATCTCTAATGAACAATCTTCCAAAGATTTTCTTCCCATAACAACAGTATCACAGGACTGAAAAAAGAACGGTTATCAAATTGGTTTATCGTATCATAGCAATTCGTTCCATGTCCTTCAATCCAATCATAGCTACCATCTTTTCGAGCAATGAAGCCATCCAAACTCATGGCGATATTTAACCCCAATTTTCTCATATCATTTCCTCACCATTATTATAATATTATAGCGTAGTAAAAGTTCCAATTCTTACATTGGAACTTTGTATTCTATTTAGACTTAATATAGTTGACACCATCTGCTTTAGGAGCGACTGCTTTACCAAAGAAAGCAGACAGGGCAATAACAGTAATCAAATATGGTGCAATTTGAAGATAAACCGTTGGAATATCTTTCAATCCTGGTAATTGTCCACCCACTACTGCCAAACTTTGCGAAAGACCGAAGAATAGACTGGCAAGCATAGCGCCAATTGGATTCCACTTACCGAAAATTACAGCTGCTAGGGCGATGAAACCTGAACCTACGATTGTTGTTGCAGAAAAGTTGATATTCACTGATTGAGCACTTACAGCTCCACCAACACCACCAAGGAAACCAGCAATCAACACACCTGCATAACGCATAGCGTAGACATTGATTCCCAAAGTATCCGCCGCCTGCGGATGTTCACCTACTGAACGAAGGCGCAAACCGAACTTTGTTTTATAAAGGACGAACCAAGCAAGAAATGCTGTTGCAATAGCTACATAACCCATCAAGCTTGTATTTTTGAAGAAAATTTCCCCAATGATTGGAATATCAGCTAAGACAGGAAATGAAAATTTACCAAATGATTTCGTAATGCTGTCAGTTTGACCCTTATTATAGATAACCTTGACTAGGAAAACTCCTAATGCCGGAGCCAAAAGGTTCAATACCGTACCTGATACAACGTGGTCTGCACGGAAATTAATCGTCGCCATCGCATGAATAGCGGCGAAGACAACACCAGCAAGACCTCCTACAATAACAGCTAATAATGGAGTAGCATTACCAAATGTTCCTGCAAATTCTATATTGAAAACAACTCCAGCAAAGGCACCGATAACCATGATTCCTTCTAAACCAACGTTTACAATACCACCGCGTTCAGAGAAAACTCCTCCAAGACTGGTAAAGATTAAGGGTGCTGAATAAATCAACATTTGCGAAATGAGTAAGGCAAGAATTGAAACATTCATCTTATTTCGCTCCTTTCGCTTTATTTCTAGATTTTAACAATTGTTCAAAAATAAATTTCACACCGATAAAGAAAATAATTGATGCAGTAACAACGTTAATCAATTCAGATGGAATCTGTGCACGCACCATACCTGGAGCACCGACAGAAAGAACACCGAATAGAAAGGCAGCCAATGGAATACCTAATGGTGAATTAGAAGCTAAAAGTGCTACTGACATACCATTGAAACCAATATCCAAGTTACCGCTTTGGATGTAAACGTTTTGGAAAGTACCCAAACCTTGTACAGCTCCTCCGAGACCAGCAAGAGCACCTGAAATAATCATAGATAGAATAATCGTACGTTTCGCAGACATACCTGCATAATCCGATGCTGTTGGATTAAGCCCCACTGAACGAATCTCAAAACCAAGAGTCGTTTTGGTCAATAGGAACCAAATCACAAAAACTGCAATAATGGCAAAGAAAATACCAATATTCATACGTGAGTTATCCGTCAATGCACGGAGCCACTCTGTTTGGTAAGAGGCATTTGCTGACACGTTAACTGTCGAGTCTGTATTCTTCATCAAACTATCTGAAAATACATCACGAATGATATAGTTACATGAATAGAGCAAAATGTAGTTCATCATAATGGTCACTATAACTTCACTCGTTCCTAGATAGGCACGAAGAATTCCCGGAACGGCACCCGCAATACCACCGGCTACCATTGCAATAATAACTGTTGCCAATATTAAAATCGGACGCGGTAAGTCAGGATTAGCTAACGCAAACCAACCTGCAAAAACCCAACCAACATAGGCCTGACCAGACAAACCAACGTTGAAGAAACCTGCACGACTAGCTACTGCGAATCCGAGAGCAGTAAAAACAAGTGGTGCCATTGCACGGAAAATTTCACCAATTGATTTGATATTACCAAAAGCTGAATAGAATAACTCTTCATAGCCCCAAATTGGATCGTAGCCAAAAACAAGCATGACAATCGCTCCAAGTAGGATACCGCTGACCACAGCCATTAATGGAAGGGCCAAATTCTTATATTTATTAAGCATGTTCTTCTCCCTTCTCAATATGTCCACCTGCCATCAAGACACCTAACTCTTGTTTATTGGTCTTAGCAGGTTCAACAATACCATGGATGATACCATCATGGATAACAGCAATTCTATCTGATACATCCAAAATTTCATCCAATTCGAAGCTGACAACAAGAACAGCCTTACCTTTATCACGTTCTGCAATGAGACGCTTACGAATATACTCAATAGCACCAACGTCTAAACCGCGTGTCGGTTGGCTAACAATGAAAAGGTCTGGGTTACGATCGATTTCACGCGCAATGATAGCTTTTTGCTGATTACCGCCTGAAAGAGCCTTGATTGGAACGAGTTCACTCGCCCCACGAACGTCAAATTCTTCCATTAACGCGCGTGCCTTTTCATTAATGATATTATAGTTCAAGATACCATTTTTTGAAATCGGTTCTTTATAGTAAGTTTGGAGTGCAAAGTTCTCAGCAACAGTCATCGGAAGAACGAGTCCATCGCGATGACGATCTTCGGGAACGTGGCTCACTTGCATTTCTGTAATTTTACGTGGAGTTTTACCAACTACTTCCTCACCTTTGATAGTGATTGAGCCAGATTTTACCTTACGTAAACCAGTGATTGCCTGAATCAACTCACTTTGACCGTTTCCGTCGATACCAGCAATACCAACAACCTCACCTGCTCGAACATCAAGCGATAATCCCTTAACTGCTGGGATACCACGGTTTTCATTGACAACCAAATCCTTAATTGACAAAATGACTTCTTTAGGATTTGCCTCAACTTTTTCCGTTTTAAAGGAAACGGAACGTCCAACCATCCACTCAGCCAAATCTTGGTTTGTTGCTCCTTCAACAGCAACTGTTTCGATTGATTTGCCTCGACGAATAACTGTTACACTATCAGCAACGGCGCGAATTTCATCCAATTTGTGCGTAATCAAAATAATAGATTTACCTTCTTCAACCAAGGCTTTCATAATTTTCAAGAGCTCTGCAATTTCCGCTGGGGTCAATACAGCTGTCGGCTCGTCAAAAATTAAAAGGTCTGCTCCACGGTAAAGTGTTTTAAGGATTTCTACACGTTGCTGTGCACCCACAGAAATATCTGCAACCTTTGCGGTTGGATCAACTTCAAGACCATACTTAGCAGAAAGTTCTTTAATTTCTGCGATAGCTTTTTTAAGGTCAATCACGCCACCTTTGGTGGTTTCAGAACCAAGAATGATGTTCTCAGCAACTGTGAAAGCATCAACCAACATAAAATGTTGGTGCACCATACCAATACCCAACTGGGAAGCTTTGGATGGAGAGTCAATCTTCACGGATTGACCGTTGATAACAATTTCACCACTTGTAGGTTCCAACAAGCCGGCAAGCATGTTCATCAGAGTAGATTTACCCGCACCATTCTCACCAAGAAGGGCATGTATTTCACCACGTCTGACATTCAAATTGATGTGGTCATTTGCTACAAATTCACCAAATATCTTAGTGATATTGCGCATTTCAATGACATAATCCTTAGTCATAATCTATTATCCTTTCTGACTATAGCCTTCTGAAAATTCTTCAGTACTACTTTAGTACCTTAAAACTCTTCATCGACTATACCATTTTTGTCAGTAAAACCTACCATACATAAGCTGATAGGCTTTACTGAGAAAAATCTCAGCCGGAAAACGGCGACCCCGTCGGGTCGCCGAATCGGAATTGTCGAAAAGAAATTCATTAAGGTTTCTCAGGAACTTCTACTTTGCCGTCCAAGATAGCTTGTTTAGCATCTGCAACTGCTTTAGAAGCATCTTCTGAAAGGTTAGTTTCTGCCAATTCAACACCTTTATCTTTCAATGAGAATTGAAGTACTTGACCACCAGGGAATTCACCTGCGACAGCTTTGGTTGCAATATCTTTAACTGAAGTACCAACTTGTTTCAATGTTGAAGCCAATACAAAGTTAGAAGATTTACCATCTTTAGAAGTGTATGCACCTTCTGCTGATTGGTCACGGTCAACACCGATTACCCAAACTTTATCTGCTTCATTACGAGTTTCGTTTTCTGCTTTAGCAGCTGCAAATACACCGTTACCAGTACCACCAGAAGCGTGGAAGATAACATCTGCACCCGCAGCATATTGAGCAGCTGCAAGAGTTTGACCTTTAGCAGCATCACCGAATGAACCTGCATAGTCAACTGTAATCTTGATGTCTTTGTTTACAGACTTAGCACCAGCAACGAAACCAGCTTCAAAGCGATCGATGATAACACCTTCCATACCACCGATGAAACCTACGTGGTTTGTTTTAGTTGATTTAGCTGCAGCAACACCAGCAAGATATGATGCTTCATGGTCTGCGAAACCTACGCTAACTACGTTGTCTTGATCTGGAACAACACTATCCACGATTACATAATGTGTATTAGGATTATTTGGTGCAACCTCAGCAATCGCACTCTCCAAGGCAAAACCGATACCGAACACAAGGTTGTAACCACCAGCAACCGCTGAATCAAGGTTTGTAATATATTCTGATTCATTAGCTGATTGGAAGTAATCGTAGCCATTACCTTTAGAAAGACCAGCTGCATCACCCCATTCTTGAAGACCTTCCCATGCAGATTGGTTGAATGAACGGTCATCAACACCACCAATGTCAGTAACGATAGCAGCCTTCACAGATGTGTCTGCTGATGAAGATGCTTCTGAGCTACTACTTTTTGAAGCACGGTTACCACACGCAGCCAAAGATACAGCCGCAACAGCTGCTAGACCAAGTCCAACAAGTTTCTTGTTCATTTCTGAACCCTCCTAAAAATCTTTTTGCAACTACATTGTTGCAGAGTAATATTGCTACAGTCAAATGACTGTCATACAGACTACATTAAGTCTGTAAAGGAATATGGAAGTAATTCCCCGACTGTCATCTCGACTGTCGATTTATCTTTAGCGACCAAAGTCACTTTTAAATCCTTATCAAAAAATTCTGCCATAACTTGGCGACAAGCTCCACAAGGAGATATTGGTTTTTCTGTTTCACCATAAATAATGATTTCAGAAAAATCTTTCACACCTTCAGAAATGGCCTTGAAAATAGCTGTCCTTTCAGCGCAATTTGTCAAACCAAAGCTTGCATTTTCAATGTTTACACCCGTAAATATTTCCCCTGTCTTAGCTACAAGAACTGCACTAACTGGAAACTTTGAGTACGGTACGTATGCTTTTTGACTGTTTTTTACAGCTAATTCAATTAAATCAATAGTCTCCATCCGCCTGTGCTCCATTCATGATTGCCACGCCTGATGACGCACCAATACGAGATGCTCCTGCTTCGATAAAGGCAATGGCATCTTCATACGAACGTGCACCACCTGAAGCCTTCACTCCCATGTCAGGACCCACTGTTTTTCTCATTAAGGTAACATCCGCTACTGTAGCACCGCCTGTAGAAAATCCTGTAGATGTTTTAACATAGTCCGCACCAGCTTCTTGAGATAATTGACAAGCTTTCACTTTCTCATCATCAGTAAGGAGGCATGTTTCGATGATGACTTTGACTAGTTTATCACCACTTGCTGCTACAACAGCTTTAATATCCTCCAAAACCAAATCGTAATTTCCAGTTTTCAGAGCACCAATATTGATAACCATATCAATCTCATCTGCTCCATTTGAAATTGCATCTTTTGTTTCAAATACTTTTACAGCAGGGGTATTTGCTCCGAGAGGGAAACCAATAACCGTACAAACTTTTACATCACTATCCTTCAAGCTTTCAGCTGCTAAAGCGACCCAAGTTGGGTTAACACAGACACTTGCAAAATCATATTCTTTTGCTTCTGCCAAAATCTTTTCAACCTGCTCTTGTGTTGTCTCAGGTTTCAAGATTGTATGGTCAATATATTTATTCAATTTCATAGTTTTCTCCGTACATTAAGAAATAATCTCGATGATTTCTTTCGTTTTTACACTTTCTTTATCTATTTTAACATTTTTTCGGAAATTTGTAAGCATGTTTTCCGAAATATTTTCATTGGCATAAATCGTTGCGATTTGTTCGCCTTTAGAAACAGCTTCCCCCACTTTCTTATGGAAGACAATACCTGTTTCATAATCTAAATCGTCGGTCTTAACTGCACGACCTGCACCAAGTTTCATTGCGAATAGACCAAATTCCAAAGCAGGGAGTCCCACAATGTATCCTTCCTCTTCAGCCAGAACTGGAACTTGCTGTGTAACCTGAACTGGGCGATATAAATCTTCCAAGTCACCACCTTGGGCCAGAACCATCTCTTCAAATTTCTTCAAAGCTGCACCGTTGTCAATATGTTGGCGTACTTCTTCAATGCTTTTCTCAACATCGGCAAGCCCCAACATAATTTGGGCTAGTTCACAGATAAATTCAGTAACATCTTCTCGACCTTTACCCTGTAAAATTTCAATAGCCTCTAAAATTTCCAAACGATTTCCAATTGAAGTACCAACTGGTTGAGACATGTCAGTTAAAACTGCGACTGTCTTACGACCAACCGCCTTCCCAAGATCCACCATGGTTTGAGCTAGAACCCGTGCCTCTTCAACAGTCTTCATGAAGGCACCTTCTCCCACCGTTACATCTAGGAGAATCGCATCCGCACCTGCGGCAATTTTCTTAGACATTACTGAACTGGCAATCAGTGGAATAATATCAACGGTTGCTGTCACATCTCGAAGAGCATAGAGCAGTTTATCAGCTTTAACCAGATTGTCTGACTGACCAATAACTGCAACACCGGTATCTTGAACTTGCTTGATGAAATCTTCTTGGTTAACTTCAATCTGGTATCCTTTGATTGACTCTAACTTATCCAAGGTTCCGCCAGTATGACCAAGCCCACGACCGCTCATCTTTGCAACTGGAATATCAAAACTTGCTACCAATGGCGCTAAGATGAGTGTAACCTTATCTCCGACACCACCTGTAGAATGCTTATCTACCTTGATGCCTGGAATTGCAGACAAATCAATCTGTTCACCCGTTGCAACCATGGACATTGTCAAATCAGAAATCTCACGCGTTGACATCCCTTTAAAATAAATCGCCATCGCCAAGGCTGACATTTGGTAATCTGGTACTGTTCCAGCTACATACCCATCAATCAACCATTTGATTTCTTCAGACGATAATTCTAAGCCATCACGCTTTTTTTGAATTAAATCAACTGCTCTCATTCTTTCACACTTTCAAGGATGTAGTAACCCTTGTCTTTCTTTATAATCTGGCAGTTGCCAAATACTTCCTCCATTTTAGCTTTCGCACTGGGTGCTCCCTGCTTCTTCTGGATAACAATTGTCAATGTTCCTCCAGTTTCTAAATGGTCGAATGCACCTGCAATTACCTCATGTACAACAGATTTTCCAGCCCGAATTGGTGGATTAGAAACAATATGGTCAAACACTCCATTTACATCTTCATAGATATTAGATTGGAAAATCTGAGCTTCTACCTGATTTCTACTCGCATTTCTCTCTGCCAAATCTAAGGCTCTCATATTTATATCAATCAGCGTTGTTTGAACTCCAAATGCTTTAGCTAAAGTCAAACCAATTGGACCGTAGCCACAACCAACATCCAAAACAGTCTCACCTGTTTCAAAATGAAGATTTTTTAAAAGCACCTGACTACCATAATCAACTCCCTTCTTACTGAAGACACCTGCATCTGTCAAAAATGACATGGAAGTCCCTAATAATTGAACCCTTAATTCATGAATATCATGCGCCATTGTTGGATTCATTTCATAATACATATTAGACATGGGTTTATTATACCATTTCCTAAAAACGTTTTCAAGAGTTTTTCTAGCCTAAAAAATATGATAGAATGTAAACAATCTCCAAATACTGATTTAGGAAGCAACCACTATGAAAAACGAATTTTTAAATTTTGAAAAAATTGATCGACTAACTTGGCAACAACTTCATCGTAAAACCACTATTCCTTTAAGTCAAGATGAACTGAACTCCATAAAAAGTTTTAATGACCGCATTCAACTTCATGAAGTATCAGACATTTACCTACCTTTAATTAATCTAATACACATCTATCGAAAGGCTCGAAAAGACTTAAACTTTACCAAAAGTCTCTTTTTACAAAAAACGATAAAACCACAACCATTTATCATTGGTGTATCAGGTAGTGTTGCAGTTGGAAAATCAACAACAAGTCGGCTATTGCAAATTCTAATTGCTCGAACATTCAAACATGCTAAAGTTGAACTTGTAACAACTGATGGATTTTTATATCCTAATGCCATATTAGAGAAACGTAAACTACTAAATAAAAAAGGATTTCCAGAATCCTACAATATGGAAGAATTGATCGGTTTCCTAGATAAGATAAAAAATGGATTTGATTGTCACATTCCTGTCTATTCTCATGAAATATACGATATCGTCCCCAACAAGCAACAAAACATAAAAGCACCTGATTTCTTGATCGTTGAAGGAATCAATGTTTTTCAAAATCCTCAAAACCAACGACTATATGTCAGTGATTACTTTGATCTATCCATTTATGTTGATGCCGATGTCGAACACATTGAAACATGGTACTTAGAACGTTTTCAAAAGCTTCTAACATTAGCTAAAAATGATCCCAATAATTACTACCATCGTTTTACCAGTATGACCTATCCAGAAATATTAGCTATCGCACAAAATACATGGAAAAATATCAATCTGGCCAATTTAGAAAAATATATTGAGCCAACAAGAAATCGTGCGGATATAATCTTACACAAAGCTGAAAACCATGAGATTGATAAAATTTATTTAAAAAAATAAATTTTACTTGTCAAAATGAACCTTTTCATATATAATGATATGGTTAGTACAAGAAAGGGTGGAGGTGAAACCATTGGCAAACATTAAGTCAGCTATTAAACGCGCTGAATTGAACGTTAAACAAAACGAGAAAAACTCAGCACAAAAATCAGCTATGCGTACTGCAATCAAAGCATTTGAAGCTAACCCATCTGAAGAGCTTTTCCGTGCTGCTAGTTCAGCAATTGACAAAGCAGAAACAAAAGGTTTGATTCACAAAAACAAAGCAAGCCGCGACAAAGCACGTCTTGCATCAAAACTTGCTTAAAAAAGAAACCTTCCGGTTTCTTTTTTTTACGCCTCATGTCATAAATTACTAATACCAATCAAATAATTCAAACGTATAGGTTTGTTTGTTGTAGATATACTGATAACTTTCTACTTCTCCTAGAGCTTGAAAAATAGAGTTATTTTCCGTTGAGGCTAGAGAAACCATGCTATCCATTCCTTCTGCTGTAGCAAATTGTAAGTAAATTCTATCGCCTCCTGCTGCTCTTTGATTAGATATCGTTTGTAAAATAGATGCTTCATCAAAACTAGAGAAATAAGATCCTTTTTGTGCATAATAGTTTAACGAGTTATCATCACAAGAGGGGTATTCCAAGTCTCTTGGCTCATAACTCGCCTCTGATCCCCAATAACTCAATAAATCTGCATCCACTACCCTACCTCTACTAAGTATACTATCGGGAATACATAAATAATCATAGGAAATATCCTCATAAACTTGTCCCCCCATAGCTTGTTCGAAAATAGGATCTCCCCAAGTTGTATCAACACCATAGTATTGTTCACCAATTTTGACTAAATTCCAAGCGTGGCTAACATTTTCCGCCTGACTTCCTTTAGTCATTCCCGTTACATAAATACAATCAATACCTACTTTTTTGCATAGATACTGGAATGTACGGCTATAACCAGCGCAGACTGACAATTTATCCAACAAGACGCTTGTAATGTCTTGGGTTCTCCAAGACAGCTGATTATTCTTAAAAGCCTCTATATCATAGTCTGTCTCTTTTATAATGATTTCATAAAAATATTTGACTTTATCATAATCAGAAGTGGTTGGAGCTTGAGCAATAATGCTGTTGGCTTTCTCTTCTAATTGTTTGCTAATAGCAGTCAAATCACTTGGATAATATGGTTCAGTCAAATCAGAAAAACCAATCCCATCCTCCAACGAATCCACTAACCAATAAAATTCCGGATAATCATTCACAACAGAAAGATACACTCTGGTATAAATCTCCTCATGGACTGTATCTATATCAATAACCTCTTGCCGTTTGTTCAATCCATTCACAAATTGAAGATAGACGCGACGTCCTTTTTCGGTATCCAGCTGTTGATAGTGAAAATTGCCTTGAACTTCTTCTTTTAAAACTGCAAGCTCATTCTCTACCTGTTTTTTATCTTTTGAAAACTCCATTTGAATAGCTTCCCAATGCTCACCTAAACTTTGCCCCATACTCGAACAAGCAGATAAAGTGACTACGGATAATAGCAATGCTACTATTTTTTTCATTTTCATATTTCCATTCACCTCTCGTATTCAATATATCATAGATAGGCTTTTTCTAGCGAATAAAATATAATAGAAATGGACTGGTAATATTCCCCAGTCCATTTTTGTATACTGTATCTAAAATATTTACTTTGGCAAGCGCACTTCAAATATTGTCCCTTTAGGTTGATTATTTTTCACTAGAATTTGCCCATTCAAAGTTTTAATAATTTGTTGAGCTAAAGACAAACCTAAACCAAATCCACCTTTTTGACGTGTTCTAGCTTTATCCACCCGATAGAAACGATCAAAAATTTTCTTCTTATTTTCATCACTGATTCCTAAACCATCATCTGCAATCGTGAAGTAAACCCATTTATCCTTAATACTAGCTGTTATCTGAATTATACCTTGATGATCGGTATACTTCATAGCATTATCAAATAAAATTGTCAATAACTGTTTAATTAAGAGCTTATCTGTTCGAATCGATTGATGTAGCTTATTGTCAACTGTAAGCAACTTACCATTTTCTTCTGCTATCATAAGGTAATTGTTAAATATCTCATCGATATAACTTGGTAAAACATCTACCATGTCCAATTTTAGTCCATCATCTCGACGAGCTAAATTGAGTAGATTGGTTGTCAACAAACGCATATTTCGGACTTCCTCTAAGCTAGCACCAATACTTTCACTACTATCCAATATAGTAGCATCAGGATGCCGAAATAATCCCTCCAGTCTATTTTGCAATACCGCAAGAGGTGTACGCAATTCATGGCTTGCATTTTCTACAAAATCTTTTTGTTTTTGATAACTGATGAGAATAGGCTTCATACTAAGATTAGATAAATAAATACTTGCTAAAATAGATATCAGCCATGCTGATACCATGACAATCATAACCGTCGATTCATAATTAGTAATAGAAGCTTTAATCTGGCTTACATTGACCAATATCGTTGCACACTCTATATCATAGATCGAATAATATCCTAATTCGTTTGATGATAATGTAATAGTCACATAACGATAATCTTCAGCCATACCAAAAGCCGATTCCACACTTATCTCTTGAATTTGACCTAAATGACTCTTATCTAATGTAAAATGAGATAATCCAGTAAAATTATCCGGATTAAGCATCTTTCCTTGTTTACTATATAATAGTATATGAGTATTTACATCCAATCTAAACTCCGAATTTTCTCTACTATCTTTTGGTTCTTTGGGGAAAATTGTTGAGCCTGAGGAAGTTTTTTCTCGATCACTATCTTGTAGAATAAACTCCGAATTGGGTTCATAAGTTCTTGCAATGGCAAAACTAACCGCCATTTCAGGATGCTCTTTAATACGCATCAAAGTAGCATCGACATTTTGATACATTGTTGAGCGCATTAAGTGAAAAATGATTGCTGTCATCAGACCAAAAATCAAGGTAAACACTGCAAAATAACGAATAAAGAAAGAAAAATTATCTGTACCAAATAAGTTTTTTAATCGCTTAGGCATTCTTTAAGATATATCCGACACTACGAAGAGTTTGTAAATTTTCCCCAAAAGTCGTTCCTTTCAGCTTTTTTCGAACTTTTGATACGTATACTTCTACTACTGAGATAGTCGTATCACTATCAAATCCCCATATACGATCAAAAATTTGCGTTTTTGGTAAGATAACATTTTGATTTTGCAAAAAATAAACTAGTAAATCAAATTCCTTACCAAGTAATTCTACAGGCTGATCATGAACTGTAGTAGTATTCGTAGATAAATCAACAGCAATCTCTCCAAAAGTAAGCGTATTCTCATTAAACTTACCCGAACGTTTCAGCAAGGCTTGAATACGCATTTTTAATTCTTCTAAATAGAAAGGTTTGGTTAAATAATCATCTGCTCCCAATTCGAAACCATGTCCTTTATCTTCTAAACTTTCTTTAGCCGTTGTAATCAAAACAGGGGTTGTGATACCTTTTTCACGCAGTTCTTTCAATACTTGAAAACCATCTTTTTCTGGTAACATCAAATCAAGCAAAATCAAATCATAAACACCTGTCTCTGCTTCATAAATACCTTCTTCTCCATCAAAAACTTGCATAACATCTGCAAAATCATCCAGAAAATCAAAAACAGAATTAGATAGATTCAAATCATCTTCTACCAATAATATCTTAATCATTCTTTTCTCCCTTACATAAGGACTGCCGTAAATGCAATTACTTATTACTGTTTATTATACCACGAAATTGCAAATCCCTACTACTATCTATTGATTTACAGTATTACTATCATTTTTAATAGTTGACTTTATTTTTTTATTCTTTTCTTTTAGTCGATTAACTTCATCTGAGACAGCTGAATCAGGTGACGATTGACCTGAGAAGATAGACTCCTTTCTCATTTTATTAGAAGTTCCAAATAATGATGGTTTTAAAAAGCTTTGATGGTGAGAATGAATGGCTGTACGAGAAATTCGCTCAAAACTTATTCCCCCTATAAATCCTACAATTGTAGCTACTATTGCTACTGTAGTTAACAACAGTTTTGGACTTTTTTTCAATTTATCTAGCAAGTTTTTCATTTTTCTACCTCTCTTAAAATATCTACCGATAAAATCAATCATCAGCATTCTATCGTTGAAAATATTATAAATAAGTTTACTTAAAACAAGCTAAAATAGACAGCAATCTTATAGAAGATGGAACATATAAAAAACAGCCTTTAAAACAGGCTGTTAGCGAAGAAAACTCATAATCGTTTTCTCATACTTTTTCTTATAATTCTGTGATGTCTCCTGTATGAAGATAGACAACCCACTCACAAATATTTTTTGCATAATCTCCAATACGTTCCAAATAAGTCAAAACTTGGAAATAGTCACGACCAGCAATCAAAACTTCTGGATTTTTTTTGATTTCTTCTGTTGTCAATTCTTGGATGCTAGCATAAAAATCATTAATAATTTCATCGCGAGCAGCTATTTCATAAGCTAATTCAATATCACCAGAACCAAGATAAAGTTCTAATGCTGCCTCAACTAAATGACGGACTTCACGTCCCATTTTTTTAATTTCTTCTTCAACAACAGGGATACGAATCTCACCTTTCATTCGAATTGCTGCCTTTGCAATAGAAACTGCATGGTCCCCCATACGCTCAATATCACTCGTTGCTTTTAAAACAGTAATAACACGACGAAGGTCCGTGGATACAGGTTGCTGAAGAGCAATTATTTCTAGTGATTTTTTCTCCAATTTCACTTCAAACGCATTGATTTTCTTATCTGCTTCAATGACTTCTTTTGCTAATTCACGGTCATGGGTCGTAAAGGCACGAACAGCATTATTTATCTGAGCTAAAACCTCATTTCCCATAGCATAAAATTGGTTATGCAGTTTTCCTAATTCTTCTTCAAATTGTGCTCTTAACATAATAACCTCTTTTCTTTCTTAAACAGGATTTAACCAAATTTACCTGTAATATAATCTTCTGTCTCTTTATGTGCTGGACTTAAGAACATTTCTTTTGTGAAATTATATTCTATCAAATCACCACCAAGGAAAAAACCAGTTCTATCAGAAATTCGTGAAGCTTGTTGCATAGAACGTGTCACTAAAACCATTGTATACTGTTCTTTCAATGCATAAAGAGTATCTTCAATTTTTCCTGCTGAAATCGGATCCAAAGCAGAAGTCGGCTCATCTAACAAGATAATTTTAGGACTAGTCGCTAAAACACGAGCAACACAAACACGTTGTTGCTGACCACCAGATAAACCAAGCGCTGAATCATGCAGACGATCTTTTACTTCATTCCAGATGGATGCTCCTTGTAGAGAACGTTCCACAGCTTCATCTAGTATTTGCTTATCCTTCACTCCGTTGATACGTAGTCCATAGACCACATTTTCATAAATAGACATTGGAAACGGGTTAGGCTGTTGAAAGACCATCCCGATTTCCTTACGAAGATCTACTGTATCTGTACGAGGACTATAAATGTTCTTTCCGTTATAATCAATAGCGCCTGTTAGCGTTACTTCTGGGTTCAAATCTCCCATACGATTGATCGAGCGCAGAAGTGTTGACTTGCCAGATCCTGACGGTCCAATCAAGGCTGTAATTTCTCGAGGATAAAAATCCAAAGAAACATTGTTCAGAGCCTTTTTCTTATTATAATAAACCGATAAATCTTTTACTTGTAAAATAGGTGCTGTCATACTCTTCCTTTCTATCCAAAATGTCCTGAAACATAATCACTAGTTGACTGAAGTTTAGCATTTTGGAAGATATGTGATGTCTTATCGTATTCGATCAAATCGCCTAAGTAGAAGAAAGCTGTATAGTCACTAGCACGAGCTGCTTGTTGCATATTGTGAGTAACAATAATAATAGTATAGTTCTTCTTCAATTCAAACATCGTTTCTTCCAATTGCATCGTTGCAATCGGATCAAGCGCTGAGGCTGGCTCATCCATCAGTAATATTTGTGGTTTTACTGAAATTGCTCGAGCAATACACAAACGTTGTTGCTGACCACCTGAAAGAGTGAATGCTGATTTGTGCAAGTCATCTTTAACCTGATCCCACAACGCTGCTTGTTTGAGAGAGGTTTCGACAATCTCGTCTAAAATACGTTTATCTTTCACTCCTGCTCTCTCATGAGCAAAAGTAATATTGCGATAAATAGATTTTGCAAATGGATTCGGTCGTTGAAATACCATACCGATATGCTTACGAATTTCGTAAACATTCATATTAGGTTTATTGATATCAATGCCTTCATAAAGAATCTCACCTGTTACCTTAGCAATATCAATCGTATCATTCATACGATTCAGACTACGAAGATAAGTTGATTTTCCACAACCAGATGGTCCAATCAGAGCTGTAATTTTATTTTTTTCAAACTGCATATCAATGCCCTTAATCGCTTCATTTTTACCATAGTAAACATGAACATCTTTCGTTGAAAGGGCGATGTTGTCTTCTGGGAATGTGATGATATGACGTTCATTCCAGTTATAATCTGCCATTGTTTCTCCTTATAAGTCAAACTTCCTAGATAGAAGTCATTTTTGCGTGAAGTTTCTTACCAATATAACGCGCTGATAGGTTGAAAATCAAGATAAAGATTAAGAGAATCGCTGCTGAACCAGCTGATACTTGAACTGCATCAGGAATTGTTCCTTCACTATTGACTTTCCAAATATGCACAGCTAGTGTTTCCGATTGACGGAAAATCGATATTGGACTCGTTACACTTAGCGGATTCCAGTTTGACCAATCAAGAGCTGGAGCAGACTGACCTGCTGTATAGATAAGGGCTGCTGCTTCACCAAAAATCCGACCAGAAGCCAACACAATCCCTGTTACGATACCAGGAAGCGCCTCTGGAATGACCACGTGAAGAACGGTTTCCCAACGAGAAAGTCCTAAAGCTAAACCAGCTTCACGTTGTGTATGATGCACATGATGCAGACTGTCTTCAACATTACGAGTCATTTGCGGTAGGTTAAATACAGTAAGAGCTAAAGCTCCTGATAAAATAGAAAAACCATACTCAAACTGCACAACAAATACTAGATAACCAAACAACCCGACAACGACTGATGGTAAGGATGATAAAATCTCAATACAAGTACGGATAAAGTTCGTTACAGGTCCTTTTTTCGCATACTCTGCTAGATAAATACCAGCACCTGTTGACAGAGGAACAGAAATTAACAATGTCACTATCAACAGAAAGAATGAATTATAAAGCTGAATACCAATACCACCACCTGCTTTATAAGAGGAGGATTTACTTGTCAGAAACGACCAATTTACATGAGGTAAACCTCTCAATAAGATAAAGAGAATGAGGGCCGTCAAAATAACCACAATTACCGTTGCAATAGTGTATAGCACACCAGTTGCAAGCTTGTCCATTTTTTTAGCGTGCATAATTTTTCTTACCCTCTCTTGTAATAAATTTCATAATCATATTGAAAACAAGGCTCATTAACAACAAGACCAAAGCCAATGACCAAAGAACATTGTTTTGAACTGTTCCCATAACTGTATTACCAATTCCCATTGTCAACACTGAGGTAAGAGTCGCAGCCGGAGTTGTCAATGAATTTGGAATAACCGCAGAGTTCCCCACTACCATTTGAATAGCTAGAGCCTCACCAAAAGCTCGAGCCATTCCAAAAATAACAGCTGTAAAAATACCCGGTTTGGCTGCATTTAAGATAACACGCCAAATCGTCTGCCAACGTGTTGCTCCCATCGCCAAACTAGCTTCACGATAATGACGTGGTACTGCACGAAGACTATCTACTGTCATAAATGTAACTGTCGGCAAAATCATAACAAACAGTACCGTTACACCTGACAAAATACCAAATCCTGTACCACCAAACAAACTACGAACAAATGGAACCACAATTTGTAAACCAATAAAACCATATACTACAGAGGGAATTCCTACTAATAGCTCAATAACAGGTTGTAAGACTTTAGCTCCACGCTTCGGTGAAATTTCAGTCATAAAGACTGCTGCACCAATGGCAATAGGAGTAGCAATAATTGCTGATAATATCGTAACGATAAACGATCCTGAAATCATTGGCAAAGCACCAAAAATCTTAGAACTAGGTTCCCACTTATCTCCAAATAAAAAGTCTGTAATACTGATACCATCTACAAAGAATGTAGATAAGCCACGTTGTGCCACAAAGATAAGAATCATTGCAACAATCAATACAATAAAGCTAAGGCATAAAAATGTCAGTACCTTACCAAAAGTCTCTAAACGAGAATTTTTAGAAGGGCTGGATAATTCTTTTGCCAACTGTTCATTTTTCATGTCTACTCCTTCTCCGTTACCACTCCATCAGCAGTTTTTTCAACTTTCATATCATGGATAGAAATATATCCCATGCTAGCAACAATACCTTTCTGAACTTCATCAGAATACATGTATTCTAAAAACTCCTCTGTCAAACCATCTGGCTCACCCTTTGTATACATATGTTCATATGCCCAAATCGGCCAATCGTTAGTTGCAACATTTTCAACAGTTGGCTCAAAACCATTTAGACTAATCGTATGAATAGAATCATCCAAATATGCAAAAGCCAAGTAAGAAATAGCCCCTGGAGTTTGTGCAACGATAGACTTCACCATTCCGTTAGAATCCTGCTCTTGACTTTGCACTGCTTTTTCACCATTCATGATAATACCATCAAAAGTCGCACGAGAGCCTGAACTAGAAGCACGGTTAATGATAGAAATTGGTAAATCTTTTCCTCCTAATTCTTTCCAGTTTGTAATCTTCCCTGTAAATATATTTCGGAGGTCTTCTGTTGAGATATTTTTTACAGTCACTTGTTCATTCACAATGACAGCAAGCCCCGCAACAGCAACCTGATGGTCTACTAACTTACTCGCATCAATCCCATCTTTTTCTTCAGCAAATACATCTGAATTTCCGATTTGAACGGCTCCTGATTGGACCTGAGACAATCCTGTACCAGAACCACCACCTTGAACATTGACGGATTTACCGAGATTAACACTACCGAATTCATCTGCCGCTGCCTCAACTAAAGGCTGGAGAGCAGTTGAACCTACTGCTGTAATAGACTCTCCCTTGTCAATCCAAGAAGAACAAGCTGACAAAGTCAAACTACCTAAAAGAAATAAAGCTGCAATACTAAGCTTCTGCTTTTTTTTCATTTTATTTTTTCCTTTACATTTTTCAATGGCATCTCCTAAATTGTTGTAGATTTTACCTACTTTTTACAAGAATTTGCCACCTTTCCACTATATCACATAACAAGGCAAGTTGCAAAAAAAATTTGCTCAAAATCTTAGTCCCTTAGGAAATCCATTTTTTAAGGTTCCAGATACAATTTTAGCAAATCCTAAGCCATTGCCATTAACCAGTACCTGATACCAACCATTTTGCAATTCTTTAGAAACTGCAATAGTCTGTCCCTTAACATAATCTCTAAAACATTCTTCACCAATTTCTATATAGTATTTCACCTCTGAACTGTGTAAAGCCAATCCCAAAGCAAAACTTGGCTCAAACCGCCTTTTTTTAAATACACCTAGATGCAGGCCATTTCTAGCAATCTTTATCTTTGATAAATCAGGTAATTCTTCTGGAAGCAGATAGAGATTATCACCAAATACTTGCAATAATCCTTGAAGTTCCACATTCAAATGCGTCTTTGAAAATTCTTGCCACAACTGAATTTGCTCCCTATTCAGATTGGACTTGGCTGGCTTCATTTTCTTAGCGTTACCTTCTCTTATATCTCTAAACTTAGCTACAAACTGTCCTTCTCCTAAAAAATGATGCGGATACATACGAGCTGTTTCAGGATAATTCACGCCTGCTACCATGCCATTTATCTTTGGAACAAAGACCAATTCCAAGTCATAATTTTCCAAAAGCCATGTAACAATTTCTTCATTTTCTTCTACAGACCATGTACAAGTTGAATAAACCAACTGCCCAGATGGAGCGAGCATCTCTAAAGCTGATACTAAAATTTCTCTTTGCAAAACTGCACACTGTTTTGGATAATCTAATGACCAATACTGAATAGCATCTGGATCTTTACGAAACATACCTTCACCAGAACAAGGTGCATCTAACACAATCATATCAAAATAAGACGGAAACACTTTTGCCAAACGTTCTGGAGTTTCATTGGTTACCACAATATTTCGAGCACCAAAACGTTCAATATTTTCTGACAAGACTTTTGCACGCTTTGACGAAATTTCGTTGCTAACCAATAGACCTGTATTTTCTAAATAAGAAAGAAGATGCGTTGATTTTCCACCCGGGGCCGCAGCCAAATCTAAGACTTTCATACCTTTTTTTGGTGCTGCTACTTGACCGACAATCTGTGCTGCAGGTTCTTGAGAATAGACTAGTCCCGTTACATGTTCAGAAGATTTTCCTGAAACCTTACCATAATAAGACCATGACATATCAGGAATCGGTTGAGAGAATTCTTTCTGTGATTCTTTCAATGGATTCGTACGAAATCCCGAAACAGGTGGCTCCTGAAAGCTCTCAAAAAAGGCTTGGGCCTCAGAACCAAGCAAATCCTTATATTTATCTATGAACTCCTGTGGTAACTGTATCAAAATAAATACCTCTTTACTTCTTCAAGTTGATGATTAGATACCAATATCACACCTTCTCGCTTATCGTATGATAATTCCTTTTCGTCTAAACTAATCATAGACATTCCTAACGCCTGCCCGATGATACTAGCTGCCGCATAATCCCAAGGATAGATATAAGAAGCGTAAGCAAATAATCGTCCCTCTAAGACATGCGAAAAACCAATTCCCGCGCTCCCCACCGAACGAGTTCCAAGAGTAGCCTGTGCTAAATCAGCTAAACCATGATGATTGTCTGCGTATAACTGAGCATTAACACCTAATAATGTCTGATGCAGCGGACGAGTAGCTGGAGCTTCTAATCTTTGGTGATTGCAATATACTGGAAAAACTCCCCCACCATGAAATAATTTATCTTGCATGACATCGTAAATGATACCGAACTGCCCTATTCCATTTTCAAAATAAGCAACTAAAATAGCAAAATCATTTCTTTGAGCAACGAAATTGCTCGTACCATCAATCGGATCAATCACCCAAACATTATCATTCTTTATAGAGGAAACATCTCCACCCTCTTCACCAAAAATCAAGTCTTGTGGATAGTACTTTTTGATACCTTGTTCCAATTTTTTTTGAACTTGCTTATCGAACTGCGTTACCAAATCTGTAAAATTTGTCTTTTCTTCTATTTCGAGTTCATCATCTAAGTGACTTCTGATAAACTCGCCAGCTTCTAAAACAATTGTACAGGCTAGTTGATATTTAGTTTCTAACACGGATAACTCCTTTCTGTTTCTTTTGAGCTTCTTTTATAACTTTATACGTTGAATAACCAGAAACTGTTTCAAAGTCTCGATCTATTTGGCGTTCCTGACCTTTGCTTCTAACAATCGTTTTAAAACGTTGATAAGTTTCTAGTATCTTGGTTGCTTCAGTACCTGTTTCATACGCTGCTTCCACTTGATTTAAAAAAGAAAGCACGGAGGAAATCTCCTCTGCGCTCCACGAAAAATCAAGTGGATATGAATAATTCTTGTTCATATCATCTTATCCTATTTCTGCTCGTAAGGTGGCATTCTTCAATTCTTCTTTGCGATATTTTCTCGGAAGAAATGCACGAATTTCATCTTCATTAAATCCAATCTGCATACGCTTCTCATCCAAAATAATCGGTCGACGTAACAAACTTGGATAGGTTTCAATCAACTCAATCAACTGTTTTACAGATAGATCATCTACATCAATATTTAATTTTTGAAACACTTTTGAACGAGTTGAAATCAAATCATCCGTTCCATTTTCTGTTAAAGATAAAATCTTTTGTAATTCTCCAGCAGTTAAAGGGCTGGTCATAATGTTGTGTTCAGTAAAAGGGACTTCATGGCTCATCAACCAAGCACGAGCTTTACGACAACTAGTACAACTTGGTGACAAAAACAAAGTAATCATGCCCTCATATCCTTCCTACACACTATTTCTATATATATTATACTGGATTCTAAATTAGTTTTCAATAGCAAATCGCAATACTTTTTTATTATTGATGTATCAACGATGTAAAGAGTGATTCACCTCACCAAAAATAATCCCTGTGTGATATCACCTAGCAACTCCCTCAATAGACCAAATCACATTTTCTATTTCCAATTCAATGCGTATTGTTCATCTGATTTCATTTGTTTCATCAACGATTCCACGCTATCAAATTTGATCATATCACGAATTCTTTCTAGCCAAAAAATCTTAATCTTTTCTCCATAAATAAAGCGATTAAAACCAAAAATATGCGCTTCAATACGTAGCTCTGTACCATTAAAGGTTACATTTTTTCCTATACTCGTCATAGCACGATACCGTTTACCTTCGACTTCTACATCTGCTACATACACACCATCAGAAGGAATATAAACCCTATCAATAACTACTAGATTAGCTGTTGGATAACCAATTGTCCGTCCTCTAGCATCCCCGTGTACTACAATCCCCTCCGTCATACATGTATAGCCCAACAACTGATTAGTTAAAGCAATCTCTCCTGACTGAAGGGCTTTACGAATGCGGGTTGAAGAAATTTTTTCCCCTTCAAAAGCGACCTCTTCAACAATCTCTACAGTTCCATCAAACAGTTCTCTTAAATCAATTACAGTTGCTCTAGAATGACCAAAATGATAGTCAAAACCAGCTACCACTACCTGAGCATGTAACCCCTTGATATAATTGTCTACAAACTCCTTGGCCGTATGTTGAGCAAAACCACTTGTAAAATCAATTAGATACAAATGATCTACTCCATATGTTTCAAGCAACTGGTAACGCTGTTCTTGACTCGTCAAATGGAGCAATAGGTCTGGACTAAATCGAGTAAAAGCCAAACGAGGTGACTCCGGAAAAGTTAGAACAGTTACGCTAAGTCCTTTCTCATCTGCTATTTTCCTTGCACGTTCTAATAATGCTCGGTGTCCTAAATGAATACCGTCAAAATAGCCTAAAACTAAAACTGTCGGAGCAGATTGCTGCAATGTTGTATAATCTTTTATAGTATCTATTTTCATTTTTTTAGTTTATCATAGTTCAATCAAATCATCTAGCATAGTACCTTACTTGGCTTATAAAAACTATCTCGTTTGTCAAAAATCGCAATAAGCTTACCTTGATGAAAACCCGCAACTCTCGCAAAGGTTGTGTCCAGTGTTACAAAACGTCCAAAACAAGCTTCTCTCACTTGTTCTTCAGACAATTCTACAACAGGAAGATCTCCGATTCCTTGCTCTATAGGATACAAAAAAGTAAAGTCTTTCTGTATGACTTTATCAGCAATTTCCTGTAAAGTTAGAGATTCATCTAACGTCATTCCTGCAGATCCGGTACGCACTAATATTGACATATGGCTAGCATATCCTAATTTCTTTCCTAGATCAACAGAAAGTGTACGAATATATGTTCCTTTACCACACTTAACACGGAAAGTGAACTTAGCACAATTCTCTACTAGCTGAATCGGACCCGTTCGTTCAAAAGAATAAATCTCTACACAACGCTGTGGTCTCTCTACTTCTTGACCTGCTCGTGCATACTCATATAATTTTCTTCCATTCACTTTAACTGCCGAATACATAGGAGGTACTTGAAGAATACGACCAATAAAACTATTCATCGCTTCATCAATATCCTTTTCTGATACATTGAAAACAGGCGTAACGTCAACTATATCTCCTGAAGCATCTTCTGTTGTCGTAGAATAGCCAAGAGTGATCTCACCCTCATACACCTTACCTTCCTCTTGCATAAATTCAATCATGCGAGTAGCTTTGCCAACTGCTATCGGTAAAACTCCTGTCACATCGGGATCAAGTGTGCCACCGTGACCTATTTTCTTTTCTTGTAAAATCTTGCGAAGCTTGAAAACTGCATAATGCGAAGTCATTCCCGCTTCTTTTTTTAAATTGATAATTCCTGAAATCATGTTTTCATTATAACATAAAAAACGCTATTCAAAGCGTTTTTTAGCGTACACGTACTCGTGACTGTAACTACTATCGTTTTGATTTTGTATAAACAACATAATTATATTAGCTAACTCTTCTGATTTTTGAGCATTCAGTTGATGTCCTCCTCCTTTTACTATCACAAACCCTGAATTAGAAATCAACTTATGCAACTCCCGCGCAGGTTTGAGAGATGGAAGGTCCTTTGAACCACATATAATCAAACTCGGTAGATGAATTTTTTCAACTTCGTTTTGTAAATCAAGATTCAGCATACTTTTTTGAAGAGCAATAAGATATGACTTATCCAATGAATGATGTTTATAAAAAATCTGTGGCAATAAAGCCATAATAGTAATCTGCAAACGAAATAGTATGTGTCCTTTCAATCGATACTGTGCACCAGAAATGATTATACCTTTACATTTTTCCAAGTAATTCACGAGAGAAAGAGCTAAAATACCTCCTAAAGATAAACCAAATAAGATAAATGGTGATTCTTCCTGTTTTAGTCGTTCCAACAACTTACCTTGTAATTTTTTAAAATCTGATTCTTTTGGCAATTCCAAAACTTCAACTTCTATATGTGGCAATAAATAATACTTTAAGTCATCATAACTGGAAATTGTTTGCCCCAATCCATGTAAACAGATAAGTTTCATGTCTACCTTCCTTTCAAGGCTTCAAATTCAGCTTTCATAGTTGGATTATTGCGCGTTAGTTTCTTAACAGAGACATCTTCCAATTTATTATTGGCTAAACGAAGTTGGTTTTCACTGGTTGTCAAAGCAGCCTTGACCGCTTCCATACGCTTAATCGCTTTATCAATTTCATCAATAGCTTTTTGGAAATTAGTACTAGCTGACTGGTAATTTTTTGCAAAAGCAGTCTTGAAAGCTGTTAAATCTTCTTCAAAATGTGTTATGTCAATATGTTGTTCTCTAATGAAGGCTAATTCTTGCTTATATTTTAAACTATTTAGTGCTGCATTTCTCAACAAACCAATCAATTGAATAAAGAACTGAGGACGAACTACATACATCTTCTCATATTTATGACTAACATCTACGATACCTGTATTGTAATAATCATTATCTGCTTCAAGCATCGTTACCAATACAGCATATTCACACTGTTTCTCACAACGGTCCTTATCTAATTCCTTAAAAAAATCTTCATTTTTCTGTTTTTTAAGAGTGCCATCAGCCTCATTTTTCATTTCAAACATAATGGAAATCAACTCGACACCATTTTCGTCAGTCTCTCTGTAAATGTAATCTCCCTTAGAACCACGCGCAGACACTACATTATCCTTTTCGAAATAAGCATTCGGAAAAGCAAGCTGACGCACCTTATTAAACTCTGCTTCAGCATAAAGCTCTAAACTCTCACCAATTGCCTTTGTAGACTGTTGAGCCTTAAAGTTCTTATAAAACTCTACTTGCTCATCTGCGGCTTTCAACCTAACCTCATACTCTTGACGAGTCGTCGCAAGCGCTAGCTCTTGATTTTGCTTTTGGAGTGCCAACGCATTCTGAGCAGCATCCCTCTCTTTTTCCACTTGCGCTACCGCTTGTTGCAGTTCTAAACTCTTCTCAAGCCCAACTTTTTCCAGTTGTGATTTCAAATCTTGAATTTCTTGATCCTTTTGTGACAATACAGAGTGCATTTCCAACTCTGTTTGGCTTTTCAAGTGTTCCAATTGCGACTGCAATCCCAGTAACTCTTGCTCTTTTTTGGAAATAGCAGAGCTTACTTCATACTCTGTCTGTTTAGCAGCTTGGTCTAACTGAGCAGATAATTCCAAAATATACCGTTCTTTTTCCGCCAACTTAACTTGTAAATCATTTTCAGCCTTTTGAGCCATCAATTCTGTCTCACGCGCTAAACGGTCGTGAAGCTCCTTATCAAACTCAGCACCGCGAACTTGAGCTAACAACTGACTATACTCTGTTTCGTTTACCTGAAAAGCTGTACCACAATGTGGACACGTAATATTATGCATTATTTTCCTCCATACATTCTCTCACAATACGTATAATTTTATTTCTAATAATCAGAGTTGACGACCTTCTATCAAACTAATGAAGTCAAGTGTTTCACTATTATTTTTCCTCTTCATTATATCAAAAAAACACCAGCTATGTGCTGGTGTACTCGCTAGAGTTTTTTTATCATCATCAAGCAAGGGTTCCATTCATCCCAGAGAGTTGGAAAAACCTCTACCTTAACAAATCCGCAAGCTTGATAAAAAGCAATGGTTTGATCGTATTCTTTATAATGTCCTTGATCGACCGTTTTAACTTGTAAATAACCATACTTCTTCTTTGCTTCGTCTTCCAATGCTGTCATCAACTGAAGACCAATTCCTGTACGATGATAAGCTTTTTTTATCCCCATACAATGAACATCACCACATTCATCAGAAGACTGTGTCAAAGTAATAAAACCAACAGCCTCTTGTTCATGGTAGCTAGCCCATAACGGCAATTTGCTCCCATCTTCTATATATTCTTTTGTACTGTCTGGCAGTCCAAACCATTCTGGTAAATCAGCTAGTACCTGCTCTATGATACGAGCTTTTTCAAACTCATTTTCCACTTTAATGATATGCATATTTTCTCCTTTTGGAGATCAGTTTTTCATAACCTCCACAAACCAATTTCTGACTAAAACAACAGTAGTTTCTCTTACTTTCATCTTCATCGCCTCCTTTCAATTTCGAAACTATTATAGCACATATATTTAGAAGTGTACAACCACCTCTCGTTTTATATTATGCTATTTTAAAAGAGAATAGGATACTGTATTTCTAACTCCACATGCATCGTAAAATGCACAGAATCCTTTTACTCCTCACCAATAAGATTAGTCAAAATAATGCTTATTTGATATAATTGTATAAGATAAATTCAAAGGTGTGTATCAGAGCAAAAAGCATTGATAAATAAAATAAACTTGTTTACAATCATTAAACAGAATATCCTTTGAATCACTTTAAGGAGGAATGATATGATCAAATTGATTGCAATTGATATGGATGGAACACTTCTCAATGAAAAAAAAGAACTAACACAACCACAAATTGATGCCATTCATAGTGCTGTTAAAACAGGGGTCATTGTTGTTCTCTGTACAGGTCGTCCTTTAGTGGGAGTAAAACCATTTATTAAACAACTTGGTTTTGATACAAAAGACGAATACATCATCGTTAATAACGGTTGTTCTACTCACAGCACAAAGGATTGGAGTTTGCTAGATTGGGAGGAATTATCTGCTTCCGATATTGACTACTTGAGTACCTTTACCAATAATGATGATGTCCAAATTTCTCTCTTTGACGAAGAAGAATATTTTGTTTTAGCAGAAAATCCAAATGATAAAGTTTTGAGAGATGCTGGTCTCGTCAACATGACACCAATCTCACTAACGGTAACAGAAGCTCTGTCTGGTAAGTACCGCTTCTTCCAAGCCATGTTCGTTGGAGAAAAAGAGCCTATTGATCATTTTGAAACAACTCATAATTCCACTCTTAGTCAACGGTATTCAACCGTTCGTTCTCAACCCTATCTTTTAGAAATTCTACCAAGTGGAGTTAGCAAAGCAACTGGACTTAAAAAATTAGCAGATCGTCTAGGAATACAAGCTGAAGAAATCATGGCACTAGGAGATGCAAACAACGATCTTGAAATGCTTGAATTTGCTGGTTTGGGCATTGCAATGGGAAATGCCAATCAACAGGTCAAAGCAATTGCTCAAGATATAACTGATACCAATGAAAACAACGGTGTTGCCAAATCTATTGAGAAATACATTTTACACAAATAAGGAGAAAAAAATGAAATACCCTACTCTATTGGAACGTTTTTTAGTTTATGTCAAAGAGAATACACGCTCTGATGAACGTTCAACTACTACTCCGTCTACTCAGAACCAAGTAGACTTTGCAAAAAACATACTCTTGCCTGAAATGAAGCGTATCGGTCTACAAGATGTTCGTTATCTCCCGAACGGTTTTGCTGTCGGTACACTACCTGCTAACGCCCCTCATCTTACTCGTAAAATTGGCTTTATTGCTCATATGGATACTGCTGATTTTAATGCAGAAGGTGTCAATCCACAAATCGTCGATAACTATGATGGGACTCCAATTCCCCTTGGTACTTCTGGTTATGAATTGCATCCAAAAGATTTTCCACAACTAGCAAACTATCATGGACAAACATTGGTTACAACTGACGGAACAACACTTCTAGGAGCTGATGATAAGTCTGGTATTGCTGAAATTATGACGGCTATTGAATTTTTGGTCAACAATCCAGATATTAAACATTGCGAGATTCGAGTTGGATTTGGACCTGATGAAGAAATTGGTGTCGGAGCAGATAAATTTGATGCAGAGGACTTTGATGTAGATTTCGCTTATACTATGGATGGTGGCCCATTAGGCGAACTACAATACGAAACATTCAGTGCAGCTGGAGCTAAGATAGACTTTCTAGGTCGCAATGTACATCCGGGTTCTGCTAAAAATCAAATGATTAACGCCTTCCAAATGGCCATTGATTTCCATAACCAGCTACCTGAAGCAGAGCGGCCTGAAAAGACCGAAGGATATGAAGGATTCTTCCATCTCATGAATATGGAAGGAAGTGTAGATACAGCTTCTTCTACCTATATCATCCGTGATTTTGAAGAAACAGATTTCCAAGCTCGCAAACAACTCATGTTAGATATTGCTGATAAGATGAATAAAGAATTTGATACAGCGCGTGTTATCGTCCATCTGCACGACCAATATTACAATATGAAAAAAGTAATCGAAAAAGACCTCACACCTATCAATATTGCAAAAGAAGTTATGGAAAACCTCAATATTACACCACTGATTGAACCTATTCGTGGCGGTACAGATGGCTCTAAAATTTCTTTCATGGGAATCCCAACACCAAATATCTTCGCAGGTGGCGAAAACATGCATGGACGCTTCGAATTTGTAAGTCTACAAACTATGGAAAAAGCTGTAGACGTTATTCTTGGGATCGTTTCTTACGATAAATAAAAGTCTTGGTAGAGTTTCCTCCTCTTTCATACAACATACAAAAATTATTGCATCGTAGTTGCAATACTGCTATAATTGAGAATATAATGTTACAAGGAGGAGACATCTATCATGTCATTACTTAATCTTTCTGCGACTTGGGGATTTTTATTAATTTGGTATCTTTTAACCATCATCTCTAATTATCTAATGTTTCAAAAAGCTGGAGAAGTTGGATGGAAAGCTTTGATTCCTTTGTACAATCTCTACGTTCAACAATGTATCACTTTTGGCAAAGAAAAAGGATTATTCATTATTTTGATATTCATCCCATATGTAGGACCAGTCTATGTAGCTTATCTCACTTACTCTTTTGGACGAAGCTTTGGACTTAGCGCGATTCAAGCTGTGTTTTATATTCTATTTACGCAAATTTTCAATATTTATTTAGCTTTTAGTGACAGTCATCGTTATCAAGGAACACAACCTTTTTTTATCAATAATTAAAAATGTAAAGTCTGCTATAGTATCTAATTCTATAGTAGACTTTTTATGTTGAAAAAAAGTCACTATACAACGACTTAAATCTTTTACACAATATAATCTCATATTATTAGAGCATATCTCCTACACTTATCAATTGCTTATCAATAAAGAGGGAAACTGTTAGTTATTGGCTCCAATAAGAAACGATTGTATTAGATAATATAAAAAAATTAACAGTAAGATAAGTATTATTTTAATAACTGTAGGTCTTCCCAAAATTACTCTAATCTAGTATTCAAACTCTATAAACACACAGTCTAACAAGTAATATCAAACTGAGCAAATAACTCTCTAAAGCCGTATGCAACCAACCAGTTACAGGTTGTTGACTCTAACGGTAATATCTTAATCGAATAAATAATTACGCTCTTTCTTTAGAAAGAGCGTAATTATTATTTAACAAGTAAAATTGATATCAAGGTTACAATCGCAGGTCCACCCTGTGTCAACAGAATTTTAGGACTTGAGCTAATAGCTCCATATCCTGCAGCACCAATAACAAAAAGAGTAAAGATAGTTACAATCTCCAAGTTACCAGTTACTATCCCATAACATAAAAATGTAGACAGTAATCCATTATAAATCCCCTGATTTTTAAAAAGGGTTGTCACAGATTTACGTTGTAGTTCTTCTTTTTCCATTCCAAAAACACGACTAGTCGCATCTGAGTGTGTAGCAATAGTTTCCAAATACATGATATAAAAATGTTCAATTGCTACTAAGCTAGCACAAATTATTGTAAAAATAGACATAAGATTCTCCTAAAATGATTTATAGTTATAAAGGTAAGTTTTGTAAACCATACAACAACTTATCCAGAAGATTTTTGAGTTGCTTTCTTTCAGAAAGAGTAAGAATGCTATTCATTTCTGCTTTGACTTCAAGATGATGTTTAGGAGGTTTTTCTACTAATACAATCAAAGCCTTATGGGTTGGTTGAACAAGAATTTCTCGTTGATTTGTAGCATTGCGCTGACGACTAACATACCCATTTCCCTCTAATATTTTTAAATGGCGCGTAATGGCAGCACGATCAATTTGTAATTTTTCTTGTAAGGTTTGTTGAGAAAGCTGAAAATCCTTCATCAATAATTGCAACATACGGTAGCGCGTTAAACTAATGCCCAACTGTTTTTCAAAAAGATTGGAAATAGTCTCATCTGCTACTTTTAAGTGATATAATAATTCTTCTATTTCTAACATACATCTCCTTTAATTGACTTATCAACAGTTGATTTATCAATCATATCATATTTCAAGCCATTATCAAGTAATTTGCTTCTCTTGTATTTTCAATGCTATCTCTCCAAGTAAAATCTGTTATAATAGAAAGAAAGATAATGGAAGGAATCTGCGGATGGAAAGTAACCCAAAACTAAATACAGTCATTGATATTCTAATGCTAGCAGGCTCTATTTTAGCCCAAAGCGGTGCAGAAATTCATCGCGTTGAAGATACAATGATTCGGATCGCTCATTCACAAGGCATTTATGATGCCAATGTCTTAGCTATTCCATCTGCTATTTTTTTCTCCATTGATCACACCAACATATCACGAATGAAGCGAATTGTTCATTCTAGCTATGATATGCAAAAGGTCTGCGATGTCAATCACATCTCACGTTCTCTCGTCAATAAAGAAATTAGTTTAGAAGAAGCATTGAATCAATTGCATGCCATAAAAAATCAACCTGCTCCTTATACTAAAATAGAATTGTCTATTGCTGCTGTTATTGCTGCTACTTTCTTTACAATTATGTTGGGCGGAGGTTTATGGGATGCACTTGGAACAGTGCTAGTAACCGGTTTAGCCTTTCCTACTTCACAATTCATCCACCGATATGTTGGAATTGATTTCGTATCCACTTTTGTGGGAGCTTTTATCTTTTCTGCTACTTCGTATTGGTTAGCAGCAAGATTCACTCTTCCTATCAATCCAAATATTATAAATGCCGGTGCTGTCATGCCATTTGTACCAGGAATTGCTTTTACAAACGCCATTCGAGATCTCATGACCAATCACATCAATACTGGTATGACAAAAATTTTTCAAACAGTTCTTACTATTCTAGCCTTAGGCGCTGGAACAACTGTCGCGCTCATTATTGTGAGGTAATTTATTATCATGTTCAACTTTTTACTACAAGCGTTAGCATCTTATATTGCGATTGCAGGTATTTTAGTTCTTTTAAATGTTCAAAAGAAGATGTTGATCCCCGGTGGTCTTTTAGGAATGATTGTTTGGCTTATATACTTGCTACTTCTTGAACCAACTAACGTTTTGATTGCAACCTTTATTGCTGCTATTATCGGTTCCTGCATCAGTCAGATAATGAGTATCCTTCTAAAAACTCCGTCGGTAATCTTTTCTTTTGCCATCTTAGCTCCTCTAGTTCCGGGGTATCATGCTTATATGGCAACCACACACTTTGTTTCAGGCAATCATATTCAAGCCTTAACGAATATTACCACAGTTCTAACACTTGCTTTAGTCATTCCAATTGGTATGACTAGTGGTACTATTCTTCTAAGATTATATCAGAGTATATACAGTAACAAAAAGTACCGTTGATTTCTTGCAAATCATTGGTCTTTTTGTTACAATCAACCTTTATGATGAATGGAGAAGATATGAACAAAGTAACCAATAATCTAAAACTCGCTGAACGTGGTGCATTGCTATCTATCATTTCTTATGTTATTTTATCAGGTATTAAACTTGCTGCTGGAGAACATTTTCATTCTGAAGCTCTCAAAGCTGATGCTTTTAATAATATCTCTGATATTATTGGCAATATCGCTGTACTGATTGGTCTCAGAATGGCTCAAAAGCCAGCAGATACAGACCATAAATTTGGGCACTGGAAAATAGAAGATTTGGCTAGCTTGATGACTTCTTTCATCATGTTCGTAGTTGGATTTCAACTTCTTTACTCCACCATACAAAAATTAGTAGATCATTCGCCTATTGAAGTAGATATAGCAGGTGCTATCGTTGGTATCTTTTCAGCTTTTGTCATGCTAGCAGTTTATACTTACAATCAATACTTAGCAAAAAAAGTACATTCTAAGGGATTAGAAGCTACTGCTAAAGACAATCTTTCCGATGCAGTCATTTCAATTGGTACTTCTATCGCTATTTTCTCAGCAGCTTTTAATTTACCAATTGTGGACAAGATTGCTGCTATCATTATTACATTGTTTATTTTAAAAACAGCTTATAGTATCTTCATGGAAAGCTTCTTCACTCTAACGGATGGTTTCGATGAAGAGCTTCTACGCAAATATGAACAAGATATTCTTAAACTTCCTAAAATTATATCTGTAAAAGCTCTAAGAGGGCGAACGTATGGTGCTAATATCTACTTAGATATTGTTTTAGAGATGAACCCAGATTTATCAGTATACGAAAGTCATGAAATTACAGAACAGGTTGAACAATTGCTCACCTTAAAACATGGCATTTTTGATGTAGATATTCATGTAGAACCTTCTGCACTTCCTCACGATGAAATGTATGAACATGTCTATGATAAATTATTCCGATTTGAAGTCATGATCCAAGCACATGAGAAAGGTTATGAGAACTTGATTGATCGCAACTATCTTCTAATTGATGCAAACGGCCACTATCATGATAAATCTCAAATGTTGACTCAACATTCTATTCAATCTACCTATCTAACCAATTATCAAATGACCTCAATTAGTCAAAAATCAAAACTTGTTACCTTTGAAATTGGTGAGTATGTACACACTTCTTTATGGCGTCGACATGAAACATGGACAGTCTTATTCCATCAAATTTCTAAAAAACATATGTAAAGCTAATCAGTCATGATTAGCTTTTTTAGAGTACATAAAAAGAGCCATCATTGTGGCTCTATACTAATTATTCTTTTATTTCATTTGCTGCTACGTCATCTCCAAACCATTTTTGAGAGATTTCTTGGAATTGCCCTTCCTTGTACAACTCTGACAATGCTTTGTTGATGTTTGCAACAAGAGTTTTATCCGATTGACGTGCACCGACTGCAAAGGTTTCATTTTCAAAACCAACATCAATAATATTATAATCAGCAATAATTCCTTCTTGCTCCAAATAATAATTTGCATAAACACGATCAATCAATAAACCATCAATACGATCATTTTTTAAATCAATCAACGCCTCGTTGAATGTCGCATACTGGCTGGCATCATTGCCTTTTACACTATTTTTCAAAACATCTGGCTGTGAAGAAAACACAGAATAGCCTGCCGAACCAGATTGAGCACCTAGTGTCTTATCTTTCATACCAGATACATCGCTGATATTAGACGATTTTTTTGTGACCAATACTTGTTGATTATCCATGTAAGAATTTGTAAAGAGAACTTTTGTCTTCCTTTCTTCTGTAACAGAGTATCCATTCCAAATCAAATCAATATTTCCATTATTTAACTCTGTCTCTTTCAAATCCCAATCAATTGGTTGCCACTTTATATCAATATCATATTTTTTAAATACAGCTGTAGCTAAATCAATATCAAATCCAGTATACTCTCCATTTTTTTCTTCAAATCCCATTGGAACGAAGGTTTTATCAAAACCAATTGTAATGGACTTGTCGGATTCATAGGTCGACCAATTATCCGTTTTAGTTGCTGATTCTCCTGATCCACAAGCTACAAGAGTTAAACTAGTTACAAGAGCGGTTGCTCCAAGGAATATTTTTTTCATATTTATCATATTTCACCTCAATGTTTTGGTTCAATTTTGATGATTTCATCTGCGATATGTTCAGCAAACTGCATATCATGAGTAACGACAATTTGTGTAATCCCTGTTTTCTTATTTTCGAGAATCAATTTCTCGACTTCTCTTCTAAGTTCGGGATCCAAAGCTGAAGTTGGTTCATCGTAGCCAATAATCTCAGGATCAATCATCATAGCACGAGCCAATGCAACCCGCTGCTTTTGTCCACCCGATAAGGAAAATGGATAAGCAGTTGCGTGATTTGCTAGCCCAAGAGTATTCAAAAGTTTACGGGCTTTGTCTTCTGCATCTGAACGCGACATGTTCTGCGTTTTCATTGGAGAGAGAACCAAATTTTCCAATACGGATAAGTGTGGAAAAAGTTGGAAATCTTGAAAGACAAAGCCCAGCAAATGTCGTTTCTCTAATTCTTCAAGTGGCAGTTCTTGACCATTATAAATCAAGGTGCCTGAATCAATAGTCTCCAACCCGGCTAACATCCGTAATAGAGTTGTTTTTCCTCCACCAGATTGACCTACAATAGCTATGATTTTTCCTTCTGGAATTACCAAATCATAATTGGAGAAAATCTGTTTTTGATCAAAACGTTTTGATAGATTACGTAACTCTAGCATCATTTCCTCCTATCTATAGTAGTCAAACTTCTTTTCCACTTGTTTAGAAACCAATGTCACAGCTCCAATCATCAAGAGATAGATTGCTCCTGCAATAAACATAGGTGCTAAACTAGCGTCACGGTTTGCAGCTGTACGACTGGCTAATAAAAGATCACTCACTCCTAAAGCATACACTAGAGAGGTATCTTTAACCAAAGTCATCACTTCATTGAATACACTTGGTAAAACAATTTTTACAACTTGTGGCAAGACAATATAACGAATCGTCTGAACAGGAGTGAATTTTAATACCTTAGCTGCTTCATATTGACCTGCAGGAATTGCCTCGATACCACCACGGAAAATTTCTGAAAAGTATGCTGCATAGTTAAGCGTAAATGCAATGATAACAGCTGGCATCCTATCGAAAGTAATTCCTACACTCGGTAAAACATAATAAACAAAAATTAATTGCAAAAGTAAAGGCGTCCCGCGCATGATCAATACATAGAAATTCAATAACCACTGTAATGGCTTAAACTTAATTTGCATCAAAAAGGCAACAACAGCTCCAAGAGGTAACGATAAAACCAGTACAAGAACAAATACCTGTAAAGAGATGATTGCACCATTTAATAAACTGGGCAGAACTTCCAAGATATAATTCATAGAGCTCTCCTAAAAGAATTGTTAGATTCTAGTATAACAGAAATTCCTTTGATTTAAAAGATATTTGTCAGAATTTTTCTTATCTTTAATATATTTCTTAAATATATTTCTTATAAAATCATAAAATAGCCAACCAGAACTCTGATGGCTATTTCCAAAAGTCTATAGTAACTTCGCTTATTCAACAGTTACCGATTTAGCTAAGTTACGTGGTTTGTCAACATCCAAGCCACGCTGAAGAGTGGCATAGTAAGCAATTAGCTGAGTTGGAACAACCATCGCAATCGCTGATAAGAAGGGATGAACAGTCGGAACTGTAATGTCATCATCTTCTGTAGCCACTGCTTCATCAACGACTGTCAATACATTCGCACCTCGTGCTACTACTTCTTGAATGTTTCCACGAGTATGACTAACTAATTGAGGATGATTAGAAATTAAAGCTAAGACAGGAACGCCATCCTCAATCAATGAAATAGTACCATGTTTTAATTCACCTGCAGCAAAACCTTCACACTGAATATAAGAAATTTCTTTCAACTTTAGACTAGCTTCCATAGCTACATAGTAATCCGTACCACGACCAATGTAAAAAGCGTTGCGAGTTGTTGCCAATAGCCTTTCAACTTTTTCAGCAATACTATCTTTTTTTACTAGACTAGCTTCAATAGATTGTGCAACAATTGATAATTCATGTACTAAATTAAATTCTTTAGCATGAGCATTTCCATTTGCATCACCAACAGCTTTTGCCAAAACTGCCAAGGTTGCAATCTGAGCTGTATAAGCTTTGGTAGAAGCCACCGCAATTTCTGGTCCAGCATGTAACAACATAGTATAAGTTGCTTCTCTCGATAAAGTTGAACCAGGAACATTTGTGACCGTCAAACTAGGAATTCCCATTTGATTAGCTTTTACCAGTACTTGACGGCTATCAGCAGTCTCACCTGATTGGCTAATCATAATAAAGAGTGGTTTCTTACTCAACAATGGCATATTGTAGCCCCACTCAGAAGCAATACCCAACTCTACAGGTGTATCTGTTAGTTTTTCTAAGAAATCTTTTGAGGCATATCCTGCATGATAAGATGTCCCTGCTGCTAAAATATAGATACGATCTGCTTCTTGAACTGCTTTGATAATAGCTTCATCAATTGCTATTTTTCCTTTTTCATCTGTATAAGCACTAATTAACTTACGCATAACGCTTGGTTGCTCATCAATTTCTTTCAACATGTAGTAAGGATAAGTTCCTTTACCAATGTCAGATAAATCAAGCTCTGCGATGTAGCTATCACGCTCAATATTAGTTCCATCATAATCCATAATCGTCACATTATCTTTTTTCACGATAACAAGTTCTTTGTCATGAATCTCCATATACTCATTAGTTTCACGAATCATAGCCATCGCATCTGAACAAACCATATTATAACCATTCCCCAAACCGATTAACAATGGAGACTTATTTTTAGCAACATAAATAGTTTCCGTATCGTTGACATCAATCAATGCAAAAGCATAAGAACCTTGGATAATATGAAGAGCTTTTTGGAAAGCTGCTAGTGTGGACAAACCTTCCTCTTCTGCTAATTTTCCAATTAAATGAACAGCGATTTCCGTATCTGTTTGCCCCTTCAACTCATGGTCTGCTAAATAACTTGCTTTGATTTCCGCATAATTTTCAATCACACCATTGTGTACTAAAACATGATTAGCCGTTTTAGAAGTGTGCGGATGAGCATTATTTTCAGTTGGACGACCGTGTGTTGCCCAACGAGTATGACCAATCCCTATTGTTCCTTCTGTTCTATCTCCTACTTTTTCTGATAGATCAGCAATGCGACCAACAGCTTTCACCAAGTGGCTTTGCTGACCACCTATCACAAAAATCCCCGCAGAATCATAACCACGGTACTCTAATTTTTCCAATCCTTGAATCAAAATATCTGTTGCATTTGTATTTCCTACAACGCCAACAATTCCACACATACATTACACCTATGATGCTGCTAGCATCATCTTTCATACTTTATAAATTGGTCTAGTCAGATTCAATGTCTACAAAACCAGCATTAACAGTATATAATAAGACTTTTTTTTTGTCAAGAAATAAATTGGTATAGTCAGATTAAAGAAATAATATCCTGGTTACCTTGAAATAAAAAAACTGATTCTATTGAACCAGTCCTGTTTTAATAAAACCAAATTCGGATAAAGGGCTCAGTTTAAAAGTCAAACGACCAATGATAGCTTTCTCGGAAATTAAACCGAAACTACGACTGTCCTGATGATTGCTACGATTATCATTCAAAACTAGATAATAGTTACTTGGAATACTATCTAATTCACCATTTGTCAGCATACCAATCGTCAAATCATCCGTATAACTTTCTTGAGAATGAGGGGTCTTAAGATAGCTTTCTGAAACAATTAAATTGTTTCGATACAAGACATCATCCATATAGGTAACAGTCTCACCTTCCAATGCTATAATTCGGCTAACATACTCTTTACCATCTTGCTCATATAATACAAAATCTCCATGACTTAGACTAGCATTTCGAACTACTATAATCACATCATTCTTTTTTAGATAACGATTTGCCATTTCCGAGGTGATGGTGACAGGTTCAAAAAACCAAAAACGCAAACCAATAAATCCTACTATCAATAAAAAAAGTAAACCTAGCTGTTTGATTAAATCTCTTTTTACCATAATCTCTCCATTTCATTTACTAGTATATCATACTTTATAGTAACAGAATAGTACTTCAAAATAAAAATATACTGTAAACTCTATTTCAAAGTTCCCAAAACATCCTATTGTTTATGCATCAACTGACAATAGATTTCTTCAGCAATCACTTGGTTTCCTAATACATTCAAATGCAAGCCATCACTATAATAATCCAATTGTCCCTTTGTTAAAGGGTAAAGATTAATGGCAGATTGTCCTAATTCCTTAGCAATACTAGGAATAATAATTTGTAATTCTTCCTCAATAATTTGATTATTTAGACCAAAACGACTAGTCGGGATGTAAGGAGGAATCACCAAATACACATCTGGCTGACTAGATAAGTCTATATAACGTTCGACCATTCCACGATATTCCCGAATAAATCGATCTCTATTCCAGTATAGAGCTCTACTATCGTTGCTTCCAATCATAATAATGACAATATCAGCTTCACTTTCAAGAGAGAGCTGCGCATTCTTCTCCAAAAAATAAGGATAATCTGCTGTTGACTGTAAAGAACGACCACTCAATCCATAATTGGACACTTGATAAAGATGTCCTAATTTATCCGCTAAAATACTTGGATAAGCATCTTTTTCACGTTGTTCAAGTCCATAACCATACGTTAAACTATCTCCTACTGCTGCTACTTTTATAGCCCCACTTCCAATCGTAAGGACCTCTGGATACATAATATCTGACATATCAATCCCTCTCCTTTTTATCCTAACTATTGTAACATGTAAAAAAAAATAAATAAATGGATACATTTGTGATATAATGAACATTATGAAAAAACAAATTATTATTATAGGTGGAGGGATAGTTGGCTCAACGACCGCCTTCTACCTTTCACAAGACACATCAATAAACTTGACTCTTATTGATGCTGGTGTAGGAACAGCTACTCGTGCTGCTGCCGGTATTATCTGCCCTTGGATGGCACAAAAGAAAAACAAAGATTGGTATAAATTAACCTCAACCGGAGCTGTTTTCTATCGTCAGCTAGTTTCTGATTTACAGCAAGCTGGTGTAACAGAGATACCGTTCAAACAAACTGGTACCATCGGTTTAAAAAGCAAAGCAGAATTACTAGATAAGATTCAAACACTTGTTGAAGAACGCCGTATTGACACACCAGAAATTGGTTCTATAACAAAACTAATTGGTTCAGAAGTATCAACCTATTTACCACCACTTAAGTCTGATTTTTATGGACTTCACCTAGAGGGAGGAGGGAGAATTGATGGTGGACGATTGATAGATATTCTTCAAGAACAAGTTGTAAAAAATGGTGGACGACTACTTCATGGAGAAGTTAAATTAGTAGATGCTCACACACTTGATCTAAATGGAACAATATTGACAGCTGACGCTATTGTTTTAGCTACAGGAGCTTGGTTACCACAGATATTAGAACCATTAGGATATCAAGTAGATGTCCGGCCACAAAAGGGACAGTTATTAGAATTGCAGACTGATTTTGACAGTGATACATGGCCTGTATGCATGCCTTACGGACAAATTGATATTCTACCGTTTGACAACGGCAAGGTAATTATTGGAGCAACTCATGAAGACGATATGGGATATGATTTAACACTAGATTCTAAAAAAATCAATGCTATGCACCAAAAAGCTGCTGAATTTATGCCAGATATCACAAACTATCCCATCTCAGCTACTCGAATAGGAACTCGTGCCTACACCTCTAACTACGCTCCATTTTATGGAACAATCCGTGATATGAATACTGTCTGGGTTGCTAGTGGTCTGGGGTCATCAGGATTAACAAATGGACCATTTATTGGTTGGCAAATTGCTCAAGAAATCTTAGGACATCCAACAAATTTCGACAGAACACCCTACCTACCCGATAATTATATTCAAAAAACGAAAACCATTAATTAGGGTTGCCCCTAATTAATGGTTTTCGTTTTTATTAATTTTATTTTACTGTACGAACACGCATTGTGTTTGTTGAACCAGCAACGCCGACTGGCACTCCAGCAACAATCACAATATCATCACCCGCTTCAACAAGACCTTGTTCTTTAGCGATGTGTTCAGCTAAATCAAACATATCATCTGTTGAATCTGGACGATTTGTTACAACTGGAATAACTCCCCAATTTAACATCAATGATTTCTGTACTTTCTCTGTAAATGTTACTGCCAAAATATCTGCATCTGGACGATATTTAGAGATAGCACGTGCTGAGTAACCAGTTTCTGTAACAGTTACAACCAATTTGATGTTCATTGAATGACATGCATCTTTTACTGCAGAGGCAATAACCTCTGTTTTAGATGCACGATTAAAATGATCAGAGTTCAAACGACCATATTCACCAAGAAGAGTTTGTGCATTCTTAGCAATAGCTGCCATTGTACGAACAGATTCCACTGGATACTTACCATTTGCTGACTCTCCAGAAAGCATAGTCGCATCAGTACCGTCAATAACAGCATTAAAGACATCCGATACTTCTGAACGAGTTGCACGTGGTTTTTCAGTCATCGTTTCCAACATGTTTGTTGCTGTGATAACTGCTTTACCCGCAGCATTTACTTTTGTGATAATCATTTTTTGATAAACTGGAACCATTTCAAATGGCACTTCAATACCCATGTCACCACGAGCAATCATGATACCATCAGCAGCTTCGATAATTTCATCAATATTATCAATACCTTGTTGGTTTTCAATTTTCGCAAACAATTGAACGTGATCGTTACCAGTTTCTTTACAGATGTTACGAACTTCTTCAATATCTTTAGCAGTACGTACAAATGAAATCGCAATAAAGTTCAAACCTTGCTCAAGACCAAAACGAATATCAGCATTGTCACGATCTGCAAGAGCTGGGAAAGGAATTTTTGTGTACGGAATATTAACACCTTTTTGTTTAGCAATTACTCCGTCATTTTCAACTCCAACGATAAACTCACGTGTTTCTTCATCTTTAGCTATAACAGTTAAACCAAGTTTGCCGTCGTCAATTAGGATTTGTTTTCCTACTTCAACATCATCAAAGACGTCTAATCCACCTGCAACATTCAATGCAATCACGTCTTTTGTTGACTGAACACCTTGTTTCGTTGCAACTCGAAGTTGATCACCAGTTTGATAAGAATACTCTTTAGCACCATCAGCAAATAATTCTGTACGAATCTCTGGACCTTTTGTATCTAGCAAGAAACCAACTTTTTTGCCTGCAATTTCCTCTGCACGACGAACAGTTGCCATACGATCACCCTGTTCTTTGTGATCGCCATGTGAGAAGTTAAATCTAAAAACATTTGCACCTTCAGTAATCAATTGAGCAATATTTTTAGCCGATGCCTCAACATCAAGACTTTCTCCCCAATAACCATCTTCGCCAAATTTTTTACCGCCACGGATTTCTACCGCAGGACCTAAGGTTGCAACGATTTTTACACGTTTATTCATAATATAAGAAAACTCCTTTATATTTTAATGGTCTTTTGTGACCCTTAGTGAACATTATTAAACACGATCACTTAAATTGACATATTGCGGTTTAATTCAGCCAATTCTAAATCTGCTTTATGCGGATTATTGACAATAATTTTACCATCAGATGTCAAGCTAAATAATGCACCTTCTTCTGCTGTTCCAAGAATTGGACTTTCTACCATTTTCTCGTTTCGAATGCCGACTGCAAGACCGCCTCGACCTTCTTTTAGCAATTTCACAGCATGCGCTCCCATACGAGAAGCAAGAACACGATCACGAGCTGTAGGAGAGCCCCCACGTTGAATATGTCCTAATTCTGTCATGCGTAAGTCACTAGTATCACCTGCTGCTTTCAATTCTTCTGCAAACTGAGAAGCTGACATCACCCCTTCTGCCAAAACGATAATACTGTGTTTTTTACCACTATCATAACCGTCTTTAATCTTAGCAACAACATCATGGATATCAAACCCTTCTTCAGGAACCACGATAACATCTGCACCAGCTGCAACACCTGCCCAAAGTGCAATATCTCCTGCGTGTCTTCCCATTACCTCAATGATAAAAGTACGGCGATGACTTGAAGAAGTATCACGAATCTTATCTACTGCATCCATTACAGTAGTAACGGCCGTATCAAAACCAATTGTAAAATCTGTTCCAACAATATCATTGTCAATCGTTCCTGGCAAACCAATAGCAGGGAAACCATGCTCAGTCAATCGCATAGCACCATGGTAAGAACCATCACCACCAATAACTACTAAACCTTCTATTCCATGTTTTTTTAATTGTTCAATACCTTTTAATTGTCCCTCAAGTTGAGCAAATTCTGGATAACGAGCAGAACCAAGAAAAGTTCCTCCACGCGAAATAATATCTCCAACTGAACGAACCGTTAGTTGCTGAATCTTTCCAGCTACTAAACCTGCGTATCCATCGTTGATACCATAAACTTCCATTCCTTCTGAAATTGCTTGACGAACTACTGCACGAATAGCAGCATTCATACCTGGTGAATCACCACCACTGGTTAAAACAGCAATACGTTTCATTGCATTAATGCTCCTTTTATTTTTCATTTCAACTGCATTATTATAACATATTTAAAGTAAACTTGCTTGACTTTTCAACGAATTTTATCGAAAAACCGTTTTCATGGCAAATTCTGCTAACTCTACTTCTAATTGAGGCGTTTTCATAACTGAGTAATGTGTTGCTTGAATAGTTTGATTGGTATTTTTATAGTGTAAAACGACTGGAATGGTTCCCTTGTATTTTTCCAAAATACGAGCTACTGCAAAGTCATATTCTTGATTTTCTAATAATATCCAGCATTTTTCCAAACTTACCAGTTCTAATTGCTCTAAAACAAGCTGCAATTGTCCATCTCGCTCTTGAACTTTTCCCATAAGGTAGTACATACTTCCTTTCTCTAAGATATGTTCATAGCGATGATAACTATCGGGAAACAGTGTTACATCAAGTGTCTGTTTCATATCTGTCACTTGCAAAAATGCCATCTGTTCACCTGTTTTTTTCGTGCGAATTATGCGAATAGATTGTAGCTGTATCAAAACAGTAGCGCGGCTACCCGCTACCAAGTCTCTTAATTCTACAAAAGGACGGTCTGCTTCTTGGCGAACTCTAAGCAAGGGGTGAGGGCTAATACCAACTCCAATTAGAGACTGCTCCATAGCAAATTTTTCACTATCGCTATAATCTTCTACTTCTATCCAGCTATAAGTCTCTTCTGCAAAAAATGAGCCCAAAGCATCGGCAAAGACAAATAAATGCTCTAAATTTTCTAAGATTTTCTTGCGATTTGTTTCCAGCTCATCAAATAAACCTAGCTGAATCAAGGGACTTAATATGTCAATCTTTTTAAATTGATCTGGCAAACGAACGATAAAATCCTCAATTGAATGATAAGGACGGTTTTCCATAATCCAAAACGCTACATCTTTAGACAAGCCTTTGATTGTTTTCAATCCTAAATAAATCTTATCTTTATCAAATTTGTCATGATAAGGAATAGTATTGATCGTCAACGGAGCAACTGTAAAATCAAATTGTAAAGCATCTTCAATGTAAGTATTACTTGAATGATTGAGCATGACATCAAAAAATACATCTGGATAGTGTTTCTTAAAATACGCTAGTTGAAAAGCAAGTGCAGCATAAGCATAAGCATGACTTCGGTTGAAACCATATCCAGCAAACTTAGCCATCATTGTAAAAATAGCTCGTGCTTTCTCATTCGTATGTCCATTTTCCAAAGCACCTGTCAGAAACTCTTCCTCCATAGCGTGCATCTCTTGAACATTCTTTTTCGACATAGCTCTACGCAACAAATCAGCTTTACCCAATGTAAAACCTGCGTAAGCCTGTGCAATTTGCATCACTTGCTCCTGATACAGCATGATACCATAGGTTGATTGCAAAATATCTGCAATAGATGGATCAAGTAAGTCAATTGTTTCCTGTCCATGTTTTCGCCGAACAAAATTTTCTAAATAGTCACTCGCACCAGGACGATTTAAACTAGTTGTAGCAACGATGTCCTCAAACCGCTCTGGCTTAACTCTTTGTAGTAAACTAATAGCTCCCGGTTGCTCAAACTGAAAAATTCCCTTTGTTTGACCAGCTGCAAATAGTTCTAAAGTCTCCTGATCTTCCAAATCAATGGCAGCAATGTCAATTTCGATTTGATATTTCTCTTGGACGAGCTCTGCCATTTTCTGAACAAATGTTAGATTTCGCAAACCAAGAAAATCCATTTTTAATAAACCATTGGCTTCCACTGCATGTGCATCATACTGAGTAACCAACATATCTTCTCCTGCTTTTAGAGGAATTGTATCCGTTAGTTCTTCATCACTCATTACAACACCTGCTGCATGAATAGAGGTTTGGCGAGGGTGTCCTTCAATCTGCTGAGCAATAGCAAATGCTTTTTGGTACTCAATTTTACTATTTATAATTTGACGAAAGGAAGCATTACGCTGATATGCAGATGCAAGATTATCTCTAAAAGAAATCTTCTTAGTAATGTGACTTAATTCATACTCTGGTATGCCAAACCGTTTTAAGACATCACGAATCGCTTGCTTTGCTCCAAATGTCGAATAGGTTACAATTTGTGCTGCATGGGTAGAACCATAGCGATCACGAACATATCGAATAAAATCCGGACGATGAATATCTGGAATATCAATATCAATATCTGGCATCGAATACCGTTCTGGATTAAGGAAACGCTCAAATAGTAGCTGATGCTTAACTGGATCAATTCCTGTTATGTCAAGGACATAGGCGACTAAACTGCCAACAGCAGAACCACGTCCCATTCCCATATAATATCCCTGACTGCGTCCAAATCGAAGCAAATCCCAAACAATCAAGAAATAATCATCAAACCCCATTTGATGAATGACGGATAATTCATTCTCTAACCGTTCTTGATAGCTAAAATCTGTTAGATTTTTTGATTCCAATCCTTTATAAGCTTTTTCTCGCAATTCTTCTACTGCCGGTCGTTTTCGATTAAAACGTGGTAATTTCAGGTCAGTATCGAGATGATAAGAAATGCCCTCGACTAACTTTTCCAAATTCCTAACCGCTTCAGGAAAGCGTGTTGTAAATAAACTTGTCAAACTATCTGCCGATAGCAAAATTTGTCTACTATCCACCTCCCCCACTTGGTTGAGTGTTACATTATCCCGAATAGCACGAAGGACTTGCAAACATTCTAACTGCTCCTCTTCAAACAAACGTACAGTATGAATAGGTAGAATTGGACGAGAAAAGGTCTGGTTTGGTAAATCAGATGACACACCGATGTAGTACTCTACTCCCAACTCTAATTGTTCAATCCCTGAGAAATATGGAACAATAACAGCAACGTCTACCAAATACTGCCTAATAGCCTCAAAGTCATCTTCACCTGTCATCTTGACTGTTGAAATTTTTAGCAAATTACGATATCCCTTAGTTGTCAAAGCAATCAGCTGAGTTGTTACCAACTTCTCATAATCTACTAATGTCCAATCAATCTCACATCCAATAACCGGTTTTATTCCTTCTTTATAACAGGATTCCATAAAACCATAGGCCGCATACAGACTATTACGATCCATAATTCCTAATGTCTGATACCCTAATGTTTTAGCTCTATTGATGTATTCTTTAATAGTGACCATGCTATCCATGAATGTATAAACGGTTTTTGTATCTAATTGCGCTAGCACGGTTTCCTCCTCAAACTATTTTCTTTATATTATACCAAATAATCATATAAAAATATTTTTTTACTGATCTAAAACATTTTACTTGATAAGAGATGCATTTTATTGTATTATTAAATAAATACACAAAGACAGGATGCTCCTGTCTGGAAAGGAAACGATAATGGCTTGGAAATTTGATAATAATATCCCCATTTATATCCAAATCAGTAACGCTATTAAATTACAGATTGTAACGCAACAGTTAAAATCTGGCGATAAGTTACCTACTGTTCGTGATTTGGCTGAAATTGCTGGTGTCAATCCCAATACAGTACAACGAGCATTATCTGATTTAGAAACGGAAGGATTTGTTTACTCAGTCCGCACAACAGGACGTTTCGTAACAGATAATCAAGAACTCATCACACAAACACGCCTCAAACTTGCTCAACAAGAACTAGCAACATTTGTAAAAAATATGCTGAACTTAGGATTTAGACAAGATGAACTAAACCAGCAACTAGATGATTGCTTAAAAGGAGTGACTTATGAATAATGCGTATACCTTAGTTGAATTGCAACAAGTTTCAAAATCCTATGGTGGAGCTGTTGCACTTAACAATGTCAATCTGAAACTAACTGCAGGAAAAATCATTGGACTGTTGGGTCCAAACGGGTCAGGAAAAACAACTTTGATTAAGTTGTTAAATGGCTTACTCCAACCTGAATACGGACAGGTGCTTATCAATGGTCGTACTCCTTCTCCAGAAACAAAAGCTATTGTTTCATACCTTCCTGATACAACTTATCTAGATGAACATAGTAAGGTAATGGATGCTGTTACATTTTTTACAGATTTCTACGCTGACTTTGATAAAGAGCGCGCATTGCATCTCCTTCAAGATCTTGGTATTGATCTCAACAGCCGAATGAAGCACTTATCTAAAGGAAACAAGGAAAAAGTACAGCTCATTTTAGTCATGAGTCGTCAAGCTCAACTGTACATTTTGGATGAGCCAATCGGAGGAGTGGATCCTGCTGCTCGAGACTATATCTTAAAAACAATTGTGAACAACTACTCTCCAACTGCTTCTGTTATTATTTCTACACACCTCATTTCTGATGTAGAACAAATTTTAGATGAAGTTATTTTCCTTCACTACGGAAGTGTCATCCGTCATGGCAACGTAGATGATTTGCGCATTGAGAGTGGTGAATCCATTGATGAATTATTCCGTCAAGATTTTAAAAGCTAGTTCACATTAAAAGGAGACGAAAATGTTTAAAAAATTAGTAAAATATGAATTTAAAGCTATTGGCAAATGGTATCTAGGAATCTACGCAGCTGTCTTGGTTCTTTCTGGGGTTTTAGGTTTCTGGCTTCAAGCTTTATTTGTTCGTGCTCAAGCAGATAACATGGTGGAACCGAGAACAGGTGAAGCTATTTTACTAGGTACTAGCTTTATGACTTTTGGTATTCTCATTGCCGCTCTATTTCTATCAACGTTTGTCTTAGTGATCAACCGCTTCAGAAAAAATGTTTACGGACGTCAAGGCTACCTTACAATGACACTTCCTGTCAATAGTCACCAGATTATCTTAAGCAAACTCTTAGTTTCAGTTATTTGGTATAGCTTAGCGACTATCACAGCGCTTCTTTCTATCTTCATTATTTTTCTAGCCATTCTAAAAAGTGACAATGAAATATTTTATTCTTTCTCAGATTGGATTTCAAGCTTTGGACAAATGAATTGGACAATGGCGTTCAGTTGGGTTGTTTATCTTTTAATTGTAACGATTGCAAGAGTTCTTTTAATCTACTTTGCTATCTCTGTCGGACAACTCTTTAAAGACCATCGCCTGCTCTTTGCTATTCTAACATATATTGGAATTTCAATCATTCTTAGTGTTTTCGTAAATTTATTCTTGTTTAATACTACAGCAGATTATCTAATTTCTGCATATCCTAATCCTTTCTTAGCTCTCTTCAATATCATTTTAGGATTTGCCTACTATTTTGGAACTCATTTCATCATGACGAAGAAATTAAATTTACAATAATCAATAAAAGCTCTGTACCAGTTTAAACAAACTGATACAGAGCTTTCTTTATTAGTCCAGATAGGCTTGATTAAGTTTTTCCAATAATGCTTCTTTCTCACTATCATGCGCAAATGAAGCACGAATGGCATTTTGGTTAAACTGGTAAAATTCTTGCTTACTTGTCTGAAAATTTTGTACAAATAACTCATATTCCTTATTCAGATTGGTATCAGATACTGTTCGATTATCTGTATTAATCGTAATATTTGCACCAGCCTCCATTAACTGTTTATACGGGAAATCTGCCAACGTTTTAGCTGCTCCCGTTTGAAGATTAGAAGTCAAACACATCTCCAACGTTGCTCCGCTAGTAACAAATTCTTTGATTACTTCCTGGTTATTCGTTAATGCCGTACCGTGACCAATTCGTTTGATTCCCAAATCTAATGCCTGTCTCACATTGTTTACGCAACCACATTCACCTGCATGGAAAGTCAGAGGATAGCCAAGAGATTGGGTAAATCGAATTAACTCTTGCAATTCTTCCGTTGGATAATCTGCTTCATTGCCAGCAAAATCAAAGCCAACCAACCCCTTCGGTGCTAAGTCAGCTACAGCAGAAAAAACAGCCTTTGTTTGTTCAGGAGCAGTCTGTTTCAATCCACAAACCAAAAGTTTTGCAACTAGATTAAAATCTTGCTGCGCTTTCTCCAACCCTGCTAATACAGCTTCAACGCTCTCTAAAATAGTCAATCCTTGATCCGTTGATAACTCAGGAGCAAAGCGAATCTCGATATAAATAACCTGATCTGCTGCTGCCTGACGAACAACATCATAAGCTGCCAACTCTAGCGCTTCTCTAGTCTGTAATAAAGGGCGTATAAAATCAAATATCGCCAGATAAGACATCAAATTATCTACCTTATCTGGAACAGTGACCAATTGTTTCAACTCTGCATCATCAACAGGAAGAGCTATCTGAGCCATGTTCGCCAATTGACGAATAGCTCTTAAGGAGAGTGAACCATCCAAATGACAATGTAATTCTGTCTTGGCTAATTGAGTAACATTTAGCACAACCAAAATGACCTCCTTTTTGATATATTGTTATCTATCATAACATAAATTCAAAGAAAGACAAGACTAATTTTTAAAGATATAAAAAAAAACGATACTATCTATCGTTTTTGATTGAAATACGGAAGACATGGGATTCGAACCCACGCACGCTGTTACACGCCTACCGCGTTTCCAACACGGCCTCTTGAGCCACTTGAGTAATCTTCCATATAGGACAATAATGGAGCTGGTGGGAGTCGAACCCACGTCCAAACATCTGCTAACTTATTCGTCTACAACTATAGGTTATGTATTGCTTTAACTTGGACTTGATACATAACTCAAACCCAGACCAAGCGAGTCAGTAAATCTCTTTTGGAAGTGCCTGACTCACCACCAACGTAGCTTGTTAATTTAAGACCAACCAGTAAACACAAGCGATTCACGGTTAGTCACGCAGGCAGGTTATTAAGCTGCTAATGCGTAAGTGTTTGTATTTTTTGCAGTTATATTTAACTGGCATATTTACATCTGCCGATGAGTTGCAGAACAAGCCTCATAATGCCTGTCGAATCCGTAACAACCCCTAGGATTTAATACGTGTGTAATTATAACAAATTTTTTTTAGATTTGCAACTCTAGTTTCAATTTCAAAAATAAATAGAAATATGGTAAAGTATTAGTATGTATAAATTTTGGCAAAAAACGATTCAAGTATTAAGTATATTAACCCTGATTGGAACTGTTCTTTTTCTGTTCTGGCTCTATAAAATTGGAATTTTAAATGACCAGAATGTTCTAAGTGATGTAATAAAAAGCCATGGAGCATTGGGGGGGGTATCTTTCTTAGCTATTCAAATCATTCAAGTTGTATTTCCAATTATTCCAGGAGGAGTTACAACAATCGTTGGTTTCCTTGTATTTAATTTTTGGTGGGGTTTCATCCTTAACTATGTAGGCATTTCTATAGGAAGTATTATCCTCTTTTGGTCAGCACGTCGCTACGGAAAAAAGTTTTGTCTTCTCTTTATGTCTGAAGAAACTTTCAATAAGTATGAGAGTAAAATTGACAATAAACGTGCGTATGATATTTTCTTTATCTTATGTATGTTGTCACCTATCTCTCCTGCTGATATAGTCGTTATGATTACAGGATTAACTAGTATGAGCTATCGTAAATTCATTTTAATCACATTACTTTGTCGTCCATTCTCTGTTGTTGCATATAGTTTCTTCTGGATTTATGGCAGTCAATGGTTACAACAATTATTAACATAATTCGTATACAAGGATCTTTTTATTGAAAACACAAATTAGAGATTTTATTTACTCTTGAAACAAGATAATATAGGTATAAGTTATAAAAACAGTCAAAATTCAAGTTTTGACTGTTTTTTTATATTATTCGACAATTTTGGTATACATATGTGGTCTACGATCTCTAAACAAGCCCCAATCTAATCGTTCGTTTTGTCCCTTATCTAGATCATATGTTGCCAATAAAATAGCTTCTTTCTCTCGATCTGCTTGAGTTAAGATAGCTCCTGTTTCGTCAGTCATAAAAGACGAGCCATAAAAATTTAGAGTTGAAGCTTGTCCACCATTTTCAATGGAAGCTTGAACTCCTTCTAAACCGATTCTATTTGCTGCAATGACTGGAACAATATTTGCAGCTGCATGTCCTTGCATGGTTCGTTGCCAATGTCCTTGACTATCTGTTTCCAAAATCGGTTCCGATCCGATAGCAGTAGGATAAAAGAGCAATTCTGCTCCATTCAACACTAAGCACCGAGCTGTTTCTGGAAACCATTGGTCCCAACAAATACCAATTCCAATAGTAGCATAGCGAGTTTTCCAAACTTTAAAACCAGTATTTCCAGGGGTAAAGTAGAATTTTTCTTGATAGTAATGATCATCAGGAATGTGAGTTTTGCGGTAAACTCCTAGTACACTCCCATCGGCATCAATAACTGCAATAGAATTATAGAGAGTATTTCCATCTTTTTCATAGAAGCTAATGGGAAGTACTACTGCTAATTCCTTGGCAACTGGGATAAAATGCTGAATCGCAGCATTTTCTTCTACTGATTGAGCATAAGAATAGTAGTCATACTGGCGTTCTTGACAAAAGTATGGTCTTTCAAACAATTCTGGCAACAGAATGATTTGAGCTCCTTGATGTGCTGCCTGACGAACCATATGTTCGGCAGTTATTAAATTTTCTGATACTCTATCACTGCACTGCATTTGTATTGCAGAAACGGTTACTTGCCTCATGGATTTTCCTTTCTAAATACCGGAATTTGCTGGGTAATACAATGGATATTGCCACCACCTAGTAGAATATCCTTTGCTGGTATTCCCACGATTTGTCGATCTGGAAACAAGGGGGTTAGCTTATCAATAGCTACTGCATCATGCTCATCTCCAAACTGTGGCACCAAAACTGAATTATTTGTAATATAAAAATTAACATAAGAAGCCGCCAAACGCTCATTAACTGAACGTTCTTCCTCCCCTTCTTCATAAACATAGCCTGCTAATTCTTCCTCTTTCACTAGGATAGGTTCTTTCGGAATGGGCAGTTTATGAATGATAAACGGTCTTCCCTTAGCATCCACTTGTTGTTCAAGATAGTCCAAGTCTGCCTTAGACATGGCATACTGAGGATCTGTTTCATCATCCGTCCAAGCTAACACTAACTCTGCTGGTCCAACAAAAGCTGCAACATTATCAACGTGCTCATTTGTTTCATCATGAAAGATGCCATAAGGAAGCCAAATTACTTTTTCTGCACCTAAATATTCTAATAAGTGCTGCTCAATAGCTTCTTTACTTAAGTGTGGGTTACGTCCCGGGCTAAGCAGACAAGTTTCTGTTACGAGAATCGTACCTTCACCATCACTATGGATAGCACCACCTTCCAAGACAAAAGGGTGTGCATCAAAAATGTCAATCCCAAGTTCTTTGCTAAAATGTGAAGCTACTTGATCATCTGCAACATAATCTTGATACAAACCATCGTAACTTCCTCCCCAAGCATTAAAAGACCAATCAATCGATAGAGCTTTGCCCATGTCATCTATCAAAATAGTAGGACCTGTATCTCTCGCCCAAGCATCATTTGTCGGGATATTAAGATAAATGATATCTTCTCCAAGAGCAGCTCGAGCTTCTTCTAAGTAATTCTCTTCAACCAAGAGATAGACTTTTTCACTTTCAGCAATGGTTTGAATAACTTGAGTAAATGCTTTTTTTGCCGCTTTCCCATCAAATGGCCAAGATCCAGGACGCGTTGGCCAAATCATTAAAGTACCATGGTGCAGCTCATATTCTGCTGGCATTCGATAACCAGCTTGCTTAGGGGACATTCTCACGATAATCTCTCCTTAAAGTCTTCATAACCAAAAATTTTGATAATCCGACACTCACCGGATTGATCCATCAGAACTAAACTAGGCAGACCAATACCATTGAATGTATTGTTTTTTACAAATGAATAAATCGCCATATCTTCAAAATAGAGCCTTGTTCCAATCTCAACAGGTTCTTCAAAAGAATAATCACCAATAATATCACCTGTCAGACAGGTGTTAGAAGACAAACGGTAGGTAAATGCTTTTTCACCAGCTTCGTAACCATTTTTCAATGGTGGGCGATAAGGCATTTCCAGCACATCTGGCATATGACATGTTGCAGAAGCATCTAAAACTAATGTTTCAATACCATTTTCAACACAGTCCAAAACTTCTGCTACTAGATAACCTGCATTAAGAGCCACCGCTTCACCCGGCTCTATATAAACATCAATACCGTAACAATCTTGAATATGACGAATACACTCTACCAAGACATTCAGTTGATAGCCTTCCTTCGTGATATGATGTCCTCCGCCCATATTGAGCCATTTGAGACGATGAAGATAAGAGCCAAATTTTTCCTCTACTACCTCCAATGTTCGCTTCAAATCATCTGCATCCTGTTCACACAAGGTATGAAAATGCAAACCATCTATCATATCTAATAATTCTTCTGAAAACTGTTCTATCCTCACACCAAAACGCGATCCCGGTGCACAAGGATCATAAAGCGCATGATCTCCTTGTGTTGAACATTCTGGATTGATGCGTAATCCAATACTCACACCTGCTGCAACACATTTAGCATAATGTTTTCTTAGCTGGCGTTCCGAATTAAACACGATATGATCGGCAATAGCCACTATATCATCTATCTCACTATCTTTAAAAGCAGGTGCAAAAACATGCACCTCCTTTCCAAATTCCTCACGTCCTAACATGGCTTCATAAAGACCCGAAGAGGTTGTACCAGCCAAATAGTTACGAAGCAATGGATAAGTAGCAAACATCGAAAAAGCTTTTTGTGCTAATAGTACCTTACATCCTGTCTGTTCTTGAACAGATGCAAGAATCTCTAAATTTTTTTCTAACCTAGCCTCGTCAATTACATAGGCTGGTGTAGGAACTTGATCTATTCTCATCTAATCCACCAAAATAGGATTTTCTACTACCTTCCAAGGTAGACCATATTGATTCAACAAATCCATAAATGGATCTGGATCCAATTCTTCCAGATTATAAACTCCCGGCTTCTTCCATATTCCGTCCATAACTAACTTGGTACCAATCATAGCTGGCACACCTGTGGTGTATGAAATAGCCTGTGATCCCACTTCTTTGTAACATTCTTGGTGATCACAAACATTGTAGATATAAATAGTTCTTTCTACACCATCTTTTATTCCTGTGAAAATACAGCCAATATTTGTCTTACCAACAGTACGGGGACCAAGACTTGCCGGATCTGGTAAAAGGGCTTTTAAAAATTGGATTGGAACAATTTCTTGACCATTAAAATGAATAGGATCTGTGCGTAAAAGACCAACATTTTCTAAGCAGTTCATATGAGTTAGGTAAGACTGCCCAAAAGTCATAAAGAAACGGATACGTTTTACACCAGGAATGTTTTTAGCCAACGATTCAATTTCTTCATGGTGAAGTAAATACATATCTTTTTGTCCAACTTCTGGAAAATCATACTCTCTCTTAATCGACATCGCTTCTACTTCTACCCATTTGCCATTTTCCCAGTAAGAACCCGGAGCAGATACTTCGCGTAAATTGATTTCTGGATTAAAATTAGTTGCAAATGGGTAACCATGATCTCCACCATTACAGTCTAAAATATCAATATGGTGAATTTCATCAAAATAATGTTTAAGAGCATAGGCAGAAAAAACACTTGTTACACCGGGATCGAATCCACTTCCTAAAAGTGCAGTTAAACCCGCTTTTTCAAAACGTTCCTTGTATGCCCATTGCCATGAGTAATCAAAATAAGCTGTAAATCCCTCTTCCTTACAACGCTTTTCATAGATCGCACGCCATTCTGGATTTTCCGTATCCTCACATTCATAGTTAGCAGTATCGATATAATCAACACCAGTAGCCAAACAAGCATCCATTATAGTCAAATCTTGATAAGGCAACGCAACATTCAGAACTGCTTTGGGACGATAGTGTTCAATCAGCGCAATCACTTCTTCTACTTTATCTGCATCTACTTGAGCTGTTTCAATTTTTGTTGCTGTTTTTTCTTCCAAAATAGTTTTCAAATCATCACATTTAGATTTTGTTCGACTAGCAATCATCACTTCTTTGAAAGTATCCGAATCTTGACAAACCTTACTAATAGCAACTTGTGCAACTCCTCCACATCCAATAACTAACAGACGACTCATTATTTTCTCTCCTCTTCTTCTAAAATATCTTCAACATAACGAGGTAATAGAAATGCCCCGACATGTAAATTTGCAGTGTAGTATTCTGTGACTAATTGACGAGCTTTCCACTTCTCTTTATCAAAATCTTCAATTGGATGATACTTTTTGGAAGCAAACCCAAAAAGCCAGTATCCAGCAGCAGAAGTTGGAATGTGAGCTTGATAAGCTCTACTAATTGGAAATGACTGAACTGCTTTGCGATGCATCGAACGAAAAGCAGACTCATCTTCATCATAGAATGGCGATCCATGTTGATACACCATGATACCATCTTCTTTCAACGCACGATAAGCATTCCCATAGAATTCTTTTGTAAAGAGACCTTCAGTATGCCCAAAAGGATCTGTAGCATCGTTGATGATAATATCGTATTCATTGTCACAATTACGTAAGAAACGCAAACCATCTTGTAAATAGACTTCAACCCGCTCATCTTCAAGACCTGACGCATAGTCAGGGAAATACTGACGACAAACTTCCACAAGCAATTCATCTGGCTCAACTACATCAATTCGTTCAATTTCAGGATACATGCTCAAAACTTGAGCAACACCTCCGTCGCCTCCACCTAAAATTAAAATCTTCTTTGGATTAGGGTGTACAGCCATAGGTACATGAACGGCCATTTCATTGTAGACAAAGTCATCAGCATCAGAGAAAAGTACACGACCATTCAAAGTTAAAATTTTTCCAAAAGCTGGAGAATCCAGTACTGCAATATCCTGAAATTCGCTTCTTCCAGCATAGAGCTGCTGACTGGTCCGAATGGATAGTTTAACATCAGGTGTCTGAACTTCTGAAAACCACATTTCCATGACTACACCTCCTTAATAATATTGATCCGATTCACTTCTGGATCCTCCGTTCCCTGAAGCGAACATCCTCTCTCTTTAGCAAAAATAATGTAATCAACAATTTCTTGAGTAACACGTTCTCCAGGTGCCAATAACGGAATACCTGGTGGATAGCACATGACAAACTCGCCACATACTTCACCTACTGCATCTTGCAAAGAGTAACTTTCACGCCGAGCATAGAAAGCCTCCTGAGGAGATAGTACCAATTGAGGCTGGATGTATTCCCCAGAAATCAAATCTGACCCATCACGAGAATACAATCGCTTAATATCTGCTAAAGCCCCTACTAAACGTTCAATATCTTGCAAGCGATCGCCAATAGAAATATAAGCTAAAATATTGCCAATATCTCCGAATTCAATCTGAATATCATACTCATCACGCAACAGATCATATACTTCAATACCTGTTAGACCAATTCCTTGCGTATAAATTGATAATTTGGTTACATCAAAATCATAGACAGTCTCTCCATCAATCAATTCTTTTGAATAAGCGTAGTACCCCCCAATTGCATTGATTTCTTTTCTTGCATATTCTGCCATTTCAATAACTTTTTCAAAGGATGCTTTACCACGCAAAGCCAAATTACGACGAGAAATATCTAAACTCGCTAAAAGAAGATAGGAAGCAGAAGTTGACTGCGTCAAATTGATAATTTGACGAACATATTCTACATTCATGTCATCTCCAACTAGTAGCAATGAACTTTGGGTCAGGCTACCACCTGATTTATGCATAGAGACTGCTGCCATATCTGCACCTGCATCCATAGCAGATATGGGAAGCTGATCTGAAAAATGCAAATGAGCACCATGTGCTTCATCAACTAGCACTTTCATACCCGCATCATGTGCTAGAGTTACTAAAGTTTTTAAATCCGAACAAATGCCATAGTAAGTTGGGTTATTCACTAACACTGCTACAGCTTCTGGATGTTCCTTTATAGCTTTTTTAAACGCTTCATTTTCAAGTCCTAAAGCAATTCCAATTCGTGGTTGCACTGTCATATCCACATAAATTGGAATAGCTCCACATAACACGAGAGCATTTAAAGCAGATTTATGAACATTACGTGGAAGGATAATCTTATCTCCAGCTTTACAAGTAGCTAAAATCATAGTTTGAACAGAAGAAGTAGTCCCTCCAATCATTAAAAAAGCATGATCAGCTCCAAATGCTTCAGCTGTTAGTTCTTCTGCCTCTCGAATAATGGAGACAGGATGTCCTAAATTATCTAGAGGTTTCATCGAATTAACATCAATACTGACACATTTTTCACCCAATAATTCAACTAATTCTGGATTTCCTCGTCCTCGTTTATGACCGGGAACATCAAAAGGAACAATCCGTTTACGTCGTAGTTTTTTCAGTCCCTCATAAATAGGGGCTTGGTGCTGATTTTTCATATTGAAAAACACTCCTTTTTTTGATGCTACCCCTATCTTTTCATATAAATAAAAAGAACAGGGTAAAATCCTGCTCTACAATCACTATTGACGTGTTTTATTCTTCTCTTGAGTTTATGTGCCTAATGTTTCCTACTCTCCAGTGCAAATATTACGTACTTTATTGACCGTTTCACAAGATGACGTGTGCTTTCACCACACTAAATCTGATACGAATTAGGAGCAATCTCCTAACATCAACTTATAAAATGTAGGCTTTTAACCCTATCAATAATGTGGTTCTTAACCACGCTTCGGCATTCGACCTGCCTGTCCGTAGGCTTATTATCAGGTCTGATATTTGCTAGAATAGGTATCTTCACTTTTCTAGTCACATTCATTCTAACACTAAAAATGGAATATTGCAATAAGAAAATCGAACTTTCACAAGTCTCCTCATAAAAGACGAATAAAAATTGAGTAATTGGAACGAAATCGAATGGTTACTTAATCCCAAGAGCAATCCGAGCATACCGACTCATTTTCTGAATCGTCCAAGCAGGAGACCATACTAAACGAACATCTACTTCTGTTATTTCAGGTACATCCTTCAAAACATCATGAATCTGATCTGTAATAAGATCGGCTAGCGGACATCCCATAGTTGTTAAAGTCATATCAATCTCCGCCTTACCATCAATAAATCGAATTTCATAAATAAGTCCTAAATTAATAATATCAATTCCTAACTCAGGATCAATAACATCTTCAAGAGCGTGAAAAATACGTTCTTGAATATCTTTAATTTGATTTTCTGTATACGACATGCCTATCTCTTTTCTACTGTTCTTAAAGCTACATATAACGGATTTTAAAGAGAGTGATTAAAAAGTTTCCATGAGTCTTCTTAATCTTCAATGAAATCTTTGAGGGGTTTGCTACGAGACGGATGGCGAAGCTTACGCAAAGCTTTAGCTTCTATTTGACGGATACGTTCTCTTGTAACATTAAATACCTTACCAACATCTTCCAACGTACGCATCTTACCATCGTCTAAGCCAAAACGAAGACGCAATACATTTTCTTCGCGATCTGTCAAAGTATCCAACACCTCATCCAATTGCTCGCGCAAAACGATACGAGTCGTGTAGTCAACTGGATTTTCGATGACTTCATCCTCAATGAAATCACCAAGGTGACTATCATCTTCCTCACCTATAGGCGTTTCTAGTGAAACCGGCTCCTGTGCAATTTTCAAAATTTCACGAACTTTTTCAGGAGTCATTTCCATACGTTCTGCAATCTGTTCTGGAGTAGGATCCTGTCCTAATTCTTGAAGAAGATTCCGCTGTTCACGAACCAATTTATTGATTGTCTCAACCATGTGAACAGGAATACGAATGGTACGAGCTTGATCAGCAATCGCACGTGTAATCGCCTGACGAATCCACCAAGTAGCATAGGTTGAAAACTTAAAGCCTTTAGAATAGTCAAACTTATCTACCGCTTTCATCAAGCCCATGTTTCCTTCCTGAATCAAATCAAGAAATTGCATACCACGTCCAACATACCTCTTAGCAATAGAGACTACCAAACGCAAGTTTGCTTCTGCCAAACGTTGTTTAGCTTCTGGATCACCAGCCTCGACTGCTAAGGCTAATTCTTGTTCCTCCTCATTAGTCAACAGTGGAACAACACCAATTTCTTTCAAATACATACGAACAGGATCATTAACTTTTGCAGAAGTGCTACCTAGTAGCTCTTCATCAGATAACTCTGGCTCTTCCTCTATTTGTATCGCACGAGCCGACGGATTTCCATCCTTATCAACAATCGAAATTCCTGCATCTTGAATTCGTTGAAGTAAATCGTCTATTCCATCAGCATCTAGAGTAAAGGGAATTACCAACTGATCATTGATTTCATCATCAGTAGCTGATCCTTTCTTTTTGTGATTGCGAATGAAATCTGCTACTTGCACATCAAAAGTAGTTACTTCTGTTTTTTTATCTTTTTTATTTGTCATATTTACTCCATTTGTTTTCTTCTATTGAGAAGCTCTTGCAACTCATCAAGAGCCATATCTGTATTACCAACATGAGAATGCTCACGAATCTTTCGTACCAAATGCTGATTCTCTTTCTTCAAGAGTTCTCTATCACGCCTAAATTCTAGCTCTTCCATTTCATGTGAACCTACCTCTTCAGGTAAACGTTCTTCTAACATTCGATACCAAGCTTGCTGCACCGTGTCATCTAATTGTGACAACTCGTAACTACTTACCTCACCTTGTACCTTTAGCATCTCATACAAAACTTGTAATTCAGGTGTTGCAAAAGAAAATTCCTCTCGCAAACGAAATTCGTTTAAAATATAGGGATGTTCCATCATCCGATACAACATATGATTTTCCGTTCGGATCAAACTTGTTACACGTATAGTCGATTGAAAAGATGATGGTATTACTTGCTCAGAACGAGGTAAATAACTTCGTTCTTGTCTTCGATTTAAACGAACCGTATTAACAGCTTGCTCAATCTGACTATAGTCAAAATCAGATAAAACATCCGCCATCTTATAAATATAGGAATTTTGCGCAGTAATAGACGAAACTTTAGCAATAATAGGTGCCATCTTATCCACAAACTCAATTTGCATCTGCAAATTATCAGGATTTTCTGGCTTCAAGTACTCAATTAAAAATTCTACATCACTGATACGTGATTTTGTCAAAACTTGTTGTAACACCTCTTCTGACGTTTTTTGCAACAAGTCATCTGGATCCATATAGTCCGGTAAACGAACAATATCCACTTGAAAGTCCTGCAATTCGTCTAAGGCTTTCATAGTTGCTGCCTGTCCTGCCTTATCACCATCGTAGGTCAACACAATTTTTTTGCAGAACTTAGCCAAATGCTTGACATGCTCACGAGTTAAAGCTGTTCCCATTGAAGCTACTGTATTATCAATTCCGGCACGATGAGCTGCAATAACATCCAAAAAACCTTCCATCAAATACACTTCATGTTGTTTTTTGATAACGGGTTTGGCTTTATCCAAATGATAGAGTTCATAGCTTTTATTAAAAATAGCTGTACTACGCGAATTTTTATATTTAGCAAGCTGCTTATTATTCAAATCATTTTCTGTCCAAATTCGACCTGAAAAAGCAATCACCCGTCCATATTCATCTGCTAAAGGAAAGATAATTCTATTTTGAAAAGCGTCATAAACAATATTATTATCGCTCGGATGAAACAAACCTGATTGCAAAAGAGCTTCTTCCTCATAACGTTCAGAAAATTTTTGATAAAGAATATTTTGCTCGGTAGGGGCCAAGCCTAACTGAAACGTCTTAATAACATCATCTGTTAATCCCCGACTATATAAATACTGCCTAGCTCCCTCTCCCATTTTTGTTGTCATCAAAAAAGCATGGTAAAATTTTGTTGCATCTTTGTGTATATCGTAAAGAACTTGATGAGGATTGGATTGAGATTCATGTTGGCGCTCAGTATGAGGTAAATCCAACTGTAAACCTGCTTTATCTGCCAAAATTATTGTAGCATCTACAAATGAAACACCACGTACTTCTTCAATAAATTTAAATACATCACCAGATTTACCACACCCAAAACAATGATAAAACTGCTTATCCTCAATAACATTAAAAGAGGGTGTTTTTTCACCATGAAAAGGACAAAGACCAATGTAATTTCGTCCTGCCTTCGTCAAAGCCACAGACTCTCCAATGACATCAACAATATTGAGAGCATGTTTTATTTCCATAATTTTATCCTTTGAAAACACATCTCCTCCTATTATCTACATACTAATGAAAAAGTATACCTGTCCCGCAGTTTAATATACTCTATTCTATACTAAATGATGAAAAATGTAAAATTTAGGAAACAAATTACTTGTAAAATATTTTTTTTATCGCTATAATAGGTAAGGTAATAATTATGAAAGGACATATTTAGGATATGTTAAAAGATTTAAAAGCGTTCTTGCTTCGCGGAAATGTCGTTGATTTGGCTGTCGGGGTTCTCATTGCTACTGCTTTTGGTGCCATCATCAAATCATTCGTAGAAGATGTGATTACTCCATTGTTCTTAACCCCTGCTTTGAAAGCAGCTGGTGCAGAAAAGATTTCTGAACTTGCTTGGAATGGTGTTACATATGGTAACTTCTTGAGTGCAGTTATTAACTTCGTAATCGTTGGTACAGTACTTTTCTTTGTTGTTAAAGGAATTGAAAAAGCTCAAGCTATTGGCAAAAAAGCTGAGGCTGCTGAAGAAGCTCCTGCTGGTCCAACTCAAGAAGAACTTCTTGCAGAAATTCGTGATTTATTGAAAAAATAGACCTCGGTCTATTTTTTTATTATGACAATCTCCAAAAGAATAATCTTTTTAATAAAATAGAACTGAATAAAAGGTTCAAAACTGATGTTTTTAGAAATATCGTTTTGAACCTTTTATTTTTTACTTATTATAGATTAGCTATGATAACCGTTTGGATTATTAGATTGCCACTTCCAAGCATCTCGACACATATCTTCTATTGATTTCTCAGTCTTCCACTCCAGCTCTACTAAAGCTTTGTCTGCATTTGCATAGCAAGTTGCTACATCACCAGGACGACGTTCGACTATTTTATAAGGAACAGGTACACCGTTTACTTTTTCAAAAGCTTGCACCAACTCTAATACGCTAGTACCTTGTCCCGAACCAAGATTATAAGTATGCACTCCTGATACCTCAGAAATCTTTTCTAAAGCTTTAATATGACCTAGTGCCAAATCAATCACATGGATATAGTCACGAACTCCTGTACCATCTACAGTTTCATAGTCATCACCAAACACACTCAATTCATCACGCTTACCAACTGCCACTTGCGCAATAAACGGCATCAAATTATTTGGAATATCTGCAGGATCTTCACCGATTAGTCCTGATGAATGAGCACCAATTGGATTGAAGTAACGAAGTAATGCAACACTCCACTCTTTGTCTGAAAGCTGTACATCGCGTAAAATTTGCTCCAACATCACTTTTGTATAACCATAAGGATTTGTTGCACTGGTTGGCATATCTTCAATCAATGGTGACGGGTTGTTTAAACCATATACAGTTGCACTAGATGAAAACACAATCTTCTTAACATTGAACTCCGCCATTACTTCAACCAAAGCTAATGTGGACATAATATTATTTTCATAATACATCAAGGGCTTTTCCACAGATTCTCCTACTGCCTTGTAGCCTGCAAAATGGATTGCAGATTCAATGTTTTCTTTTTCAAAAACTGTACGTAGAGTATCCTTATCAGCAACATCCATATGATAAAATATTGGACGTGTTCCAGTAATTTTTTCAATACGATCTAGAACTAAAATACTTGAGTTAGATAGATTATCAACAATAACAACTTCTTCGCCTAACTGCAACAACTCTACAACTGTATGACTTCCAATATATCCTGTACCACCAGTTACCAAGATACTCATTAAGATTCTCCTTTTTATCAAACAAAACTGCACTTTTCTACATACCTTATTATAAATTAGAGGAAGGAAAAAGTAAATAAAAAAACAGCACGAAAGCTGTTTTCCAATTCAATTAGAATTTTTTACGCTTACGAGCTGCTTCTGACTTACGCTTACGTTTTACAGATGGTTTCTCATAGAATTCGCGTTTGCGTGTTTCTTGAAGAGTACCAGCTTTAGTAACCGCACGTTTGAAACGACGAAGAGCATCATCAAGTGATTCATTCTTGCGTACTACTGTTTTTGACATTTTTTTCACTCCCCTCAATTTCAAAATCCATATCATTTTACTACGTATCTTGCATTTTGTCAATACTTACCCCTAATATAATATCCATTTGAATTTTTATGATTAATTTTCAAATAGTTAAGTACTGCACCTTATTCTAGTAACTATTAAGTTTATCATGCGTTGATTCAGATTTAACCACAAAAATCATAAGTACATTCATTGCTTCTATCAAGATTATCATAATCATAACTAGAAGCAATGAATGCACTATCATATTGACTTATAATTTTCTTACTTTAAAATAGGATATTCGATATACTTAGATGCTTCTTTAATAGATAAAGGAGCCATTTTATCACGGTATTTATTTAGAAACTCTCTTACCCAGTCTGGATTTGTTTTAGAATAATCTCTCAAACTCCATCCAATAGCTTTATTGATAAAAAATTCTGATTGAGCAAGGTTATTGATCAGGATATTCTCCAATAATTCCGTATCTGTTTCCTGCTTCCTCAATAACTGATGATCAATGGCAATCCGTCTCAACCAAAAATCTTCATGCAAACTCCATTCAATCATTGTTCTTTTTGCAACAGGATATTGAAAAACAATCTGACCTACCAGCTCATCAAGTCCATCTATACTATCCCACCATGACTTAGTTTGAGCTAATTCTTTTAATCTCTGCAAATCTTCTAAAACCAAATCGTTCTTTTTCGTTATTAAATAATCAATTGCGATATATTGAAACTCACGGTATGGATTCTTCCAACAAGCTTCAATAAACTTCCAATTGATACCTGATTCGTGAAAGTCTTTAAAAAATGTTTTAGATATTTTCCGACGTTCTGGCGTTCTTACACCTAAAAAGGCAAAATGATCCTTCATATAATGTTCCATTGCCTGTACTTGACTGGCATCTGCTATCGCTGTTAAACGTTTTTCCAACTCTTTTATATCCACTACTACTCCTCCACAAACGATTTTTGCAACCAGACAATGTCATGCCATACTCCAAACTTGTAACCAACTTTTTTAAAATGAGCTACTTGTTCATATCCCATTTTCTCATGCAGTTTTAGAGAGGCATCATTTTGTAAAGCAATACAGGCTAACAAATTCTTAAAACCTCGTTTTAACAACACCTCTTCTAAATGACAATACAAAAGACCTCCGACACCTTTTCCACGTGCATCTTGAGCAACATATACTGATAATTCTACCGTCCAATCATAAGCTGAACGATTGTAATAAGGTGAAGCATAAGCATAGCCTAATATCTTTTTTTCCTCTACTGCAACAAGATATGGAAAATTTTGCAAGATTTTTTCTACTCGCTGTGAAAATTCTTCTTCTGTCGGTACAGTCGTTTCAAATGTGATGGCTGTTTCTTTAATATAAGGAGTATAAATAGATAGTAGTTCCTTTGCATCAGTCACTACTACCGAACGAATCTTTATCATTTATTTCTCCAATAATGCACGATCATAAATTGTATAATCACAACGATAAATAATAAGACGTTTACCATCAATCAATAATTCTGACGTCTTTGGTGCATCTGATGCATATAGAGAAACTTTATCTCCTGCATAGGTTGCTAGCGGTGTTCCATTTTGTGAACGAATCAAAATAACTTTCGCCTTACCTGTAAAATCATTCTTCAAACCAGATACCATTCGATTCACCATAGGAATGGCACGATCGTAGGTTTCGATATCAACAGTAGCCTGATATTTAACATATAAATCTTCCAATCCCTTTTCTGCCGCAATCAGCGATGAGCCCACATGGTCAATCTCATATTTTCCTAAAGTTATCTTCAAAACTGAAGAATCAGCCTTAGAATATCCCTCTGTATCTACAGAATCAAATTCTTCGTTACGTGAAATAGACAAAGATTTCCCCGACATTTCATCAATCAATTGAGAATTTTCATCAAAAGTTCTCACTGTCATTTCTAATCCTATCCATTCTTCTGTAGTATTTTTCCACCAATTAGAAATAGACTGGCAAGCCGATAGTGAAACTAAGCTCAAACTAAGCAATACAAATGCGATTATTTTCTTTTTTACTGTCATGTAAAACCTCCTAAGTATGATACTTTATTGTATCATGGAATAGATGAAATCCATATAAAAAGAGTATCGCACCAAGCAATCATTTGACTTGTAGACCTATTGGAACAATAAATACTGGAATGAGAAAACCAATATGTTAGTAAAGAAAGAAATAAAAAACTCTGTCTCATTTACAAGACAGAGTCATTTTGACTAATTAAACTAAATAGAACAGCAAAAATAACACAAAAAACATGACCTCTTAATTATTCTTATTTTTTGTAAAAACTTCCCACATCTTTTGCTGGGGTTTAGCAAAAGGATAGCTATGAAAATCATCAGCAAATACCCATTTTAATTCTTTATCTGACGGTAAGCGATCTGTATCAACAATTCCTTCAACAAGATCAATCTTCCATTTTCGATGGCTAAAAATGTGCTGTACAGATTCAAATTCTTCGTGTTGCCAATCAACCTCCAGTCCATAAACTTCTGTAAACTGTTGTCGCACATCTTTTTCATTAGGCGCCTCTGCAACTTCAAAAAGAGAAAGTTGGCTAGCTTGGACAGCTCCTTTTTCCAATAATGGAAACGACCAAAAACCCGACAACAGACCAGCAGCAGTATTTTTTTCCAAAAGGAACTGATTGTCCTTATTTCGAATTACAAATCCTTGATACGCAACAGGTATCGGTTTCTTCTTAGGAGCTTTTATAGGATATTTATCCATTGTTCCATTTAAGTAAGCTGCACTAAATTCCTTAACGGGACTTTCTTCTGGACGAGGATTAACAGGTGATTCAATATCAGACCCCAAATCCATTAACGCCTGATTAAAATCACCCGGCCTATCTGGGTCTATCAAAACCTCCATCATTGCTTGAAAAATTTTTCGATTAGCTGGTACACCAATGTCGTAATTCACTTCAAATAATCGACTGAGTACACGCATGACATTACCATCTACTGCTGGCTCCGGTAAATGAAAAGCAATACTTGAAATAGCACCCGCTGTATATGGACCAATCCCTTTTAAACTAGAAATTTCCACATGAGTTTTGGGAAACTGTCCTCCAAACTCTACAACCATCTGTTGCGCAGCTTTTTGCATATTACGAACACGAGAATAATAGCCTAGACCTTCCCAAAGTTTTAAAATGACTTCTTCTTTTGCTTCTGCTAAATCTTTAATCGTTGGTAAATGAAAAAGAAAACGCTCATAGTAGGGAATAACAGTATCTACTCGTGTCTGTTGTAGCATAATCTCAGATACCCATATTGCATAAGGATCTGATGTTCTACGCCAAGGTAGATCTCGTTTATTTGCATCATACCATTCTAGAAGTGCTTGACGAAAAGCAATAATCTTATCTTCGGGCCACATGTCAATACCATATTTTTTAAAATCCAACATTCATCTAGTATATCATAAAGTGAAAGAGCTAGCTTCTGCTAGCTCTTTATTCTACTCTACTTTTCCAGTAACAAACATTGTAAAACTGGCTTGTGCTAATAATGTATGTTCTTGATTATGAATTGTGACGTCAATAACCTTAGTACGACTACCATTATGAACACATCTTCCCACAACTTCTAACTGTTCTCCCAGCTCTACAGCGGCCATATAATGAATATTCGATTGAAGCGTAACGGAGTAACTTCCCAGCACAACCGTCGTTAATCCTGCTACAGAATCTGCTAATGTAAAGCTATAGCCACCATGAGCTTTACCATAAGGGTTCAATGCCTCTTCACCAACGATAGTCGTCAAGACCACTTCCTTATTATCCCTTACCATTACTTGATAATCATCTAACACAGTTATCGGTGTTAATTTTAATTTATCTAACATCTAATCTTCCTCCATATTTAAGCTCATCTGCATATTGTAATAGATACCTTTTACCAACATTAAATCCTTATGGTTTCCTTGCTCCACTATTCGTCCACCATCCATCACTAAAATCATATCTGCTGACTGTATGGTTGATAATCTATGAGCAATGATAAAGGTAGTTCGTCCTTTCATAAGGGTAGCAAAAGCGTGTTGAACTAATACCTCCGTTCGAGTATCAATAGATGATGTTGCTTCATCCAAAATCAATAATTTAGGGAGCTTTACAAAGACACGCGCAATAGCAATTAACTGACGTTGTCCTTGAGAGAGAGATTGCCCTGCATCTACCAATACTGTATCGTATCCCTGTGGCAACTGACAAATAAAGAAATCAGCATTTGCTGCTTTGGCGGCTTCTATCACTGCTTCACGTGTTGCATTCGGATGACCATAAGCGATATTCTCATGAATAGTTCCTGATGTTAGCCAAGTTTCTTGCAACACCATCCCAAACTGTTCGCGAAATTCCTTATAGCTATAGTCATCAATCGGAACACCATCCAAAAGAATTTTACCTGAGCCTAAATTATAAAAACGCATGAGAAGATTGATAATGGTAGACTTTCCAGCACCAGTCGGACCTACAATAGCTACTGTCTGCCCCGCTTTAATCTCAATAGACAAATGTTCAATCAAAGGTTGCGAACGTTGATAAGAAAATGACACATCTTCAAACAAAATCTCTCCCTTGACATCATCTGGAATAGACAGATATTTATGTTTATCTTTATCTACAGAAAACTCTAAATCCAAAATAGTAAACATTCTATCTGCACAAGCTAGAGCACTCTGCAATTCTGATAAAACAGAGGAAATATCATTAAATGGTTTACTGTATTGACTAGCATAATTTAGAAAAGTCATCAAAGTTCCAACAGTAAAGGCTCCTTGTATAATCCGAAAAGCTCCCATAACTGCTAATAAAGCATAAATAAGAGCATTGATGAAACGAGTCATCGGCTGAACGGTTGAGGCTGTAAAAATAGCCTGTTGAGATGATGTGGCATATTGTGCATTAACCAACTGGAAAAGGTCAACAAACTGCTCTTGAGCGTTAAAAGCTTGGATCACATCCAACTGCCGAATAGACTCTTCCAATACTTGAGCTTGTAGACCACGATTCTTGCTCTGTTTACGATAGTATGCATAACTTTTTTTAGCGATATAACGAGTAATTATAAGCGAAACCGGTGTCAAACTCACCACTAAAACCATCATAAAACTATCCAATCCTGCCATCGTAAAAATGGTAAAAAGAATTGTCAATGCTCCAATAAAAAACTGATTAAATATCATCAACAATCCATTTGTCAACTGCTCACTATCACTAGAAAAACGAGCAGTCAAATCTCCTACAGATTGCTGATCCAAATAAGATAAGGGAAGCTGATGAAGTTTGACATAGACTTGACTACGTAAATTCTCTACTATGCCGTATACTAAGTAATTAACAAGTAATGAAAGACACCATTGAACAACCATATTAAGCAGAATCATAACCAACATCTGCTTTAAAATAATAACCAGTGATTGATGATTGGATAAAAATACAGTGTCGACTGCTTTGCCGATTAAAACGGGCAGATAAACAGTCAAACAAACTTGAACGATAGTACCGATGATCAACAAACCAAGAAGCACAGGTTGTTTTCCGATCAATCTTATCAAAGACTTTAAACCAGATCGTGATTGCATTATCGTCCTCCCTCTTGTGAGTGATGGATTTCTTGATAAATAGCAGAATTTTTCAACAAAGCTTCATGAGTATCAAATCCAACCTGTCGTCCTTTTTCCAAAACTAAAATGTTATCCGCTAATCGTAAACTCTTAATCCGTTGAGACACCATGATAATCGTCTGTCCTGACATCTGATTACGAAGTGCTTGCAAAAGGCGGCGCTCTGTTAAGTAGTCTAAGGCAGAGGTCGCATCATCCAATACTAATATAGGAGCACCTTGTAACAAGGCACGTGCAATCGCTAAACGCTGAACTTGCCCACCCGAAAAATTTTTTCCAAAAGCTTCAACTACAGTATCTAACCCACCTTTTTGTCTAACAAATTCGTGTGCTTGAGCCACTTCTAACGCTTCCCAGATATCCTCATCAGATACTTCTATTGTGCGCCGTCCTAAAATTAGATTAGAACGAATCGTACCAGCAAATAGCTGCGTTTGCTGAGGAACAATAGCAAATTGTCGGCGCCATTCTTTAAGATTTTGAGGACTGTTACCGTCAATAAAAAAGGATAAGTGAGACTGAGATATAGGATAAAATCCCAGCAATATATCTATCAAAGTTGATTTCCCAGCACCTGTTCCTCCAATAATCCCAACACATTCTCCTTTTGCTATCTCAAAAGTTATATTTGATAAAGCTGCTACTGTTGAATGAGCATAGGTGAAACTTAGATTGGAAACAGAAAATAATCTCGTCCCATCCTCTGTTCTGATAACTGGTAAAGTAGCTGTTATATCCTCTATATCCTGTTCAAAAACTTCTTGTATACGTCTCATTGAAATATAAGCTTGATGGATCGTAGAAACAACCATAACCAACTTCACTAATTCCACTAAAATTTGTAATAAATAATTGATCAATGCAATCAGCATACCTTGCTCAAGAAGATGATTAGAAATAGCAATTTTCCCTTGCCAAATTAAGATAACCACTGTCGTATTGACCACAAAAAATGTCAGTGGAGTTAATATACTAGAGTACATACCAACCTGTATTTGTTGACTTTTATAACTAGTATTTATATTTTGAAACTGTTTAATTTCTCCTTCTACCTGACCAAATGCACGAATAACACGCCAACCAGTTGCTGTTTCTCGCACTTGAGAAACCAAAGTATCCATTTTTTGTCTAATACGTTGATACATGCGATTGGTGATCTGTGAAATACCAACCACAATCAACAGTAAAATAACAATCATCATGAGAAAATACATTGACAAACGTGGACTAATGTAAAACGCCATTATCAAAGAACCAAATACCACAATAGGAGCCCTTAAAAATAAACGTAAAAAAATATTTATTCCTATCTGGATTTGTACAGCATCACTCATCACCCGTGTCAATAAACTAGAGGAATTCAAACCATTTCGATTGCTCTTCGGTAACGAAAGAATTTTTTGATACAGCTCTTCTGTCAATGATTTAGTAACACCTACAGCTACCTTAGCTGAAAAAAATTGAGCAATCAAAGAAACACTAACTCCGATGCTAGCCAGTAATATCAACAAAAAAAGCATAGCAATCAGGTCTCCCTGATTGCCATTTGGAATAATTATATCAACGATATGTGCAATAATCAACGGCACCAAAAGTTCCAAACTAGCTTCCAATAATTTAAAAACTGGCGCTATAATAGACTCTTTGAGGTACTTTTTAAAATATCGTGATAAAAATGTCATATTAACGATGCTCCAATGCCTGTACAGCTGTGATCAAGGTTAAATTATAGACATCATCAGGGTTACAACCACGTGACAAGTCATTAACTGGTTTATTCAAACCTTGCAATACAGGACCAACCGCTGCAAACCCCCCCATACGCTCTGCAATCTTATAACCAATGTTACCTGCAGAAATACCTGGGAAAATAAATACTGTTGCTTGACCTGCAACGCTTGAACCAGGAGCTTTTAATTTACCAGTTGACGGTACAAAAGCAGCATCAAATTGCAATTCACCATCCAAATCCAATTCTGGACGTAATTTTTGTGCAATCTTAGTTGCCTCAACCACTTTATCCACTTTAGGACCTGAACCTGAACCTTTTGTTGAATAGCTCAACATGGCTACTTTAGGCTCGATACCAAACATTTTAGCTGTACGAGCTGAGTTGATTGCAATCTCAGCAAGAGTTTGTGCATCTGGATCAATATTGATCGCACAGTCACCAAAAATATAACGCTCTTCACCTTTTACCATTAAAAATGCACCTGAAGTTTTTGATACACCCGGCTCGGTCTTAATAATTTGAAGAGCTGGACGAACAGTTGAAGCTGTTGAGTGAATAGCACCTGAAACCATACCTTCAACAATTCCCATATGGACCAACATCACACCAAAGTAGTTCACATCTTTCAACAATTCATGCGCTTGTTCTTCTGTTACTTTGCCCTTACGACGCTCTACCAATGTTTGTACCATTTCATCGTACTGCTCATATTTAGTTGGATCAATAATTTCAAAACCTTCTGTAATTCCTTCGATATCCAAATAAATTTTGATACGGTCTGGGTTACCCAGCAAAACTGGTACAACATCTGATTCATTGACCAAACGTTTAGTTGCTTGTAAGATACGTGGTTCTTCGCCTTCTGGCAATACAATACGTACTTTTTTACCCTCTAGCTTTGTAGCTAATTGTTCAAAAATTTTCATGATAAAAACTCCTTAAATTTATTTATGTACTAACTGATTAATAACAGCCTGAAAATCATCTGGAAGCCCTGCTTCCAGTACCATCCTCTCGGCTGAAAAAGGATGAACAAATGACAAGTGATGACAATGCAATGCTTGACGCTCTATACCACAGTCTAAACTGCCACCATACAAGTCATCTCCTAATAGTGGGAAACCAATATGTGCAAAATGAACACGAATCTGATGGGTACGACCTGTATGTAGTTGAATATCCACCAAATGAATATTTCCCCAAGATTCAACGATTTGATACGACGTATGCGCATACTTTCCACCGGGTGTAACACAGCGAGTAATAATACTATCTTCCGGTCGACCAATCGGTGCAATAATATCACCTTCTTGCTCTAACATGGTGTCACCTTTTACTAAAGCATAATAGCGTTTGCTAATCAACTTAGCTTGTAATTGCTTATCTAAACGAGCATGAGCATAACCATGTTTAGCAAATAGCATAACTCCAGACGTGTCTCGATCTAAACGTGTTACAATATGAATTTGTCTATTTTCATAACCTTGATCGACCAAATATCCTTTAACAAAATTGGCAATTGTAGAAGAATGTAAGGAAGATGGTATAGAAGCATATCCAACTGGTTTATTGATTACCAAAAAATGATCATCTTCATATATAATATCCAATGGAAAAGATATCGCTTTCAAATTTCCTGTCACATCTTCTTCAGGGGGTATATCAATTGTAACCTTATCTCCAATATCAAGCAAGTAAGTTGCATTTTGCCTTACTCCATTAACCAATATATCGCCACCAGTATACTTTATTTTAGCAAGTAATCCCTTTGAAATCCCATGTTTTTTGAGAAAGGTTTTAATTTTAGTGTGCTGATCTGCAGTAAATTCAAATCGCATTACTCAACCTCTCCAATAAAGGCATCTTTTACTCGGTTCCAGAAACTAGTGTGGCTAGGCGTTGCTAGAAAATGAATTTTATTGTTATCAATTTGGTATTCAATGCTTTCAATATTATCATAAACAAATGTTTTATTATCTACAGCAATAGAATAACGGTCATTGTGTTGTGGAACAATCATAATCTTATCTTTTTTAGGAACCACAATGGCTGATCCTAACGTACGATAGATACGATTATTCAGACTAGCAACTTCTGCAATTTGCAGAGCCTCTATAGTTGGGTGTAATACTGCTCCACCAAGTGATTTATTATAAGCTGTTGAACCTGTAGGAGTTGAGACGGCTATACCATCTCCACGAAAACGCTCAAATGGAACATTGTTAATAATAATATCTGCAACCATAGTTTTGGATAAACGCTTTATAGTCGCCTCGTTTAAAGCACGCGCTTCAACCATACGACCATCTGTCGTCTTAACCTTAACATTCAAAATAGGATAGGAAATCTTTGCTCCCTTATCCAGCTTAAGATTGTCAATTAGCTTATCAACTTCAAAATCGCGATAGTCCGTATAAAATCCTAAATGCCCCGTGTGAATCCCAACAAAACGTACCCTATCCATCAACTTTTCATATTTGTGAAAAGCTGATAACAACATACCATCTCCACCTATCGAAATAACAATATCTGGATTTTTAGGTGTTAAAATAAAATTAGCTTCTTTTAATTTAGTCCACAATTCTTTGGAAACAGCTTCACTCTTAGGATTTCGACTAGAGAGTAGAGCGATCTTTTTTCTACCTGTATTCTTCATCTGTATCATCACTATTTCCGACACCGTCATTCAACTTACGATAAGCAGGATCAAACAAAGTTTGTGCCTCTTGAATGTCGTTGCGGATTTTTCGCATCTCCTCATCTAATTCATAAGCAATTTTTGCTGTGATTTCTAAACGTTTTTTAATTTCTTCTGGGAAATTTCCTTTGTATTTGTAATTGAGCGAATGTTCAATCGTTGCCCAAAAATTCATCGAAAGAGTACGAATCTGAATCTCAGCTAAAACCGTCTTATTGCCATTAATTGTGTCAACCAAATATTCAATAACCACATGATATGAGCGATAACCTGAAGCTTTCTTGTGATTGACATAATCTCGTTCATGAATGATCTTCATATCTTTGCGTTTACGTAAAATAGCCAGAACTTCTTCTATATCATCCACAAATTGAACCATGATTCTAAGTCCCGCTATATCCTGCATATCCTGTGCAAGATTTTCCAGTTTAATATGACGCAAGAACATCTTTTCTTTAATAGATTCAATCGGTTTCACTCGTCCCGTCACAAATTCAATCGGAGAATGTAGATTGGCTTTACGGTACTGCTTACGAATTCCACGAAGCTTAATTTTAAGTTCACCCACTGTTTGAATATAAGGATCTAAAAATTCTTCCCAATTAAAGTCCATACGGTCCCTTTCTTGTCAAAATTTTTAAATTGTATTAGAATAACACAAAGATAACTCTATTATAACACATTGAAAGGCTTTACTGCATGAAAAACCATTTAGAAATTGAGTATAAAACCTTACTAACTAAATCTGAATATTTTCGCCTCTTAAAAAATTTTTCTGACATCACTCCAGTGATTCAAACCAATTACTACATAGATACCCCTTGCAACGATATGCGCCAAAAACATCTTTCACTTCGCATTCGTATATTTGATGAACAAGCAGAGCTCACTCTTAAAATTCCTCAAAAAGTTGGTAATCAAGAATATAATCAAGACATAGAAATACGTGTTGCTCATGAACTACTAGAAAATTTCCAGCTACCAACGGGACAGATTGCTGACATTATCCATTCTCACCATATTCCGATTGAACAACTCTCCATCTGGGGCAATTTGACGACCGAACGCTACGAAAAAGAAACCTCCATTGGTTTAATGGCCTTAGATAAAAACAACTACTGTGGGCAAACAGATTACGAATTAGAAGTTGAAGTTACTGATGCTGAAGAAGGAAAAATTTTATTTGATAATTTTCTCGCTCAACATTCCATCCAATTCAAATATGCTAAAAGCAAGGTGGCACGAACTGCTGCTTGCGAAAAACAAACCAATTTGTAGTTTGTCTACTGAAAAAAAATCAATTTTTTGGTAAAATAACTTTAACTATCATAAAAATATTTTTATGGTATTGAATAAATGTTCAACGTGTAAAAGGAGTTAGTCAAAATGGTGCAACCACTTGGTGAACAAAATATTAAATTATTCTCACTTAACAGCAATCGCGCTATCGCTGAAAAGATTGCAAAAGCTGCAAGAATTCCACTTGGAAAATTATCTTCTCGTCAATTTTCTGATGGTGAAATTCAAATTAACATTGAGGAATCTGTTCGTGGTGTTGACGTCTACATCATTCAGTCAACCAGCTATCCAGTTAATAATCATTTGTGGGAATTACTGATTATGATTGATGCATGTAAACGTGCTAGTGCTAACACAATTACTGCTGTAATGCCTTATTTTGGCTATGCTCGTCAAGACCGTACCGCTTCTCCACGCGAACCTGTTACAGCTAAATTAGTTGCTAATATGCTGGTAAAAGCTGGGGTAGATCGAGTATTAACTCTTGATTTACACGCTTCTCAAATTCAAGGATTTTTCGATATTCCCGTTGATAATCTATTAACTGAGCCACTATTTGCTTCCTACTACATGGAAAAAGGTCTCTGTGGCGATGATGTTGTAATCGTCAGTCCTAAAAATTCCGGCATTAAACGCGCTCGAAATATCGCAGAATTTTTAAATTCCCCAATTGCCATTATTGACTATGCTCAAGATGATTCTGAACGTTCAGAAGGCTATATCATTGGTGATGTAGCAGGTAAAAAAGCTATCTTAGTAGATGATATTCTTAATACCGGTCGTACTTTCTCAGAAGCTTCTAAAATTGTTCAAGAAGGCGGAGCTACTGAAATTTATGCTGTTGCCAGTCATGGTCTCTTTGCTGGAAATGCAACACAACTTCTTGATCAATCACCAATTAAAGAAATTCTAGTAACTGATTCTGTTGCTAGCAAAGAACAGCATCCCAAAAATATTGCTTTCTTGACAGCTAGTGAACTAATCGCAGATGCTATTCATCGTATTCAAGAACACGAGCCATTAAGTCCACTTTTCAAATTTACAAGTCCTATAAAAGAAAATTAGGAGTATTCCATTTGATTTATTTCGATCACGCTGCAACAACTTCTCTATCTCCAACTGCTCTCCAAAGGATGATAGAGATTGCACAAGCAACCTATGGAAATCCATCCAGTATTCATCAAGCTGGACGCAAAGCCAACCAAGTTTTGCGTCAAGCACGTCAAGATATAGCTAACACACTATCTGCACTGCCCCATCAAATTATTTTTACCTCTGGTGGTTCTGAAGCAAATAATTTGGCTATTAAAGGATATGCTCTATCTCATCAAGCTAAAGGGAAACACCTGATTACAACTGCAATAGAACACCACTCTGTCCTTCACACCATGCAGTATTTAGAAGAACGGTTTGGTTTTGAAGTAACCTATATTCAGCCAATTAACCAGATTATTACTGCACAACAAATAAAAGAAGCGTTACGCGCCGATACAATCTTAGTTAGTACCATGTTTGCTAACAATGAAACTGGACAAATACTTCCTATAAAAGATATTGGAGATGTATTGGTAGAACACCAAGCCGTCTTTCACGTTGATGCTGTACAAACCATTGGAAAAGTCAAGATTAATCCAAAAGAACTCGGTATTGATTTCCTATCTGCCTCTGGTCATAAATTTCATGGACCAAAAGGTGTCGGTTTTCTTTACAGTAATGTTAATCAGTTTGATACACTTATTCATGGTGGGAAGCAAGAACAACAACTTCGAGCAGGTACTGAAAATCTACCAGCTATCTCAGCTATGGCTGTAGCCTTAAAAAAGCAAATTGAACAGCTAGATAAGACAAACGAGTATATCACTACACTCAGAAACCAACTTCTCAGCCAGTTAGACAACTTAACTTTTTATATAAACCAGTCGGAAGAACAGCTCCCACATATTCTAAATATTGGTTTTCCAAACAAACTAAACGAGCAACTTCTTATGCAATTAGATTTAGCTGGTATTGCTGTTTCTAGTGGCTCTGCCTGTACAGCTGGCGCCATTCAACAGAGTCATGTACTGGAAGCAATGTATGGAAAAAGTTCACACCGGTTAAAAGAGTCTATTCGCATCAGCATATCTGAAACTAATACGCATGAAGAAGTTATGACACTCGCAAAAGAATTAAAAACAATTATTGGAGGTTAAAATGGCATTTGAAAAAACAATCAACCTGAAAGACTGCAACTTTACTTATCACATCAGTCCTGCTATCAAAAAATACACACTAATTGATAATACATTTGAAAAAACCAAAGCGGGACATTATCAACTAACAAGACTACTGGAAGAAGTTCCTAACTCTAATCACGGATTTCTTTTAAAAATCATTATCAATCAAGATTTAACAGGATTTAAAATCAATATCACTGATAAATCTGGTCTTAGATTAGTTAATATCTTTAAACCAGATGGCAATAAAGTCATCCAAGAAAAATTTTACTTTCTTATGGATAGCTTGATTGATCGTACAATTTTTACGAAAGAAGATCGCTGATGATAACAATCTATTATAAAAATTCTTATAAAATAGACAAACAACAGGATTTTGAAAACCTTGAACTTGCCAAAATAGCTTTTTCTGGTTGCGTGACCTTACCTGACTACTATCCTGTTACACGCATTATAAAAGATGGAAAAGATTTACATTTTAAAGGAACTATCGGCGATGTCTATCATTATTTACAAACACTAGATTAAACGGTATATACTGTTTAATCTTTTTTAAACCAATCTGTTGATTTTCTCACAAACTTAAACTAGAATAGAAGTAAGAATTCTTGTCAGACAAAAGGAGCTTATAGTGAAAAACGATAAAAAAACAGATATTCCACGTGCCACTGCCAAACGCCTCTCTCTATATTACCGTATTTTTAAGCGATTTCATTCAGGCAACATTGAGAAAGCCAGTTCTAAAGAAATTGCTGAAGCAATCGGAATTGATTCAGCAACTGTTCGTAGGGATTTTTCTTATTTTGGGGAATTAGGTCGCCGCGGTTTTGGCTATAATGTAAAAGAGTTGATGGATTTCTTTGCAGATATTCTAAATGATACCTCCATTACAAATGTCATGTTAGTTGGAGTAGGAAATATGGGACGAGCTTTACTCCACTACCGCTTCCATGAACGCAATAAAATGAAAATTGTCATGGCATTTGAAGCTGATGATAATCCAGCTGTTGGAACAATTGATGAGCAAATTCCTATTCACGCTATTTCTGAAATAAAGGAACGCATATTGGAAGCTAATTCCCAAACAGCTATTTTGACTGTTCCAAGTGTAAAAGCACAAGAGGTAGCAAATATTCTTGTAGAGGCTGGTGTTAAAGGAATTCTTAGCTTCTCACCTGTCAATCTATCGGTACCAAATGATGTTGTCGTTCAATATGTAGATTTAACCAGCGAGCTACAAACCCTACTCTACTTCATGAGAAAAGAGCAAGGATAAAGCGATATTTTGTTACAGATTCATCATATACTTGATAAGTAAAAGCATAAAGTCACTATCTTTGCAAATATGACTTTATGCTTTTTTGATATCTTTTAATTATAAACTTTGCACATAAACTAGTAGACAGAGTATGCTACAATATCGAAAAATAAACAAAAGTCTTTACCGCAATCCAGTAAATACTTTTTTCTTTTGGATATTTATGAAAAGTTATTCCCTATAAATCGTAAAACCAGTTGCTTGTTTTGTAGCCATAATCGTCATATCTGAAATCTGCACATGTCTAGGCTGATTGGCAATATACAAAGTACAGTTTGCAATATCATCTGCTTGTAAGGCTTCAATTCCTTGATAGACAGTTGCTGCTCTTTCCTGATCACCATGAAAACGTACCTGACTAAAATCTGTCTCTACAATACCCGGCTGTAAAGTAGTTACCTTTATATTTTTATCAATTGTATCAATACGGATACCATCTGATAAAACTTTTACAGCAGATTTTGTTGCTGCATACACTGCTGCTCCTGCATAAGCATATATTCCTGCTGTTGAACCAATATTAATGATATGACCCTCGTCATTTTTTACCATCTGAGGCAATATTTGACGTGTAACAGTCAATAACCCTTTTACATTGGTATCTAACATGATCAGCATATCTGTCAAATCATAATCTTGAAAAGCATCTAAGCCCAAAGCAAGACCTGCATTGTTAATTAAAACATGAATCTGCCCTACCTCTCTCAAAATCTCTTGACAGTGGATCAACACCTCTTCACAATTGGTTACATCAAAAACAGCTACTAAAACTTTCACTCCATAAAGACTTTCAATATCCTGTTTAATCTGTTCTAGCTTATCTTTGCGACGTCCAGTAATAATGACATTATCTCCATTCTTAGCAAAAGCATAGGCAATCGCTTTACCAATACCACTACTTGCCCCTGTAATCATACAATTTCTCATCATTTATCTCCTCATTTCTTTGCTATCACTAGTATATCATGTTCCATAACAAATGAAAAACAACTGAAAATAATTTCAGTTGTTAAAAGAAATTGATGAAACGCATTAAGTACATATTCAATTGAACCTGACGGGCATAATAGAGATTTCCACCATTAACATATAACTTTCCTCCATTTAATAAAGAAATGGGATGATAGTAAATATAGGTTTCTTGAGTAGTATTTCCCAAACTTGGAGCGACAACTGTTTTAGAATACTCTTTTGCCAAAGCAAGAGTATGTTCACCACCATGTTCAGCTATATAGCCAATATAAGAAGGACCAAAATTATACGCTTGAACAGCAGTCCATACTCCTACACCTCTTTCTTCTGCTAATCGCAAATTTTCTGTTAGATACACCACGCCCTGACGGATACTTTCTTTCGTATCTGTAATCGTATTAGCATAACCTGTAGCTGATTCACTAGACTGCATGACATCCAGACTGCGTCCTTTGGTCTCTGTATAAATCATTGCCAACACAAGTTCTTCATTAGCTGGAGTATCATGTTCTGCTAAAACTTCTTGTACCATTGCTTGATAGGTCATCACTTGCTTGACAGCATGGTAACTTTGATAAAATTTGTATCCCCCAAAAATAAGTGTAAGGATAATTATCATTCGAAATAGTTTTTTCATTACTTACTCTTTATATCTTCAATATTTTTGATGAGGATGGAATAGGTGCCATTTTCATTCTGAATAAATTCAACCGACTCTGCATCTTCATAAAGTGCATTGGGTACAATTAGTTCGATACCATTTGAAAGAGATAGCTTCTGATTTTCAAATCGTTTGAGCTGACGACTATTATCGATTTCATCAAAAGAAATAGTTTTAGGGATAACCTCTTTTAACTGGTCAACAAAATTAAGACGCGCCGTTAAATTAGTATCAAACAATTGATCAGCCAATTTTTCTGGAGACAGCTCATTATCCTCTTCTATATGGTTAAAAATAGCTGATTTCATCTTAGATTGAAATTGAAAATCTCCCTGATTGAAATTATCAGCTATCTTTTGAGCAGTCTGCTCTACTGCTTTAATTGATTTTTTAGCAGAAATGACTGGTGTAACCTGTAAAAGATTATCAGAGAAATAATTCAGAAAGGTTCCATTGTATTTAATACGTTTCTCAATCAAATAATATTTATAAGTCTGAAGATTAACAACTAAAGCTTCATCTGGAGCAGTTCCCGATCCCGGTAGATTATTTTGTGTTAATTTAAGTGGACTATCACTATCTAAACCAACGTGGGCAAGGTTTTCACGTAATGCAATTCTTAAAAATGCAAAATGTTCTACTCCATTTTTTTCAAACAAAATAAATAATAAATCATTTGTCTTAAGATTTTCAGAAATTGAAAATTCTTCCTTCCAAAGTGTCGCTATTTTAACAGAATTAGCTAACAAATCACCTGTTAAATACTCTAAAAAAGGATTGTCTGTATTAAATTGACCTGTTTTGGCTTCATCAGAAAACACACGCTCGATTTTTTTTCGCAAGTATTCTTCTATCTTTGGGGTAACAGTCAAAAGCTGGTCTGCAAGGACCAGCTCAGTATCATCAGGGCTAAATTGATGTATTAATGCTTTTTTTACAAATATATCCATTATAAACCTTCGTACAGTGGGAATTGATCAGTCAAAGTGCGAACTTCTTGGCGAACTTCTTCAAGAACGGTTTCATTTTCTGCATTTTCAAGCGCTTTGATTGTCAAGTGAGCAACCTTACGAGCTTCTTCAACACCGAAACCACGAGCAGTAATAGCAGCAGAACCAATGCGAATACCACTAGTTTTAAATGGCGATAATTTTTCGTAAGGAATCGAATTTTTATTCAAAGTAATATTGACTTCATCCAAAAGATGCTGAGCAACTTTACCGTTTTCAACAACCTTTGTTACATCTACAAGGAAAAGATGGTTGTCTGTTCCTCCTGTAATCACTTTAAAGTTCGGATTTGCAAGGAAAACTTCTGCCATTGCTTTGCTGTTATCAATAACCTGTTGTGCATATTGTTTAAAAGATGGATCTAACACCTCTTTAAATGCAATAGCTTTAGCCGCAATAACATGTTCTAAAGGACCACCTTGAATACCTGGAAAAATGGCTGAATTGATTTTCTTAATGATATCTTCATCATTTGTCAAAATCAAACCACCACGAGGACCACGAAGTGTTTTATGAGTCGTAGTTGTTGTAATATGGGCATGTGGTACTGGGTTTGGATGAAGACCTGCTGCGACAAGTCCAGCAATATGAGCCATATCCACCATCAGTTTGGCACCTACTGTATCTGCAATTTCACGGAATTTAGCAAAGTCAATTGTACGTGCATAGGCTGAGGCACCAGCGACAATCAATTTTGGCTGTACTTCTTTTGCTTGTTCTAAAATTGCATCATAATCAAGTAAGCCAGTTTTTTCGTCAACGTTGTAAGCCACAAAGTTGTAGGTTTGTCCTGAGAAGCTAACCGATGCACCATGAGTTAAGTGACCACCTGCAGCTAAATCCATTCCCATAACAGTGTCGCCCGGTTCAATCAAGGCCATATAAGCTGCACAGTTAGCTTGACTACCTGAATGTGGCTGAACATTGGCAAACTGCGCACCAAATATTTCTTTTGCACGTTCAATAGCGAGATTTTCAATAATATCTACACATTCTGTTCCACCATAATAACGACGACCTGGATAGCCTTCTGCGTATTTATTGGTCAAAATAGAGCCTTGAGCTGCCATAACAGCTTTTGAAACAACATTTTCAGAGGCGATCAATTCAATATTATTTTGCTGACGTGCTTCTTCTGCCTGAATAGCATTCCACACTTCTGAGTCAAACTCTTTATAATCCACTAAGTCAAAAATCATCTACACCCTCCTTATAGGTATTTAATAAAACGCTTTTGCAATTTGTCTGATAAAAATCCATTCTGTTCATAGAAACAATGTGCTTGTGTACGATGTTCAGCTGAATTGAGACGAATAAAGGAATAGCCTCTATCTTTAGCAATGTTTTCAATGGCTTCTAATAATAGAGAGCCAATTCCATTTCCTTGATACTCTGGCAATACTGCTAGACCAATAATATTCAATCCTGAATCAGAATAAAGACTTTCGTAGACTTGAGCATGAATATAACCCGTTACTTCTTGATTCTCTTCATGTACAAGTAAAATATGATGTTTCGATGAAGTGCAACGCACAAACTGCCGTTCAGCTAGTTCTAACGGAACATCATATCCTAGAGAGAGGGCATTAATGTGTCTAATAGTATAGACATCTGATTGTGTCAATTCCCTAATCATCAACTCATTCCTCAAATTCTATTTCAGGGACAACAGCAAGGATTTCCTCTCGGCTGATAGCGCCTTGACGCAAAATTCGTGCTTTCTGCCCAGAAAGGTCCAAAATCGTTGAATCAATACCTGTCAGAGCTTGGTCATCCTCAATGCCAAGCAAATCAACTGAAAATTGTGCTTGGATATCCGAAAACTTCTTTCCACTTTCATTTCCTGAAATATTGGCAGAGGGGCCAATAAGAGGACCCGTTTCTTTTATCAAACGTAAGGTTTTCTCATGTTTTGGAACACGAAACCCAACAGTATCCAGACCAGAATTAACCCAAAAAGGAACATTGTTGTTCGATTTTAGAATAATCGTTAATGGACCCGGCATAAATCTATTATACACTTTTTCAAGAAAATCGGGTGGATTTTGACTGAAATGATAAATATCTTCTAAACTCGCTACATTCAAGTTCATAGCCTTCTCACGTGGGCGTTTCTTAAGACGATAAACATGATTGACAGCTTCTTCTGACAATGCTTTACCAAAAAGACCATACACCGTCTCTGTAGGAAGAACAACAGCACCACCTTTTTCAAGAATTGCTCGGATTTTATCCATTGTCATCTGCTACGACCTTTCTATCTTGACCAAACTGATCTTTGAGGATACGAACACGTTTTCTTGGATAGTGCTGCTTCAATAATTGAGATACAGCTTTTCCTTGTTTATAACCAATCTCAAAATACAGCTTTCCATCATTACTTAGAAACTCGGTAGCCTGCTCTGCTATTTTTCTATAAACTATCAAACCATTCTCTTCAGCAAACAAGGCTAGATGTGGTTCAGAAGACAGTACATTGAGACCAACTTCTTCCTTATCCTCTAAAGAAATATAAGGAGGATTCGAAATAATAATGTCAAACTTCCCTGTCACCTCTTGAAACAAATCAGAATGTCTAAATTCTACCGAAACATCATTTATTCTTGCATTTTGTTTAGCCACTTCTAATGCTTCACGAGAAATATCAACTGCTACCACTTTCCAATCAGGTCGCGCATGAGCTAATGAGACAGCAATCGCACCACTACCTGTACCAATATCTAAAATCCGTAAATTAGACTGCTGATTTTCTTCTAAAACAAGGTCAACTAATTCTTCTGTTTCAGGACGTGGAATCAAGACACGCTGGTCTACTTGAAAATGTAGATTACGAAATGTTGTATGACCAATAATATACTGAGCTGGTATATGTTGGCTTAATTGATGAAAAATAGTCTTTACGAGTTCTGCATCTTCTTCATTGACTTCTTGACGTAAAAGAATAATAAACTCTGTAAATCCTAAATTTTTCATTGCACGAAACGTAAAGGACAGACTTTCTGCTTCTTCACCAAGAGCTACTAATTCTTTTTCATAGTAATGAAATAATTGAGCATAGTTCATTATTTATTGAGTTCTTCCAACTTTTGAGTTTGATCATATAGGACTAAAGCATCTACAACTTCATCCATCTTACCAGATAAAATCGTGTCCAACTTTTGAAGCGTCAAACCAATGCGGTGATCCGTAACCCGATTTTGTGGGAAATTATAAGTACGGATACGTTCAGAACGATCTCCTGTACCGATAGTAGATTTGCGTTCTGCATCTTGTTCATCTTGAGCAATTTGTGCAAAATGATCAGCTACACGAGCACGAATAATCTTCATAGCTTTTTCACGGTTTTTCTGTTGAGTACGCTCTTCCTGCATCTCAACCTTGATATTTGTCGGTAAATGAACAATACGAACAGCTGTTGCTACTTTATTGACATTCTGACCTCCTGCACCAGATGCATGATAGATATCTACACGAAGATCTTTTGGATCAATATCATACTCCACTTCTTCTACTTCTGGCATGATTAAGACCGTTGCCGTTGAAGTGTGTACACGCCCTTGACTTTCCGTCACAGGTACACGCTGTACCCTGTGTGCTCCTGATTCATACTTCAATTTTGAATAAACGGATTGACCCGATACCATAGCAATCACTTCTTTGATTCCGCCAACTCCATTATAGGACGCTTCCATGACCTCAAAACGCCAACCCTGTGCCTCCGCATACTTTTGATACATCGTTAAAAGATCTCCTGCAAAGAGTGCAGCTTCATCTCCTCCGGCAGCACCACGAATTTCTAAAAGAATATTCTTATCATCGTTAGGGTCTTTAGGCAAGAGAAGAATTTTTAGTTTTTCTTCGTACTCCTCTTTATCTGCTTTGGCTTGCTTTAATTCTTCCTTAGCCATTTCTTCCAAGTCAGTATCACCAGCAGATTCTTTTATCATATCTTCAGCATCTTTAATATTCTGGAGAACAATTTTGTACTCACGATAAGCTGTCACAGTGTCGCGACTTGCTGCCTCTTCTTTGGATAATTCCATAAAGCGTTTGGTATCACTAACAACCGCTGGATCCGAAAGTAATTCTCCAAGTTCTTCATAGCGGTCTTCTACCGCCTGTAATTGATCATAAATATTCATATTAAGTTATTTATACCACTCAATGACGAATCAGTCATGGGTATAAGTCATTCCTCTCTCTAAAATAAGGTTTCTTTTCTATCCGTAAAAACCCGAAAATACTAAACTAATCTGTTTGCGATGGTATCATAGGTGAAAAATAATGCTTGCGACAAACCGGAATATAGGTTTCATTACCACCAATTTGAATTTGCTCCCCCTCGTAAGTAGGTTTCCCATCTTGTGTTCGAAGAACCATCGTTGCTTTTTTGGAACAGTATTGACAAATTGTTTTAATTTCATCTAGTTTGTCCGCTAGCAACAATAGATATTTGGAACCTTCAAAAAGTTCATTACGAAAATCATTTTTCAGACCAAATGCCATTACGGGAACATCTAATTCATCGACTACACGAGCTAATGCATAGACATGATGGCGCTGTAAAAATTGAGCTTCATCGATGAGAACACAATAGGGACGAGGATTTATTTTTTCAATCACAGTGAAAACATCCATATCATCATCAATAGCAACTGCTTCCCTACGCATGCCAATACGACTAGACACAACTCCGAAAGCATCACGAGTATCTAATGCCGATGTCATAATGACAACAGGTTTTCCCTGTTCTTCGTAATTATGTGCTACCTTTAAAATTTCAATGGTTTTACCAGAGTTCATAGTACCATATTTATAGTATAATTGAGCCACTTTTTCTCATCCAATCTTACATTTTCACTCCTTTCATTTTAACATAAAATAAGGAATATAGGAAAGAGAAAAACAAGCCCAATAGAGCTTGTTTCATATTTATGGCCACATAAGAAGGTTTAGAATAAATTCTAAGACAATCTGTCCAATGCTTGGTTTTTGTTTATAAAGCATCACCAAACTATATAATAGAGACGATACAAAGAGAGTAATCAAAATTGGTCCGATCCACTGACTATCAGAAAAAACAGTTGCTGCAAGGTACAAAGAGATACAGCTGATAACAAAAGAACAAATTATACGCTTCAAGTATTTCATATTTACATTCCTATATCAACTCGAAGTTGTACTGCTTAAATACTTATATAAAAAAACTAATTACCGTGACTATCTCTCACAACCAATTCCATCGCCATCACGATCCAAGTGTTTACCATATCCTGGCTGTCCTTGATAAATTGGTGCTGCTCCTGCTTGTCTCACTGCTTTACAGTTAGGATAAAATACATTTTGAGATGGTGCAACTGCAAATTGCTGTACCTGACTTTGTGTCTCTTCTTCTGCAACTTTTTTCGCCTCGATAGCTCTCCTTTCTTCCTCATCCTTACGTTCCTTTTCTGCAATCGCCTTCTCAGCATCCCAATACTTAATGACTACTTTACTATCTTTTTTGATAATCTTATCACTTATTTCATTAAAAGATTTTCCATCAATTTCGACAGCAATAATTTGTCCATGTTTAGCAATATCACTGGTTTCTGTCCCTATCTCTGAAACCTGTTCAAACCCACTGTCCGTAAATAATTTTTTAGTATCTGTGGTTGTTTTTGTTGAAATAGCAGACGGAAGTTCTGCAAAACTAGAAAAATCATAATAAGTAATTACAATCGGAGTCATTTTCTTACTAATAATTTCCTGTTTAAGAGGCAGTCGAAGTTCAGTTTCACCTAAAGTAATTTTTTGAATTGTTTCATGTTTAGTTTTGTCTTTATCCTCCACTGCTATGCACTTAATATCAGAAAAACCTGCTATTTTTAGCTGTTTTTCAAGCTCTGATTTTTTACTCTCAACTATATTTGCTGGGAATTTTATATTGTCTTGGCTAACATCAAAATAAGTTAATTTAACAGATAAACTAGTAGAATAAAAATATCCTGATTGATAGGAATGTTTCCCTATTTGGAGACTATCTACCTTGTCTTTTTTGTCTTCATTACCTTCTTCTACCAAAAGAATCGGAGTTAAGTTAATTTGTTTAAATCCCAATTCGTTAAGTTTCTTTGTAATATCTGCCACTTTTCCGGAAGATGGTAGAGTAATTTCAACAGCATCTTTTTTAGGAACATGATAAGAAATTATGATTGGAATAGTTTTCAAAGCACGACCTTCTTTCCATTCTTCTCCATCAACTGAAACTATTTCAACAAGATCGCTTTCACCTACTTTTCCAAATTCTAAATCACTTATTTCAACTCCTTGAATATTTTTAAAGCCCGCCTCTTTGAGATGATTTACGACAGTTAAATATTGTTGTCCATAAAGTTCTTCTTTTTTAGGAAGTTTAGCAGTCATTAATTGAAAACCAACGAAAGTAGTGAGAATTACTCCACCAACCATTCCGACTGTCTTTCTATTAAAAATTTTTCGTGATTTTTTTATCAAATCTTCATAAACTTCCTTCGTAATTTTATTCTTAAACATAGTTATTCTCCTTACCTTTTTCTATGATAATATTATATCAAAATATAAATATTGTTTACAATAATTTATAGAAATATCCTTGGAGAATACTGAAACCCATGATATAATAAACAAAAAATATTGGAGGACGATTATGCCATTTGTACGCATTGATCTATTTGAAGGTCGTTCAGAAGAACAAAAAATTGCTCTCGCACGTGAAATAACAGAAGTTGTTGCTCGCAATACAAACGCACCTAAAGAAGCTATCCATGTCATCATTGAAGACATGCCAGAAGGAACTTATTTTCCACATGGTGAAATAAAGCGTAAATAATCAAAACATTCCAGCAGAATCTAAACTGCTGGAATGTTTTTTAATGCTAATCCATTATTTTTTATCATCATCATCCATACTAAGAACACTAAGGAATGCTTCTTGTGGAACTTCAACTGATCCAATCGCTTTCATACGTTTTTTACCAGCTTTTTGTTTTTCCAGAAGTTTTCGTTTACGAGACACGTCACCACCGTAACACTTCGCCAAAACGTTCTTACGAAGTGCCTTAATGTCACTACGAGCTACAATCTTATGACCGATAGCTGCCTGAATAGGAACTTCAAACTGCTGGCGAGGAATAATCTTTTTCAGCTTATCCACAATAATTTTGCCACGCTCGTATGCAAATTCTTTATGAACAATGAAGCTAAGAGCATCAACTTTATCACCATTAAGTAGAATATCCATTTTGACAAGCTTGGATGCACGATACTCTGAAATTTCATAATCAAAGCTAGCATATCCTCGAGTTGATGATTTTAGTTTGTCAAAGAAATCAAAAACAATCTCAGCAAGTGGAATTTGATAAATCACATTAACACGATTATCATCAATATAGTCCATCGTTACAAAATCACCACGTTTTCGTTGAGCTAACTCCATCACTGCTCCAACATACTCTTGAGGTACCATAATTTGTGCCTTTACATACGGTTCTTCTATATGAGCAATTTTAGTTGGATCTGGAAATTCAGAAGGATTCGCTACTTCCAGCATTTCCCCATCAGTCATATTGATATGGTACACTACCGAAGGGGCTGTCATAATCAAGTCAATATTAAATTCGCGTTCTATACGCTCTTGAATAACATCCATATGCAACAATCCTAAGAAGCCACAACGAAAACCAAAGCCGAGTGCTTGTGATGTTTCTGGCTCAAATTGTAAACTAGCGTCATTTAACTGAAGTTTTTCCAAAGCCTCACGTAAGTCATTGTACTTATTGGAATCAATCGGATAGATTCCTGCAAAAACCATCGGATTCATCTGCTTATAGCCTGCAAGAGGTTCGTTTGCAGGATTGTCCGCTAATGTAACTGTATCTCCGACACGAGTATCAGCAACTGTCTTAATCGATGCAGCAATATAACCGACATCACCAGTTGCAAGAAAATCTCGTCCAATCGCTTTAGGAGTGAAAATACCAACTTCTGTTACATCAAATGTTTTGCCATTGGACATCATTTGAATTCTATCACCCGGTTTGACAACACCATTTACAATACGTACTTGAAGAATAACACCACGATAAGGATCGTAGACCGAGTCAAAGATCAAGGCTTGAAGAGGAGCTGTTACATCTCCAGTTGGTGCAGGAACTTTTTCGACAATCTGCTCCAAGATTTCTTCAATACCAATTCCAGACTTAGCAGATGTTAAAACTGCTTCAGAAGCATCCAAACCAATAACATCCTCAATTTCTTGACGGACACGCTCAGGATCGGCTGCTGGCAAATCAATTTTATTGATAATTGGTAAAATTTCCAAATCATTATCTAGAGCCAAATAAACATTTGCTAATGTTTGAGCTTCAATTCCCTGTGCTGCATCAACCACTAAGATAGCACCTTCACACGCAGCTAATGAACGAGACACTTCATAAGTAAAATCAACATGTCCCGGAGTATCAATCAAGTGAAAAATATAAGTTTCACCATCTTTAGCTTGATAATTCAGCTCAATTGCATTGAGTTTAATCGTGATACCACGTTCACGCTCTAAATCCATACTATCCAATAATTGAGCTTGCATTTCTCGACTAGAAACAGTCTCTGTTTTCTCTAAAATGCGATCAGCAAGAGTTGACTTCCCATGATCAATATGAGCAATAATGGAGAAATTACGAATCTTCTCCTGACGTTTTTTCAAATCTTCTAAGTTCATGATTCATCCTTTAAAGGTATTACTTCTCATTATATCAAATTTATAATGAACTTTCCATCACAAAAACACTTAGAAAACTGAGTATCACATTAGTTCTCTAAGTGCTAAACACTCTATGCTACAATTTTAGCAAGATAGCATCCCAAGCCTGATCATAACCTTGACGAGTTTCAGATGAAAAAATAATAAACTGATCATTTTTATCAAAATCCAACTTCTTTTTGATAATGGATTCATGTTTATTCCACTTGCCACGAGGAATTTTATCTGCCTTAGTCGCAACGACAATAACAGGAATATCATAATATTTCAAAAATTCATACATCTGAACATCGTCAGCAGACGGTTCATGTCGCATATCTACCAAACTAACAACGGCACGTAAATTATCACGACTAGTCAAATATTCTTCAATCATCTTCCCCCATTTTGCACGTTCTGCTTTAGATACTTTAGCATATCCATATCCCGGAACATCAACAAAACGCAGTTTATCATCAATATTAAAAAAATTTAATTGCTGTGTCTTTCCGGGTTTACCAGATGTTCTAGCAAGATTTTTTCGTCCCAACAAGGTATTGATAAACGATGATTTTCCCACATTTGAGCGACCAGCCAAAGCAATCTCAGGAATAGTATCATCCGGGTATTGAGATTTGGAAACCGCACTGAGCAAAATCTCAGCATTGTGTGTATTGATTTTCATCTATTTCCTTTCACATAAAAAGGAGAGAAACAATTGATAACCTGTTACCTCCGTTTATTTTGCACTAAATCATTAAGCAATTTCTAGCTCTGGTTTCTCATTACCATCTACTGCCGCTTTTGTTACCCGAACACGTTTTATTTCCTCTTGACTTGGTACTTCAAACATCACATCCAACATCGTTTCTTCAATAATTGAACGAAGACCACGAGCTCCTGTTTTACGTTCGATAGCTTTTTTAGCAATTTCCTCTAGAGCTTCTTGAGTAAATTCTAACTCTACATCATCGTAAGATAATAGAGTTTGATACTGTTTAACAAGAGCATTTTTAGGCTCTGTTAAAATACGAATCAAATCTTCTGTAGTCAATTGATCTAAAGCTGCAAATACTGGCAAACGACCAATCAATTCTGGAATAATGCCAAATTTTTGTATATCTTCAGCAATAATCTGCTGCATATACGATTCTTTTTCATCAATGGCACGATTATTTTGACCAAAACCAATTATTTTTTCTCCCAATCGTTGCTTGACAATCTCTTCTATACCATCAAAAGCACCGCCAACAATGAAAAGGATATTCTTTGTATTGACATAAATCATCTCTTGATTAGGATGCTTCCTACCACCTTGAGGAGGCACACTTGCAACAGTACCCTCTATAATTTTCAAGAGAGCTTGCTGGACACCTTCACCAGATACATCGCGCGTGATGGACACATTTTCACCTTTTTTGGCAATTTTATCAATTTCATCCACATAAATAATTCCTCTTTCTGCGCGTTCTATATTAAAGTCTGCTGCTTGTAAGAGTTTGAGGAGAATATTCTCTACATCTTCTCCAACATAACCAGCTTCTGTCAACGCAGTTGCATCTGCAATGGCAAACGGAACATTTAAACTTTTTGCTAAAGTTTGTGCTAAAAATGTTTTTCCAGAACCAGTCGGACCAATCATCAAAATATTTGATTTCTGTAAATCTACATCGTTCTTTTGATCATGATTGTCCTGAAAGTTAATTCGCTTGTAGTGATTGTAGACAGCTACAGCTAGTGCACGTTTAGCACGTTCTTGACCAATAACATAATCATTTAGAATCTGCAATAATTCTTGTGGTTTAGGAGTATCAGCCAAATCCACCAATATTTCTTCTGCTAACTCTTCTCTGATAATCTCTTGGGCTAATTCTACACATTCATTACAAATAAATACATTATTTCCTGCAATAATTTTTTTAACTTCGTCTTGATTTTTTCCACAAAATGAGCAATAAATCAACTCATGAGTATGCTTAACAGTCATTTATCTCCTCTTCTATATCCCTTATTTAAATAACACACCGTAAACAGCGTGAATACTATTGACTAAATTCGTAAAAGCATTCAATAGAAATAGAATCGCCAGTCCAAAGCGTTTCTTACGAACAGCTTGAATGGTACAAAAGAAACAAACTGCACTTAAAAATGCTGTAAATATACCGAATAAACTTTTTTCCATCTCTCACCACTCTCTTCTTTCATAAGTCTTAATTGTAAAATCAAAGTGATTCACTTCATCTTTCGAGTGGAAGTGACTATTTTTTATAGTAAATTTTTCCATTGGAAAGTCAGCAGGAAAATATACATCTCCCTCAAATTGACCCTCAATATCTGTAATAATCAACTCTTCAATATAAGGCTCAAACGCAGTAAACAGTTGACTTCCTCCTATGATGAATATTTTTTTATCCTGCTTAGCATACCAATCCAACACCTCTTGCAGACTATGTACAATCAATACCCTATCGCTATCTATTTGGTAGGTTTCATCTGAAGTCAATACAATCGACAGGCGGTTAGGTAAGGCACGTTGTCCCATTCCATCAAAGGTCACACGTCCCATAACGATACCGTGACCTATTGTTGTTTGTTTAAAATGTTCCAAATCAGCCGGTAAAGACCACGGAAGCTTACCACTTTTTCCTATCAAACCATTTTTATCTTGTGCCCAAATCGCAGAAATTTTCTTTGTCATTGTCTCTCACTTTCCGTCCTACTATTCTATCAAAATTTAATAAAAAATGCACTTCAAAAATGAGTAAGATGAAAAAGACGACCTATTGGGTCATCTTTTTAGAAAATCTTACAATATAGCATGACTAATCCACCCTGAGGGAATCGAACCCCCATCTCAAGAACCGGAATCTTGCGTGATATCCATTACACTAAGGGTGGGAAAGTAAAAACTTGCTAAAAGCAAGTTTTTATCTCAATTACAATTCGATATCACCGAAAAGATCAGCCATTGAGAAACCAGTTTGCGTTTCTGGTAATTCAAAGTCGCGTCTTTCTTGGCGTTTTGGACGACGTGGACGTGATTGACGTTTTCCTTCGTTATCTCCACTTTCAGTTTTTTCTGCTACTGGACGTTCTTCCAATGCTTTGATAGAAAGAGATACACGCTCGTCAGCTGCGTTGACTTCAAGAACTTTAACGGTAACTTCTTGACCTACTGACAAAGCATCTTTTGGATTTTCAACACGTTTGTGAGAGATTTGCGAAATATGTACCAAACCATCAATACCTGGCAATACTTCAACAAAAGCACCAAAATCTGTAATGCGTTTTACTTTCCCCTCAATAACATCGCCTGCTGCTAATTTTTGCTCAACACCGTCCCATGGACCAGGTTGTGTAGCTTTCAATGATAAGGAAACACGACCTTCCACTTCATCGATAGCAAGAACTTTCACTTCTACTTCTTCACCAACTGTTACAGCTGATTTAGGAGATACATTACGCTCATGTGACAATTCAGTTAAATGAACCAAACCGTCAACTCCACCAAGATCAATGAAAGCACCAAAGCTTGTAATACGTGCCACTTTACCAGTAACCACTTCACCAACTGATAATTTGCCAAATACTTCTGCACGTGCCGCTGCAGCTTCTGCTTCAATTACTTCACGACGTGATAAAATGAAACGGTTCTCTGCTGGATCCACTTCTTTGATCTTCGCAGTAAATTCTTGACCTACAAAACGTTCAGTGTTACGAGTGAAACGGCTATCAATCATTGAAGCTGGAATAAATCCACGTAAACCTTCAAACTCAACCGAAAGACCACCTTTAACAGCGCGAACTACCTTAACTGTAACAACTTCTTCTTCGCGACCAACAAGTTTGTCCCATGCTTTACGCGCTTCCAAACGTTTTTTGGAAACAAGATATGTAACAGTGTCTGTATCTTTACCAACAACTTGACGAAGCACAAGTAATTCTAGTGTTTCACCAACTTTAACAAGGTCGTTGATATCAGCTTCACGGTCGTTAGTCAACTCACGAAGAGTTAACACACCTTCAACACCAGTACCTGAAATAGCTACATTTGCTTGATCAGCATCAACTGTCAATACCTCTGCAGTTACCACATCACCAGGTGTAACTTCACTTACACTGTTCAACAAATCTTCAAATTCGTTCATTAAAAAAACCTCCAACAATCAGGTCTTCTGACCCAACATAAAATATATTTTATTTAAGGCACACGCAAGGACAAACAACAATGGACATCTTTGACGAACTAGAATAAATCTAGTACCTTGACTGGGGTAGCTGGATTCGAACCAACGCATGAGGGAGTCAAAGTCCCTTGCCTTACCGCTTGGCGATACCCCAATGAGTGTCTCAAACAGAATATAAATCAACACATCTTAATATCCTGTTTTATGGAGAGAGAGGGATTCGAACCCCCGAACCCGAAGGAGCGGATTTACAGTCCGCCGCGTTTAGCCTCTTCGCTATCTCTCCGCACACTAACAGTGACTATTTTAACATAAACTCATCATCATTACAAGCCTTTTAGCGACTTAAATTATAATTTTCAATAATAGTTGCAACTGCTTTTTCCAAATTCTTGTAAAAACTTTCAGTCGTACCATTTTTGACAACTGCAAAATTATTTTCTGATAATTCCGCAATCTCACCAATTACCTTTTTCCCAATAATAAGTTGGAAGCCTGTAAACTCTTCTTTATTTATCAAAATCTGACTATCCACTAACTGAATTTCAATTTTTTTATCTTTTTTGCTCATTTTCACACCTCACTTTCAACATTCTACACAAAAATAGAAGAGCTTGCAAGCGCAAGCCTTCTAAAATTATTCTACTGGTACTATCCAGCCTTCTGGAGCTTCTACATCACCAAATTGAATACCTGTCAATTCGTCATATAATTTACGAGTAATTGGACCAACTTCTGTTTCACTATGGAAAACATGAAGCTTTTCACCAATTTGAACACCGCCAATCGGTGAAATAACAGCTGCAGTTCCACAAGCTCCCGCTTCTACAAATTGGTCTAATTCATCTACAAATACTTCACGCTCAATAGCCTTCATTCCTAAACGATGCTCTGCTAAATACAGCAATGAATATTTGGTGATAGAAGGTAAAATAGATGGACTAACTGGTGTAATAAATTCGTTATTTTCGGTAATTCCAAAGAAATTTGCCGCCCCTACTTCTTCAATTTTTGTATGGGTAGCTGGATCCAAATAGATAACATCTGAAAAGCCTTGTTTTTTAGCATATTGTCCCGGTAAGAGCGATGCAGCATAATTGCCACCAACTTTAGCAGCTCCTGTACCATTTGGTGCTGCACGATCATACTCATCTTGGATAAGGAAATTAGTAGGTGCTAGTCCACCTTTAAAGTAGTTACCAACTGGCATGGCAAAGACTGTAAATATATATTCATCTGCAGGTTTTACGCCAATGACATCACCCACACCGATGAGCAGGGGACGAATATAAAGAGTTCCACCTGTTCCATATGGAGGAACATAATCAGCATTTGCTTTTACTACCTGTTTACACGCTTCAATAAATAAGTCTGTCGGTACAGGCTTCATTAACAAGCGTTTTGCTGTACGTTGCAAACGTGCTGCATTTTGGTCCGGACGAAATAATTGTAACTTGCCTTCTTTGGTACGATATGCTTTCAATCCCTCAAAAGCCTGCTGTCCATAATGCAGAGCTGGAGAACTTTCTGAAATATGTATAGTAGCATCCTCTGTCAATTCCCCTTGAGTCCACTCACCGTTTTTGTAGTACGCAATAAAACGATAGGGCAATTTCATATAAGAAAAACCTAGGTTATCCCAATCTAAATTTACGGTCATAATCAATCTCCTCTTTAATTTTTTTCTATTTTACTATTTTTATTCATAGATTACAAGAAAAAGTCAGAACATTGTGGAAAATTAAAAAGCCTGAAATATTCAGGCTTCTCGATACTTAATTTCAAATGTACAATCACTCTTCTCTCAAATCAACCAAGCACTTTGTACTTCTTCATCTGATATGGTATCTGATAGGAAACTACCATTGCTGGTACGCTCTGATAAACTTAGTTTTGTGAGGTCAACAGTGTACGACTTTCCTATTTTGGATTGAACATGAAGAACTTGACTATCTAATTCTTCGGTAAGCTGACTAGTAAATAAATCAAATTCACCTTGTTCCGTCTGAATTGGTCCAGCTACAAATACTCGGTGTGGCTTAGCTTTTAATTCGCGTAAAACCTGCAAACCACGATTTGCACGACTGGTGATAGGTATGTCTTCTGTTGCCATTCTCTTAAGGCTTCCTCTGTGAGTCAAGAGATAGACAGAATTGGTATTGCTAATGAATGCAGCAGCTATCGTATCCTCATCTTTTAGATTCATCGCTTTCACACCAGCTGCCTTAGCTCCAATTACTGGCACTTCTTCAATATTAAAACGAAGAGCATATCCTTTAGAGGTAATCAACATCACATCATCCAAAAGAATTGGAGATACAGTAACTACAACATCCTCTGCATCTTTTAATTTCGCATACTTGGTTGACTTAGACTTATATGTACGCCATGGTGAAAATTCCTTGCGCTCTACGCGCTTGATTTGACCATGCTTTGTGACAGCAAAATAAGTTCCTTCTTCGAAATTATCCACCAACTCTGCGAAGATAAGCTCCTCATTGGTTTCAAAATTCATCAGTGTTTGGCTTAGGTGTTCTCCGATATCCTTCCAACGAATATCGGTCAACTCATGCACAGGGCGATAAATCACATTACCCAAATTTGTAAAGAGTAAGAGGTGCTGAGTTGTTCGTGCATGTTCTAAGAAAATCAATTGATCATCATCACGTTTTCCTACTTCTTCAATCGTAGAAGCATTAAAGGAACGTGGACTCGTTCGTTTAATATAACCAGCCTTAGTGATACTCACAAAGGTTTCTTCCTCTACAATCAAACTAGCTGTGTTAATTTCAATCGTCTCAGCTTGATCTTGCAACTCACTTAAACGAGGATTGCCAAACTGTTTTTTAACCTCACGTAATTCTTTTTTCATGAGATTATACATGGTTCGTTCATCTCCAATAATGGCAGACAAGGTCTGAATTTCTTCTCTCAGTGTAGCTTCTTCATTTTCTAATGTCACAATATCCGTATTGGTTAGACGATAGAGCTGTAGCGTTACAATAGCTTCTGCTTGCTCTTCACTAAAACCATAGCTAATCTTCAGATTTTCTTTGGCATCTGCTTTATTCTCTGAAACGCGAATAAGAGCAATCACTTCATCTAAAATAGAAATAACACGAATTAAACCTTCTACAATATGAAGACGTTTTTCAGCCTTTTCCTTATCAAACTTCGAACGTGCAATGATAATCTCACGACGATGCGCAATGTAACTTGATAAAATCTTTTGTAAACCAACCTGACGAGGTGTAAAGTTATCAATTGCTACCATGTTAAAATTGTAATTGATTTGTACATCAGTGTACTTATAAAGATAATTCAGAATGGTTTGTTCATCACTATCTTTTTTCAACTCAATAGCAATCCTTAAACCTGTACGGTCAGATTCATCACGTACTTCTGCAATACCCGGTACCTTATTGTTTACACGAACATCATCAATCTTTTTCACCAACACAGCCTTATTCACTTCATAAGGAATTTCTGTAATAACAATTTGTTTCTTACCTGCCTTTAGTTGCTCAATCTCGCAACGACTCCGAACAACCACACGACCTTTACCTGTTTCATAAGCTTTCTTAATTTCATCAGCCCCTTGAATAATACCGCCTGTTGGAAAATCTGGTCCCGGTAAGAACTCCATGAGTTTTTCTAGCGTAGCTGCTGGGTGGTCAATCATATAGACAACCGCATCAATGACTTCTGCTAAATTATGCGGTGGAATATCCGTCGCATAACCTGCTGAAATACCAGTTGCTCCATTTACTAACAGATTTGGAAAAGCAGCTGGAAGAACAGTTGGCTCTTTTTCCGTATCATCGAAATTCCATGCAAACGGTACCGTTTTTTTCTCAATATCAGATAGCAGATAACCAGCAACTTCCGACAAACGAGCTTCTGTGTAACGCATAGCGGCAGGTGGATCACCATCCATAGAGCCATTGTTTCCATGCATTTCTACCAAAATCTCACGGTTTTTCCAGTCTTGGCTCATCCGAACCATAGCATCATAAATAGAGGAATCACCGTGCGGGTGGAAATTCCCCATGATATTACCAACAGACTTGGCAGACTTTCGGTAACCCTTATCAAAGGTATTACCGTCTTTATTCATGGAATAAAGAATCCGACGTTGCACGGGTTTCAAGCCATCACGAATATCTGGCAAGGCCCGCTCTTGAATAATGTATTTGGAGTAGCGACCAAAACGCTCTCCCATGATGTCCTCAAGGGACATGTTTTGAATATTAGACATAAATTAAGATACCTTATTTTCTCTATATAAATACAAACAAATATAAGTTACAATGAATAATCCTACAATAAAGATTATATTTGCCTTTACAGCAAAATAAGCAATTAACACGCTGTTCAATCCATGAAATATGGCACAAAAAAAGATTGAGTGAGATTTTTTATAAATAATTGCTAGACTGAAACTTAATACAATAGCATAAATCATAAATTGGTAAAAAGGAAACATTTGTTGGACACTTCCATCAATAAACCACAATGGTAAATGCCATATTGACCAAACTACACCTGTCGTAAGAGTTGCCAACGGAAATGGTAATATATCTTCTAAAATGGGCTGCATAATACCACGTCACCCAGCTTCTTCATTTCCGCCACCTATAATACAGGATTGAATAAATAACATTGGTAATGACTTGATGTCAATCAATCCACTAGCTTTTCTTGAAGCGACAATAATCATCAATATATACAAAAGCGGGAAACAAAGTAAGTACTTCCATCCATTCTTTTTTGAATGAAATAAAAAATTTTTTATCGCTATCCAAGATCTATCCTCAAGGCAACAACAAGTACCAATAGCAGGACCTAAACCCGATAGAATATGCATCATATTACCTAATGGTGAAGTCAAACTAATCTTAAAAAAAGCCATACTTCCCCAACCGAAACACCAAGTAATCAAAAATGTAACACTCAAAAAAATCCGTAATTTTTTTGCTTATTTGCATGTATATCCATATTTCCCATCTTGTACTCCTTATGGTTAACGAGCAACCAATCTTTGACTTGCTTGCCACTTTCTAAATCCTTCTACATCTGATTGAATCCATTTTAAGCATGTATTTACAACAAAAGCATCATCAAGCAAACCAGCTCCTAAAACAAAATCTGGTAAAACATCTAATGGATTAAAAAAATAAATCAGTGCACCAATAATAGCTAAAATTGTTCCTTTGGGGAGTTGTGTATATTCTTTATTAATATAACTTCGAACCATGGAAATCATACCTGGAATAGCTGCAAATTTATCTCCACCAAAAGGTAAACGAGCTAGTTTTTGTTCAATATCTTGTAAGAAGTGTTCTAATTTCCCTTGCTCTGAAAGTAAATTTTCAGCCAGCTGACGAGTTTTAGAAGAGTTCCATATTATGAGAGCTTGGTCAAACTTTTCTTGCAACTCCTGTCTATTTCTGAATATTTTTTTCTGATAGCAACATTCATTCAATCTGGCTTTTATATTTTTGATTAGCTTATCTTTTAAAAACATAGATCATCTCCTTGTACTATGTTTAATTATACTTAATCACGAACGAGACCATAATGTCTAGAACTAGCTAAAGTTTCTACAAACTTATAAACTTTTATAGACCACTCGATTAGACCTTCCTGTTGGTAATCTAAATAGTAAGTTTTCAAAAGTAAATTGTAAGGAATGATAGTCTTAAAGTTAGCTTTCTCACTAGTAGGAATAATACAGGCAAATAATATATCTAAATCAACACTATCCTTTACCTTTGCAGCGTGATAACCATCAAACACGTACCCGTTTAACTTTACAATATCGTCATACAAAAAGTGGAAGCTAACTCCAGGAGTAAAATATTCATTAAGATCACTATCCGTCGGCATTCTACCTAGTAATCGTTCCATAGCTAATTGATAACCTGAAGTTGTATTGGACCAAGCAAACATGACATAGTCGAAATAGTCTTTTGGATCCCCTGCTACATTTCTAACATTTCTAACAAGTTCTGTTGGTGTTTTATGAAAGGCTTTTACAGCAGATAGCAACCTACCACTTTTTAAGATATCTTTCGCTGTATCTATTGTACAAGTATGACTTAAAAAATCCGAATAAACACAGTTTCCTTGAGCATCATATGTCGAAGCAACAACTTTACTTGTCGGGAAGAATGGAAAAGCACTTGCTCTATCTTGAAAACAATTATTTAGTTGATTAATAATAGCTTCGTCCTTACAAACTACTTGTGTTATTCTATTATTATATTTTTCGTACGCAATGAACGCGTGAATTTTCTCAATTTCCCAATCTTGTATATTTGGATAGTCCACCAATGCAAGAAAATACGTTCCACCCCATTGAAGACTGAAGTTCTTATCCCAAATCTCTAACCTCATTTAGCTTGCTTTCTCCATTTTGACTGTCTAAAACACCGTAGTCTCTTCCAGCGTGAATCGAACATTGTCTTCAATCCACTTGCGGCGAGGCTCAACTTTGTCGCCCATGAGAACGGACACACGGCGTTCCGCACGCGCCAAGTCTTCAATCGTTACACGAATCAGAGTACGAGTTTCAGGATTCATGGTTGTTTCCCAAAGTTGATCTGCATTCATCTCACCCAGTCCCTTATAACGTTGTAACATAAATCCTTTACCAAATTCTTTGCGTAAGTCTTCTAACTCACCGTCAGACCAAGCATAAGCAATTTTTTCTGTTTTGCCCTTACCTTTTGACATCTTATAAAGAGGTGGCAATGCAATATAGACACGACCTGCTTCAACCAATGGACGCATGTAGCGATAAAAGAAAGTCAATAAGAGTGTCTGAATATGAGCGCCATCCGTATCTGCATCGGTCATAATGATAATCTTGTCATAGTTGACATCTTCTATGGTAAAGTCCGAACCAACACCTGCACCTATCGTATAAATCATTGTGTTGATTTCTTCGTTTTTAAGAATATCAGCCATTTTTGCCTTAGCTGTGTTAATGACCTTACCACGTAGAGGAAGAATAGCTTGAAACTTACGATCTCGTCCTTGCTTAGCAGAGCCACCTGCGGAATCTCCCTCAACCAAATACAATTCATTTTTTGCAGGATTTTTAGATTGAGCTGGTGTCAATTTGCCAGACAAAAGTCCCTTATCTTTTTTGTTTTTCTTCCCATTCCGTGATTCATCACGAGCTTTCCGTGCTGCTTCACGAGCATCACGAGCTTTAATAGCTTTGCGAACTAAATTTGAGGCTAACTCACCATTTTCCAAAAGAAAGAAAGTCAGTTTCTCTGAAACAATCCCATCAACTACAGGGCGAGCCAATGGACTACCTAATTTATCTTTTGTTTGACCTTCAAATTGCAAATGCTCTTCTGGTACAAGAATAGATAAAACAGCAGCCAATCCCTCACGATAGTCTGACCCTTCCAAATTTTTATCCTTTTCTTTCAAAAGACCGGTTTTACGAGCATAGTCATTCAAAGCTTTTGTAATCGCTAACTTTAAGCCTGTTTCATGAGTGCCACCATCTTTGGTACGAACATTATTGACAAAGGACAGAATATTGTCCGAATAGCCGTCATTATACTGCATCGCTACTTGAACTTGAAAACCAGACTCTTCTCCCTCGAAGTAAAGAACAGGGGTCAATGTTTCCTTGTCTTCATTCAGATAAGAAACAAAATCCTGCACACCATTTTCGTAATGATATTGCTCTTCTTCACCAGTTCGCTCGTCTTTTAAATTCATAGTGACTTGCTTGAGCAGAAAAGCTGACTCTTTCAAACGCTCTGCAATCGTATTAAATTTGAAATCTGTCGTTGAAAAAATAGTGTCATCTGGCATAAAGGTCACTTTCGTGCCTGTTTTAGACTTAGGTGCTGTGCCAATTTTCTCCAATGTTGTAGCTGGTTTACCACCTTGCTCAAATCGTTGTTTATAAATGGCACCATCACGCGTGATTTCAACTTCAAGCCAACGAGATAAGGCATTGACTACCGAAGAACCTACACCATGCAGACCACCAGAGGTTTTATAGCCTCCTTGACCAAATTTTCCACCTGCATGAAGAACGGTAAAAATAACCTCGACAGTAGGTTTTCCAGTCGCATGCATCCCTACCGGCATACCACGCCCGCAATCCGAAACTGTCAGGCTTCCGTCTTTATTGATCGTAACATCAATTCGATCACCAAAGCCAGATAAAGCCTCATCAACAGCGTTATCGACAATTTCCCACACCATATGGTGTAAACCATTGCCATCCGTTGAGCCAATGTACATTCCCGGACGTTTCCGAACAGCGTCCAAGCCTTCCAGTACCTGAATGGCATCATCATTGTAATTATTGATCGTAATCTCTTTCTTAGCCAAATCTGACCTCCAGTCATATTATCTTAACTATCTTACCAAAAAACAGGACCACAATGCAAGATTTTTCCTTGTTTCAAGCAATATGTGGTATAATGTGAACATGATAAAGATAGTATTACTTTTGTTTATAGCCTATTTAATAGGTTCCATTCCATCTGGTCTGTGGATTGGACAAGCCTTCTTCAACATCAATATTCGCGAACATGGTTCTGGTAACACTGGAACTACAAATACTTTTCGCATCTTAGGACCCAAAGCTGGTATGGGGGTATTTGCCATTGATTTTCTCAAGGGTACTCTGGCTACACTTCTCCCAGTATTGTTTCATATAAGTGACTTATCTCCTATTTTATTTGGATTTATGGCTATTTTAGGGCATACTTTTCCCATATTTGCTCAGTTTAAAGGAGGTAAAGCTGTCGCAACATCAGCAGGTATGTTATTAGGGATTGCTCCATTGTTCTGTCTCTATCTTTTCATTAGCTTTTCACTTTCATTATATCTGACCTCAATGGTATCTTTTTCTAGCGTTCTTGCTGCTGTTCTAGCCATTGTTGGAGTGCTACTCTTTCCTTCTGTAGGATTTTTATTTACTGGGTACGATTGGCTATTTACTGTGATTATCCTATTTCTTGGTATCTTTGTCATCATTCGTCACAAAGATAATATTGAGCGCATTCTCAAAAAAGAAGAAAACTTAGTGCCTTTTGGACTGAATTTAACCAAACAAAAAAAGCGAATTTAACTCGCTTTTTTTAAGTGATATCAACTGATACAACTTCAATTTTCTCTCCACCCAATAAGATGAGATAAGCGTCTACACGGTCTATTCTGTAGGCTTTTTTTAATGCTTGAGCATAGAGTTTCATTTGTTTGTTATACCGTTCCTGTAACTGATGAACATGGTGATAACTATCTGTCTTATAATCAAACAGAACAATGTGGTCATCATAAAGCAAATAACCGTCAATAATACCACGTAAAACAAATGTTTCATTGGAAGAAGAATCTAGTTGCAAACTTGCAAAAGGGGCTTCTCGATGTAGTTTATCTGTATTGGCTAAAATCTCTCTCCCCAATTCTGTATCAAAGAAGTCCAATATTTTAGATACAGAAATAGCATCCTTCACCTCTTGCTCTGCCTGAACCAACTGCAACGCTTGCCGCACTGTATCTTTTGTCACCACCCATGACAAATCCAGTCGTTGCATGAGTTCATGAACTGCAGAACCAATCTGAGCACCGCTCACTTTTACTTTTTTTGAAAAATTAGGCAATTCAAATGTGAGACGTGGTTTAAATTTTTCCATGACTTCCATGCCTTCTTGACCCAAAACTGGCTCGTATAATTTCTTTATCTGACTGGGTGTACGTAAACTCGGTAATTCACTAGCTGCTTTATATTTGAGATTTAAGTCTTGTACAGAAGAAAGTTGGTCTAAGGCCTCTTTAATCATGTCTGACTGACGAACATCTTTTAATTCTATACCTTCTAGTTTATGCTTTAGATGGATAGTTCCAATCTTTTCTGGCGTCAAATCATCATCTGTCACACATACTTTTTTAAAATAAAGTTTTTCTCCCGAAAAAGCAGTATCGATAGCTAAGATCCAATCTTGAAAGCTAAACATTTTTTCTCTGCTAGCCGTTGCTAAAACACCGTTTTCTTTTAAACCATCATAGCGATCTGCTAATTTTGTAGCTGATCCTTTTCCTACTAGATATATTTTTTTTTCTGCACGCGTCAAAGCAACATATAACAGTCGCATTTGTTCAGATAGATTCGCCAGTTTTAATTCTTGTAAATTCTGTTGATAGGGAAGAGTATTCATCAATACGTTCACATGTGGCAAAGGACTGTTCACTCTGTCTTTCATGTCAGCTAGATACTGAATACCTAAACCATTTTTCCGACTAATAATCACGGATTGATGTTGATCTTCCAAATTAAAGCGCTTGTCAATATTCATCAGAAAGACATATTGAAATTCCAAGCCTTTTGATTTATGAATCGTCATCAGCTGAACAGCATCCTGTGGCAAGAACTCTTGAACATCTGCCAAGTCTTTCTCATGAGCCAACGTTCGATCAATCATAGCAATGAAGCGAGCCAACCCTTTATAGCCTGTCTTTTCAAATTGATTGGCACGTAGTCCTAGCGCATAAAGATTGGCTTGACGTTTACTACCATTTGGAAGAGCTGCCACATAGTCATAATAAAATTTCTCATTAAAAATCTTCCAAATCAACTCATAGATAGAATGCAATTTAGCAAAGAATCTCCAATCAGATAGAATATTGAGAAAGTCAGAAAGTTTCTTGTGTAATCTCTGTCCAATTAACTCTGGATGATCTCCTTGACCAGCTTGAGCCAATTCCATTTTTTGATAGAAGAATCCTGTACGTGCCTGAAGAGACAGTCGTGTGAGTTCATCTTCGTCAAATTGAAACATTGGCGATTTTAATAAGGCAACCAACGCATAGTCATTCAGAGGATGGTTAATAACTCTCAACGTATCTAACATCACCATTACTTCTAACGACTGAAGATACGATCCTGACCCACCATCTGCTACAAGAGGGATCCCATATTTGTCAAAGATAGATTGAATGAAGTCGTTCTGGGTGCGTTTTTGAACAAGAAGTGTAATATCTTTAAACTGTACACCTTCCTCATTATGAAGTCGGATGATTTCTTTAGCAACGACTTCAACCTCTCCAAGCATTAACTGTTCTTCTTGTTCTGAAGTTTCTGATTCTACTTGTTCATTATCATAAATCAAGTACTCCATTTCATGCTTCGGTTGAGCAATTTTCTGTCTGGCACTACCTGCAACCAAACAATGCGTTTCATCATAGTTGATTTCCCCAATTTGACGATCCATCAAGCGCGTGAAAATTGCATTGGTTGCATCTAACACCTCTATCTGACTACGGAAATTTTCCTTGAGTAAAATCAATTTACCAGCTGCCGGATTGGCTTCATAAGTATCAAATTTTTCTTGGAAAATCATGGGATCAGCTTGTCGGAAACGATAGATAGACTGTTTAATATCGCCTACCATAAAACGATTCTGTCCATTAGATAGCAAGTCCAGCATTCTTTCTTGGCTATGGTTAGTATCCTGATATTCATCCACCATAACCTCATGGTAGTTCTCCTGAAAATAGTGGCGTATATCTGAATTTTCTTCTAAGATGCGAATCGCAAAATGCCCAATATCACCAAATTCAAATGTAGATTCCTTTATCTTGACTGCTAAATACGCTTGCGAAAAATCTAACACAAAATCACGCAATATCTCTAGCAAAGGGAGAGCTTGAGACTGGTAATCTTTGAGAATGGTTAATTCATAGATTTCTTGACGAATATCACGCACATCAGCAATCAATTCATTTTTCTTACGGTTGTATTCTTCTTTAAAAGCTATTAAATGCTCATCTTTTGGACGTTTAGCATTGGTTAGACCCTTGCCACGTGATTGATCGTTGATCATCAATACTTGCTCTACTCGCTCTACCAACTGCTCCAGATTTAGTTGCTCTAAATCTGATAATAGACTACAAGCCATTTCTACATTCGTAAAATACTTAGCTGTACCAAAATCTTTCTTTCCCCATTCAATATGGTAGCGGAAAAACTCTCCGGCAGCTGTTAATTTCCCTAAAACAAGCTGTCTAAATTCTTGACCAAGTTGCTTTTCAATGGCATCTGAACTGTATAAATCAGCTTGAACAGCTTTGTTTTTCAACCATTCTGTAGGATGACTGGTGGATTGACTGAAATCATAAATGCGATAAACAAGCTCACGAAACCCACTATTATCCTTACGATTTCCAGAAAAATTACGAACAAGTTGGCAAAAATTCCCTGAAGAATCATGTTCCATATAATGTGAAAAGAGAGTGTTAAACACTTCCTGCTTCAGCGTTAGCTTTTCCGTCTCATCTTGCAAAATGCGGAATTGTGGTGACAAGCCCAAACTGTATCCATAAGTTGTGACTAGTTTTTGAGTAAAAGCATCCATTGTACCAATATCTGCTGTCGCTAAATCTGCTAACTGGGCAGATAAATGAAGTCGCAACTTTTGATCGGTCGTCTGCGCAATCATCTCAAGCAAATTTTTCTCAATTCGTTCCTTGAGTTCTCCAGCAGCTTTGACCGTAAACGTAGAAATAAAGAGTTGATTGATAGAGATACCACGCTTTAATTTTTCCAGTATTCTTTGAACCATAACAAATGTCTTACCTGAACCAGCAGAAGCAGAAACTAACACATTTTGTCCGTGAGTATAGATTGCTTCTATCTGCTCTGGAGTTCTCTTCTGCTCTTTATCAGAGGTAGCTTCGGCTAGTTGCATGGCTACAATCTCGTCCGAGTTCAAAAATGCTTCAAAAACCATTAGTTGTTCCCTCCTTTCATTCGTTCTATCCATTCCTGACGATTGCTCTCCTTGACCAAATGTCGTGCTTGCTTCATGTGTAGATCTGCTTCAAAACCAGTTATCGCTTTTAATTGCTCTCCACTAACTGTTCTACCGTCCTTTGTATAAGGATTGACTTCAAAACGACCTGATAAAATCTCTTGAGCAGCTTGTTGATAGAGAAAGCGATTGTGATGCAATAAAACAGTTAATTCATCTTGTGTATAAAGCTGATTACGTGTTTGATAAAAGCGATTGAGCCCAGCACTTTGCTCTTTCACATAAAGCCCTTTATACACTAAACTAGTCTGTGAAGCTGATTCTAACTGTACTAAATTTTGAGTATCTTTTAATTTAAAAATAGGATCCTTCAAGTATAAGTACATTGCTCCAAAAATCGACCGATTTTTTGTATCTTCTAATGTTTGCAAAGCTTCCAAATAGGTCACCAACTGTGGTTTCAAACCATTATAAAACTCAACTAGTGAAAAGCTATGATTACTAGACTTATAATCCACCACCCCTACTGATTGATTGAACTGTAGTGTATCAATCCGGTCGATTGTTCCATTAATTCGTACATCTCTTCCGTCTGAAAGACGAAAAGAGAGAGCTTCTTCCTTACGAAAACTTTTTTCCTGACTATCAACAAGAACTATATCATTATCTCGTAAGACAGTCGCACTTGATTGAGCAATCTGTGTCAACAGCTCCTCTGTAAAACGAGTATCTGCATCTTGAGTGTAGAACATAGTAAATTCAGCTTCAGATTTTGTCTTAGCAATCGCCTGTTCCAGCTTATCATCAAATGTCCGCTCGGATGTATCCCTACTCACTCGTTCAAAAATACGGTGTAAAAAGAGACCATGTTGGAAAGCTGTTGGATGAATCGTTTCTTGCTCTCTCAACTGTAACACATGACGAATAAAATACAGGTATTGATTACTATAAAACGTAGCAAGACTAGAGGCAGATAAATTCAGAGGAAGATCTTTGGGATATAAAACAGCGAGTGTATCTGGTGCCAGTGGCTTAGAATTCACTTCTCCTGTAATCGTTGGAATCTCGATACCATCTGTTTCTAATTTGTTTTTCAGGTGTCGAACGAGTACCGACCAAAAAGCTGTCTGTCCTTTCCACTCCTCATTTTCAAAAGCAGGACGTTCCATCTCCACCACTCTGGATAATAGGCTTTTATAATGACCAATATCTTGTGGCTCCAATTGAGCATGACGTCGACGTTCTTCCAATGAAAAGCCCATATTTACCAATGTTTTGATATAAGGAGATTGGTTATTTTCTTCCTCATTATAAATCTGTGGACTAGAAATCACCAATTGTTCTGTGGCTGCATTCAGCAAAGACATCATAGCAGCATGGTTTTTCTTGATATTTTCCCTACTCAACACATCAAAACGCGAAGAAGAAGCTGATACAAGATTAACTTTCTCCATTTCTTCTTCTGTTAAAAGACTAGTATTTTTAGCAACTTTAGGAAAATTATTCTGACCCATGCCGATAGCATATACATATTTAGCAGCATGAGGTGTTATCAAATCATACGATTGAACTTTCACAACGTCCACAGTAGCAGGTACTGTTCGATAATGACTAGCTTGCATACCCGAACGAAGAATGGCTAGAAAATCATCTAATGTAAGACGTTTCTTGCCAAAAATATGATGTAAAGTTTCTAGGATATGACTAAATTGTTTCCAAACCTGTTCTTCCCTTTCCTGCTCTACTTCCGACAAACTTCGTGACAGGATTTCCATATTTTTTGGAAGGTGAACAGCTTCCAAAAATTCCTTGAATATTTCTAATAAACCACCACCAGATTGCGTTCCTGCCTTAAACAACGTCAATAATGGTTGCATAATCTGAATTCGAATATTTTCCAACAAATTTAAATCATAAATAAGCTTCTTTTCTTTGATAACCTTTTTATCATAATCAGCTCTACTATTGACTGTAAATGGACGAGAAAAAGCTTGCTGACCCTTCATATCTGTAAAGAGTATATACGATTCAAATAAGTCAATATCCTTTTGAGAAAGATTTCCATATAAGCCTGATTTTAAAAGATTAAGCACATCTTCTGCCCGAAAACGATACCGTCTCACTCTCTCCAGTGATTCTACAAAGTGAACTAGAGGATGATGACTCATCTCTTCTGCTTTGCCAAAATAATAAGGAATTTCATATTTGTCAAAAATCTTTCCGATGTGTAACTGATAGCTATCCACATCACCCAAAAGCAGCAAAATATCCTTATAACGTACTCCTTGATGTAATTGACGACGGATCGCTGTCGCCACTTGCTCTACTTCTTCCTTTTGATTTACTACTTCCCACAAGTGAATACGATCCCTATCTTGCTCTGTCAAGGACAGAATCGCACCACTATAGTCATGGTAAGACTCCATATTTTGAGAAATTTTTCCCAAACTATCTAATGTTGGTTCTAAACCAATGTAGCTAATTTTTACGCCATATTTACTAGATAATTGACGTAAAAAATCGATAGTAGCCTGATAAACATTCCCTTCCGTATAAGTCGCCTTTACAGCTTTTTGACTAGCATACACGCCAACAACAATTTCCTCAACACGGCTATCTAAAGCACTAACTAAGGCTTCTTCTTCTGCAGAAAATCGAGAAAAACCATCAATTACCAACACTGTATTTTCTAACTGCTCGTTTACCGAATTACTCTCTATAATTGCTGTGAGTTGAGCTAGTTGAGACTGATGCTCAAATCCTTCTTCTGCTAATGTTTCTGTAACAGCTAGAAAAATTTTGACTAAATCAGCCTGTTTATCAGGAGCCCCCATTGCCTCCAAATCCAGAACTGTCATATTGGCACGTTGCAGCTCCTTATACAGAGAAACTAATTGTCCAATAAATCCAAAATCAGACTGCAATTTTCCATACAGTTTTAATTCTCCCTCTTTAAATTGCGATAAAACACGGAAAAAGATCATAGACAAGCCCACATCATCAATTGCTCGTCTATCATTTTGATGAATCATTAAATAACGTGCTAACTGTCCGAAACGTGTCACAATAATGTTAAAGGAAGCTTCTTCTTCCAATTCTTCAAGGACTTTACGCTCCATTTCAAACGATAAAGAATTGGGTGCAATATAAAAGACACGCTTGCCTTTTTTGGCATATTCATCTGCTATCACCGTTAAATACTGGGTCAATGAATTGCGAATATCCGTATAGACTAATTTCATAATTGATCTCTCATACTTTCCCAAAAATATACTATCCCTAGTATAGCAAATTTCAAAACAGAATAAAAAGGAAAGCACTAGCTTTCCTTTACTCTTTTCCTTGACGGTTAGCTAAGCGTTCACGTTCTAAGCGTAGTTTACGATTAGGATTTAACCGATTAAATAATTCTTCCAATTTTTCTGCATTCCAAACATCAGCTGCAGATACAAAATTTCCATCCCTATCTTTAAAAGATATTGGTTTGTCTCCCATAATGCCCCCCAGCAAAACTCTTGTTTAAACGATATCTTAACTAATGGTTACCGTTTTTAATCCACAAATTCAAACTCAAACTTACCGATACGAACCGTATCACCATCTTTTGCTCCACGCGCACGAAGAGCCTCATCTACGCCCATGCCACGCAACTGACGAGCAAATTTCATCACAGATTCATCACGGTCAAAGTTGGTCATAGTAAAGAGTTTTTCTAGTTTGTCTCCTGAAAGAATCCAACTTGCATCGTCTGCACGACTAATATCAAATTCAGGTTCTTCGGGATTGAATCCATAATAAGCTTCTTCTTGTTGAAAATCCGACGCATCATATAACAAGAATTCCGGAGTTTTATCCAGCAACTCTGCAGTTGCTTCTAAAAGATTTTCCAAACCTTGATGAGTGATACCTGAGATTGGGAAAATTTGTGGCAGTGTATCAAACTCATCATAGTCAGCAGCTAATTTTTTCTGAAATGCTACAAGATTTTCAGTCGCTTCTGGCATGTCCATCTTATTAGCTACAATGATTTGCGGACGTTCCATGAGACGAAGATTATAGGTTTCCAACTCATTATTGATTGCAACGTAATCTTCATAAGGATCGCGTCCCTCACTAGCAGACATATCGATTACATGCAAGATAACACGTGTCCTCTCAATATGACGTAAAAACTGAGTTCCTAACCCTACTCCTTGGCTTGCTCCCTCAATCAATCCCGGCAAATCAGCTACTGCAAAAGATTCTCCTGATTTTGTACGAACCATTCCCAAGTTTGGCACAATCGTTGTGAAATGATAAGCACCAATCTTAGGTTTGGCTGCTGTGATAACACTCAACAATGTTGATTTACCAACCGAAGGAAAGCCAACCAGTCCTACATCAGCTAAAACTTTTAGTTCTAATTCAAGGTTCCTCTCCTCACCTGGCTCACCATTTTCAGAAATTTCTGGTGCAGGATTTTTGGGAGTGGCAAAACGAATATTTCCACGACCACCACGACCGCCACGTGCAATGACAAATTCTTGTCCATGCTCCACCAAATCCGTCACTACTTTACCAGTATCTGCATCACGAACGGTCGTCCCTTGTGGCACACGCACATATAAATCTTCTGCTCCTCGACCATGCATTCCCTTAGTCATTCCTTTTTCGCCTGCCTCAGCTTTAAAGACACGGTTATAACGGAAGTCCATCAAGGTGCGTAATCCTTCATCCACGACAAAGACGACATTCCCACCATGACCGCCGTCACCACCCCAAGGACCACCATTAGGGACATATTTCTCACGGCGAAAGGCAACCATACCATCTCCACCTTTACCTGCCTTTACTTTGATTTTGGCAGTATCTAAAAACATACTCATAAGTTACCTATTCTTTCCTAGAAAAAAACGCTTAGTAGCGTTTTACTTCATCAATGCACTCACTGCTGGCAAAATCAAGCCTGCTAACGTTGCAATAACCATCAAAATAACAATCGTCAATGTTACCTTTTCAAATGTTGTTTTCTTCTGTTTTTGTTCACCAAAAGCCATAGCTTTCTCCTTAATCAGTCATTGATAGCTCATTTTACCATAAATTAGGAAAGCTTTCAAATTTCATCTCTACCTGCCAAAAAGCAAGATTTACCAGATTATCTTTAAAGGACTGCTTTTCAGAAATATTTGGCAATTAAACAGATACCAAACGTTTTACTTTTAATCCAACTCCAATAAGCATAAGTAAACCACAAATGTAATAAGCAACAGGCAATTCGATTATACGACTCCAGAATTCTTCTCCTAGAGCCAGAATGGGTAAGCAATAAAAATACAATGCGATCATAAAAGTCAGGATAAAAATAATCATTTGAATACTTTTATAACCTTGATAATTTATGAAGAAGAATGTTAAAAAGATTAGAATAGAGGACAAGGAAAACAAATTTTGACTGAAATACCACCAACCTGATACAAGGAAAACAGAATAACTTTTACTGTCCGTAGCATACGTAAACGGTAATAGCATACACAATATGAACAATAATCCAATTGTATGAGTAATATACTTTTGCATGGCCTTCACATAGCTCTCTATTTTATTAACGCCATTACTTTTTGCCAAGCTAAATTTTGACAAGTTTATTATACTAGTCAACTATAAAGTTGTAAAGCGTTTTCTGAATGTTTATTCTGTTTTTTGATTTTCATTCAGTTTTCAACTGCCTTTCAATCGCCACTCAACTTTTCCTTGACCTTCTCCGCTACCTTGTATGGAACTCCTGCTTCTGCGATTTCTTCTAGGCTGGCTGACTGGATGTTTCCAATAGACTTGAAATGTTTCATCAAAGCCCGCTTACGTTTTGGTCCTAGCCCCTCTATGTCGTCTAACTTAGATGAGAAGGAATTTTTTGATCGCACTTGACGATGAAAAGTAATGGCAAATCGATGAACCTCATCTTGAAGGCGTTGCAGTAAGAAAAATTCCTGTGAGTTACGAGGCAATTCTACCACTTCTAACGGATCGCCAAAAAGCAATTCGTGTGTCTGATGTTTATCATTCTTTTGTAAACCAGCAATTGGAATAGACATACCCAATTCTCGCTCAATAACTTGCTTGGCGACATTGACCTGCCCCTGCCCACCGTCTATGATAATCAAATCCGGCGGCGTCAAACCATCTCGTAGCACTCGACTATAACGGCGTTGCAAAACTTCACGCATGGAAGCATAATCATCTGGTCCTTCTACTGTCTGAATTTTGTACTTACGATACTCTTTCTTATTAGGCATCCCATGTTCAAACACTACCATGGCAGATACAGGACTGGTGCCCATAATGTTAGAGTTGTCAAACGCTTCAATTCGAATAGGTGTTGGAATCCCTAGTAGTTGACCAATATTCTCAATCGCACCATAGGTCTTCTCCATATTTTTCTCTAAGAGATTGAACTTTTGCTCCAGACTAACACGTGCATTCTTAGTCGCCAGATTGATCAGCTGTTTTTTCTCACCACGCTGAGGCTGGATAACTTTAGTAGCCACTAATGCCTCAACTGCCTCCTTATCAATGTCTTGCGGTATGAGCAATTCAGCTGGTATCAAATGCTGCTGATCTCTGTAAAATTGTCCGATATAGGTCAGAAAATCCTCATCCGCATCATTATAATAGGGAAATAGATTGACAGTACGCTCAATAAGTTTTCCCTGACGCACAAAGAAAACCTGTACACACATCCATCCCTTATCCACATAGTAACCAAATACATCCCTATTTTGCAAATCGTGTGCCATCACTCTCTGCTTTGTTCTCAAAGTCGAAATAGACTGAAGAATATCTCTATATTCCGCAGCTTTTTCAAACTCTAGATGAGTAGCTGCCAATTGCATTTTTTCCCGAATTTCGCGAACAATCTTATCATCGTGACCTGTAAGAAATTGAGCCACTTCTTTAGCCATTCTATCATAGTCAGCTAGACTAGGAAGTTGTTCACCATGTGCCATACATTGTCCCAAATGATAATACAGACAATATTTATTTTCTGGCATTTTACACTTCCTAAAAGGATAAAGACGTTCCAATAGTTTCAATGTCTGGTTAGCAGCTGCAACATCAGGATAGGGACCAAAATATTGTCCTCCATCCTTTTTTATTTGACGGGTTATGATTAGTCTAGGATGGCGCTCTTTAGTAATTTTGATAAAAGGATATGATTTATCATCCTTGAGCATGATATTATAACGTGGCTTGTTTTCTTGAATTAAGTTAATTTCTAGCAACAATGCCTCAATATTAGAATCTGTCACAATAAACTCAAAATCTGCTATCTCTGAAACCAATGCCTCTGTTTTAGTATCATGTGCCCCACGAAAATAAGAACGAACTCGATTACGCAAATTCTTAGCCTTACCTACGTAAATAATCTTTCCATATTTATTTTTATGGAGATAACAACCCGGGCTATTCGGTAGTAACTCCAATTTATATTTGATTATATCATTCATGAAACTATTATAGCAGATTTTATACATTTTATTGACCATAACTGCTAGAACGAGAAAATGAAATATTGATGCAAAAATTTCTATATTTATATTGATACTGTACTAATTCAGTGATATAATAAAGATATAAATAAAATAAAGCACTATATCTTAGGAGGTTCTTATGATTCAATTTGACCATGTTAGCAAAACTTATGGCGAAACAACTGCACTTTCTGACCTCAATGTAACCATTAAAAGAGGTGAAATTTTTGGACTTATAGGACATAATGGTGCAGGAAAAACAACAACGATTAGTATGCTGACTTCCATTATTGAAGCCAGTCAAGGAAATATCCTAGTTGATGGATTAAATCTATCTGAACATCGTGATGAAATCAAAAAACGTATTGCTTATGTACCAGATTCACCAGACATTTTCTTGCATCTAACAGCATTTGAATATTGGCATTTTATGGGAAAAGTCTACGGAGTTAGCAAAGAATTGGTAGACAATCGGATTGAGAAACTAGCAACACTCTTTGATATTACTGCTCAACAACATGAAGCAATTGATAGTTTCTCACATGGTATGCGCCAAAAGACTATCATCATCGGTGCATTGATTTCAAATCCAGATATTTGGATTCTAGACGAACCTCTAACTGGTTTAGATCCACAGGCATCATTTGATCTCAAGCAAATGATGAAAGAACATGCCCAGTCTGGCAATACCGTTCTCTTTTCTACTCACGTCCTATCTGTTGCTGAACAACTCTGTGATCGCATTGGAATTTTACGCAAGGGAGAATTGATTTTTCTAGGAAGTATTGACGAACTTAAAGCACAATATCCAGATAAAGATTTAGAAACTATTTATCTAGAACTTGCTGGTCGTCAACAAACAAAGGTAGGTGAGTAAGTATGAGTAAATCTACTATATGGGAATTAATTAAAATCAATATCCTATACTCTAATCCCCAATTATTAGCTTCTGTTAAGAAAAAGCAAAGTAAGAAAAAAAATCCCTCTTTTTCAGCCTACAAAAGCGTGCTGTGGCAACAATTTTTTATGACGCTTAGCTTTGGACTATTGTATAGTGTATTCTTTATGGGAGTAGATTATAGCCGGTCCGTTGGTTTCTTTTCCTTACAGCTAGCTCTCTTTACGATTATTTCTATCGTTTATGGTTTTACAGCATTTTTTTCTATTTTTTACGACAGTAAGGATACTAAATTGTATCTAGCACTCCCAGTCCAGCCACACGAAGTATTTATTGCCAAAATTATCTCTGCACAAGGAATGGTATTGCCATTTTTAATGCCTTGTTTATCTTTGTTCATCATCACCTACTGGCAAATAGGAGGACCTAGTTTAATTATAGTAGCTCTTTTATCTTTTCTAGTCTTATGGATAATTGTTAATACACTCAACTTGATTATTATCCATTTTGTCGGAGAAATTCTTACGAAAAGTTCTAAAAAAACACTGATTTCCACTCTATTGATGGCTGGATCTTCCTTACTTGCCTTTGGTGCTCTTATGTTCCTTCAATCAAGACAAATCGTATCACTAGAATCTGGTGGATTTGTTGACTTCCCGACATTACCATTTTTTGTTGGATTTCACTATTTGGTAAGTCAGAGTATATCACTTGGAACTCTACTCCATTTTATCTTTCCACTTAGCATAGTAGCCGGATTACTAGTTTATGCTTTTAAAGCTATCATGCCTAACTACTTCTCTCAAGTATTGGCTATTGAGACGGCTTCTAATAATAAAAAAAGGAACAAACCTGTCAAACTCCCTAATACTCTCACAAAAGCTTTAATGAAACACCATCTATCTACTTTAAAAGATAGTAATCTCATCATTCAAACATTTTTTCAGTCACTCTTCATGATAATAGCTCTCTTTCCAAGCTTCTCACGCCTAGTAGAAGGAGATGGCTTTAACATATTTAGTTGGAAATACTTTGGTATTGCAATGTTAGCTGGTATACTACTAGGAAACCTCTTTGCGGGCTCTTCCACCTTTATCGGTGTCGCTATGTCACTTGAAAAAGAAAATTATCATTTTATCAAAACGTTACCAATCAGCTTCAAACTATTTACCATCCAAAAATTCTGGGTTGTTGCTGCTGTACAATTTATTTTTCCAACACTTATTTATCTCTTTTTATCAGTTGTACTGATGAAACTCAATCTCATTTTAGTTTTCTTTTTCATACTAGGTATCAGTATGGGTGCTTTATTAACTGGACAAATTTATTATTGGCGTGATCAACGACTGTTAACACTCAACTGGCAAAATAGCAATCAGCTGTTTGGTCGTGGTGCAGGACAATGGCTGATTGCTGGTAGCATCCTTGGAACTATGTTTTTGGGAATAGCCATCATGGTTGTCAGTATTATCCTCGCTAGCACTATTGGACCTCTCTTTGTTAGTGCTGGACTTATGACATTACTCATCACCTGCTGCTCCGCTCTTCAATTCTATCTCTACAAAGCCTATTGGAAAAAATTATAGCTAATCATCCATATACACTTATAAAGAATTCAATAAACCCAAAAGAATATCGTATCAGACTGAAGAAAACATTTATTTTAGCATGTTCTTCAGTCTTTTTTCATAAAATCAACTAACATTAAACAGCAAAATTTTCACCAGCATTTCCTCTACTAAAAAAGCTCACTTTCTTCTCTAAAAGAATAATATTCCTTACTTCCGACAATCAAATGATCTAATAATACCAATCCTAGTGTCTTACAAGACTCTTTTAAATTATTAGTAAACGATACATCATTCTTGCTTGGCTGTACCACTCCAGATGGATGATTATGTACAATAATAATTGAAGTTGCCATACATTTCACTGCGTAATGTAAAATCTCTCTCGGTTCTGCAATGCTTCGATTGACACTGCCAATAAAAATCGTTTTCTGACTGATAATTTGATTCTGGGTATTGAGATAAAGAGCGACCAAGTGTTCTTGTTTTTTATCTCCAATTTCTTGAATCATTTTACGTCCAAGTTTTTCACTCCCCAATATTCGATCATTTCCTAATAATTCAGATTGATTAATCCGTTTGCCTAATTCGATCATTGCCTTGATTTCAATAGCTTTGACACGTCCGATCCCTGTCAAACTTTGCAACTCTTCAATGGAAAGTTCCTTTAAAGTAGCCAATGTTTCTAATTTACTAAGTAAGTTGCTAGAAAGGATTGAAACGGGTTCTTTTTGTGTACCTGTTCGTATAAAAATAGCCAATAATTCTTGGTTACTTAATCGTTCAGCTCCTACTTCTAGTAAACGTTCACGTGGTAATAAGGCTTCCTCTTTAAAATCAATTTGATACATAGCTTTCCTCCTACCTAATTTATTCGTAACAAACTGAAAAAGTAAACAAACTATTCTTTATATTCAAATGTGCTTTACATGGTACTGCTATTATTCATAAGTATATATATTAATTATTCTTCTTTTAATAAATATATGCATTTCTGACTTCTATATCCCTCTAGTATAAATACAAAAAACCTTCTCCAAAATATTGGAAAAGGTTTTTTATAACTATTTCTGTAAACTGAATACGATTGACTATTTGATACCGTATTTTTTGTTGAAACGATCCACGCGTCCATCTGCTTGAGTGAACTTTTGACGTCCTGTATAGAATGGATGTGAGTCTGATGAAATTTCCACACGAACCAATGGATAAGTTTCACCTTCAAATTCTACAGTTTCATTAGTTTTCTTAGTAGAACCGCTAAGGAACTTGTAGCCAGTAGTAGTGTCCATAAAGACAACAGGGCGATAATCTGGATGAATATCTTTTTTCATTTTAAAAAAATTCCTTTCTGCCATGGTCTCTTTTGAGCCATAGATTATAACCATTTGATTGTATCAAAATTTTTAATTGATTGCAAGCTTTTTCGGTTATTTTTTCCATTTCTACAAAACAGAAGCTCCTGAAGTTACATCTGTACGGACAGTCATGCCAAATCCTCCTATAGTCGGACTTGAAAAACTATCTGAAATAACTAGATTACCATACTCTACCATGCCGGTCAATCCAGCTGTCAGAAATACTTGTCCTTTATGATCTATAATGACAGCTTCTATTTCTAACATGTTATGAACTGTTTCTAAGATTTCTTCTATTGCTGCGCCAAACAAGCGAGTTGTCCAGACTTCACCATCTAATGATTTTTTAGAAATAATACTAAGACTAGCAATCTGTGTTTCCATTGGATAACCTGTTTCCGTATTAAAAATATGGTGATAGACTTTATCCTTTATGGTCAATGTTCGCTCATAGACGCCCGACGTAACAACAGATCCTTCAGATATTTTCAAAACCAGAGCATTTTTACCACGTTTATTATGAGGATCTTGAATACCAATTCTCCAATAACCGTCTGAATGGTGGGAAGGTTCTCCTACTGTTCGGACATTACCACCCAGATTGAGCAAACCAGAAGTAACTCCCATAGCTTTTAAAAATTCCACTATCTTATCTGCTACATACCCTTTTGCCAAAGCTCCCAAATCAATTGCCATTCCAACTTTTCTTAAGTATACGGTCTGATCTACATCGTTCAATACAATATCCTGAGGATCGATCAGTTCTAACTTTTTAGCAATACTGTCTTGACTAGGAATTCTCGCATCAGGAAAACCAATTCGCCAGCTCTGAACAAGAGGACCGATCGCGATATTAAGAAAACTCCCCTTTGCTAGACTATGCTCTTTTCCAAAGGCAATCAACTCATACAAATCTGCCGCCACAGGAACGGCTTGAACTCCTGCATTTAGATTGACTTCCATCAATTCTGACGTTAAATCATTGGCCGAAAATCGATCCTTATAAAGATAAAGAAGCTGTTCTACTTGATCCAAAATGGACTCAGCATCATGATGCCAAATCCTTGTTTCAATGAGCGTCCCCATTAAATGAATGATTCTGCTAGTTGGTTGCATTTCGTATAACCTGCTGAATTTCTTGATATATTTGTTCATTTTCAGAGATAGAATACGAATTAGCACCACTGGCTAATGGATGTCCTCCTCCATTATGACGCTTGGCAATCTCATTTATCGGGAGAGATTTACTACGGAGACGAACGCGATACGTACCATCTTCTTGCTCTACAAAAATTCCCCAAGATGCAACTGTATCAATTCTTCCGGGTGCACTCACGATAAAGGAAGTCTCTGCATCCGTCACACCATATTTCTCAAGTGTGTCCTTCGTTAAGATAACACGAGCAGCTCCTGCTTCATCTATCTCTAAGTGATTGTAAACATAGCCTGTCAGTTTAGCAATTCTAACATCAATCGTTTCCATTTGACGAGACACATCTGCAAAATCAAAATCTTCTTGGCGTAGCCTTGCTGCAATCTCAAACGTACGGTGACTAGTCGCTGGGTATAGAAAACGACCTGTATCACCAATGATTCCAGCATACAATAATCTTGCAATAACGCTATCCAAAGATAGTTTGGCTTGAATGGCCAACTCAGCAATCATTTCACTACATGAACTAGCCATAGTATTAACCCAGACCAAATCGCCGTATACATCCTCATTTGGATGATGATCAATTTTGATAAGATAGTCCCCTTGTGCATATCTATCATCATCAATGCGATCTGTATTGGCTGTATCCGTTACAATGACCAAAGCTCCTTGGTAATCCTCATCACTCACTTGCTCCATACGTGCTAGCCAAATGAGACTTGGTTCGTCCTTACCTGTTATTTTTATGGTTTTAGTAGGAAAATGTTTCTGTAATAATTTTTGCAAACCAACCTGACTGCCAATAGCATCTGGATCAGGTCGTTGATGACGATGAATAATAATCGTGTCATATCGCTTAATTGCTTCAATAATATTGTTGTAAATAGTCATAGCAACTCCTTTTTTCCCATTTTAGCATAAACTTCCTCTTTTGGAAATGATAGGAGTATGGTATAATGAAATGACTATGTAATTTGGAGGACATTATGGCACTAGCAAAGATTGTTTACGCTAGCATGACTGGCAACACAGAAGAAATTGCTGATATCGTGGCCAATAAACTAGAAGAATTAGGCTTGGAAGTACAAGTTCATGAATGCACAACCATTGAAACTGAAGAAATTTTAGATGCTGATCTCATTGTTGTTGCTAGCTACACCTATTCCTACGGTGGAGATGGCGAATTGCCTGATGAGATTGTCGATTTTTATGCAGACTTAGCCGATTTGGATCTAACTGGGAAAATCTATGGTGTCTGTGGTTCTGGAGATACTTTCTATGATGATTTCTGTAGCGCAGTTGATGACTTTGATCTCATGCTATCATCTCGAGGTGCAACCAAAGGAGCTGAAAATGTGAAAGTAGACCTCGCTGCTGAAGAAGAGGATATCATTAATTTAGAACAATTTGCAACTGATCTAGTTGCAAAACTCGTATAATGGTATACAAATAACCAGTAACAATCGTTACTGGTTTTCTTGAAAGGAAACACATATGACATTAGATAACATCCGTACGGAAATCAATGAAATTGATCGCAAACTCGTTGAACTTTTAGAAAAACGCATGGAATTAGTAGACCAAGTAACTGCTTATAAACGAGCAACAGGAAAGCCGGTATTAGATAGCAAGCGAGAAACCGATGTTCTAAAACATGTAGGGGATCTAATTCAAAAAGATGACTACCGCACCACTATCCAAGAAACATTTCGTCAAATCATGACAGAATCCAGACGCTATCAAACGAATAAGCTAGGAAATGATACTCAATAATTATCAGCATCAGATGTCCATCAAAAGAGAATTAACCATTGGGAAAAGAACACTCAATCCTTTAACTCTAAAAGATAAAGCATATCTCTAGACATTTACAATTGGAATGGACAACTCAATTAAACGGTCCGTATAGATAGTTTGAATGGCTGATTTATCAATAATCTTCTCATCAATTTTACGGTGTAAGAAGAAATCACGAATGGTTTCCATTTCTGATTGTTGTATATTGCGATGTTTATTGCTGATTAAGAGTTCGTAATGACGAGGAGCTTGTGTGAAAATAACATCTGTATTACCAGCAGAGTAAGTCTCTACTAGAAAAGCATCCGTATTCGCTAATTGATTTTGAACTAGGCGGGTATGACTGTTTGTCGTGTTAATGATCTTCATATAAAACCTCCACTCTCTCTGGCTAACATTATAGCACGCTTAGATTATTTTAGCTAGCTATTTTGATTAGATATCTGATGTTTTTGCTTGCAATTTCCATTGCTCAATTCCCCACTTATGACTTCCTCTTTTAAGTTTATCAATGGCTTGTTCTACTGGAAACCAAGCAAGCGTATTAAAATCTTCCAATGGCTTTCCTATTTGTTGATAATGTGTCACATGATAAATATAAGCCGGGTTATAGAAATAAGTATCACGGTGTCTTGAATAAAAATATTCGTCAGCTTGTCCGTAATAGCTCCCAATTTCAGCAACAAATCCGAGCTCTTCTAATAATTCTCTCTCAAGAGCAGTTAAATGATTTTCACCTTCTTCAATCTCACCACCAGGCAAAAACCAAGCACCATTTGGTGCTTGCACCAGTATGATATTTTCCCTTGTTTCATCTGAAATGATGGCATACACTCCATATCGGCTCTTATAATGTACACCTTCTATTTTTTCTCCGAAAACAACACAATTCCCCATAGCTATCTCCTTCTATTATTCACTATGTTGAACATATTATATCATTTTTATACGATTTCTTACTATAATATGCACAGGATAATCCTACAATTTGATAACTATACTGAACACTTGCAATCTCTTCTTTTCTAAGTTAAAATAGAATGTGATACTTCCCTTAGTTAAATGGATATAACAAATTCCTCCTAAGAATTAGTTGCAGGTTCGATTCCTGCAGGGGAGATAAGTTGTTAAAAATACTGTAATAAAAGGAGATGCTACTTTGAGTAGACAATCTCCTTTTTCATTTTTTTGTTTACTGGCGAATCAAGTAATCAAAAGCTCCGAGAGCTGCAGTTGCTCCTGCTCCCATAGAAATGATGATTTGTTTGTAAGCAGAATCTGTACAATCTCCTGCTGCAAAGATGCCAGGAACGTTCGTTGCTCCGTGCTTATCTACGATAATTTCACGACGGTCATTGAGAGCCACCTCACTATCTAGTAGCCACTCGGTATTTGGAACTAAGCCAATTTGCACAAATACTCCTTGTAGTGAAATAGTCTTCTCTGCTTGACTTTCACGCTCTACATAAACCAAACCTGTCACTTCTTCATCACCAATAATTTCTTTGGTCACAACATTTGTCAAGACTGTAACATTTGGCAGGTTCTCAAGTCGATCTTGTAAGACTTGATCAGCTTTTAGTTCTGGTAAAAATTCTAGAACATAAACATGTTTGGCAAGACCAGCTAAGTCAATAGCTGCCTCAATACCAGAATTTCCACCACCAATAACAGCAACATCCTTGCCTGTAAAGAGTGGACCATCACAATGAGGGCAGTAGGTTACACCTTTGTTGCGGAACTCATTTTCACCCGGAACATTGATATTGCGCCATTTTGCACCGACAGATAAGATAGCTGTTTTTGACTTTAGAATAGCCCCATTTTCTAGCTCAACCTCAATGAGATCATTTTTCTTAATGGATTTGGCTCTTTGAGCCTTCATAATGTCTATTGGATATTGCTTGGCATGTTCTTCAACTTGAACCATAAGTTTTGGTCCTTCAGTATAAGGTGTACCAATCATATTTTCAATACCAACAGTTTCCATGACTTGTCCACCAAAAGTTTCTGCTAGCAGACCTGTTTTGATGCCTTTACGTGCAGCGTATATTGCTGCACTATTACCCGCAGGACCTCCCCCTACAACCAAGACATCAAAAACTCCTTTATCGTCAAAAGCATCCTGACCCACTGGTCCAGCTACCATTTCAACCAACTCTTCAATGGTTGCACGACCTGAATGCACCAATTCTCCCTCACTGAAAACAGCTGGTACAGACATGATTTTCTTGGAGGTTACTTCATCTTGGAACATACCACCTTCTATCATGGTATGGCTGATATTTGGATTTAGAACAGCCATAATGTTGAATGCTTGTACTACATCTGGACAATTGTGACAAGTTAGACTAACATATGTTTCAAAATGAACAGGTTTTGTAATTTTTTTGATGCGTTCCACTAATTCATCCTCTATTTTAGGAGGACGACCTGAAACTTGCAAGAGCGCCATGACAAAAGAAGTAAATTCATGTCCCAAAGGTAGACCTGCAAATTCCACACCACTTTCCTGTCCAACTTTAGCAATTTTAAAACTTGGTGTTCTGGAAAGACTAGCAGAAGCAATGCTGATACGATTGCTCATGGTCGCAATTTCTTCCAAGAATTCACGAACTTTCTGGGAATTCGCATCCTCTCCCAACTGAGCTTGGAGAACTACATTTGATTCTAAGAGTTGTAAATACTGAGCCAACTGACTCTTGATTTGAGCATCTAATGCCATAATAATACCTTTCTGTGATCATTCATTATCCATAACGATTTGTAAAAAAACAGGGTGGACATTCCACCCCACCAATATAGTTCCTATATCTTCGTTCAAATCTGTTTAATAGTGAACGAAAGATTTTTCAGAAGATTAGATTTTACCAACTAAATCAAGGCTCGGTGTCAATGTTTCTTCGCCTTCTTTCCATTTAGCTGGGCAAACTTCGCCCGGATGAGCACGAACGTACTGAGCTGCGCGAACTTTGTCAATAAGAGTACTAGCATCACGTCCAATACCATCAGCATTGATTTCCATCATTTGAATAATACCATCTGGATCTACGATAAAAGTTCCACGTTGAGCCAAGCCATCTTCACCAAGTACATCAAAACCAAGAGACAATTGATGACTTGGATCGCCAATAAGAGCATATTGTAAAGTACCTACAACTTCAGAATCATCATGCCAAGCTTTATGTACAAAGTGTGTGTCAGTCGAAACTCCAAAGACCTCTACACCAAGAGATTGCAACTCAGCGTACTGTTCTTGTAAGTCACCCAACTCGGTCGGACATACAAATGAAAAGTCAGCTGGATAGAAACAGAAAATCGACCACTTCCCTTTCAAATCCTCACTTGAAACAGTGATAAATTTACCATTTTGATATGCTTCTGCTGAAAATTCCACGATAGGTTTTCCAATTAATGACATAAAATACCTCCTTTTATTTATTTTCATTATAAATAATTCTGATAAAAATGTCTAGTGAAAGGCTTACAATTTGTATTTACTAAATTAAATGAGATACATCACTATGCCCCAGAAACCTTACTCATTATTCTCATTCTAATACTTCTTTCTATAACTGCTAATTCCAGACTTTTTATTATATCTTTCATCTACCAGTTTAAGAAAGTCAACAAATAAAAAAATATATCTATAAAAAAACAGTAAGATATTTGGAATAAAGATGCCAAATATTAAATAAACAGAGGGGGTAAATTTCCTCTGTTTATTTGCATTAGAATATACTTACCAGTGATCTTATTACCTGTAGCTAAATCAATACCCGTATCAATGGCAGTCTCAACAGCAGCTTCAACACCAATCTTGGCAACTTGACAAACAGTTTGATGACCAATATTTTGTGTTACATTAGCCGCAACACTAGCTCCGGCACCCATAAATTGACCACCGATAAATCCTGCTAGGGCACCAGTTCCTGCTCCTTTAACAACGGAACCTGCCAATGCCCAACCACGTTGACCAGAAGTATAGGCGTCATAGCCAGACATAAGTGCACCAGAGGCTGCACCACCAATAGCCATGGCTATAGGAGCACCCAAGCCTCCGGTTGCTACGGTAAGGGCAATACCAACACCAATAGCACCTGCAGTTACTGCAACTTTCTTCCAGTCAATCTTCTTAATATGGTTGGCTACTTGAGTACCAATATTGTACAATAAATTCAAAAAGAGGGCAAATTTGCCCTCTTAAATCAATCATCGAATTCTATACCACCTATTAATTGAGTAATTAAACTCAAATGTTCTAAAGTATCTACTTTATCAATATTAGATATATGCTTCTGACCTCCTAGTGCTAGGAGCGGAACAAATCCAAAACATTGATCAAAACTTAGAGTTCCAAACCGAGCAACAGCTTCTTCATACAGTTGAATTTCAAAATAATCTTCTAACAGTTCTTCATCCTCTAGATCCTGTAGAAAATAATACATGTTTTCCAAAATAGATACAAAATCTCCATCTTTATATCTAACTATTCTCAAATATTTATTCTCTTCTAGAGTTATAATGTCTCCGAATGCAGTTATAAAAATTGGTATGGAAAGTTTTCCTCTAAAATATGTACGCTGAATAAACTTTAAATAGTCATCTGGATTAACAACTCTTAGATAACCATTAAGCAATAAGCACTGGCCTTCTTTTTTCCATAATTCTAATAATTCTTTTGGAATCTGTTGCTGATATTTATCGATTACATCATCTGGCATAGATGAAACTTTGGAAATTTTTAGTGACATAATTTTCTCCCTATGGAACCAATTTTACATTCAAGTAAATCTTGCTAAAGTCTTCATACTGTGTTGTTCTTAAAATATTATCAACTACTTCATCTACTGTTCCAAATTTAACAAGTGATATAATAAAGAATTTAGAAAATTACAATATTTTTGTCGCATATTCTTTTGAATGTTAAGTAAGGCATAATATGTTAATTCAAATAAATACGCATACTTTCCAATGACTGCTTAGCTTCCTTAAAACCCTCTAATCCATATCTAGATAGAACGTCTATATCATCGACTAATCGAATGTCTTGGTCAGGATTAGATATTTTTTCTTTGAATAGTCTTACAACTAAATTCAACTCTGCCGTATCCATCTCATAATAATTTTTCCAATGCTCTAAACCAATTTCAAAGGCAGAGAGTTGAGGAATCAAAATATCACCACCATTAGAAAATATATCATTCCAATTATCATTAGATTCTAGTTTATTTCCATTACTCCAAAAACAAGCTGTAATGACTGGCAGAACGACTCCATCAGTTTCATCTAACAAATATTGTAATGCCTCTTCCTTTGCCAATTTAAAAATCTTATCTGGACAGTTTTCAAAATAATGTGTATAGGAAATCGAGTTCCTTAAGCGCTCACTATTATCAGAGCGAAAAACACATACACAAAAATTATTTTGGAATGTAATTGTTCCTCTACTACCAAAGCCATCCTGAACTGAATAACTGATACCATCCCATGAATGCTCAAAGGATAACTCTGGAAATTTAGCAGACATAACCGCACATGAAATACTTGCTAGATAACACCCTTCATATAAAGTTTTTACATCTAAGTCGTACACCATTTTATTTTCCTCCTAAATAATCTGACTTCAGTCGATTTTCGTATCGCGAAAGCACCTGTGCATTCGCGTAACTATTTGAGCCACCTTTACTTCTTGGAATAATATGATCTATCTGCCATTCATTCGGATCAGGTGTTACACCCTTTTGACTTTTCTGAGGTTTACATAGAATTTCTCCTGATAAGTCTGAACGAACGACTCCATCATTTCTAACCATATTCTCTTCTATAATAGCCTTCTTTTGAGCTGCAGTAAAATCTTTACCAGTCCCAACATACTTAGAATCTTGTAAATAAGAATATGGACTAGTGGCTGGTATTACATCGCCTGAAGGGCTTACATAAAAATCTGTTTTAGGTGTAGATTTTGGAGCTGGTAAAGCCAAGCGTTGATCTGGTGCTGGCAAGGCCAATGGTTGACTCTTCGGTCCAGGCAATGCTAGCTGTTGAACAGGAGTCACATCCTTCGGAGGTTTCGTAACTGGTACATCTCCAGCTTTTGGCTTATTCTTCGGTACATCCGCATTGGCCGTTTTAACACTTCGTGCTGAAACTCCTTCAGATACTGCATTAATGGCAAGGCTGGTCGCAATACTTGCTGGGGTAATCTTACCGTTGCTTTAAGCATAGTATAGATATGAAGAGATTACCTCTTTTAATCAATAAAATCTGTAGCTCTATTTTCCCAATAATTTTTTCTAGCTACACTCTATTCTGAATTATGAATTTTAATTATCTTTTATGTTATATTTTCCTACACTATAAAACATTAAACTTGAGTATGTGTAACCAAGATATCCAAAGAATAGGAGACCATAAAATATAATATATTGCTCTCCAAAAAACACAATTTTTTTCAAAGTATAATACATTAACGATATACATATTATGATAATAAAATTTATAAAAATAACTGTAAGATCAGTATAGTACATTTTTATTTTGATCGCTTGATTTCTCATTATTATTTCTTTTATCAACGATGGAGTTCTTGCACTCTTCCATCGAAAATAAGAAACTGCAACAAAAATCAATGACAAAATAATGTAACTCAAAACAACATTATCTAGTTTCCAAGAACTAATCGGAATAAATCGGGATATCAATACACTGACTATACTAATACTTGCTAATCCATTCACTCCTACTCCCTTTGCTGAATAATCTGCATTGATAAGATGATGATAAGTTGTCGAATCTATTTTATAAAATTTATTCCGAAAGAATAGTTTCAAGAATGGTAATATTAAGAAAAATATAGAACTCTGTGTATCCATCAGATAAAAATTAGATTTATCAACTGTAATCAATTTATATCTTAAACTGCCTCGAACATTTTCAACTGTAACTACTGACATATCTACCTCCTAACATTAATAATTTGGAAGAAGAGGAATAAGCGGTTCCTTCTCTAATGGTGGAATAGATGTTGAGCCATCGTAATGTTTAATATTATCAATAACATTTCCGACAGCATCAACTGCTTTACGGAAACCTTTATTGTGCTGATAAAGTTGCTCATAACCCCAAGCAGCAAAAGCAGCTCCTGCAGCCACTAACACAAATGGTGCTGAAACTCCTAGTACAGCTGCTGCCCCTGTAACTAGCAATACTCCTCCAATACCCGCAAGAACTCCTCTGGTATTATGAGCCACTGCTTGTCCGAACGTTTTACCTTGATTAGCAATATCATCAACAACCCCTGCCACAAAACCAACTGCTTGGAATGTTTTTGAAGTCAAAACTTTTGCAACAGGTGCTACTTTTTGTCCAATCTTATTAAAGAGAGTTCCTGCTTTATAAAAGACTGAAGAAGTATTCTGTATTACAAACCCAGTTTTTCCTCCCATTTTAGCAATGGGATTAATACTACGTAGTATACCACCTAGACCACTAGAAACGTCTAAACCCTGTCCAATCTTATCGAGACCAGAAACAAGTCCGCTAGCAAAAGCAACACCGTACTTGATTACAGGCACAACCTTCTCCCAGTCAATCTTCTTAGCAGCTTTCACAATCTGCTTACCAACTCGATCGGCCGTCGTACACACATGTTTCAAGGTCTTGGCAAGGGCTGCACCCCAGTTACGAAGGAGATTCTTAGCTTCTCGACTCTTAGGGGTTCCCTTAATTCCAGTTGCTTGAGCATACTCATTTCGAATGGCTTGTTGGTAAAAATTTTCTGTGTTGTAGATGTAGTTTTTCTTTTTTGAAAAATAGCAGAGCTACTTAGGCAGTTCCAACTGATAGTTAGTTCTCAATAGTCATACTACTATTCTATCATATCAAAAAGAAATCACCTAGAAAATTCTAGATGATTTCAAAGTCAGTTTTCATTACTCACCAACCATTTACGAGCTTCTTTAACCATGAATAATTCCGATGAGCTATCAGCTAATCTTTCAAAGCACTCTTTTGCACTCTGTTTATCATTCACTAACAGAGCATTTCTTCCGAGATAGTAGTAAATTGATAACTGTTCCAATGTATTTTTGGGTGTTAGACTTTGGAAATACTTGCTTTCTAATCTTAGAATAAGCAGCCTATTTATCGCTTCAAGACTTGCATAGTACTCTGATTGATTCAACATTTCAAAATCTAATTTTATTCTTTCAAGGTCACCCCCAAAATCCAACTGAATATCGCTCAACACTTGATAATATAATATTTCTGCAGACATCTTTAACCTTAATCGTTTCAAGAAATAGTGTACATTAATTACATTAAAAAGCGATTTTGAGGTACGAAACTCTCCTTTCCAATAAGCTACTTCACCTTTACGAAATTGGTACATAGCCTGTAAATGTTTAAAGAAAGCTGGAACACCTTGATAATAACAATCTATCCAAGTCTCATAACGAATTGGATTGCATTCGTCATATAAAATACTATCTAGAGTTTTCATAATGCTATTCGTCAAAAAAGCAAGTAGTAAAAACACTACAACTTCAAGTAATAAAATAACATAAACAACAGCTGAATATTGAAAATACATAGCTAGGATTGCTAATAAAATAGATAGAAGTATCAAACCATACGACTGTAATCGACAGATTTTCTTAAAATTTGTATATGAAAGATGTTTCAATTGTATATAAAATTTATTGTTCATTATTTATATTTCTTTCTAAGACATCCGAACCTATAATTATAGCGATAGATGTAGTTGCCAATGGTACTGCAACAGGTGCTGCTGTACCTCCACTATAGACAAGCATTCCTCCCGCAGCTACAAGACCAATGCCTCCAGCAACTGGTCCATTAATCATCCGTACACCTTGCTCTATAGTAAGAAGTTCTACCATTGCCATAAGTATAGGTTTCCTTGCCTTTTAGCTCACGGTCATAGGTCTGGAGAACTTCGGTGTGTTCCCCGTCGACATAGTTTCAGCAATAATACAATATTAGCCTACATATCTATTTCATACTCCGATTTAGTATAATATCCCAAGGAAAATATGAAATAACCAAGTAAAGTAAGTCCACTTAGGAAGTGATACAGCAAATTATAATCATTATCAAATAAGATATTTCTAGAAAATCCTATGAAACACATTAACATCACTAAACTTAGTAAATTCTCTTTCAACCCTGAGGCATCTCTGCAACGCAAAGTTACCTTTCTCACTGGTCTTGTAAGAAATAATTTCATTGTCGAAGACTTTCTCCAACAAAAAATTCGTATCGAAAATACAGCTAAAAGAATAAACAAATAAACTAGTTGATTCCAAACAAAAGAAATAGTACCAAAATCATCCGGCAACAACCGAACTAATACTGTGACTCCCACGATAATATAAAATGGTGGCGAAACAATCTTTTTAATCTCTTTTGTCGATAAAGTTTCTGATTTGAGACTTACATAATCTTGTTCACTGATACAATAAACTCTCTTTCCAAATAATAGATTAAAAACAGGAAACAAAAAAGTAAGTAAACCCTTTTCAACATCTACTATATAGTATTTTCCCTCATGTTCAAACATCTTATACCTAGGTTGAAATTTAATGGGATAAAGATTTACTATTGACACACGTGAATCCTCCTTAATAATTTGGCGGTAAAAGAATTAAAGGTTCCTTCTTAAGTGAAGGAATAAGTTCTTTACCGTCATGGTGACCAATCCCAATATAGTCTTTGTAATGCCTCACTTGAGATTCATAACTATTGTTCTGATCATCACTATCTGAACTTACTCGACAATAAGCAGCAACTCTTTTTTGATGACATTCTACATTTGATGAACCTCTCCTCCTTTACCAATTGTTCAATTCCTCAAATAATAATTGGATAGAATTCCAGAACTGATTTACAAACTCCACTTTATTTTCTACAATCTGATGTTTCTCATAAATAGTATAGAAAGTGCTATATTTGTCGATATTACTATTTACTGGATCATTGTTAACATATAGCTTCAACAAAAAATCAATCCTAGTATCATAGATTGCATTATTAGTTAAAAAGTTCCAAAATGAATCTTGTTGGAGTCGGTGTTCAATCTGATTCCAGGCTATCGAACGATGTATTCTTTCGCTCTCATATCCATCCACATAATTATTTTTATCTGTATCAGAGCTTTGATAAGTTCTGCATTTGTCAACGGAATTTTTCCTAAGTTAACTTTCGTAAAAATATTAATTGGATCTTCTGTATCATCAATTTCGTACCAAATGAAGAATACTGATTCTGTTGATACCTTATAAATATCATGTAAAGCATTATCGGAATTAATATCACCATTATCAAACCAAGACACTCAACTGTCGCTCTTACTCTGATACTACCCCATACATCACAAAAAGTCTTGAAACCAAGGATTTTTATTATTGCGATATGTCACTTTTACGAGCAGACTAACATACTTGACATGGCTCATCTTGAGCCTAAGTACAACAATTTTCAAAAACGGTATTTTTCTGTTTTTGGAAATAAGTTTGAGGCTAATTAATGCGTTATCTGGAATAGGTCTAGTAGTAATTCTTCTCCGTTATAGAAGTAGAAATTAACTACAGTATTTGACGATATTTAATGCTCTCATCATTGTTACAATAATCTGATATACTCGGACAGTGTAATTTGACAAATGTATAAGATTTTTTCATAGAGTAGGCAAGAATAATCTTCTTAATACTCAATTATTTCTTTTTGAATATACGTTTTAAAAAACCAAAAATCCACCAAAATATACCAATAAACATGAGTAAAAATGCCGCAACATTCAGAAATGTAAAAATCGTATTTATCAACACTAAAATTCCAGGTTGATCCAATGTAATCATAACCGCTATAAAACTTGCAACAAATAGGATTAAGGAGGTAAGGAACAAGGCACTTGGTCCCATATGTTTACGGCGAAGGGTCATATAGACTCCCAAACCAATAAAGGTTGATATCATGACCACAAAAATAGCAAGAAGACGATGGGAAATCGGTGCCTCAAAGTTATTAGAAACGATGATTCCAATGGTGTTAATCAGTAAGAAAATCGACTTAGTTCCCCAAGCAAAGCGGATTTTTTTAGCTGGTTTAGCAGCCTGGATATCTTCAGGGGCTAATTCAATTTTTCTTTGATAAGGATCGACTTCAACCTGCTCTACTTCATCAAATCGAAATTCTGGATCTGATTCTTGTGTCTGTTCTTCAACTGATTCATTTTCTTCGAACTGAAATTCCGACTTGTCCTGTTGGGTTTCTTCCTCAACAAGAGGTATTGATTCATCTACATTCAAATTGGTAAAGTTGAAGGATGGATAGGTTCCTGAATTAACTTCCGAGTGGGAAGGCTGTGTCGGCTCTGTTACCTGACTAGACGCTTGTTCTTGGGATGGAATCTGTAAATCAAAGAGATCATCGGTATCGTCAGTCTTCATTCGATCTTTTTCAGCTTGTACTTGTTGGATAATAGCCTCTAAATAGCCCTTTTTCTGCAAGTCTAGTGCGAGTTGGTAGGCTTCGTAGAGGTATTTGTAGGCTTCGGGATGTTCTTCAGGATGGGTGTACTTGGATAAGAATGCAAAGGCACGTTTGATTGCTCGTTCATCCGAACCTGGTTCGAGCTGTAGGAGCTCTACAGCCTCATAAGCGGTCATCTGCATGATTTTCTTCCTCCTGAGCCTGGGAAAGTACTTCCTCTTCATCGACTTTAGTCATGGAGTCGTCTCCTTCCCATTCATCCTCCCAGTCTTCTTCATCTCTCAAAAAGACGTCACCTCTATAAAATGGATCAAATTCTTCATAGACGTTAAGAGCACGGTTCATTTCTTCGGCAAACTGACGAATTTTCCGTCTGTCTTGACTTGCCAGTATGCGGTCAAAGCGGTCAATCCAAAATTTCAAATGGTTCTTGCTAGTAATATTAGCAGATGCATACGCAGTTAAGAGTCGATCTTTAAGGAGTTGGTTAGCGGCTTCCTCTTTTGGATGGTGCTTCAGGTGCTTCAAGCGCTCTTGGGCTACTTGGATGTCTGCTTCGGTGAGTTCGTTGGCAATGGTTTGAGACATTCTTTTTCCTGTTGATGGGATGTGGACGTCTACATCTAAAATACCATTTAAATCATATGTGAAGCGGACATCAATTCGTTCTTCGCCACGACCTTGTGGAGGTACGGTTACTTTGAGTTCTCCAAGTTTGAGGTTGTCCTTGGCATAGACCTGCTCGCCTTGAAGGATTGAGACCACGATATTGGTTTGACCGTCATAGGTTGTATAGAAGGACTCAACTCGTGAACTCGGCAGGGCGGTATTCCGTTCAAGAATGGGAGTCATGTATGGTAGATTAGGGTCTTGTTCATTGAGTGTTTCAATACCGAGTGAGAAGGGACTGATATCGGTCATGATATAATCTTTAACCTTGTCGTCCCGATCCATAATTCCTAGAATAAGTCCTAAACCACGCACCACACGTTCTTGTTCATCGCCATCCACCTGTGGAAGTCCGGCAAAGAGTTGGCCGAGATAGGATTTTACGATAGGCATGCGACTGGATCCACCAACGAAGACTATGGCATCGACCTGACTGGCCCGCATATTGGCATCACGGAGGGCACCGGCTATAGTTGCTTTCATGCGAGCGAAAATCTCAGCACCTGCGGATATAAGACGCTGGTTATCAAAATGGCTGGTTAGAAGTTTACCCTCCCAGTCCCATTCAAAAGTCACTTCAGATTCAGTTGAGAGGCGTCTTTTCAATTTTTCCGCATGTGACTTGAGGATGGCATATGATTCCTCAGATAGTTGGCTAGCCTCGATTCCGTTGTCAGCTAGGATAACTTTAGTAATTACTTGGTCAAAATCATCTCCCCCCAAACGATTGTCCCCAGAGATCGCTAGGATTTCAATCATGTTGTCAAAGCAGTCCACCAGGGAAATATCTAGAGTTCCACCACCAAAGTCACAGACAATATATTTCTGCTCTTGATTTTGATGGACATAAGCATTTAAGGCAGCAGCACTAGGTTCATTGATTAACCGAGCGACCTTTACACCAGCGAGAGCTCCAGCTTTTTTAGTGGCTACGCGCTGCTTATCTTGGAAATAGGCAGGGACTGAAATAACAACCTCGTCAATTTTTTGCTCGAGATAGTCTTCTGCATTAGAAATTAATTCTCGTAAGAGCACACTAGAGATTTCCTCTGGTGAAAATGTTTGATCGCCCAAATGAATCTGAGTTTGTCTACCCATCAATCGTTTGAAGGAAGCGACAGTTCGATCAGGGTGGGTAATTAATCGTTCTTTGGCTGGTTCTCCAACAAACCATTCTCCGTCAGGAGTCAAGTGAACAACACTCGGAGTATACTTGTTACCAAAACGGTTTGGAATGATCTCGACTGCCCCATTTCGAAAGGCTGTTACCAAACTGGTACTAGTTCCTAAATCTATTCCAATTCTCATATGATACCTCCATTTATACTTTATCTATTCCTGGCTTTTTCAATAATATTGTTCTGAATGACATATCTTTCATAAACCAGTTCTATTATACAACAATTTAAGGAAATACAATATAACTTTACTAATAGAGAGTGAATTAGAAAAAATAATTTTAATTACATTTAGTCAACATATCTTATTAGCATAATTTTTGATAAAATTACCATATTTTCACTTTATAATTTTATGACACTGACTGAAGTATAGCCGATTTCAATTAAATCAAAAAAATGAAATAAATATTATAGCATTTTCGTTATCTTTGTAAATGTGATAAAAAATCACAAAAACCTCACCCATTTCTGGGCAAGGTGCTCTACTTCCATATGTTCACTACTGTTCCCGATTTGAATTCTACTTCAAATCTCATCTCGTGGACTGTTATTTTATCAACTAGTTTTCTTACCAGGAGCTCGTCATACTCCTCCATTAGACTTGCCTGTTCATCCAGGAATAGCTGCATTTCTTCGATTCATTTTTTTACACCTTCTTGAAGTGCATTGTTGGTTATCACTTCCTGCTTTTGATTTTATAGATTTATGATTTCATCAACTAGAGTATTGTACCTTTCTTCATCGTTAAACGAACCGACCATATGATTTTATTACGATCGTGGATAGCTGAGTTAATGGCTTTGAACACTACTTTTTGCAGTTCGTCTTCTTTGATAGTTGGTACGTCACAGACTTCAGGTCCTTTCTCAACCTTGGTCACAGAACGCCACACATTGGAAGCTTTCCCTCTATTCTTCCAGCCCCCCTTCGATAGGTTGCTTGGCATTTTGAACAACACACCACACTTGTTAAAGCGTACTTGCTTGAGTAGTTACGTTTCTTCTCGCCACTTTTTAGTGTCGTTCGTCTAATCATTTTTCTTGAATCTGCATGAACAGGTCCTTCGGTATGATTGCTTCCTGGTTTCCTTCTACATAATACTGTGGGACAATGCCTGCATTCTTTATCGTCTGGTAGCCCAAAATACGGTAGAATGACATACTTATCCATCCAAAGGTGGGAAAACGAGTACGAATGTGGTCAAGTCTGTTGTTGAAGATAAGTCCAAGCCTCCATAACAAACTCTCCCTTCCAGTTCATCTTCACTCACAGCAAAGGAACAAGCATCCCACTTTCCCATCGGCATCCATCGCACTGCTTGTTTAACCCATTTTTTGAACTAATTCAAATGGTAGACTGCAACATACTCCAACGGCTTTTTGTACACTGGGAATAACTCTCTTTTCTTTGTCATACGTCCACCTCGTACCTAACACCTATAATAAATTTGAGAAATGTTATTTAGTCTATTATATCATTTTCCAACGATTTTTACTCCCCCAATTTTATCAATCATTTCCTATTAACAACTTACCCCTTCAAACATTTTCTCCACTCAACTATCGTAGTAGAATCAATGGTTTATAAAGAAAAAAGAGTCAGGCTTTTACACCTAACTCTCGAGAATCCATTGATATCAAGGGGGTTATTTTACTTTAAACAGCAATACTACACACTCCACGTGATGAGTACGAGGAAAACTATAAAAAGCTTCTTCAAATTTATTCAACAAAAGAATTTCAATTAAAAGAAGATATTGAAGGCTATATTCGATTAAAGTATAATTATGCACATCACCTAACCATTAATGGTCAAATAATAGAGGCTTTAGAGGCCGCATTAGATCGCATTAGATACTATAGATTTTTGTAAGAAAAATAATACTGTGTACCAAATGCCATCTCTACTTCTTCTTGTTGCTAATTCTTGTGAAAAATTTTTATCTAAAGAAGAGATTTTAGAATACTATTTTGATGCAAAAACACTGGCAAAACTATACGGAAATGAGGCACTTTATCTCAAAATAAAAAAATATTTATCTAACTTATAACAGTGAAAACTCTTACTAATAGAGAAGGTTGTGGATACTATTATTTTTTTCAATAATTTCTCCCAGTATTATGAAATAATCTTATCATATGTAAATATTATCTCGCATTTTTATATTAAGTTTTCCCCCTATGTTTAATAATTTCACAAATGTTTCTAGCCTTCTAGCTAATCCTTCGTACTCATCAAGATAATAACCTAGCTCCTCTTGTAGCAATTTTATTTCATCGGTCACTTGTTCTAGTGTAATTGATTCCGTCATATTCATTTGTGCAAAATCATACTTAGCTAATTTTCTACTCTCATGATCTTCACTCTTCAAATTGATAAGCACTTCCGCCATCTTGTTTAAGGTGGCGATTTTTTCATTGGTTTGATTTAATACTATGTCTAGCTCTGCTATTTCCGCGACCAGTTCGTCTTTGATAGCCTGATACTTCTTATCTGTCTCAGTTAACTCAATCAAGAGGTTAATCTCAGTAATCTTTTTCTGTAAACTTTCAACTGTTGGTCTTTTGTATGGTATCATCCAGCTATCATTGGTTAGCTGTCTAATCAAGGTTCGCCCTTTAATATACTGATTCTTATCCGAATGTTCCTTGTTATAGACAAAATATGAGGTTGTCTCACGGATATAGACTTTATATTTTTTCTGATTCTCTTCTTCAAGAATATCTAATTGATAGTTGGGAATGAAAATAAGACCGCTCTGTTTGACACCGAAAGCCACCTTGATATAGACGCCCTCATCAACTAGCTTCTCTATTTGGTGCTCTGCAAGTTCCACTTCAAATTCATGAACGGCATCTCGTTTTTCCTTAAATGTCTCAAAGGCTTCCTCAATTTCTTCAATGGATACCTTCTCCTTATCACGTTCTTCTTGAAAAGTATGATATTGTTCTCGAAGACTTTCAACTACTTCTGAGGAAACCAACTCCTTATCTTCCTATATTTTTGATAGTCACGGTAGGAGAAACGCTTCTCGATAATTTTTGCCCCTGCCATTTTAGAAATGCGGTCTGAAATCATACGAAGGTTTCGTTCCAAGGCATAATTCCATATCAACTTTTTATCTGAATTACGGTCAATGGCGTTGATTAGGATGTGATTATGAACATAATCTTTGTCTGTATGAGTTGCTACGATAAACTTAAAGCGACCTCCTGTCAATTCCATCATAGTCTCGTAACCAATTCGATTGATTTCTTCTGGTGTTAAATTATCCTCAGGAGAAAATGATTGGATAAGGTGATGAGCATGAATATTTTGCTGGTGTTTTTCTTGTCGGTCATTTCTAGATTCGTACAACTTGTCGTTATTGGTAAAGTTGACATTGTACATTTCTACCATTTCTTCATAGCTAGGAAAATCTAAGTAATTGCTCATGCCAAAATCAGATACCAATTTCAAATTGTCCGTTTTATCGGGATTCAGGATATACTTAATCAGACGCCTACGGTATTTTTTTCCGTGCGTTGCAAAGTGTTTAGTGACTACCATGAAACTTCCTCAGTCTTTTCACTTCCACTTGAAATTCTTTCTCCACTCCAGTAATTAATTCACCAACTCCCTTACTCAATTCTTGTAACTGTGCCTGAGAAATTAGATGGCTTTGGTTGATAGCACGCGCAATTTGATTGATGTTATTTCCGATCCGTCTTAATTCAAACACTAACTGCTCATAAGTATCTGTGTTAATCGTGACAAATGACATATTGGGATTAAGCAAAACTTTTCTAGCATAGACTGAGAAATTTTGACAGTGACTCTTAGCAATCCGTTCATTCAATTGGTGTAATTCCGAATCAGTTAGAAATACTTTTTTGAGATTAGTACGATAGCGATAAACCATAGTTACCTCCTAACCCATATACTTTTCTCGAAACTCACGACTGAGTGGTTGTGCTTGATTTACTTCTGCAATCAATTCTTGAACACAGGTCAATAAAATCGAGACATATTCTTGAGTCACTTGATGATTTTCTCGTGCGACAATCAAAACTTCATATACATCTCGACTAATCTGTTCTAACTTTTGTGATTGCCAAAGGGAGAACCAACTTTCAAAAATTCTATCCTGATAATTCTTTTTCAATAAATTTTGACGAAGAAATTCTGAGAAACTATCCACTTTTTGTTCCCTCATCATTTCTTTTATCTGTTTTTCTTCTTGTCTCGTGATTCTAAATTGCTTACGGATTAACTTAATTTCTTGTCCCATCCTACTATCCTTCCAACATTATACTTGTCTGACAGTGTAAGGCTGCCTCACATTGTCAGTACGCTTCCTAAAGACCTAAGTTCCTTCTTGTTCGGTCTTTGCGAGCTCAGATATTGTGTCCACAATATCCCAAAAATCATATCGCCAGCGGATCAAAACCTTCCAGTTTTGACAGCTAACGATAAGATAACTTGGTGGCTTCGCCCCCAAACCCCCAGTGAAAATCAAGGTTTGATTTCCTTAGGAATAGTATTAGGATAATAGAGATGATTTGGAAAAAGTATCACAACATGAAATTGAGGGTAAGAAAAAAGAGAGCTTAACGCTCTCAAATACCATCTTAATGAAACAATATTTCTTATATTTCCATTAAATGTATAGTCTTATCAACTGCTAACCTTCATCATCCAATAATAAGATATTTTTTATATTTTTTAGTCCTACATTTGAAATTTCAGAATCTGAAAATATTTCAAATTTATATTTTATAAACATAGCACTACCATCATTATGTGTGGACATAATAATTTGATAGTCTGATAATGAATGTCTTATTAAATCAATTAAAGCATATACATTCATAGAATCCATATCTTGAATCGGATCATCAATTGATAAAAATTTGAATTCTTTTGAAATTTTAAATGTAGTATTTAGTGCCAAAGTGAAAGCAAACGAAATAACAGCTACTTGTCCAGAACTCAATTGATACATTACATCTTGCTCACTATTACTATTTGCTATAAACCTAATATTAGAATTATTTTGAGTAGTTAGTAGAACTCCCATTCCTTGTTGGTAATTTTGTAAAATCTTAGCAGTGTACATATAAAAAGGAAGCTTTAACTTTTGAATCATCTGATCTTGGTAGGATTTTATGTTATTATTTAATTCCCTTACACGCTGCTGAAGATAAGTAATCATTCGTTCGATTATTTGAAGACGTTTCTCAATTTGGTTAAACATCGTCAAACTTTGTAGTTCAAACTGGTTAATAATATATTCCCGTTTTTGACTGATTCTTTCTATAGTACAGTCCTCAAAAGTTTTTTCATTAGACGCAAAGTATTTATCAAATAGATTTTGTGAATCTAAACTTTTAGAATAATCAAATACTATTTGTGATCTAAGTTCCTCTAAGAATACTAATAACCTGTCTTTGTTCTCTTTAAATTTATGCAAGTAAATGGGTAAGAGTTCAAAAGAAATTTCAAATTCCCTTATTGATTCTCCAGCTAAAATAGAATATTTTTCTAAAAGTTTTTCAAAATCTACTCTCTTATTTACAACTCTAAGGAAAGTACCATAGACTTCATTTGGAATCAACAGTTTTTCTTGCAATGAACTTATTAACTCTTTTTTCAAAATCTCAAACTTTTGTAGCGAAGCACTTTTATCAACTAACATAGGCGTAATCTCTGAATTCATTACAACTACGTTGCTAAAAGACTCAGGAAAATTATAATTACCTATGGATCGTATCACCGCTAAAAAATCATCAGGAAGAACAAAGAGTTTCTCTTGCTCAATTTGAATTTGATTTTGCAACTCTATTTTTAATTGATTTAATTCTTCAACTAAATTTGAAACTTCTATTTCAAAATTAGTCAAATTTTTACGCAGTTGATTCGTTGTTTCTTCGTAAGCAAGCAGTAAATTCTTGCTTTCAATCCAATCATAACCACAAAATACACATTCTGAATGGTTATTATCACTATGTTCTTTTAGACGACTTCTTATCTCGAGTAGCTTGTTAATCGAATCTGTTCCATCATCCAACTGCTCTTTTTTATTCTTGTAATTTGTTAACTTGGAATCAAACGTTTCAAACCATACTTTGACAAATTCCCAACCTACAAAGCCATTTAAAGAATTCTTAATTGACTCTATATTAAGTTTATCAATTTCGACATCAAGCAAACTCTTTAGAATTTTTCCACGTTTAAATATCCTACTATCATTTTCCAACGATTCCAGTTGTTCAATATAGTTTTTAAGCAAAAAATAAGAGCAATTTTTTTCATTTGAAATTAAACTATGATTTTGTTTAATAGACTCTATATTTTCCTGATTTTCAAAGATTTTTCTAACTATTAAGTAGCAAATAAAATCTTTATCTTCCAACACCTCTCGCTCAAATTGCTCACTTTGTTTTCTAAGAAAGTAATCCTTTGGAGAAAATGAATCCCGAAATTCTTGTAATTTCTCAATTTCTGATAGATATATATTTAAACTTTCATTTGACAATTCATCATCAAAAACAATCGACTTATTGTTAAAAGCAAAGTCAGTATCTACTCTAAGAGACAATTTCGAATATAGAGTATTGTTCTTAATTGGAGAATTTTTTAGCTTACCCTTTTTTGCTTTTAGTTCCTTTTCACTAGAGGATAAAATACTTCTTAAACGCTCTAATCGATTTTTCCTATTAACATAGTTTCCAATATTTAACAGAAAATTCAATTGTTCCTTTCTATCTTTCTCCTTTTGCTTCAAATAATAAGCTGTTTCATCTTGTTGAATATAATGAAACAAATCAAAAGTATCACCTAAGCTATAATCTTCTGATTCATATCCTAAAAACTGACTAATAACCTTTTGTATCTCTCTCTCATTCAAACCATCAAAGTCTTCAATAGGTTGAAATGAAACTTCTGGCCCAAGCCGAACTGTTCTTTTAAATTTAGAAAATGAAAACTTTGGTACATTGCTTCCCTCAGTATTCATACTACTTTTATAGAGACTAGATACTATCAAAGAACTACCTTCATCATTTGTCAACATTAGCTCAATGAATGTATCTTCCTCAGGATTATTTTGAAAATAAGGAGTGCTAAAACTACTTCTGCCATCGCTATAATCGGACTCTTCAATTCGACGGATTCTCCCAGTTAATGATAACTCAATTGCATCAAAAATTGTAGTTTTTCCAAATCCATTTGGTCCAACAAACAAAGTTACATTCTCTTGAAAATCAATAATTCTAGTTTCCTTTATATTTTTAAAGTTTTTTATTAAAATTTTTTTGATTTTCATTGTAATAATTCTCCTATTTGTAGTAAATCAGAAATAATTTTATCATCAGTAGAAATATCTTTTAGTGATTTTGATAATTTCTCGTCAGTGACATTAGAATAAAACTCCAATAATCTATTATCTAATTTATCCTTATCGTTCTGATACTGATTTTCTATACTTTTATAAATATCATTTCTTTTAGGGAGTGTGAAAAATGGTAGTTTTACTCCTATTTCCATCGCCATAAAATACGACTCACTAAAAAACATATCCTCTTCAAAAGCATCAATATTAGATTCCAAGTAATTATAGAGTGCTTCATTAGTGGCTTTGTCTCGTAAATCCAATAACCCATTTCGAGTGTATAATATTATGAACTTTCTAAAATAATAATAGTCCTCTTCAATCAATAAAATTGATCGTTGAACTTTCTCATCTTCAAATACTTCCTTCAAGTCATCAACTTCTACCAAAATAAACATAGAAGTATTTTTCTTGATGTTTTCATGTTCTGGTGTTAGTGATACTCTTTCAAACTTTTTTATTACTTTTGAAGTCTTATCATCATCGAAAAAATTATTTAGCTCATCAGGACTATATTGGCTAACAATAAAATACTCTGAGTTTTGTGAGTTAGTATAGAAATCAAATTCTGTATCCAGCTGGTTAAAATGGTTATTTTGTAAAAATTTTATAATGATATCTCTCATATTAGTCTTCCTTCGGTACCCTCAAATTCTTTTCTTTTGCTTTCTTAATGCTAATAAATTCCATATTTGGTTTAAAAATGTTATGTTGTACCCCAGTATTCCATTCTTCACGATATCTATTATCTGGCACGCCATCAAATTCATCAATTCTATTCCCAATATGCAACTCGTCTATATCTCTATTAATAAGGAAATCATGATTAAAAGTAGCTTTTAAAAATTCTGAGTTGCCAATTATTTCTTGAATAGTTTTTGCAATTCTCCCAGGTCTATCCTGTGTACTAATCAAAGAAGTTCTATAACTCTTCTCATTATCATCTAAATAACTGTAAGCTTTAAACGAAAATCCCTTAATTTTCTCCAGTAATACATAAAATATATCCTCCATTGGGGCATTACGAAACAATTCTAAAAAATTTTCATCTGAATTTTCATGTGGTAACATCATTCTCACAAATTCATAAAACTCATCTTTAGTCAATGACAGTAATTGATTATTTATTTCATCCATAAGTTTAATATCTTCCTCTTCAATGTCACTTACATAATCACGACGATATTTTTCCCACCTATAGGTCAAATTATTTTTCATTTCATATACTTCATCTTTTGGAGTTTCCTTTTCAATAATGGAAAGTATTTCTCCAAAGGATATTTCTGGAAAACCAGATTCACTGTGTGCTTGTCCAATGCTATGATCCAATAATGAACCTACATATTTCTGGTATACTTGATTAAAATGCGAAGGATTATCTTTTAAAAGGTTACTACTCAGTCCTAAAATCCCTTCTATTTCAGCTATACAATAATCTCTAATAGTATCATTATTATCATCCTGAGAAAGTGGACAATAAAACAGATTTTCAACCTGATTATACTCATAAAGGTTGATACAAGAAACATTATCTGTGTATTTTGTTCTCCCAGAATATTTTTTCAAATAATCGCCCTTTAATAGATTAAAATCCGGCACATCTACAATCACATGTAAAAATCTGCTATCAGAAGGCACCATCACTCGCACTACATTTCCTTTGCCATCAAATTCATGAATCTGAAATCCCTTTTGATCTATTTTTTCCTTTCCATCTTCAAACTTCCTTGTTTGTATATTAAAAAGGTCCGAGTAATCCTCTCTCTCATTACCATTGACATAGGCTTTTACTTGATGCCTCGATAATACTTGATCATCATCGGCAACAATATCAAAGTCCTCAGCATTCTCATATCTTATAGCATACTCCTCAAAATTTTCTATATTATTTTCAATGCACTCTCGTAATTGTCTTAGTGCTACTAAAAATCCAACTTTTCCTTGATGAATATAGCCACTCCAACTTGGTGTTGCATTCCTATTTTGGTCAACGTTTGAACTCACCAACTTAATACCCCCTATTATTTTACTCTTTACTAATCTCCCTCAACAGTTCCTGTCCGGCCTTCAACATCTCTTCCTCTACCTTGCTCCATTTTCCGAAGAGGCAGTCTTGAAGAACTTCTGCTGCGGTACCTTTGTCCGATTCAGAATCGTAGATACAAGTCCTATCTCTTTGGTAAATTTGGATACGGTCAAAGAGTTGTTCACCTTCTAACTCTCGTAAGTTATCAACCAAATGCTCTACAATCCCATCGTGGTGTTCTTTTGGTGTTGCTCTGGTCTGATTGGGATCGATGGCATAAAGTTCTTCGTAACGAATCAAGGTGCTGAGATAAGAAAGCTCTGGTTTGGTACCAATTACAGCTAAAGAAACTTGGTATCCTTTCGAAGCTAATAATTGAGCAGTCTGACGAGGAACTTGAGTGGTACGCAAAGTCCCTTCAATTAACAAATGGTAGCCTTGTGTGCTAAGTTCATCAACCAGATGCTCTACCATTTTTCCTGCAAATCCTTTGGTATAGTACACGCTATCTTTGCCATACTTTTCTTGCAGGGCTAAGTAATTGGGATGTTGAGAACGGTAGCTGTCACCATCGATGATAATGATATTACCTTGAAATTCTTTTTGCTTGATGCGATGTATCGTTGTCTTACCTGCCCCGCTTTGTCCACCAAGCAAGATAGCTTTCGGTTTATCTGGAATCGTCTTTCCTCGGGTTAAGGCCCGAATGGTTCGCTGCAAGGCCTTCTGAAACTCTTCCTCACTAAATTCTTCCAATCTCATTATGCCACCACCCGATGATGCACCATGTCTAACATCCGCTCAATACCATCTAAATAGCCATTATAACGCTCTATTTCATCGAAGGTATCGACAAGGTAAATTTTCGTATTGATCAATTCAGCTAAATCATCACTCATCAAAATCCAAGGATTCGATTCGTCATCAAAAGCAATATCCTGACTATCTTGATATCGATAGAGCTGCGATAAAATGGCTGCTCCACGTTCTTTTATCACTTCTACTTTTAAAGTCAATTGATAATCTTCAACAGGTGTTAACATCTTGTCCTCCCCTACAATATCGATATAAGAGACATTAAATTTCTGACAAATACGGTCGATAAGCTCTGTTGAAACCGTACTGGTCCCATTTTCATAACGACTCAGGCTATTGCGTGAAATCCCGACCATTTTCGCAAATTCTGGCTGTGTCAAATCGTGTGTCTGGCGTAATGATTTGATATTGTCTCCGATCATAGATAAAGACCTCCTCATATTTGCTTTCATTATACCATAAAAAACGGATAACGCACCAAATATGGTGCATTATCCGTTTTTAGGTTTCTTCGATTGCTTAAACTGCTCTATTCGCTTCTCCAACTGCTCAGTATTCAGTTTATTTTTCGCTTCCTGGATTGACCTATCAAGACTTTGTTCCTCAGTAGTTATATCGTTTCGATATATTTCTACTCTCTCACTAGACTTGAAATTTGTATCAAAAACCACATCTAGGAGTTTCTCTGCTTTGGTTAGTTCAATATCTGACATCTCTGATAGTCGATGAATCAGTCGTTTAAATCGGTCTTGATTCTGTGTTTTCTTTTGAAAAAATTTCATTATCTTCTCCTTACATTGTAAAAAGGTAGCCCGCATAGGACCACCTGACTTATAAATCATCAATAGCTGCTGAAATAGCCTGTAACTTTTTATTTTGGATTTTCTTTTCATCAATCAATTGATGAAGTTCTTCAATTTTCTTTTGACAGGCTGAAATATCATTGTTGTTTTGTGCAATGGTATCTGCCAGGTGTTGTTTATAGTCACTTGTGATAGTTACTTTCTTTGGCTGACTTTGTTTAACTTTTGATTCAGGAGTCTGTACATCTTTAGATTCTGACTCTTTTTGTTGCTGTTCAAAAGCAGCCACATAATCTACTTCTTCATTTGGTTTTTCATCCTGTTTATGGAAAAGTGCTGCGATTTTAGCTCGTTCTTCATGGGACGATGTTGGTTTCACATCATCTAGTGGTTGATCAAAATTCCATGTTTTACTCATTCTATATCCTCATTTCTGTAATCTGGGTGTAGTGTGGTTTCTTTACCAAAGGCTTGCTCTAATGCTTCATGAAATGACAACTTACTAGATTGTTGCCGTTTGACAAAGGTACTGTACATAGCTGTTTGTAGTTGGTCACGATAGTGTTCCAATTTCTCCGTCTCACGTGAGACCTTTTCTTCTTACCTAGCTACTTTTTCAGCCAGACGTTCAATCACACTCATAGGCTGTCCTCCTTGTCACTTTCTAGATTATGATAGCGGACTTGATTTTGTTATCACAATTCCAATGCAAGCTCCCTTTTAGGTGGAGGATGATTCTTATTAACGTGTGCTTTTGCTGTTTGGATAATATCACTTAAGGATATTTCCTTCTGTTGTTTCACAATATCATTCCAATCTGACTTTGTTTCAAGTCCTTGCAATGGTGGTAAATCTTGGGAAATCGGAAGTCCTTTATCTGACAGTTTCTGACAAAATTCTCTTCCTGCTTTATCGTTATCAACAGCCAATGTTATGACGTTTGAATGAGTTTGATAAAAGGTAGTCGTCTCTTGTATTGCCTGAAGATAATGGCTAAGTCTGCTTGGTTTTACTGTATCTAGAAATGCCAATTTCCCCTGTTCCTCTGCTGCTAGACGCAAGATCTGATAAGCAATTACTGAAAGTTTTAAGCCTTCCATTAAGATCATGCGAACATCGGATAATTGCTTTTGGTGACGCTGATAATAGCTCATCATATCGATAACGGATTCACAAAAAATGAGTCGCTTGGGATTACCAATATCGAAACTAATACCGACATGACCATGAGAGCCTTTCATGATTTTTTTGAGATAGCCTCGATCGTGTTTTTCTTCATTTTTGACGAGACCTTGAAGGCTTGCGGCCTGTAAGGTTCCGTTGTGGTCATAGCTTTTTAACACTAATACGGGCTCCGATTGATAAGTAGCTTGAGCAAGCAATCCTTGTCTACCAAAGATATTGATAGTCTGATCACTTAGGCCACGAACTTCATTCAAGTAAGTACGTGCTTGCTGAAAGGGTTCTTCATGCAAATAATTTTGAAACGGTTGATAAGCCTCTTCTATTATTTTGGTCTGTTTAAAATCTCCAGTTTCAAGATAGGATACAGCCTCATTGAAAGTAACACCTGCCACTAATTGAACAAAGTCAATCACATCCCCTTGTATATCTCTTGAAAACCATTTGAAAGTATTGGTATCCGCAAAAATCCGAAAGGAATCATGGTCTGGGTGTTCATAAATGTGTCCTGATAAACGTCTGAAGGAATAACCCAAACTTTCAGCCACATCTAAAATGGCCTTTTGTTTTACTGTTTTAATTCGTGTCATCTTGTCTCCCTATCAAAAAAAGCAGAAGACTGTCTCCTGCTAGTTGTTCTCACTTGTTGTAGTTCCTTGGATCGTTGGTATGCTGGAATTAGCACCATTTGTGGCTTTTTTCATGTCCTCCAGCTTCCCATTCCAAATGGTCAACTGATTAACCAGGAGCTTGTCGGAAACTTTGGAGTAGGTTAACATAACCGTCTTGGTTTCTGTCTGAGTGGTTCGCTGTTGTTGCTCACTCAAATCAGAAACATAGGTCACTTGATAGGTAACTTCCGCAAGTGCAACATTGCTTTCTGTATTGACATAGATACTGGCTGATTCAAATCGGTAGTCCAGCATATAATCTTTATAAACTTGATTGATCGCTTTATTCTGGTTTGCTTCCTCTTCTGAAAATGCCGAGTCCGTCATGTAAGGCTTGGTACGAGCGTTATTTTCACCCAGCTAAACCTTTGTGAAATATTGAGTGAGAAATTCATTGACAAGCTCATCTGATAAGACTGTTGCTCTTTCCTCCTGCTTTTCCTTTGTCACAAGTTTATTAGCTTCTGCTCGTATTTGGTTCTCTGTTTGTTTTGAAACGGATTGTGAGCCAATCGTGTAGCCAATCATGACCATAAAATTTACTGCGATTAAACCTCCAACTCCAATCAGAAATCGAGCTTTCACTTTATTTAACATGGCTTACTCCTTTATTAGTGATAGCCATATCTTAACAAGATTAGCTTGGAGATTTTATCACAAGAAAAATATGATTAACTACAAATTATACTCTGTAAAAATCAAAAATAGCAAACTAGAACCTATTCAATAGATAAAGATGTTGAATTATAGTTCGTTGCGTTTTGAAGTAGCCAGCTCTATTCCAAATTCTACTGAACTAATTTTCAAAAATTGGTGCTCAAACATCTTTTCAAGAAAATATAGCTATAATGACTCTTTAAGAAAATTAAAAATTTTCACTCCAATTACTTTAAAACTGAGCCAAATAACTTTATTTACCGGATTAACTACTCTGTAGAATAATTTAAGCTAAATATTTTTAAGATATACTACAATAAAAGACTTATCATATAATTTCTGTAGTAACAATCTATACAGAGGCTATAGTTTTTTGAGTATACAAAAAAGTTCCACAAGACCTCCCTAACCATCATTAGGAAGTGCTTATGGAACAATTTTAGAATACAACAGTACTCTTCGAATTAGAAAATAAGAACATCAAATCGAGACTACTTTTTCAAGTCAACACGCATATCACTATTCAGCGTGAACTTGATTACCCAGCTCCAAACTGCCTTAGTCAGATGTTATTTCCAACATAAATCTACAGTATCTATTCTGAATATCAAAGAGATGCCAACTATGTTAAAACCCAAAGATGTCTTCTTCAGTGTAAATCCTGTAAACAGATGACAGTCACTGAAGTGTCTCTCATCACGAAAAACACCAAATCTCACAACCCATCTGCATAAAGATTACTCAATACTACACCGAAAAACTCACCTACACTTCCACTACCTAAAGACTCCCTTTCTCAACCTCTGTCGTACAACAGCAGTTAGAACTGCTATCTGACTGAATTTCCCTATTCTAACACTAATTTAACGCAATCGATAAGCTCATCAAGGATATCAAACGTCAGTCACTCAGTTTTCGACACGTTACAAACTTCAGAAACAAAATTCTAAACTAACTTAACATCAAAAAGATAGAATCAATCTGCTCCTCTCCCCCTATAGATTATATGTCTCCTGCTACAGCTGGCAATGGGTCTTTTTAACAACCAAATTATGACCATCTGAATAATTTATAACTTATCAAATGTAGAAGATAGTATATCTTTCAGAACGTAGACAAACTCCTAAAAATATAAAAAATAGAAAAAGTTTGCGAAAGATAACAAATCATTAAACTCTTAGAAATGTTGATATTTCGGTGTTTCTAAGAGTTTTTAATTTTCATCATTAAGAAAAAAGATTGAAGAAAATTGTCCAAAATGGACTTTTTCTTCAATCTGGAAGATAGTATATCTTTGTATTTATTCTACATTATTGCTTTCTAAATTTTAAACTACATACTAGAAAGACTATGAATAACAAAACATCGACAACATACAGAGACCTACTCTCAAGATATATTCGGATAGCATTGAATAGAAAAACCATTGATAGAGTTAATAACGCATACGGTATTACTTTTTTCATGAATTTGAACCTCCTTTACACCAGTATATCTAAGTTACAATACAAAATCATGAGTAAAAAGGGTAATTATTTAATATATCCTAACTTCTGAGCTTTTATAACAGCTTTTAACGTTGAATCAACTTCGAGTTTTTCCAATATATTTTGAATATGATTCGTTAGCGTTCTATCAGAAATGTAAAGGGATTTAGCAATGTCTTTTCGTTTTTCGCCATTTCCCAAATGTATAAGTATTTCTTTTTCGCGTTCTGTCAATTCATCTATAAAATAATTCTGATTTGGAAAATAATTTTTCCCATAGGAAATATCTTTAAGAATCTGAATTAATCTTTTGGAACTTATATTTTTAGGAACAAATGCCTTTACTCCTATCTTCTGAGCTTGATATTCATATACAGGTAAATCAAATCCCGTCAATAATGCTATCTTGGAATCAGGATATTCCTCTAAAATATCTTGAGCTATTCCAAAGCCATCCGTACTAAATTTATTGTCTAAGTTAATGTCTAATAGTATCACTTGGTACTCAATTACTTTTGAAAAAATGCTTTTAAATTCATCTTCATCATTCAATATATCAATGTGGATATCCGGCTGATACTGATGTATAGTTAAGGCTAAACTCTCTGCAAACAGGATATGATCATCTATTAATAAAATTTTCAATTGCCTTCTCTCCCTCCATCATCAATTTGATATCGACTCTTAATCCGTTAGAGTCCGCTTGCTCAAAAGTAATAGTCCCCCCTACTGACTTTACTTGTTCTTCCAAGACTAATAATCCGTGTCCATGTTTAAATGGTTTTAACTTTTGATAATAGCCATTATCCATAACTGATAAAGAGAGTTCCCGCCCATCTCTAGCCAATTTTACAGTAACCGTTTGAGCATTGGAATACTTATAAGCGTTATTAACGAGCTCTCTTAACCATCTATATATTAAAAAATCATAAGGAGGATAGATAGCTATGTTTTTTGCTGAATAAAAGTTCAGAGAAATATTCATTTTAGGGTAACGTTTTTCAAATGCTTTTAGCATCATACGATAGTTATCATACAAAGATAAGCCTTTTAGTAATTGAGGACTATACTGATTCATTCGCTCACGAACAAAAGTATTGAGATACTCTAGTCTTTCTTCAATAATTTTAACTGATACACTTGGATTATCTAAACGAGATAGTTGAATTAAAGCATTGATATCTTGAAGAATATTATCATGCAGGAAATTCGCAAACTCTTGTTTTAAAGCTTCTTCTTTCAAAATTGAATTGATCCCTACATGTTCAGATTGCCTACTTCCAGTTATTAGTCTATAACTTTCTCCAACTAACTGGAAAAAGTACTGAAAATATAAAATAATTGTTACCGTTTCAAGAACAACTAGACTCGTTCTCTTTAAAATTAGAATAAACAGAACAATATATAATAAAATCAGAAAAATAAGTGTTAATAATTGTTCTTTTTGTTTAAATACTGCATTATTATGATAAAACAAGATGAGTATTAATCCTGTAATTAGAGCTAAAAAATAAAATAACCAGAACCCAGAAAATAAAGCTGATGAATTAAAAAAAATGAAACCAATAGAACTGAAACAAATCATGAGGTAAAAGATTAATAACATTAGCCAATAAAATCTATTGGAATCATTTCTATAAAACGTTTGCTTGTTCCTTAGAAGAACAATTAAGAGAGCCATCGCGAACGTAACTACCAAATAAAGTGAAAAGGCAATACTAGTCAATCTTGGAAAAAGTAAGCTTACACTCGATAGAAGTCCTACTATCATCACAAATAGATAAAAAGAAGTCTGTAACTTTTGAAAAAACAAGCTGAGCGATATAGATATTAACGAAGAATAGATTATAATGCCAATCATATACTGTATCCATGGAGGAAATGCGGAATCTCCTATGACAAACAAAATTGAGTGACACTGACAAAGTCTGATTAACCAAATAATAAATTTGCTAATCTTAGACCTAGTAGATATTGCTCTGTGCAAAATAAAATCCAATAACAATAATACATTTAAAGCAAGCAAAAACAAGATATTTTCGATGTTATTTAGAAAGCATTTAGCGGACAAATAGATTAGTCCTGTAATAAACAAAGCATAATACGCTGTACTTAACAAATTTCTTCTCATGTCTTACTCAAATCTATTTTTTTCTTACATAATATTATACCAATAAAAGACAAAGAAAAGACTAGAAAAAACGCTAAATAGTGGGTTACAGTAAATGATTTAAAATTTGCTAAATAACTTAAATAGGAGTAGGGGTTAACAATCCATGTGATTTCTCCCAGAGGGAAACGTCCAACAACGACTCCTACAATAGCTGTTAAAATAGGTAATACATAATTCCCGCTTGACTGATGTATCAGTAGACTAATATTGATGAGTGCAATAATACTTAAAATTGATAACAGTAAAAATAAACTATTATCAATAATCACATTAAGGGCACTTTCTCCTCTCAAGGAAATAAAAATCAGTGGAATCAAAAAGTGACAAAGAAATAAAATTGGCATTACTATCCAATAAAATTTCACTATAGACCACTTTATCTGTTGACTAGATATTCCTTTTATTGTTAAGTTTTGAAAAGCAGTATTCTCAACTTCACGGTGCAATGAAATGATAAGAAATACAGGAATCATCACTGGTAGTAAAAAATTACTATATAAATCTAGACCTGTCACAAATAAAACCTTCGCTGGAATTTCTTTAATCGTATATCCAGCGTAGCTTTGAAAAATGACTAAAAACATACCTATCCCTATGAATACGGGAGCTAAATAGGTTCTCTTATACTTTAATAATTCTAATTTCCACATAATTCCCTCCTAAAGATGAAACTTTTTAAAAACTACTAAAAGAACAGCACCACTCCATATAATATTCTCTAAAGTGATTACTAAAATTATAATTGGATTGAGAATACTAGAAGTTATCAGATAAGAAATACCATTTATCGGGAATACATAAATAAATATAGCATTAGAGGCGAAAAGTGTTTGCAACAGAATAAGAATAATAACACTGCTTAGAGCAGATAAACTATTTTTTTCTAGCAGGTGAGTACAAAACTGAAGTGTGATCGTGAGTAAGCTGAAAAATATTGTTGATGATAACACTAAGAATACCGTAGACCAATCAATCGTTAACGATAAATAGGTCTGTGTAACTATAACAAAGAAAATAGTTGACAGTAATTGATAAAAAATAAAAGATAAAATGACTGTAAAATACTTTGAAAAGAGAATTTTATTTTTCTTCCCTATCCCCAAAAGCAACAATTCCCAAGTATGGTTATTGTGCTCGCTTGAAGTAACAAAAAAGTTAGTAATACCATTTACCACTAAACTCACCAATCCAGAAAAACCTAAAAAAATTATCATAGACTTCTGAAAAGGTGTTTGTGCTATGTCCCCAACTTGCACATCTAATGATTTAATGATAAAAACCGTTCCTAGCATTTGCAAACAAAAAGTAATACCAAGCAATAACAAGGCTGTTGGGGTTCCTACAAACCTCTTTATTTCATTTTTTATCAATGTGACCATACACTTTATCTCCTTTCGTTAAGTCTAAGAAGATTCTTTCTAGGTTTTTATTTGGTGAAACCTCCAAAATATCAATTCCTTCTTGTACAATTAATTTTATTAAATTTGGTATATCTTTTTTGTAAGAATTTATTTCAAAATGCGATTCTTTTCGAATAAAAGAGATATCTCGAACTCTCAAAATATGTTCAAAAACATCTGGATTTGCGACTTCAAAAAGATAAGAGCTGTCCCTTTTATTATAAAGTTCAGAGAGTGTTCCCTCAAAAATAAGATCACCGTCATGTATTATACCGACCATATCTGCAATCGTTTCTATTTCACTAATATGGTGACTTGATATAAAAATCGTTTTTCCTTCTTCTTTAGCTAGTCTGTATAAGAGTTCTCTGATTTCAACAATTCCTTTCGGATCTAATCCATTCGTAGGTTCATCTAATACCAATACATCTGGATTATTTAAAAAAGCAAATGCTAAACCAAGACGTTGTTTCATACCAAATGAGAACGAAGACACAACTTTATTGCGAACCTCACTTAGGCCCACCAGATTCAAAACTCGATCAATTTCTTCTTGCGGTTTTTTGAGAACTTCTTGTATAATAGCTAAGTTTTCATAAGCTGTTAAGTTTTTATAGTAACTTGGTGTACTAATAAAAGCTCCTATTATTGACTCCTGATTTTTTAAGTCGTTAAGACTTACACCGTCAAAGTATATGTTACCTTTTGTAGCAGGTAATAATCCAGTAAGGATTTTCATCGTTGTAGTTTTACCAGCTCCATTAGCACCAATAAATCCATAAATTTTCCCTGAAGGAATCCTAATAGTGACATCGTTTAAAATGATTCGATTACCATATTTCTTACTTATATGATTTAAATGTATATCCATTTTCTCCCACTCCTAATTCTAATTGTTTTGATCCAGGTTGAATTAATTCATTATCATGTGTAATAATAATTTTGGTTGATTCAAGAGCATTAATAGCTGCCATGATAGCTTTTGCGTTTTCAGAATCCATATTACTTGTTGGCTCATCTAAAATAATAATCTTATATTCTTGCAAAAATAATCTTAGCATTCCTATTCTTTGACGTTGACCAGTTGAAAAATTAGTACCATTTTCCAATATAAATAAATTTTCAATATTTAAAGCATGAGGAAATATATCTGAAAGATTTGCTTTATCAATTGCTAACATCAGTTCTTCAATAGTATAGTTTGGACAGAATAATTTCAAATTTGATTTCAGAGTGCCTTTAAAAAGAATTGACGGATGTGATATATAGCAAATATCTCTTCTTAAATCTAGGTTTTGGTCTAGTAAGTTAACTCCTCCAATAATTATACTTCCTTCATTACCTTCCCCACTAATACTTTGTAAACCTAGTAAAATTTTTACTAAGGAGGTTTTTCCGGTACCTGATTTTCCAATTATAAAAAGAGTATCTCCTTCCTTAAGAGAGAACGAAAGATTTTTGAAAAGATATGTTGATGCGTCGTCGTATCTATATGATAACCCATCAACATTAACTGTGCCGTTTTGAATCTTCGTAAAGGTTTTAGGAATTTGTTCTTCTCCTACCAAGTCTACAAGTCTTTCAATATTTGGATACAGATTAGCCATGTTAATTAGGCTACTTACAATTCCCATCGTGGGAGAATACAATATCATAGCCATAGAACTGATTAAGGCAATTTCCCCACTTCTTTCAGGATTCAATAACACTATAACTAGGCTCAGAACAGAAATTAGAAGAGAAAAGAATGTCGAAGTGGCTTGCTGGAATGTTATTGATTTAGCTTCTACAATTCCTCTATCAATCTGCGACTGTACATAATCTGATAAACTACTTTTGATTTTTTTTAGATAACGATAGGTAATTCCTGATCCTATTAAAAAATTATAAGATAGAATACCATCATTAGCAACACTTCGAAGTATAGACCGTTTATAACTTTCATTTTTGGATAATTTCATTAAAATAGTGATGAATATACAGTTAATGATAGCAATTAGTAAAAGTAGCAAAATCAACATACAAGCATAGATTCCAGTGTTTAATATTAAGTATAAACTTGCAAAGAAAATAAGCATTATTGAGATAATCATATTAGGTACTTCAACTGCCAAAAATCTACAGATTTGAGGATTAACCGATATTCGTGACATGATGTCGCCACTATGGTATCTGCATATTTCAGATTCAGTTAGACTAAATAACTTCTCGTAAATATTAACTGTTGATTTTTCTTCAAGAATTATTGTTTTTTGATTCCGAAATTTTTCTAAAATATAGTTCAAACCAGTTGTTAACCATATAACACCTATTAAAATAATTACTTGATTTATATTAATGTCTCTTGTTGATAATTCATTTATTAATTTACTTATTAAAACAGGTATAATTAATAATAATATATTGTAACCCACCAAAACAGTAGGATAGACTTTTCCAAATTTCAAATTCCAAATTTTTGTGTTTCTGATCTTAGATACTTTATCTCTTAGGGATGACTTTCGCTTTGTAAAGGATTGATTTGGTCTTAGCTCCATACAGTATCCTGAAAAGAATTTTATAAATGTATCTTTGTTAAGAGTTTTTCGACCATAATTAGGGTCAAGTATAGTTACCTCTAACTCGTTGTACTTTTCTAGCACTACAAAATGTGAGAAATCCCAGTAAAGTATTGCTGGAAGTAGTATTGATGACATCCCTTTCATATTAACTATCCTAAACACAGTAGCGTCTACACCGAATTGTTTTGCAACGTTCTTTATATCTCCCATGCTCCATCCAACAGCGGTATTTTTATATTTATATAGTTCTGATAACTCAACATCTCTTCCTAAATAGTCCAAAATCATTGCTAAACAGCATGGTCCACAATCATTTTGTTGGGATTGTAGCTTTTCTCTTATTTTTTTCATTGGCATCTCCCTTAGAACCCTAGAGTAATAACAGACCCTCTAAGTGTTTTTTTTCGTTTGAGATAATAGAGAAATCCTGAGATTCCTGTAAATAGCGAAATATCTTTTTTTAGAATATTATTGTGATTGGATTTAAAAATTAAAGTTTTCTCCAATATTTCCAGTCTCTTCTTATGCTCGTTAGAAAGCAAATTATCCTGATTCAATACTTGCAAGAAATCCAATCCTCCTAAAAATCCGTGGCACAAACAATATTCCTCAGTCTCACATAATTTATTCATAAGATAATCAATATTATATAATACTTTATCAAGATATCTAGAGTCGTTACTTATTTTATATAAAATATATTCAGAAACAAGATAACCTGTCAATCCGTTGCACCATCCCGAGCTAGGATATAATAAAACATTATCCTGACTCTCAAAGTACTCAAATCTATTCATAAACTCTGAATTATCTGGTAAAATAAGAGAACATATTTTATAAATAACCTTTATACCGGTAAATCCATGAGCAAATCCTACTTTAAATTGTTCCTGATTTTTTGTTAATTCTAGAAAAACTTCTCCTAACTTCTTCAATTCAACTACATCTACTAATTCTGGTTTTTTCAAAAATATTAAATAGCTTTGTAAAATTAATCCACCCAAACCATCAATTATATCAAATTCAGTAAAGTCTATATCATGAAGTAAATAATCATCTTTATTTAAAGAGTTATTTAAATTTTTATAAAGCAATAATGAAGCATAGCCATTAATTAAGCCTATATCTTTTGAATTTATAATTTCTTGTTCAATAACTTTTAAATCAAATATTTCTTCCAATTCATCATAAGATAATAGCAATCCCAACTTTCCTTCATATAGTCCCAAATTAGACTCTCCATATATGTAATTACCACTAGAATCTTTCTGAAGAGTCAGTGCATAAGGCCGTGTGACATTAAATATTGATTCCCTTACTAATTTTTTAACATCTAATTCAAGATGATTATTTCTCAATTTAGAAAAATTGTAATTATCAATATTCAAACAAACTCTAAGGAGATTTAATTGATATTGTAAATCTTCATCGGACATACAATTTAACTTAAAATTTACAGAATCGTAAAGACTCATAAGGTATTTTGTATCATTTCTTGAAACATTTCCAAAATTACCAAATGTAAACAATGGAACCTCACCATTAACTAATTGCTCAACTTCAAGCATAATGTACTTTTTTTCATGACTACTGATTACTGGTATTTCTTTTAAGAAGCTTGTTAAAACATTTCTTGTTTTTAGCTCATCCATCAATAAATCTGGCACAGTAATTCGATCAATAAGTGCTGAATATACAGATGTATTTCTTAAGACCAATCTACATAGTAAGGCATTTTTATACCTTAAGACTACTGTTTTTATAATCTTATAACAACTTCTCAATCTTGAATAACCAAATATGAATCCAGATTCAATATCACCTAAAAATTTATTAGCAGAAATATGAGATTCATGGAGTAAAGGTAAGAATTCTTTGATATCATTAAATTGGTGTTCTGTCAATTCCAATCGTAATTCCGAACTAAACGGGTTAATTTCTTCAAAAACTTTTTTTACAACTATATTTACTTGACCTATACTGCTACAGTCAAATATTCCATCAAAATTTCGTCTATATTTCATTGGGAGTAAGCCAGTTGAAAAGATGCTTTGTGAAATTCTTCCCTCTATTTGTGACACAGGATTTATTAAAGTTTCAAAATCAATCACATAGGGATGTTCTTTACAAGCAATAATATTTTCATTGTGCATATCATTTCCATTCAACACATACGTAAATGCCAAAAGTACTCCCATATTTCTATAAAATGAATGGATTTGACTTTTATCATGGCAGGACAAATTGTCAATCTTCTCTTGGATCATAAAATTGCTACCAATGAATGTATCAGGAAATTTGAAATACTTAGAATCGAATACTCTACAATTTAATTCATTCAAAATTGGATACAAAGTGTATCCTGAAGTCTTATAAAAAAATGATTTATTTTGAAGTTCAAAGCTGATATTCCTATTACTACCGTGATTGTCTCCCACCATTGATAATATTTTTACACTTATATTTTCTTGCCTTAGATCAAAATTTTCTATAATTTCATTATAATTCTTGGTTAAATTTTTCAAAAAACATTCAATGCTAATTTCATAATTTTCTTTTAAAAGATTCAATCTCCTTTTTAAAACTGGATATTTATCAAGAAAATACAAACCGTTATTAAGAATATTTTTACAAAATTCATTGTATTCACTATATTTTGAATTGGTTCCTTTCCCTATCCTAAATAAATTTATTTCTTGGACCAATACAGGAAGCAGTATTTTTCTAAAGTCTTCCTTAAAACTATTAATAATGCTATCAGAAAAAGAGCACACTTCACTAAATTTTGAAGTGGAGAAAGAAAATTCCTCTATTACCTTTGAAATTACTATATCAAAACTTTTTTCCTCTGTAATATTAATTGTCATAGATGTTACCTCTAGTAAAATAAAAGGAAATGTCCTATCAATTATGGCGATAGGACATACATAGTTACAAACTAATTTTTATTTTAACAATTTTTGCATCCAGAGATGAATCCAATATTTACGCAAACATTTGATAAAAAGCCTGGACAGTCTTTAGTTAGAGTCTTAACAAACCCACTACCAGCACCACCAATTAATAATGTAATTTCTTGATCAGTTGCAGTTTGAACATAGATTTCTGGTTTAATATTATTCATTATAAATTCCTCCTTGAATAATTAAATATTTGTAACTATGTTTCCCTATAAGATTATTATAAATCGATTAGTGATGTAAAACATGAGTAAAAAAGGCAAAACTCTATGGTACAAATCCTAAAAATAACGAAACGAGAAAATAAACCTGCAAACTAAATAATTAGTTCTCCTTATTCCTCTTATTAAATTTTGCTTTTTGCTTCTCAAGTTCGTCTATTCTGAACTGTACTTTATCTTGAAATATCAGTTCACATTGACTTTCTTCTATGTGTATTGAAAAAAACAAATAATATCTTAAACCAATCACTAGGAATACCAATTCACACATTCCTGATAATCCTAAGATTTAGGTTGCTCTATTTTTAAGATTTTTATAGTAATTATAAACAAGAGAAAGTTATTAAAGGCAATATAAAAACCAGTAAAACTCCAAATACCATTGGTGGCTAAATCTTCTGTATAGAGATACCTTTCCGTAAAGAATAGGTAAATTCCATAAACTTCTATAAAAATCAAACCACTGATGAGTCCGATAAGAAATAAAGCACCTGAAACTTTCACAATCTGATAAAGGACAAGCAACATCAGTCCTATTACGACGATAATTAAAAGGCTTTGTAGAATTTGTTCCAACATCTTATACCTCTTTCTAGGACAAGTACTTACGGTAATAGTTAGCTTGTTCCTGGTCAAGTTCATCTAGTTGGGCAACCAAATCAAGGTATTCCGTCTTCGTCACCTCATCTAAGCTTGGAAAATCATTCTCACGACTTGTGTTGATGAGTTCCAGCTGTCCAGTGATTTCACGCTTTGAAAAGCTATAGTCAAGAGTTTCATCTTCATACTGTTCCTTTAAAGTTTGGTAGTTTGCCCTATCTTCTGAACTCGTAAAGCCTTGTGACAACCATTCTTCTAGTTGATAACGCATTTCTTCTACTGTTTGGCCCATGATCTATTCTCCTTATGTGATTTCTTGACTTCATTTTACCGCGTTCAAAAATATTTGTCAGCCTTTTTTCTTATATCTCGAGTGCTATTTGTTACTTCTTTTGGGGTGTTGTATCTTCACTAAACTTGGCCAAAGCTGCATCTATCTCTTCAATCTCTGCTTCTTTTTCAACCAAGGGAGCCAAAACATCATACTTAGCCTTTACAAGTTGGTAATCTTCTTCCTTGGGAAAGACTTTTTCAACTTCTACTTTGGCTACTCGTAGCTTATCCTTTAAATCCTTTACCAGCTCTTGCGTCTTTTCTTGGTCATCCATGATATGGTCAATGGCATTGCTAATCCGCTGAATCGTTCCCACGTCTGATTTCAAATCAAGGGCGACAGTATACTGGTTATCACCTACAATCATTAAAGAAATGGTTTCTGGTAAGGGCTCACTAGGACCTCGTGTAGTCATTTTTAAATCAAATCCTCTAAAGTTGGCCAGAGTCCGAACTTCCTTAGTTTCTGAGCGGTTATAGGTAATGAGTTTTCGCAGATAGTCCCCAGCTTCAGCACGATTATCCATTGCTTGATTGTCAAATCGCATGACAAAATCTTGCGACTTTGTTGCCAAAGATTGGGCAATATCTTTATCATATTGACTCAACCGTTTTTCCATGATGGAGAGGTGCTTCTCGCAATAGGAAACTGTGTGGCGGTATTCATCTTTGGAACGGTTAAAGGCTCGTTTTTGATTCTCTAAAACTGTCAGTTCATTTTCCAATTCCATTTTGAGTTTGAGATAGGGGTTTCCAGTTGCTAAGGCCTTAAAGTCTGAGGCGGTCATGGTTTGTTCATCAATGTCTTCAGCTGATCTCACAGGATCTTTTGAGGTCATAATCTGGGTGATATACTTGAGCTTATTCTCCTGCGTCTGCCAGAGGTAATTGTCAAAGCTCCCTTTAGTAATATAGTGATAAATATCTACCTCCTGGTGCATGTTTCCCTGACGAATCAATCTACCATTTCGCTGTACAATATCAGAAGGACGCCAGGGAACATCTAAGTGGTGGACAGCTTTCATGCGTGATTGCACGTTTAGACCCGTTCCACCTTTTTCAGTCGAAGCCATGAGAATCCGTACTTCTCCGCTATTGACCTTTCGTGAGAGTGAGTTTTTCTTCTCATCAGTATTGGCATCATGGACAAAGGCAATTTCTTCTTTTGGAATCCCTCGATCAACCAGCAAAGCTTTCAGTTCGTTGTAGACATCAAACCCTTCTTCCTTACTTTTAGGGGTTCCAATATCAGAGAAAATCATCTGAGTGGCTTTGTCTCCAGCTCCTTCACGGTAGATTCGTTCGACATTATCCACTACTTGAAGGATTTTCTGATTGTCCGCTAAGGTATAAGCAGGGTCAATCAACCGCATATCAATAGCTAGTTTTCTGGCTTCACCTGTTATCTTAAGCATGTTATCTCTACTTGGATCAATACTACCTGACTTGATAGCGTCCGAACGCTCTACCAGCTCTTCTAAATAGTATTTCTGAGCTTGCGTTAACTCGCTTTCCACCGCAATAATCTTAGCTTCTGGTACTGGTAAATCAAGCATATCTGAGGTCTGAATATCGGCAGTTTCCTTGTAGATTCGCATGAGTTCAGGAAGGTTGACAAATTTCTTGAACCGTTTCTTGGGTTGGTACTTATCACCTGTCGGAGCTAGTTCCATAGAGTTTTCAATATTCCCAAAAGCCCCAACTCATGAATCAAAATTGGATACCTGGTATCGCTCTAAAACATCAGGTTGAATGTAATTCATCATGGTGAAAAGTTCACTTATAGAGTTAGAAACTGGTGTTCCTGTCGCAAAAACGACATTTCTATCTCCATGCTCTGCCTGTACTTGTCTCACCTTCATCTCCATATCCACGTTCTTTTTAGAAGTTGTGTTGGTGATTCCAGCTACATTCCCAAGTCCAGTGATTGGACGGATATTCTTGAAGTGATGGGCCTCGTCCACAAAAAGAAAATCAATGCCAAGGTTTTCAAATTCAATAAAGGTATCTCGTTCCAGTTTTTGGAGTTCTTCCAACTGGTGTTCCAATCCCTTAATCGAACGTTCCGCTTCTTTCACCGTATAATCAGAATCACTTCCTAGCTTGATCTCTCGGAGTTGCTCGAGTTTGTCATTGATATAGGCGACCTGTTTTTCACGACTCATCGGTATCTTCTCAAATTGTGAATCCCCAATGACAATGGCATCATAGTCCCCTGTGATAATACGTGATACAAACTGCTTACGTTTGGCTTTGGCAAAGTCTTTCTTGGTGGTCACATAGACTTTCTTGGTTGGGAAGAACTTCATAATTTCTTGACCAAACTGAGCAGTCAAACTAGAAGGAACCACATGGAGAGGTTTATGCACCATCCCTAATTCTTTCAACTTGAAACCAGCTCCAAGCATGGTCAAGGTTTTTCCAGACCCCACCTCGTGGGCTAGTAAGGCACGTTTTTCCTCGACAATTCGTTGAATGGCATTCTTTTGGTGAGGACGTAAGGAGATATTCTGGGCAAGTCCATCAATGGTTAAATGGCTACCATCATAGGTCTTTGATACTGTACGATTATAGAGACTATTATAGGTGTCTTCAATCAACTGTTGGACTTCTGGATACCTTGCTACAAAATCTTGAAAGAGTTCTTGTAGGTGTGTTTCCTTGGCACGCAGGACTGTTGTTTTCTCTACATCCGTCACATTCTTTTTCTTATTCCCTTCAACAACTTGTTTTGTGATGGTTGGTTGATTGGAATTCAGGAGATTTTCAAAGATTTTTCGACCACTATCATAGCGTGAAGCAGGGACACCTAGACTTCTATCCGTTGCGTTGGAATAGGTGTAGGCAAACTTAGATTGGTAAGTGATAACCCCGTCAATGAGACTGACTTCTAGGACTGTCGCTACTTCTTGGTCCGACAATTCATAGGCTTTCCCCATAAAGGTTTCTTGGGCAAATTTTCCGTAAACAGACAAAGGAATCCAGCGTGAACCGATTCGATAATCAATGTCTGCCAAGGTAATGCGGGCTGGTTTGACCGTTTCTAGTAGCCCTGCATAATGTGACCAGTTAAAGTCCTGATTGTCTTGTTTGACAAATAGGTCCACCACTTCTAACTTGCTAACGACATCACCTGACAGAAAGTCTTGGCGAGAAACATAGGACAGCTCCCCATTCAAATACTTCTCAGGATCAGGCATAATGAGGTCACCTAACTCCTCAATCAAGGTCATCTTCGATTCAACCTGATAGATAGACATCATATAAGAAAAATCAACACCTCGTCCGTCAGCCAAGCTCGAATTTAAGGCATCAAGGGCAGTATGTACCTTTTTAACCTCTTTTTCAGGACGCACTAGAGCCTTCTCAAAGGCAAGGGATTTAGTATAGATAACAGACTTTCCACTTGGATCCAGACTTTCATCTTCCAAACTAGCAAGAAGCGAATACTTATCATCACTATCAAAAAGATTGCGGTTCACAGCACTATTCAAATACCCATAGCGTTTGACAAAGCTATCATAGGTACGATTGAGTTTGCCTAACAAGTGGTTAAAAGTCTTCTTATCATAGTCATAATGGCGTTGAATGGCAATGACCTCTTGGTAAGCATTGCGAATATCGACCATTCCTTTGATTCGTGCCACTTCTTTATCAGACAATGGAGCTTCATAGAAAACTGTCTTTTTATAATATCCCTTAAACTGACCACGTTTTGCTGCATCATCGGTCACATAGACATCCAGAGCAGTGTTATCAGTCACTTCTAAGGCATTAAAGCGATCAATCTGCTTTTGAGAATGTTTGGTGTCCCATGCTTTGAAGTTGCCCTCTTCATCGACATAGTAACTAATTTCTTCAGTCTTGGTTCCGACTCGAATGCCTTTGTTATCTCGATAGTATACCGTAGAACCCTGGTAACCAAAACTATACTGACCAAGATTCTCCCTCATTTCAGCTGGAATGGAGATATCAATGACTTGTTTGGTCAACACATTTGGATTAATGATGATCTCATTTCTATCAATCTCTCTTGGGACCTTAACGTGATTTAGAGCAGTTTGGACACTTGCAATGAAGTTGTCACTAGTCCCCTTAACAGAAAGTGTTCCTCCGTTAAAATTTCTGACCTCGTAGGTTCCTAGCACTTGGCTATTGTATTCTCCATCAAAGTAAGGATTGAGCCAAATGCGACTATCCTTATCATAACGAATGGAACCTGAAAAGGCTAAGTCGTCTGCCACATATCCCTTGTCTAAATGTTTCTGGAAGAATAACATATCCGTTGTGACACTCGTTCCTGCAATGGCCTTAAAGGCAGAATCAGGCAGTCGAACCCCACCAAGAAATTCAGTTGTCTCACGAATATCTTGTAAAATATTTTCTGTTCGCTTATCCATAGTTCCTGTGGAAGAGATAATCGCTACTTGGCCACCATCATGGACCAAATCAAGTGACTTTTTGACAAAGTAGTCATGAATCATGTAAGGCCTATCGTACCTGTTATCCGCAATTCGTATATTGGCAAAGGGCACATTTGAAATCACCAAATCAAAACTATTGTCGTTAAAAGCCACCGTCTCAAAGCCCTTAATTTCAATGTGACTATTGGGATGAAGGTGTTTGGCAATAGCTCCAGTAATGGTGTCTAACTCTACACCATATAGCTCACTCTTTTCTCTTAAGTGTTTGGGCATTGCTGCAAAAAAATTCCCTGTTCCCATGGAAGGATCTAGGATTTTGCCACCTGTAAAGCCATCTCTTTCCAACTTATCCCACATCTGACGGATAAGGGCAGGGTCTGTATAATAGGCTGTCAGAGAGGACTGTTTCATATCCGAATACTCTTTATCTGTGACTAGGCTTTTCAGTTCTTCTCGTTCCTTAGAAAATTTTGGATTATAGTCATCAAAAAATTCATTGGCTAGTCCACCCCAGCCTACATACTTGGCAAGGAGTTCTTGTTCACTTGGTAAAGCATTGCGGTACTCCACTTCCAAATTTTTTACCAACCGAATTGCCGCGATGTTTGTCTCAACCTTATCTCTAGCAGTCTTAGGATAAAAGTCCGTCAAATCTTCTGGAAAATAAAAGTCCGTTACTGGAATCTCTGGAATTGTTTCGACTACTACCTCTTCAGGAATTTGACTATCTGATTCTTCAAGATCAGTATCGTTATGACCTTTTTCTGAACCATCTGGTTCCAATAGTCCAATACTCTGAACTGGCTCCTCTTCCAGAAATGAAAAAAGATTTAGTTCTTGGTCCGCTTCTTCTAACTCTGTTTGTTTTTCTGCCTTTGGCTGATGAAGTGCCTGACTGACTTCTTCCCAGGTCCTCACATAAAGAACTGGATTTTGTTCAATGATATCCGAAAAATCATTGACTAACTCAATCCGAATCAAACCGTTCAATCGAGCATCACTGACCGACACGACCTCAAAGTCCTGTCCCTTATAGAAAACCAATGACCCCAGAGGATAAGTGTCCAATACTCTCTGGACTAGTGGATTTTCCGCTAACTCTTCATCAACCACTACTTTCGACTCAGCTTTCTCTAGCTTGCTTTTCCAATCTCTGAGGGTTAAATCTGGCTGATTACCTTTATTTTTTTCAAATTGCTCCGCATCTTCTCTGCTGAGTTCTTGGTGTAAAAAGGCGTAGGCAACTTGTCGCAGCTCTTCAATGGAAAGCTGGCTACCAAAGAAAAATTCAACCTTTTCATGACTCAATCCCATTTGGAGTAGTTCTGTCGCAAGGGCTAGTTGAGTTACCGAGGCTTTGGGATAGCCACCTAGTAAAGCAAGGTCCGCATTTTTCAAACGAAAACGACCTGCCGCATCCAATAAAATACTGACTTGGCCTGATTCAAACTGAGATAGCTCAATCCCTAGCTGAGTCAATTTTTCTTGATTTTCTATCCTAATAGCTCGTCCAATTTTTTCTAATTCCTTTTCTTCGACTGTAGTCAGCGTTCGTTTCAGCTCATAGGGACTACCATCAGCCTCTAGATAGGTAAGTAACTCCTCGCCATCAAAGACTGGTGTCATTTCCATCTCAGTATCAAAATCACCTCGTCTAAGATTCGGAAGTTTTGAACGTTCATTTCGAATTTGGTCAAAATATGTTAGAATCTCAAATTTACGTCGTAAAGATAACTCTTCATAAGCTGGCAGATGACTGGTTTTTCCTGTTTGAACATCTAGTTGAGACAAATCTACATCCAAACTAGCAATAACCAGAGAGCCCTCTTCTCTAAATGATATTGCTTGATGAACACTAGCGTTGTGCTCAATAACAGTTTCTTCATTTTCTTGAACTGTTTCATCTACTATTGTTTCAAGCTCAGGCTCGTAAGTTAAGAGAAACTGTTCAATATCTCGGCTGATCCGATCCGCTAAATTATTAGCCACACGATACACATTGACCAAATTAGCTCCCCTACTCTTTTGTAATAGAGAATCTGGTGAAATAGTTTGGTAGTGTCCATTTGAGTCTAATAGTTGAAAACGAGTGGCCAGATTGAACAAGGCCACTTCTATCACCAAGTTTTTTTCAGACGGCGATAATTTGTCAAGTTTTTGGAGACCAGTTTGGCCGAATACTTGTGTATAGGTCAATAGATCATGAGCAGTATCATAAGGACTAGCCTGGACAAAAGCTGAAACATCTGTCTCAAAGTGAAGTACCTGAACAGATCTTTTTATTCCCTGCCTATTTGTCATAAACTGACGAATAAGACTATCCAACTCCTCATCAAAATGCTCTGCTTGGTAATATAAAAATGCCTCAAGCAGGGCTCTATCACGAGGAATGGTGGCTCTCATCATTTGTAGTAAGACTTCTTGATTCATTTTCCCTCCCATTTTAAAAGGGCTGAGAGTTTTTCTCAGCCCTTTGCGTTAATCCAGGACCAAGGCTCGTTGGTCTCTTTCTTGTGGAATTCCTTCCATTACAGTTGCCACATAGTGTTGTAAGAAACGACTTTTATGGTCTAGTAAATCTTTTTGCAAGGCAAGGTGAACCAAATCTCCAAAATAATCCTGACTAGAAATGGCCAAGTCCTGTTGAATCATGGCCTGTAAGGTTTCAAGGCTAAGTGGTGAATAATCGTCACTATCCAAAACCTCATACTGTTCCAAGGTGTCTGAGAGACTATTTGAGGACATTAAATCCATAATAAAACTAGAGCCTTCACCTGTTCGGTACAACTTTTCCAGAATGTCAGTCATATCTGCCTGTACTTTATCCTGATAACTATCAACTTTAACTCGTAGCTCATCACTAATCAAGGATAGGTCATCCTCATCCATATAATCTTGATAAACCTGATTGAGGATTGTTCTATTAGAAATACTTAATTCCAAAGAGAGGAAAGCCTTGATAAACTCTTGGTAATCGACCTTCTCCATTTCAGATAAAGCCTCTTTCATGGTGTCAAAGTTCCAAGTCATCGTACAACTCCTTTTGTGGGACTTGTGGTGAATGTCCAGATTGTAGCTCCTCTAAATCAGCTTGACCATCACCATCTGTGTCAACAGACTGCGGATCGGTTCCCAAAGCTAGTTCCTGAGCATCTATCAAACCATCATGGTCCGAATCCTTTTCATAAATGGTTTTTGGATTCATCTACTTCTCCTCCTTTTTCTTTAGTCCATAAGCTGTACCGAGTAAAATCCCAGCCCCAATCAAGCCCAAAAGGGATTCCTGTTCCCCTGTATTTGGCAAAATGCTTGCTGGAATAGGCGGTTCAATAGTCTCAATTGGTGGTTGAGGTGGTCTGGGTTGATTTGGACTTGGTTCTTCAGGTTTAGGTGTATGTGTTACAACTGTATTTGAGCTGATGACATAGCCATTCACTGTATGGAGATAGGTATTCTCCACCTGACCAGTCGCAATCCGTTTCATATGAAGATAAACATCTGCCTGAAAGGCTGAATCATCAGAGGTAGTCTCTAAGAAGGATTTATCAAATGAAATTGACACGAGGCCATTTTCTGTATCTACCTGTTGCAAGGTATATTTCGTGACTTCTGTCCCCTCTTTTAAGATAGAACCGTCTTTGAGCGTAACATCTGTCATCAGATAGCTGCGATAAACACCATTGTACTCATCATGCTTTTCATCATAGTTATCCTCAAAACCATATTCAAATAAATCTGTCGCACGATTGCTTGGAATCATCGCTCCAACTAAGCGATAGTTAAAGATTTGATTCAAGGCCACTTCTTTCCCATCAAGGTTGTTATTTTTATGAGACAAGTCAATCACCACATCCTTTTGTGGGTCTAGTTTGGGAACATTATTGACCACTGTTTCCGTGACATAAGCCAAGCCAAAATCAATCTGATAGGCAGTATTTTCATACCGACCACCTGTTTTGGTCAGCTCATTTTTAACCGTCATCGGAAGCGTGACAACTAAGGTTTGACCAGTCTTCACATAGGTCTCATAAAAGGTTTTGGGATTATCGCTACTAAGGACTTGAATGGCTCCTTTTGGTGCAAACTGACGTTTGGCCATGGCATCTTGGACGACTTTCGGAGCTTCTGACAAACTAGTGTATGTGCTGACAGAGATACCAGATACACGATTACCATCCTTATCCAAAACTTGAATTCCATCAGGATTTAGGGTAAGGGCTTCTTCTGGGTAATCGTCTACCATGTAAAATCCCTTGGCAAGAACATCATCCGTTACGACCATGTCCTTATATTGACTGTAATCCAAGACAATTTTGTAATAATTAACTGTATTCGGAAGGACAGTCTTTCCATCAATTAAAATGCCTTCTTGATTGGTATTAGACTTATGTGGAGTTACTTTAGGGACGAAATTGGTCACCGTGTTGGTTTCATAAACTTGGCCAAAGTTCACCTGATAGGCCACGTTTTCATAAGACTTCCCTGAATTTATTATGGTTTCCAAAACCGTCATCGGAGTGACAATGGTAATATTCTCCCCCTTGGTCACATAAGATTCATAAAATGCTTGTGGGTCTTCAGGCATGAAAACTTGAAAAGCTCCTGTAGGCTGAATTTTTTGTTTAGAAAGGGCTGCTTGTAAAGATTTAGGAGCTTCTGATAATTGAGAATAAGACTTCACCGTGATTCCTGAAACTGTTTTTCCATCAGATGTGATAAACTGAATAGCTGTTTCATCTGGGAATAAAGCTTCTTCTGGATAATCATCCACAAAGTAAAATCCTTGTGCAATCTGAGAGTTGTCTGCTTTAATCCCTCGGTATTGGTCCAAGTCCCATGAGAGAGTATAGTAATTTTGAGTTCCCACTAGCATAGGCTTCCCATTGATATCCACTTTGTCTTTGTTTAGGTTTTGTTTCTTGGATTCTGGAGTAACAAGGGTGTTGGTCACTTCCTTGGCCTCATAGCCATTGCCGAAATCTACTTGGTAAGCCCTGTTTGTATAGGTCTTTGTCTGACCGTAGAGACTATCTTTAACCGTCATTTTGGTCAGTAAAGCTAAAGATGTACCTGTTTTGACATACTGGTCATAAAAGGCTTGAAAGGCACCTGTCGGTGTAATCTTAGCACGAGCCAATTTATCTTGAAGGTCTTTAGGGGCTTCATTTAGGGAAGCATAGTTTTTAACCGTAATTCCTGATACCTTCTGACCGTCAAGGGTTGTAACAGCCGTCCCATTTTCCACCACATCAAGCACTTCCTCTGAGTAATCGTCCACAAAGAAGAAGCCTCGTGCAATTGTCTCTTTAGCAGAACGATCTCCCTTATACTGGTCCAAATCCCAAGTCAAACGATAGTGGTTGGTTGTGCCAAGGGCTACGACCGTGTCATTAATGAGGACACCATCCGCATTTTCATTGTTTTTATCTGGTGTAATGAGTGTAGTTGTCTCCCCATCACCTGGTGCACGAACCGTTACAACATTTGAAGTGACTGTGTAAGCATTGGTTGTGCCCTTGTTCAAAAGGAGTTTGTAACTATTGGAATAGGTTACCCCATCATTTTGAACAGAACCATAGAGTTTTGGAGCAGTCAGTTGATAAACCTTGGTTAAATCTTTATTTACCTCCTGCAACAAGTTTTCCTTTGCAGTTAAGGTCACAAAATTCTTAGTCTCATCAAAGCTAAGGACATAGTTTCCATTCTCTTTTTGTGTTGTTTCCTTATCAAATAGGTAACCAGCAGGCAAGTAGTCCTCAAAAATGAGACTAGTCGTTTGAGCACGATTGGGCGATAAGGCATCAACTGTTAAGGGATAAATCACCGTTGAATCTTTTGCGACAGTTTTCTCATGAAGATTAGCTTGGTCACTATTGACCACTTCTTTCATAATCTCTGGAGTTGTCGTCAAACGGTACGCATGATAATGGACAGTGGGTACTTGTGGTGGCGTTAGAAGTTCTTTTGGAATAGGTTTGACAGGTAAGGTTACCTTGGTCAAAGTTAGACTAGGCTGCACCACCTCTTCCAAAGATTTTGGCGTAAAGGTTACAGGCTTTTCTGGTGTAAATGTTTTAGGCGTAAAAACATCTGGTGTTACCGTAATAGGTTCTGGAATGGGTTCAAGTTCCACCGTTACATGAGGTTTGGGACTATACGGTGTTACTGTACGTGCAACTGGTAGGGTATTTAAGGCAAACCAGTAAGACAATCCAACATTCTGTGGCATATCGCCTTGGCCAAAGGTTACTGTGTAGGTATTTCCTGATGTAACTGTTGAGACAATTGCTCCTTTATAAGCATAACGACTTGATGTGGTATCCCATTCCTCAGGTAAATTCAAATCACTTGCACGATTGGAACCCAAAGAACGTGCTAGACCTTCATTAGTCACTTGAACGGTTGAACCATTAATCGGCACAAATTTCCCAGATGAATCTTTGACATATTCTAGACCAATGTCATTATGATTGAGGGAAGAATGTGTGAAGACTCCTGGCTTTTCTTTGGAGAAGGTAACTTGTGAACCGTCTTCCAAGAAATACTTAGCAACTACACGAAACTCCATCTTGTCTGTTCGCCAGTCACCGTTTCCGTCATTTCGATAGGCAATAAAGCCCTCTGTGGGATCGTTTGGTACAACCAATTTCACAGCATCGGTTCCAGCAGGTGATACAAGGTTGGTAATATCGTAAGTCACACGACTAATCTTTTTCCCATCAAATCGTGCATGTTGAAGATTTTGATAGTTAAAACTAAGGGTCTCACCTGTTTTGAAGCTATCATAGACAAAGAATCCTGTTGAATCCAATATTCTTGAGTAGCCACCCAGCAAAGCATCGCCAGTTGAAATGATCTGATCAGGATTTCGGGTAATGGCCCCATGTTGTGCTTGTGGCTCACCGTTATTGAGATTGAGGGCTTGAGCAAGGGCTTCAGAAATATAACCTTCTTCACCTTTTGAAATCTCGGCTAAGTCACGTTGATAGCGTTCCAATTCTTTGGCATTATAGACATCAATCGCTTCATTCTCTTTTCTGGCTGCGGCTTCTTTTTCTTTATTACGTTTGGTAATAGCTTCAATCTCAGCTGCTCGATCTGAAACTAATTGTTGTTTCTCCTGATTCGCTTGATCTACTGCGGCTTGACCTGCACGGTTTTCAGTATCAACAGCTGCTTGACCTGCCTGATTACGCCTTTCAATGACTTCGTTATCTGCTTTTGCCTTAGCAAGTCCAGCTTCATTTTCTTTTTGAATGGCTTGGTTTTTCGCAACAATATCATCTGCCTTGGCTTTCTTTGTTAGATAATCCGCTACAGCTTGTTCGTTAGTTAATTGAATGGTTTCAACAGCTTTGCCATAGTTTGTATAGTCTAATACAGATGTCCCATTTCCTGATGAAACTACTTGTTCATTTACTGTCACATCAGCATCTGCATACCGAGTTTTTAGGTCATTGACTTTGGTATCAACCCAAGCATTTGTCTCTTTACCAGTTTGGTTGGCCCCTTCGTAGGCCTGTGTCAGTTTCCTATTTTCTTGTTCAATGCGGGCTTTATTCGATTCGTATGTCGCTTTGTCAGCTTTGTAGGTTTCAGTAACTTCATTGATAGCCTCAACTTGGTTTTGGGCATCTGCTTCAGCTTTTGAAATTTGTTGGTTGGTTTCAGTCGCAGATGTCGTATTGCCTAAGTCCATTGGACTATCTTCAACCGTAGAAACACCTTCAGCCTTTGCTTCTTCAACTGCTTGTATTACCGTATCATGTGGTACGGTAACAGCAATCGCTCCATTAGATTGTCCAGTTAACCCTAAACTTTCAGTTTGTTCAGAAACATGGTTTGGTTGTGTTTCTGGTAAATTCGTGGCTGGATTCTCCATTCGTTGAATGGTGGTGTCAACTGATGATGTGACTTCATCAGCATGTGCAACCGTTCCTCCCCAAGCAACAACAGCCGTCACCATGGTTCCAAGGGCAACGGAACATAGAGTGCGATATTTTTTACTCTTGCGAAAGACGTGTTTCTCGCCTTTTTCCTGATTGACAAGAAAGTGATGATTACATGTTTTGGTCATAAAGTGTCCTTCTTTTCTTTTTTATGTAGCAACAAACTGTCACTCTTTATTAGATACGAGGGCGTTAAGCGAGCACGACAAAAATAGAAGTTTTGACGAAGAACTTTCCGTTCTAGGAGAAACTCTCTTTTTTTGTACAGCTCGTAACCCAAGTTCAATACCATCATAAAAAAGAAGGCTTGATTTTGTTATCACAATCAGTTCAGGGAAAAGAAAAAAGCTATCGGAAGCACAACCGATAACCTCTGAAGAATACTTAAAAATAAAAAAAGAGGAGGACTGACGCATCAGACCCTCCCAGACGTGACTAGCACGCCCCAATTCGATACAACTATGATACCACTAATTTCGTTTTTCGTCAATAAACTTACTTAATTGTTGAATCGATGTTTTTCTATTTGTACTGATAATCTTAAAGAGAATATCACGATTATTGAGGGAAACATCAAAACGTTCAACAATTTCATTGAATTGATTGATGTAGTTATTGAGTACTACTGTATCAAATTTTAAAATGTTCAAAGTCCAAATTAGTAGAATGAAATAATCTTCAATGAAAACACAAGTGAATGTCGATAATCCTAAATCTTGTTTTATCTGTTTTTTGAGTGCTTTAGATACACCGCTTGAAAAATTGGCATCAAAAATCGCACTGTTGTGCATGGTAGCATTCCTTAACTCAATAAGAGCATTGACAACTAACTCAAGAGAGTTTGACCTATTTGGAATGATCGTGATATCTTGATTCAATTTTTCACGACTTGACTTAGTTAAACTTCCTAAAAATCTACTAAACTGTCCTAAAGTAATAACTTCAAAATAAGCCCAGAGAGGAATTTGATAATCACTTTTTAAATAATGCTTAATGACCTCATTTTTATCTGAGTAATAGTCAATTGTATCCAGTACATTTTGTCTAGTTTCATTGTACTGATCGAGTTTATTACCATATTTTTCATGGTCTTCAGGATAGTCCATGTAACAAGCCAATTGATGTTCTAATATATCTTCTACCCCACTACTAGATTCTGCAACTATTGAATCGATAGTCCGATTTTTTAATGCTGTCTCTACAAGCATCACTATTGGATAAAATAGTCCTTTTAACTCCATATCAAAATTGTAGATTGCTTCAATTTCCTTAAATGAAGAAAGGGGCAGAATCCCATCTGAATTGGATTTTTTAACGAATCTATATCGTTTATAACCATGATAATATCCCATATTTAAGAGTGTGACAGAGTCACCATCTTGAATATCTATTTTATGATTTTTAAAGATATGGTTAACTAGATCCCCAGAAGTTAAACCAGTTTTCGACTCTTTTTTCATTTTTTCAATAATTATTTCCATTTAAAATATTCAGTAACCTCTCCTTAATATTATACCATATCACTAAACTTATCAAAGTAACTAAAAGGTAGAATTTCTTACGAAATATTTGCAAAACAATATGCTAACAAATCCAATTATTGTTAGCATACCTTTTTTATTTCGTCGTATAAGCAAAACTCAAGCTACTATCCACTCCAGATAATTTACGGAAGGTATAGTTTGGATTGCCATTGTAGTTGGTTTCGGAGATAAGGAATGAGCCATCTGGGTAGACTTTTTCGACGAAAGCCACATGTCCGTACTCTGCTGGTGTGCCATGTCCACCTCCCGCAAAGGAAAGGATAGCTCCTGCTTGTGGACTTGTCCCTGTCTCTCCACCGAGACTTGCGGCTGTTCGTACCCAATCTTGGCCATTGCCCATGGTACTGATAATTGGAATCTTCTCACCATTTTTTCCTTTGAGTTTTAGATCCAGTTGGTTAATACGGGCTGCGACTCCCCAAGTACATTGGCCGTAAGCATATCCCATACCGTCACCACCTCCTGGAATAGAGTTTTCAAAAAGGTCTCCTCGTACAGCTTCAAGTGCTTTTGGATCACTTTGTGCTGTCCCACCGTTGGGTTGACTAAAGCCTTTTTCAATTTGGTAATACCACTCCCTTGCCCGTGTTTGACGTTCAAGTAGCTTATCACCACTATTTCCTTCCCAGTAAATTAGAAAGAGTTGAGCAAGCCTAGCTGGACTTCCTGAA
>JAKTNI010000004.1:0-53533 GCA_029593505.1 Streptococcus suis
CGCAGACCAATCCAGTAGCTGTAGCTTCTAGTCAACCTACTCTAAGCAGGGCAGCCGCTCATTTTTCGCTCAATGGTTACAGACCAATCTAGTGAATGAATCAAGATATGAGATGTATGTTTCATAGATCTTATTAGAAATAAAAAATTTGTTGACTTTTAAAAAATTTTTTAGATTATCAAATGATGATTTGATAATCTCTTTTTTTTTGAGCAACAGAGAAAATAATACAGATCATTTGGTAAAGTATTAATTGTTGGAAAAGATGATGTTAATGAATTTTTGACAGAATATCTAGATAATGTACAATTGTAGCTGGAACAAGTGTCATTGGCTCTGCATGGATAGACATTTTTGTATGTGATTTAGAGACTTGTTTAAGTTTCTTTTTAATTTTTTTATAAATCTTCTCAAGTTTTCTGAAAATTTTGATATAATAGAAAGAAATATCATTTTTAGAATAGGAAATAGTATGACGGCAACACAAATGAACGCTCAAGAAATTATTCAATTTATTGCAAATGCTGAGAAAAAAACAGCGGTTAAGGTAACTTTTGAAGGAGAATTGACTGGAGAAATACCAACGTCTGTTGTTAAATTGGGAAATGTTCTTTTTGGGGACTGGAAAGATGTAGAGCCATTGTTGGCTAATTTAACTGAAAACAAGGATTACATTGTTGAAAACGATTCTCGCAATTCAGCTGTACCTTTATTGGACAAAAAGAATATTAATGCTCGTATTGAGCCTGGTGCTATTATCCGAGATCAAGTATCAATTGGAGATAATGCTGTGATTATGATGGGATCTGTCATCAATATTGGAGCTGAAATTGGTAGTGGTACGATGATAGATATGGGAGCAATTCTTGGTGGTCGTGCAACGGTAGGTAAAAATAGCCATATTGGTGCAGGAGCTGTTCTTGCAGGTGTCATTGAGCCAGCTTCTGCGGATCCAGTTCGTGTTGGAGACAATGTTTTGGTTGGTGCAAATGCTGTTGTGATTGAAGGTGTTCAAATCGGAAATGGTTCCGTTGTAGCAGCAGGTGCTATTGTTACTCAAGACGTGCCTGAGAATGTGGTTGTTGCTGGAGTTCCAGCTCGAATCATCAAAGAAATCGATGCTCAAACACAACAAAAAACAGCCTTGGAAGAGGCATTACGTACTCTTTAAGGAAGTTATCTATGTTAGATTTAATCGCAACACGCCGAGCTCTTCATCAGATTCCAGAGATTGGTATGGAGGAGTTTAAGACACATGCCTTTCTTCTGGAGACTATTGATAGCATACTCCAAAACTGTCAATTTGCTCAAGTTCGTACATGGAAGACAGGGATTTTGGTTTACTTAATAGGCTATGAGCCAGATAAAACAGTTGGTTGGCGAACGGATATAGATGGTTTACCTATCGTTGAAGAAACAGGTCTTGACTTCAAATCGCTTCACCCAGATCGCATGCATGCATGTGGACATGATGTTCACATGACGATTGCTTTAGGACTTCTGGAAAAAATGGTAGAGCAACAACCTAAAAATAACCTTCTTTTCTTATTTCAGCCTGCTGAAGAAAACTTGGCAGGTGGCATGCTGATGTATGAAGCGGAAGCATTTGGTGATTGGTTGCCGGATGAATTTTATGGACTTCATATTCGTCCAGACTTGAAAGTAGGCCAGCTTGCGACGAATCGCTCCACTCTTTTTGCAGGAACGTGTGAAGTCAAGTTACGATTTATCGGTAAAGGTGGACATGCAGCATTTCCACATACAGCCAATGATGCCCTTGTAGCGGCGAGTTATTTTGTAACGCAAGTCCAGTCTGTTGTGAGCAGAAACGTGGATCCTATTGAAGGAGCTGTTGTAACATTTGGCTCTATGCATGCAGGAACGACCAATAATGTTATAGCAGAAACAGCTTCTTTACACGGTACCATTCGTGCCTTGACACAAGAGATGAGCCTTTTGGTGCAGAATCGTGTGAGAGAAGTAGCAGAAGGGATTGCTAGATCTTTTGGAGTAGATATGGAGATTGAGCTCAATCCAAGTGGCTATCTACCTGTTGAAAATAATCCTGAGTTGGCGGATGATTTGATGACGTATTTTGATGCGATGGATGGCGTAGAGATGATTGAGTGCGCTCCTGCGATGACGGGAGAAGATTTTGGTTATTTACTACATAAGGTACCCGGTGTCATGTTTTGGTTGGGTGTAGATACTCCTTATCCTTTACATAATCCTCGTCTCAGTCCAAAGGAAGAAGTGCTTCCCTTTGCTGTGGATAAGTTGGGTCAATTTTTGAAAAGAAAAGCAACATAGACTGGATTTTCCAGTCTTTTTCTGAAAAGGAGTAGAGACTGTGGATAAGAAGATGATTCGTACGTTGATGTTAGAACAGTTGAAAGAATTGACAAGCAGTCAACGTGCCAGATGGAGTCAAGAGTTGACTATGCGACTTCTTGCATCGGATGTTTATAAGGCTTCAAAGTCGCTAGCAACCTATCTTTCAATGCCTCATGAGTTTGATACCTCTTACTTGATTGATCAAGCAACAAAGGATGGAAAGATGATTTTCATTCCTAAGACCTATTCCAAAGGTCGCATGGATTTTGTAGAATATAGTGCAAACGATTTAGTTAAAAACTCATTTGGTATATGGGAACCTAGTAGTTATTCACAATCTGTGGATAAGTCTGTGATTAAACTCATTCATGTGCCGGGTTTGGCTTGGAATAGTGCTGGTTTTCGAATTGGTTATGGTCGAGGTTTTTATGATCGGTATTTGCTTGATTTTAAGGGCCATACAATTTCGACCTTGCTTGATTTTCAATTACTTGATTTTAAACCAGATGTATATGATAAGGAAGTAAAGGAGATGATGATTTTTGAAACATATATTTGATAAACGATACCCTGTCACCAATAGTTTATTGGCTCTGACGATTCTTGTTTTTTTCTTGATACAGATTTTGCGCTTTGGAAAAACAACTGAAGCTCTGACTATCTTTGAATTTGGTGGAATGTATGGAGAAGTAGTGCGTTATGATCCGGGTCAGTTGTGGCGTTTAGTATCACCGACTTTTGTTCATATCGGATGGGAACATTTTATTTTTAATGGTATTACCTTGTTAGGTTTGGGTTATCAATTAGAGAGAATTTTTGGGTCAAGGCGCTTTTTTCTGATTTATTTTTTATCAGGAATAATGGGGAATACCTTTGTTATGTTCTTCACCCCTAAAGTGGTTGGTGCAGGAGCATCCACCTCCTTATTTGGTCTATTTGCGGCAATGGCTCTTCTTAAAAAATTTAGTCATAGTCCTTATTTACAGATATTGGGGCAACGCTATATGATTTTGTTGGCGATAAATTTAGCATTGGGCTTGTTTTCGCCTGCTATTAGCATGGCAGGACATATTGGTGGAGCTGTAGGTGGTTGTTTGACTGTTTTGGTATTTCCTCCACGTATGGAAAAAGATCTTTTTAGTGGTCAACAAATCTTCTTTGGTTTGATGAGTTATTTAATCGTATTTGTTGTTCTACTCGGTATGTTTTATATGATATGATAATGAGAAAAAAGTCGTTAGAATATGAGTTCTAACGACTTTTACACTATTTATTTACTTTTGTTGATTTTTTAGTATCTAATTTTTTTCCTAAATCAATAATATACTGCTTTATATCATCTTTGATTTGAGGATGTTGTAAGGCATAGTCAATTGAAGTTTTCATGAATCCAAACTTATCACCGACATCGTAACGGTTTCCCTTAAATTCACGGGCAAATACACGTTGGGTCTTGTTCAGAGTATCAATAGCATCTGTTAATTGAATTTCATTACCTGCTCCTGGTTGTTGATTTTCTAAGATATCAAAGATTTCAGGTGTCAACAGATAGCGTCCGATAATGGCAAGATCTGAAGGTGCGTCTTCTGGTTTGGGCTTTTCAACAAATGTCTCAACGCTATGAAGTCCATTTAGTCCTTCTCCTTGAGGAGCAATTACGCCGTAGGCAGAGACTTCTTCGTGTGGAACTGGCATCACTGCGATGGTAGAAGCATGTGTTGCTTCGTAGTCCTCAATCAATTGTTTGGTTATTGGGGTGACTGTAGGATCGGTAATGTCCATGAGGTCATCACCCAGCATGACAACGAAAGGTTCATTTCCAACAAAGGCTTTAGCCTGTAAGACTGCATCTCCTAGTCCTTTTGGATAGCTTTGGCGGATAAAATGAAGTCTGATGGCCGTTGCATCATCGACCAGTTTCAAGAGGTCATCTTTACCTTTTTCTTTGAGGTTGTATTCCAATTCAAAATTCGAATCAAAATGGTCTTCAATGGAACGTTTTGATTTGTTAGTTACGACCAATATATCTTCGATGCCAGAACGAAGCGCTTCTTCGAAGATAAATTGGAGGGTTGGTTTGTCAACGATTGGCAACATTTCTTTGGCAAGTGCCTTAGTAGCAGGTAAGAAACGTGTTCCCAATCCTGCAGCTGGTATAACGGCTTTTCTAACTTTTTTTGTCATTGCATCTCCTTCATGACCATTCATTTTCATGGCGGAATTCACCCGTCATGATTTCTTTGATGGCATCTTCAATACCTGCACCTTGGTAGATGACCTTGTAGATAGCTTGGGTAATAGGCATGTAAACATCTAATTCTTGAGCTAACTCATAGGCTGCCTTAGTTGTTGAAATACCTTCAATTACCATTCCCATATTGCGTTCTACATCTTCGAGTTTTTCACCGCGACCGAGCTGATCTCCAGCTCTCCAGTTGCGGGAGTGGATAGATGTACCGGTAACAATCAAATCCCCAACACCAGAAAGACCGCTGTAAGTCAGAGGGTTTGCGCCCATAGCAACGCCTAGACGTGTGATTTCTGTCAAACCGCGAGCGATAATGGCTGCCTTGGCATTATCACCATAACCAAGTCCGTGTAAAGCGCCAGCGCCGACAGCAATAATATTTTTAAGGGCACCTGCTGTTTCTACACCGATGACATCATTATTTGTATAAAGTCGGAAGTAGTGGTTGCTGAAAAGATTTTGGACGTAGCTGGCTGTTTCCAAGTCTTTTGAAGCTGCAGAAATCAAGGTCAAATCACGGACGATAGTCTCTTCTGCATGACTTGGCCCTGAAACCACGACGATTTCAGAACGGAGTTCAGCAGGAATTTCTTCCTCCAGTACCTCAGACAAGCGCTTGTGACTATCAGGCTCTAAGCCTTTTGAAGCGTGCATGACAACTACCTTGTGTTTGAGAGCTTGTGCGACTTGCTTGGCAACTAGGCGTGTTACCTTGGTTGGCACAACGAAAAGAACCGCGTCAACACCGTCCAAGGCTTCAGTCAAATCCTTATATCCTTTGATGTTTTCATCTAGGATAACCTCCTTGAAATAGCGCTTATTTGTATGTTCTTTATTGATTTCGTCGATTTGTTCGGGGACATTTCCCCAAATACGGACAGTATGACCGTTGTCGTTGAGAACTTGTCCTAGGGCGGTGCCCCATGAACCGGGTCCCAAGATGGCAATGATTTGTTTGGTCATAAAAAATCCTTTCTAGTTGGTGTAATTTAGATATATTATACCATAATTGATACATAAAATCTTATATAAGTTATACAGTATATATATTATAGTTTTTGAGTAAGCAATGGTGCTGAAACAACAAAATATTTTCAGAAAAGAGAAAACGAAATAATTGACAATAGTTCCTACAGAGAACTATAATAGTTCTCATGGTAATTATTTTCGTAGAAAGGAGCTATTATGGGACATACTATTGCAGATTTTCGGAATCTATTAAATCAGATTGAACAAATCAGTGAAACCATTGCAAAGGAATATGATGTGGAGCACCTAGCTGGACCACAGGGATGGGCCTTGCGTTTCATAGCAGAACGGTCTGAAGTTGAAACCTTTGTCAAAGACATTGAAGCGGAGTTGAAGATTTCCAAATCCGTTGCCAGCAATCTAGTTAAGCGAATGGAGAAAAATGACTTTATTCAGGTTTTACCTTCTCAGTTTGACAGACGCTACAAGCAGTTGGTCTTGACAGAGAAAGGTCGGAGCAAGATTTGTCACCTAAAATCCTTCCATGAGGAGATGCACCATTCTCTCTTTCGAGGTATTCAAAAGGAAGAATTTGATTTGATCAGACAGGTGGCCGATCAATTAAAAGAAAATATTCAACACTATAAGGAGAAGAATCATGTTTAAAGAAGCCATTTTACGTTACAAATGGTATGCCTTGGCATCGGTCTTGTTGACGTCTATTGTCGTAGCAACGACCTTGATGCAACCTAGTTATTTACAGGATGTATTGACTGCTGTCTTGGCCAATGATAAGGAAGAAATTGTCCGTGTCGGTAAGTTCCTCTTGCTGATTGCGGGAATTGGTCTCTTGGCTGGTCTGACCAATACCATCATGGCAGCTAAGATTTCTCAGGGAGTGTCTGCGGATATTCGTGAGAAGACCTTTCGGAAAATTCAGAGCTTTTCTTATGCCAATGTAGAGGAATTTAATGCAGGGAATTTGGTAGTTCGTATGACCAACGACGTCAACCAAATTCAGAACCTTGTCATGATGCTCTTTACGATCTTGATGCGGGTACCTCTGCTCTTTGTTGGTGCCTTTATCATGGCGGTGCGCACTTTGCCAGAACTTTGGTGGATTATCGTGCTCATGGTCATCCTCATCATGGGAATCATGGCAGTCGTGATGGGCTTGATGGGGCCGCGCTTTGGAAAATTCCAGTCCCTGATGGACAGGATGAACAGCATTGCAAAGGAAAACCTCCGTGGGATTCGTGTGGTTAAGTCCTTTGTACAGGAGAAGAATCAATACGCTAAATTTAAAGAAGTATCCAATGAGCTTTTGGATCTTAACCTCTTTATTGGTTATGGTTTTTCTATCTTGCAACCTTTGATGATGTTTATCTCCTACATGGCGATTTTTGTGTCGCTTTATCTCGTTTCAGGGATGTTAGACACTAATATCGAAGCAGTTGGGGGCTTTACTTCCTTTATGAGTTACCTCATGCAAATCATGTTTGCGATTATCATGACTAGCTTTATGGGGATGCAGGCTTCTCGTGCTGCTATTTCCATTAAACGTTTGAGTGAGGTTTTAGATACAGAGCCAGCGATGCCCTTTAAAGATGGTGCAAAAGAGGATTTGGATGGTCGGATTGTTTTTGACAATGTTAGCTTCACCTATCCGCATGACACTGAGTCAACTTTGAAAAATATCTCCTTTGAGATTGAGTCTGGTCAGATGGTTGGTGTGGTCGGTGCAACGGGTGCGGGTAAATCAACACTAGCTCAGCTCATTCCGCGTTTGTTTGATCCACAGGAAGGGACTGTGTCAATTGGCGGTCGTGATTTGAAAGACATCAGTCAGGAAACCTTGAGAGATACAGTGTCTATCGTTTTGCAAAAAGCTATTCTCTTCTCAGGGACCATTGCGGACAATTTGCGTCAAGGTGCACCTGGTGCAGATTTGGGACGTTTGGAGCGGGCCGCAGGTATTGCCCAAGCCAAAGAATTTATCGACCGCTTGGATGATACCTATGAGAGCCAAGTAGAAGAACGTGGAAATAACTTCTCAGGGGGTCAGAAACAGCGGATGTCCATTGCGCGTGGGGTGATTAGTGATCCTAAAGTCTTGGTGCTAGATGATTCAACCTCAGCCTTGGATGCCAAATCAGAGAAGTTGGTACAAGAAGCCCTCAACCATGATTTGAAGGGGACAACGACGGTCATCGTTGCTCAGAAGATTTCTTCTGTTGTCAAAGCTGATAAGATCTTGGTTCTTGATGAAGGTCGCTTGATTGGTCAGGGAACACACGCAGAATTGGTAGCGACAAATGACGTCTACCGTGAAATTTACGAAACACAGAAAGGGAAGGAAGAATAGATGGAAACACTTAGATTTTTCTGGTTTTATTTTAAACGCTATAAGCTGTCCTTTGCTGTGATTTTTCTAGCTATTGTGACGGCGACTTATTTGCAGGTTAAGACGCCTGTTTTCCTGGGTAATGCTATTGCAGAGATGGGGAAAATTGGTCAGGCTTATTTTGCTGCAGAGCAGATGGGGCAGTCAGGTTTCCAGCCTGATATGACGGATTTTAATGGGGTTATGCTCAATCTCTTGTTGGCCTATGTGGCGACTGTGGTCTCAACATTGATTTATACTCTGCTCTTTACACGCATCGTTGCACATTCAACCAACCGTATGCGAAAAGGTCTGTTTGGCAAGTTGGAACGCTTGACAGTTGCCTTCTTTGACAGCCACAAGGATGGGGATATTCTTTCTCGTTTTACCAGTGATTTGGACAATATCCAAAATGCTTTTAACCAGTCCTTGACCCAGGTGGTGACCAACATTGCCCTCTATATCGGTATGGTTATCATGATGTTCCGTCAGGATACTCGTTTGGCTTGGGTAACTGTGGCCTCCACGCCAGTTGCTTTGATTGCCCTAGTGATTATCATTCGCCTGTCACGGAAATATACTGATAAGCAACAGGCTGCGGTGTCTAAACTCAATGCCTACATGGATGAGAAGATTTCAGGACAAAAAGCGATTATTGTACAGGGTATGCAGGAAGAGACTATTGATGGTTTCTTGGAGCTCAATGAAGAAGTTCGTCGCACAACTTTTAAGGGACGTTTGTTTGGTGGGATTCTCTTTCCATTTATGAACGGAATGAGCTTGGTTAATACTGCCATTGTTATCTTTGCAGGTTCCAGCATTGTCTTAAATGATAGCTCGCTGGAAACAGCTGCCGCACTTGGTCTGGTCGTGACTTTTGTTCAGTATTCGCAACAGTATTACCAGCCAATCATGCAGATTGCATCTAGCTGGGCAGAATTGCAGTTGGCTTTCACAGGTGCTCATCGTATTCAGGAAATGTTTGATGAGCCTGAGGAAGTTCGTCCTCAAAACGCTCCGCTATTTACCGAATTAAAAGAAGGTGTTGAAATTAAGGGCATCGACTTTGGCTACCTGCCAGGTCAGAAGGTCTTGGACAAGGTATCCATTTTAGCTCCTAAGGGCAAAATGGTGGCGGTCGTTGGTCCGACGGGATCTGGTAAGACTACTATTATGAACTTGATCAACCGCTTCTATGATGTTAACGGTGGTAGCGTGGCCTTTGACGGTCGCGATATTCGGGAATATGACCTGGATAGTTTGCGGGATAAGGTCGGTATTGTCTTGCAGGAGTCGGTGCTTTTCTCTGGTACCATTGCGGACAATATTCGCTTTGGTGATGAGAGTATTTCGCAGGAAATGGTGGAAACCGCAGCTCGTGCCACCCATATCCATGACTTTATCATGAGCTTGCCAGAGGGCTATGAAACCTTTGTGACCGATGATGAGAATGTCTTCTCCACAGGTCAGAAACAGCTGATTTCTATTGCCCGTACGCTCTTGACAGATCCACAGGTCTTGATTTTGGACGAAGCAACATCTAACGTTGATACCGTAACGGAAGCCAAGATTCAAAAAGCTATGGAGGCCATTATCGCAGGACGGACCAGCTTCGTCATTGCCCACCGCCTCAAAACTATTCTCAATGCGGATGAAATTATCGTCCTCAAAGATGGAAAAGTGATCGAGCAAGGCAATCACAGCCAGCTCCTTAAACTCAATGGCTTCTATGCTGAACTTTACCACAATCAGTTTGTGTTTGAATAAGAGTAAATATATAAAAAGGTCTCAACAGGCCTTTTTTATCTGGCATTTCTAACCTTGACACTAACCTGACGACAGATTATACTGAAATAAACTTATATTTTGAAGGAGCTACTCATGACTCAATTAGAAATATTTGACACGATTGTAGGCATTATGCAGGAAGATTCGGCTACTAAGAAGGATAAGAAGGGAGCGAATCTGCCTCCTTTTCGTGAACAGCTACTGACAGACTTGCCCAAAGAAGACTTTATCTATCTGATTCGGACTTATTTGGCTAGCTTTGGTGTACTGGGGCATATCTGGTACGATTCCCCTGCCACTCCAAGATTGGGAGCCTTCCTGCGTCGGCATGAAGATTCCCTCTACGTGCTAGACAGTGATAGCAGAAACGGCCTTGAGGTGGGTGACTGCATTGTTTCCATCTTAATCAGGTTTATCAAGAGCGCAAGCATTTTTTGTCAGTCAAACTCCCGAACGACAATATATGGAATGGGCCTATTTGGTAAAAAAAGCAGAGCAGGAAGCATTTACTTGGAACTGGCTAGATAACCGCGTTCTCTACATGAAAATGGAGAATTTTTATGACGAAGAGAAAATTGGACAGCTCTATACCCAGATAGAGCCCCTATTACCCACGGTAAAAAACTTGATTATTGATGTCCACATCAACAGTGGCGGCAGTGATTCACTCTATTGGCCCTTGCTCAAATATGCCTTGCCAGCAGGGAAATCCTACAAAGGTATGCTGACGGATGAGGCGGGCATGGAGATTCTCTATACACCGACAAATGTTGCCCACCGACGTAAGTTGTTTGAGTAGGATTTGCGGAACCCTCATCTTTCAGCAGAAAGTCGAGCCTTTACAGAAAGTTTGCTGGCAGACTTGGAACAGGGTGTTGGCTTTGTCTGTGCAGATGACGAGGAAGATTACTTGGCAGAATATAGAGGACTTGAAGGTGGACCAGATAAAATCTACATTCTGTCAGATGTTCATTGTGCCTCTTCGGGAGATAATTTTGTCTAGACCTTTAAGCCACTTCTCAAAGTCACAGTGGTTGGGCGGGCAACCTTGGGCATCTTAGATTATTCCAACTGCTGTTTTGCAGAATTCGGCGACGATTATCTGATGTATCCAACCTCACGCAGTTTGGAAATTGACAAGGGAAATGGGATGACAGATAGAGGCGTTGAGCCAGATATTTACGTCCCTTGGACGCCTGAGCATTTGGAAAGAGATGTGGATTTGGACGTTGTCTTAGAGCGGATTCAAGCAAGCGAGGCCTTCTAGTTTACTAGTAGGTCTTTGCTTTACCCTTTATTTCCTGTATGATAGACCTATGAAAAGACAGAGCGTTCGGGTTGAGTTATTTCCCCTGAAAAAAGAAGAAATCCTTGTTTACTTAGATGACAAGGGAGTTTTAGTAAATGACTATTTCAAGACCTACTTAGCTCACACTGCTTATCAAGCTGTGGAGGAGCAGCAAGAGTGCTTGGTTGAGATTGTCAGTCTGGTTGATATGAGATTTGATAGCGAAAAAATAAAAATGGACCGAAATCCCTATTTAAAAGGAGATTTCGGTCCATTTTTTATAAGATGAATGAAGGGGAGGAAAATTCCTAATTTATGCTATTTGCGCGAATGCTCTCTTCAAAACCAGAGGGATCCCCTAGCTTTGCTTTTTCCAGAATCTCTTTAAAGTAATTGCGTGTTGAGTCATCTGCTCTTTGAGGGCTCATATAGCCCATGTTAAAGGCTTTTTCTAACTCTTCAAGAGCTAGGTTGGCACGTGCTGGATTAGTATTATAGGTTTCTAACCATTCTTTTTGCCATGTAATTTCCCATAACATAGATGCTCGGCTATCTCCGTATCCGATTTGAAAGCTATCTGCCGTTTCTCCTTCCAAAGTGGTTGGTAATATGGTTCCTTCTGGCCAATGCAAGTTATTTAAGGAGTTCAGGTATTCTTGTTCAATTTTGTTAAAACTTACGAAAGAGCTGTTATTATCACCAGCAGTAGTGCTATCTTCAGTTTTTGTAGTTGAACAACCGACTAATATAAGGGTAAGTAGCAAAGAGGACATCTGAGCTACCAATTTTAAATATTTCATTCTATATTATTACCTTTCTTACTTATCGAAGTGCCAAGGCTGGCTCTAATCTGGAAGCTTTAATAGCTGGAATAAGACCGCCTAATAATGCTGTCACAACTGAGGTTGCAACCACGGCTGTAGCTACGCTGTAGGGGTAAACAGGTGGCGCAAGTGGAGAATCTTTTGGGAGAAATAAACTGGAGCTATTTACCAAAATAACGGATAATATTAAGGCTGATACGCAAACAAAAATAGATAGCAAAACAACAGAACCTAGAACTTGTATTGCGATATTCCACTTGGAGGCTCCTAATGCCCGTCTAATCAGTAACTCGTGTGTTCGATGTTCTAGAGAGGCTAAACCGATATTTATTTGCCCCAAGATAGACACAAAGAGTAATAGACCAGAACTGATGAAGAGTCCTATTTGTAGCATATCAATGACAGTAGCATAGCTGTCAGTATTATCTGTTCGAATAATATTTTCCACTTTTCCGCCAATGCTATCATGGAGTGTATCTTCTATAACAGATTGCATATCTTTTATAGAGAGTGAGTTTTTTGTATGCCAATAAATTGTTCCTGTATCGCTATTATCAAATAGAGTTGTTCTTCGAATGATGGGTTCTAGATTGACATACATAACTGGCCAGTTTTTACCGTCATTCACCACACCTACAAGGTTCATGGGAGTTAGAGATAGGCTAGTGGCTTCAGATAAGACAATATAGTCTTGTGTAAATATTTCGGCGGCGACTTTGTTGATCACAATTTCAAATCTGTCAAACTTATCTTCATTTGAAAACCATCTTCCTTCATATATGGGTAGGTTATAGACTTGATGATATTTGCTACTAACAAATAAGGTATCGTAATTTCCCAAGTTTTTATATAAGGCAGTACGATTTGTTTCTAATTCACTCAACTTAGATAATGCTGCAAATTTGAGGGCGCTCTTAGGAGTCAGACTGAGCGCCCAATGTTCTTGCTCTAACGAGCGAAATAGGGCATCAGCTGTTGTTTCATCAACGGAAAGTTCAGATAAAGATAGACTATAGGTAGGCGGGCGCCCGGCAATCTGTGCATTAACAGACAAAAGCAATTCCCTACCGATAGAACCGACTAGAAAGGCAGCAATCATTGCCAAAATCCCGATAAACATGGAAAAACCTGTTAAAAAAGTTCGCAAAGGAGCGACTCTTAAGTCTTTAACTATCATTCGAAACATACACTATTTCTCCTCCGTCCATTTGAAGAACAATATCACATAGTTTAGCAAGGTCGGGATCGTGTGTTACTAAAATGAGTATCGTATTATGAGTTTTTGTAATCGTTTGTAATAAATCCATGACAAGCTTTCCTGTCTGCTTATCCAAAGCACCTGTCGGCTCATCACAGATAATCACTTCGGGTTCAATAACAAGTGCTCGTGCGATAGCAACCCTCTGCTGCTCTCCTCCTGATAAATCTGAAGGATAGTAATGACGTTTGCTATCTAGCCCAACATCTGAAAGTACTTTTCGAATGATTTCCATCCGTTTCTTCTTACCTATTTTCTTTTTGGCATATATCAAGGAGAGTTCAATATTTTCCCATACTTTCAAGTGTTTTATTAGAGAGTAGTTTTGAAAGACGAAACCAATCTTCTGGCTTCGTAAACTTGATAATTCCCCATCGGATAACTCTCTGACGTTCTTTCCTTGGTAATAGTACTGGCCTTGAAAGCTAGCATTCAAAAGTCCCAAAATGGAAATCAAGCTTGTCTTCCCTGAGCCTGATTTTCCAACAATTGCATAACTATGTCCGGTTTGTAAGTGCAGACTGACGTGATTGACCGTTGTTAATACACTCCCATCTTTCAAAGGCACAGTTGCTGTTAAGTTAATTGTTTTTATAATTGTTTCTGACATAGTGATACCTTAGGGATTACGAGGATCTAAATTTGGAGGAATACTGGAGATCACATCGCCTTCTTTTAATCCAGAGACGATTTCGATATACATGCCGTCAGTTACTCCTAGGGTAACGTCAACAGTGCGTCTGTTTTCTCCCTCAATGAGAGTCACGCTTCCCTTCTTGAAACGACCAGCAACGGTAGATAGCGGTAAGATGAGGACATCTTGTTTTACATCTGCGGTCAGTACAACCGTTGCTTCCTGTCCTTCGCGTACATCATCATCAATATTAACTAGTGCTTGTAACGAGAATTCTGACTGACTACTTTTACTTATCGGAGTTGAGTTGCTACTCTCAGAGCTAGTAGCAACAGACGAGTCTGTGTTAGTTGTTGTGGAGAGCGCATTTGTTGCACTGACCACAATAGCTTTAATGTCATTTGGCCCGATTCCGTTTGTTATCTGGTAACGTCCTTTCATTAGAGACTCAATCGGTAGGTTTTTGAAAAAATTTGTTCCATCGAATCGGAAAGAGAAACCGATATATTCTAGTACAATAGCGGGATAGTGTGCAGGGAGTATTCCATCCGGGATTCTGCTGACAACTTTGGCATCAACAGGAGAGATAAGCTCACGATCATTGTTATAGCCTAGAATATCACCCGCCCGTACCTTGTAACCAGTTTCCACCCATGAGGAAAATTCTCCTTTTTCAATGGTTAATATAGTAAACGGACTTGCTTTAGCTACTGTTTGCTTGACAGAAAGCGTGGGTGTTATATTCCCACGCTTCACCGTAATTGTTTCTGCTGTTTTCTGTTGCACATTGGTTTGAGTATCGCTATTGCTTATTTCGGAAGATAATGAAGTACATCCCTGTAAGGTAAGCATTATTGCCACAAGCATCATCAAAAATAGTTTTTTGTCCATACTAGTATGTCAAGTATCCTCCACAGGTAGTATCCGCACCCCAACCAGAGGCTTTCATCCTTCCTTGGAAGGCAAATCTAGTCCCTCTCAAAATGTCTGACCACTCCTTAGTGCCTCTCACATTCCACTGCACGGTCTCTGTAAATTGTGGTCCTCCAGCTTCATTCATGTTTCGTAATCCAAGACGCAAATATCCTGCAGGGAGGTCATCGATATTCAGTGAAATTGGTCCATTAAACGTATGTGTTCTAGTATAGTCGTACTGAACGAGACTGCCAGAACGATTTAAAGTTCCAGATACACGGCTGGTGTCGGCATACACGATTGAAGAGGTGAGATGGTGGCAGATTATTTATTTGTTGATAATAGGTAAAGGCCAGTCTCCCCAACCACCACTTAGTAGGTGTGGAACAATGAGAATCGCCAAGTAAGTTGAATAGATAAGAAGTTTATTCCAACTTTTCATAAGAGTGCCTCCTTTCTTTATTTGTTTTTTCTTTTACTATATGTTACCATATTATAAAAATACAGATAAAAACGTAAACAATTCTCACATTTTTTGGAGGTCTTGTATGAAGTGGGATTTTGGAACAGTCTTAAAAGAGATTCGTAAGTCCAAAGGACTTAGTCAGCAGGAAGTTTGTGGCACTGCCCTATCACGGACGACCCTATCAAAAATTGAAAATAACAAAGAATATCCCTCCGTTCATCATTTTGCCCATATCCTCCGTCAGTTGGATATGAGCTTTGCAGAGTTTGACTATATCTGTCATGCCTATCAACCTTCGGAGTGGTCTATTATTATTAGAAAGTATGAAAATTTAAGCGGGAAATTTTTTTCGGAATTAGGTTGTCAAGATTTCTTGAGTCAGATTGAGGCTTACTTAAAGAAACATGATGATATTCGGGTTCAGAGGATAGAACAACAATTACGTTTGTTGCTATCTATCCTTCAGGTAGGAGATGGGCAACAAACAAGGCAGTTAGCTCAGGAACTCTGGCAAGAGCTAGAAAAGTCAGACACTTGGTATCTGGCTGATTTTTGTAAGTTAAGCCTTATTCTTCCGGTTATTCCTGTAGCTCATTTGGCAAATTTTGTAGATAAAATCTTGCTTTCCTTGGACAAATATAAGGATTTCAGAGACATTCATGTTAGTCACTTGACTTTTCTCTACAACCTATCGACTGTCTTATTGAGAAAAGAAAAGTATGGCTTGTGTCTTCCTGTTATGGAAAGGGTTTACACCATGGCTCAGGAAAGTATGCGGATTGATTATGTAGGAAGGGTCAATGTCCGTATGGGCATCTTTCAGCAGGATAGAGGTATGGTGGACAAGGGGCTTGCTATTCTCCGAGCCGCAGACTTGCTAGAGATGGTTGAACATTTGGAGAAGGAGGTCGAGGAGTATTGGGAGATTTTTGACTCGGAAGTGGTTCGAACTGATTGAGCTAGTTTATAGTAGTAGCACCTGTTTGTCAGGTGTTTTTTGCTGAAAATCGCAGACTTTGCAGAATTAGTGTATAATAGACCTATGAAAAGACAGAGCGTTCGGGTTGAATTATTTCCCCTGAAAAAAGAAGAAATCCTTGCCTACTTAGATGACAAGAGGATTTTAGTAAATTCCTATTTCAAGACCTACCTAGCTCACCCCGCTTATCAAGAAGTGGTGGAGAGACAGGAGTGTTTAGTTGAGATTGTCAGCCTAGCCGACATGGGATTTGATAGGGAAGTGACTGCTCCTCAGTTGGACGAATTCACCTTCCCTCGCAGTGTCTATCTCCATAAGGTCGACCAAGACTTGTGGCTACGTGTGGCTCGCTTTGATGACGAGTATGCCTTTCCCTTAACAACACTTTTTGCATTTGTGGCGAAAAATGTGAATGAATTTGTAGTAGGGAATGAGCCCTAAATAACCAAAGAGACAAATATGAAGGAATTACAATTTTTAATTTACCGAGTAGAAAATGACCAAGAAAAGGCTAGTGTCATTGTCAGTGATGAGACGATTTGGGCCAGTCAAAAGGAGTTGGCAAGATTGTTTGATGTTGGTGTACCAGCTATCAGCAAACATTTGAAAAATATTTTTGAAGAAGGCGAACTAGATGAGCATTCAGTTATTTCCAAAATGGAAACAACTGCAAGTGATGGTAAAAATTATCTAACTAGCTATTGCAATCTCGATGCTATCATTTCCGTAGGTTACCGTGTCAATTCTCAAAAGGCTACTAAGTTTAGACAGTGGGCAACAACTGTGCTTCGAGAATACATGATTAAAGGTTTTGCCATGGATGATGAGCGTTTGAAGCAAGGCGAAAACTTGTTGGAAAAAGATTATTTCCGTGAGCTTTTAGAACGAGTTCGTTCTATCCGTGCTAGTGAACGAAGAATTTGGCTACAGATTACAGATATTTTTGCAGAGATTGCGATTGATTACGATGCTAATAGCTTGATGACCAAACAATTCTATGCTCATGTGCAAAATAAATTTCATTATGCAATTACAGGTAAGACAGCTGCAGAAATTATTTATGAAAAGGCGGACCATACCAAAGAAAACATGGGTTTGGTAACGTGGAAGCACTCTTCTGACGGACGTATTTTGCAATCCGATGCTCTTGTTGCTAAAAATTATCTGAACGAAAAGTCGTTCGCTGGAACGTAGTATTTCGGACTACTTTGACTATCTGGAGCGACAAATTGAGCAAGGAAAGACCCAGACCATGCAAGATTTGGCAGATAGCATTGATCGATTTTTAGCCTTTCAAGATTATGAACTTTTAGAGGGGCATGGTCAAATTACAAGGCAGTCAGCCAAGGAAAAAGCTCGGTCAGAATATGCAATTTTTAATAAGACCCAAAAGATAAATTCTGATTTTGAAAAATTATTAGAAGATTTATCTTCAAAATAAGCATTCGAAAGGAAAAACATGAAAATACGTGGTTTTGAACTGGTCAGTCAGTTTACTGATGAAAATTTATTGCCAAAACGTGAGACAGCCCACGCAGCAGGTTACGATCTGAAGGCTGCGGAGAGGGTCAGCTTGGAGCCAGGTGAGATTAAGCTGGTTCCAACAGGTGTAAAGGCCTATATGCAGGCCAATGAGGTCCTCTATCTCTACGACCGTTCGTCCAACCCTCGCAAGAAGGGCTTGGTTTTGATTAACTCGGTCGGGGTTATCGACGGCGACTACTACGGCAATCCAGCCAATGAAGGTCATATCTTTGCCCAGATGCGAAACATCACAGAAGAAACCGTCGTGGTGGAAACTGGGGAGCGAATTGTGCAGGCTGTTTTTGCACCCTTCCTTTTGGCTGACGGCGACCAGGCCGACGGCGTCCGGACGGGCGGATTTGGCTCGACAGGGAAGTAGACTACTATGCAGATTCTCTTTGTGCGGCATTCCGAGCCTGACTACAGTATGTTTGACCAGCATGACAACCTCGGCTGTATGCAGGTTTTGGACGGGATCTGGCTCCCCTGACTGAAAAGGGAAGGGCTTTGGCCCAGGAAGTTGCCAGCAGTTCTGTTTTTGCTCAGGCTCAGGTGGTTATCGCTTCAAGCGTCACGCGGGCCTTGGAGACTGCAACTTACATTGCTCATGCCCAGCAACTACCTCTTCTGGTTGAGCCCTTTTTTCATGAGTGGCGACCAGACCTGACGGGGCAAAATGCCAGTCAAGATGAGGCTGTCTTAGCTCATCGATTATTTTTGGAAAATGGCGGAGCGGTGTCCGAGCTTTCTCCTGTTCGTTATGAGACTGCTGCGGAGATGAAAGAGCGATTTTTACAGGCCCTTGAAAAATACAAAGCCTATGACCGAATCGTTATCGTCTGTCACGGTATGCTGATACGCCAGTTTGTTCCCAAAGAAACCATAGCCTACTGCGAAATCCTAGAATACACTCTATAGGAGGAAATCATCATCGCTAAGAAAAAAACAACCTTTGTCTGTCAATCCTGCGAGTACCACTCGCCTAAGTATCTAGGTCGTTGCCCTAACTGTGGCTCATGGTCGTCTTTTGTGGAAGAAGTTGAAGTCACAGAAGTCAAGAATGAGCGTATCAGTCTGACAGGTGAGAAGACCAGACCCATGAAGCTCAATGAAGTTTCATCCATTCAAGTGGCACGCACTAAGACCAATATGGAGGAGTTTAACCGTGTCCTCGGTGGTGGCGTGGTGCCGGGTAGTCTAGTCCTAATCGGTGGCGATCCAGGGATTGGCAAATCGACATTGCTGTTACAGGTGTCCACCCAACTGTCCACCATGGGCACTGTCCTCTATGTGTCGGGGGAAGAATCTGCTCAACAGATTAAGTTACGTGCGGAGCGTTTGGGTGATATTGACAGTGAGTTTTATCTCTATGCAGAGACCAATATGCAAAGTATTCGAACTGAGATTGAGAAGATTAAACCAGATTTTCTAATTATCGACTCCATTCAGACTATTATGAGTCCCGATATTTCCAGTACGCAAGGTTCTGTCAGTCAGGTTCGAGAAGTGACGAATGAGCTTATGCAGCTTGCCAAGACAAATAATATTGCAACTTTTATCGTTGGTCATATGACAAAAGAAGGGACTCTAGCTGGTCCTCGAACGCTGGAGCATATGGTGGATACCGTACTTTATTTTGAGGGTGAGCGTCAGCATACTTTCCGCATTTTACGAGCAGTTAAAAATAGATTCGGATCGACCAATGAGATTGGTATTTTTGAGATGCAATCCCACGGTCTAGTAGAAGTTCTCAATCCCAGTCAAGTTTTCTTGGAAGAGCGTTTGGATGGGGCGACAGGTTCTGCTATTGTCGTGACTATGGAGGGGACCCGTCCTATCCTAGCAGAAGTACAGGCTCTTGTGACACCGACCATGTTTGGCAATGCCAAGCGGACCACGACAGGCTTGGATTTCAACCGTGCCAGCTTGATTATGGCAGTTTTGGAAAAACGTGCAGGACTGCTCTTACAAAATCAAGACGCTTATCTCAAGTCGGCTGGGGGTGTCAGATTAGATGAGCCTGCAATTGATCTTGCAGTTGCAGTTGCCATTGCTTCAAGCTATAAAGATAAACCTACGAATCCGCAAGAGTGTTTTATAGGAGAAATCGGTCTTACAGGTGAAATTCGTCGAGTCAATCGTATTGAACAACGAATCAATGAGGCTGCCAAACTTGGCTTTAATAAAATTTATGCCCCTAAAAATTCTCTAACAGGTATTCATATACCAAGTGGTATTACAGTTATCGGTGTTGCAACTCTGACAGATGTTTTGCAAAAGGTATTTAAGTAACTCTTTCGGTTGTAACAATATCGTGGTTCACTTTTTTGTGCTCCTTTGGCAAAATATGATAATCTAGATAAAACTTTTATTGAATTAGTTTAGATCTTTCTTAAGAATAAGGAGCTTATATGTCCTATTTTCAACATTTTATGAAAGCCAATCAAGCCTATGTTGACTTGCATGGTACTCATCATTTGCCGCTAAAACCAAAAACTCGTGTGGCAATTGTAACTTGTATGGACTCACGTCTTCACGTAGCTCAAGCTCTAGGGCTGGCTCTTGGAGACGCCCATATCTTGCGGAATGCAGGTGGTCGTGTAACAGAGGATGTTATTCGCTCCTTGGTGATTTCGCAGCAACAACTTGGCACACGAGAGATTGTGGTATTGCACCATACAGATTGTGGTGCGCAAACCTTTACGAACGAAGCATTTGCAAAACAACTCCAACGTGATTTGGGTGTAGATGTGACTGATCAGGACTTTTTACCATTTACAGATATGGAAGAAAGTGTGAGAGAGGATATTGCTCTTTTGAGAAATTCTCCATTGATACCGGACGATGTTCAGATTTTTGGAGCAGTCTATGATGTTGATACAGGACGTATGATAGAAGTACAATAATCAGTTTTTGTCTTGTAGAGGCTATCAAACTGGATATGAGAAATACTTGACAATTACTTTTTTTCGGCATATAATTGTTTTATATAAATAATACAGTTGGACAAAGAGGTGTTCTGATGTCAGATAATCGCATGAAATATACCATTGATAGTAATATGCAGTTTCCTTTAGTGGAGATTGCTTTGGAGGCTGGAGAGACAGCTTACATTCAACAGGGTAGTATGGTGTACCATACGCCGAGTGTCACTTTAAACACTAAATTGAATGCACGTGATGGCTCAGGAATTGGTAAGTTGGTTGGTGCCATTGGGCGCTCGTTGGTATCGAATGAGTCTATGTTCATCACTCAAGCAATTTCTAATCATGCTGATGGAAAGATTGCTCTTTCTCCTTCTACACCGGGACAAGTCATTGCCTTAGAACTTGGTGTGAAGCAGTATCGATTAAATGATGGGGCTTTCTTAGCTCTAGATGGCTCTGCACAATACAAGATGGAACGTCAAAGTGTTGGCAAAGCTTTCTTTGGAGGTCAGGGTGGCTTGTTTGTCATGACAACAGAGGGAGAAGGAACTCTTTTAGCCAATGCTTTTGGCTCTATAAAAAAATTGACTCTGGATGGTGGAAGTATTACCATTGATAATGCTCACGTGGTAGCTTGGAGTCGTGATCTTGATTACAATATTCATATGGAAAATGGTTTTCTTCAATCAATCGGAACTGGAGAGGGAATTGTAAATACTTTTTCAGGCTATGGGGAAATCTATGTGCAAAGTTTGAATATTGAAACATTCGCGCGTGTTATTGGCAGTCACATTACCGGCTTTGGTGGTGATGGTGGAGGAGGAAGTACTTCTATCTTAGATGCTATCTTTTAATAGAAATCAGCTCTTTATTGAATGCAATAAAGAGCTTTTTGATTGTCTAGTTTTAACCACTTACTAGCTGATTTACGACCACTTACTGATATAATCTTGTATTTATACTACATGCTGATATAATAGGAGTATCAAGAGAAAGGGGTTAGTATGAAAGTTAGGATTGAATTGGATGATAGCTTAGAACAGCTTGAAATCATTATTAGAAGTAATCAATTGGGTCCTGATGTTGAGCAAATTCAACAAGCCCTCAGTCAGATAAGCCGTCCTTCTCTCGTTTTTTATAGGGGAACAAGTGAGTACTTCTTGAAGTTAGATAGCTTGCTTTTCTTTGAAACAGATGGCAACAAGATGCTAGCTCATACTCGTGAGGAAGTTTATGAGGTTAAGATGAAATTATATGAATTAGAGGATTGTCTGCCAGCTTATTTTTGTCGCGTATCGAAGTCTACAATTGCTAACACTAGAGCTGTTTACTCGTTAGATAAATCGTTTTCTGGAACTAGTCGAATTTCCTTTCATAAAACTCACAAGGAAGTTCATGTATCACGACATTATTATCATTTACTAAAAGCAAAGTTACAAGAAATGAGGTAGAAAGATGAAAAAAAATGGTTTAGGTATAGGGCTTTTGATTTTAGCTGGGTTAATATTGTTTCAACAACAGTTGCCAAAAACAAATATTTCCTTGTGGTTTTTGGTAGTGCTGGTTGGGACAGGCTGGTTATTTCTTAAATTTCTTTTTAAAAGGCGCGTGATTGAAACGTTTATTTTTGGGACATGGTTTTTTGTGTTACTAAATGATCGGTTGAAATTGCTGACCATTAGTGTAAGCAGTATTGTTCTTGCTTCAATTTTAGCGTGTGCTGGGGTACTTTTGTTAGTGAAGCCAAGGAAAAAGCAGTTGGATTTTCTGGGAAAAGATCGGTTAAAAGAACACGTTCGAGGACAATTTACCTCAAAAGTATCTGGTGGGAAATCAACCGCGTTCAGCTCGTCAACTCGTTATGTTCAAGATGAGGCGTTTGTTTCAGATGGTATAGACATTGCATTTGGGAACGCGAGTATTTATTTGGATAATGTTATTATGTTGGGAAATCAAGCTACTTTTACAATTGACGGAGCATTTTCAACGGTTACTCTCTATCTGCCTTCTAACTGGCAAGCTATCGTTGAGGTAGATGCTTTCTCAACGTCTGTCAATAATGTTTCCAATATGAGTGGTGAAAAGATTTTACTTGTGACTGGTGATGTGGCTTTTTCAACCATCAATATTTATTCTGTCTAAAAATTATATAAGAAAAGTTTATATGCTATTAAATTGACTAAAAAAGATTTATTAAATTATTAATGTTACTATATTTTATCGGTCCACATATTTTCGAATATCAATAGGTTATGTTATGATGTGTACTATAAGATAGTTGGAGGAAAATAGTATGCTTAAAATAAAAGAGTTAAAAAAATCGTACACTTATGCAAAAAATAAAAAAGAGATTGTTCTTAGAGGTGTAGATGTTGAATTTATTGAAAAGGGTGTAAATATCATTCTCGGTCCGTCTGGATGTGGGAAAAGTACTCTTTTAAATATTATTAGTGGATTGGATACCGATTATGATGGAGATGTTTATTTTCAGGGAGAAAATTTAAGAAAGATTAACCTAGATAGTTATAGAAACCAAGTCATTGGATTTGTATTCCAAAACTTCAATCTGATTTCACATTTGAGTGTACTAGAGAATGTAAAGACTTCTTTGAATATGAATAAACAATCTCGATCATATAATGATAATCGTGCACTTGAAATGCTGGAAGCAGTTGGTATGAAAGAATATGCTAAGAAAAGACCCAATGAACTTTCTGGTGGACAGAAGCAACGTGTTGCTATTGCGCGTGCACTTGCAGGAAATCCCGAAGTCATTATTGCAGATGAACCAACTGGTGCTCTTGATTCTAAGACAGCTCAAGAAGTGAAAACTATTTTTAGGGATTTGGCAGATAAGTTTAATAAAACGATTATCATTGTAACCCATGATCAATCTTTTATGACTTTGGCCGATCGTACGGTAAAGATGTCGGATGGGCAAATTGTTTCTATTGAGGATAACAACAGTTTAAAAGATAGAGAAAAAGGAGTAGAACAACTATTTGAATTACGAAAGAATTATTATGGTCCTATTAAAACGTTAAAACATGCTTTTAAAAATCTGAGCACACGTAAACTTAGAACCGGATTAGTATCATTTGCTACCTCTATCGGAATTGCTGGTATTCTTATCGCTCTTTCTCTCGGAACGGGGGTTAATGCCAGTATTGATACATTATTTTCAACGGTGGTCAATCCTAATGCTATTAACATGAGTCCGAAATCAGAAAGTGGACGCCCAACAGAATTTATACCGAAAGAAACTGTTGACTCTATAAAAGAAGAAATGAAGAAAAAAGGTATCAGTCAATTTACGGATACTAGTTATGCTCTTGTAACTATTGTAGAGGTGCGTGATAAATTAGTGGAAAGTAAAAAAAATGATGGTGATTATACACAGGGATTGACAGGTCGTTTTACTGTTCAACAAATTCTAAAAGGAAATGAAGCTAAATATGATTCACAGGCTCTTGAAGCTGGTTCGGCAATGAAAGAAGGAGAAGGTGGATTTTATATTCAAGCTGATGCAGCAAAAGTACTTCTTGATAAAACTGAGCCTACGACAGAAGACTATCAAACGTTGATTGGAAAAAATGTCACACTACGTTATGAAAAAATAGTTGGTTCAGAAAGTAGACAAGGGGAGCTCTCTATTCCAATACGTGGTGTTATTCGTCCATCAGGATTTGCAAATTTTAGTGTTTTAGACTATCAATCGTATGATGATTTAATGGCTCAACTCGGTATTGAACATTATGTTGTTTCGGTATCTGGGATTGCTGAGACTCCAGAAAAGGCCGATGAAATTGCAAAAGAGTTGAGACGTGACACTAGTTTGAATGATAAATACAGTATCACGACACAAAAAGATATCATTGGTGCGGTAACACAGGTATTTTCAATTGTAACAGTCGTATTAGCTGCAGTTGCAGGACTTGCCTTAGTTGTATCTGGTTTTATGATTTTAATCGTTCTTTTTACAAGTGTTGTGGAACGTACTCGTGAAATTGGAGTTCTTCGAGCGTTAGGTTTTAAGCGTGGACATATACGTAATATTTTCATGAGTGAAGCAATAAGTATGGTTGTTATTGCGAATATAATAGCGCTAGGCTTAGTTGTGATTATTCAAGGAATTGTTAACAGTCTTACTAAAAAGCAATTCCAATTTGATGCTATTGTTTTAACATGGCAAAATGTTTTGTTTGTCGCCACTATCACATTACTAGTTGCACTGATTGCTTCCATTTTACCAGCTATTCGAGCATCTCGTCTTGATCCAGCTGAATCACTGCGATACGAGTAAATAGATAAAGATAATTTTGATCTTTCAATCTTAATAAAATAAAAGAGCTATGAATTTTATAGCTCTTTTATTTTATTAATGTATAGATTTTATTTAAAAATACTATTGTAGAGGAATATAAGTACTAGCTAATCAGTTTAGGTTGATGACTTAGACATTCTTATCAATAAAAAATTGCTTGCTGCAATTTTTTGAAATACTTTTTTAAATTCTTGAATTTTTGAGAGAGTTTTTAAAGATATTCTTTAATTTTATGTTATACTGGAAAAAACATTAAGGAGTTACATTTTATGTATAATTATGATTCGACATATTTGATATTTGCTGTGCTTTATTTTATTTGGTTAGTTATTTGTGTGATACAACAGTTTTTAGCATATGGAACTGCATATCGCAAAACGAAGAAAACAGGGGATAATGGTGTTCATCTTTTTATTTGGCTATTCGTTTATAGTTTAGCGGCGGTGATTCCATTTTTAGGGTATTATTTGTGGAAGAAGTCAAAACAAGAGGAAAATGTCATTTAATTTTAAAATAAGAGCTTATTCTTGACTTATTGAATAGATACTGTTAAAGTAAGGATTGTAAATAAGTTTTAGAGTTTAAGTATCAGTTTTATCTTTTGTTTTTCCTCTTAGATAGTTTTTTACAAATAAATAAAAAGAGGTAACTCAAATGACACAAGGTACAGTAAAATGGTTTAACGCAGAAAAAGGCTTCGGCTTTATCTCACAAGAGAATGGATCAGACGTGTTTGCGCATTTCTCTGAAATTCAATCAGACGGTTTTAGATCTTTAGACGAAGGTCAAAAAGTAACGTTTGATGTTGAAAGTGGTCAACGTGGACTACAAGCAACAAATATAACTAAAATTGCTTAATTAAGTTAGAAGTTATGAATATCATAGCTTCTTTTTTTGTATTTCTCTTCTCTTGCTTTTGTTTCATCAATACTTGGAAATCAACCACGGTATTTGAATTTGTGTGAGATACTATTTTTAAAATTTTGAGAAGAGTGAAATGAAGATAGACATTGAGTGATAGTGTTAAAATTAAATTGAGAAAAATAATTTTCTCAGGATTCTAAAAAAGCAACCGTTTGGGTTGCTTTTTATAATGATTTGAGGAAGGGAGTGAGATCGATTTGAACTGGTGAGAGCGTGATATTGTCCCAAAAGCCATCTGTTTGAAATCTAGGAATGAGATGTACATGGAAATGGGTGCCGTCATCAAATAAACGATCATTACAAGCCAAAGTTATACCATCAAGAGCAAGTTGCTGGCGTAGTTGTTCTGATAGAAATACCTCTAGATCAGATAATTCGTAGCGAATACTAGAAGGAATCTGACTAAGTGTATCATAGTGTTGTTTGCTGATGATAAGTAGGTGTCCAGTTTGGATTGGATCAATATCAAAAACAACTTTGAAATTTTCAGTTTGATAGATAATAGATGTTTCTGGGATACCGTCACAAAATATGCATGTCATTTTTACAATCCTGTTGTTTTTAATGATTTTGATAAGTTAGTACAGAATATTTTTTCTTACCACGGCGGATGACTGTCAACTCGCCGTCAATTTTGTCCGTATCAGATAAAGAGTAGTCTAAGTTTTGGATGCGTTCGCCGTTGATATAGATAGCACCGTTTTGAACATCTTCTCGTGCCTGACGCTTAGATGGAGAGATTTTTGCGGTAACAAGGATTTCAACGATGTTGAGATTGTCATCGAGCTGAACAGCATAGTTTGGAACATTGCTGAGACCTTGTTTTAATTCTTTAGCAGAAAGATTTTTGATGTTTCCTGCAAAGAGTTGCTCAGTGATATTGAGAGCTTGTTGGTAGGCTTTTTCTCCGTGAACAAGTGTGACAACTTCTCGTGCTAATATTTTTTGTGCCAATCGTTCATGACGTGCTTGATTAAATGCTGTTTCAATATCTGCAATCTCATCAAGTGATAAAAATGTAAAGATTTTTAAGAAACGAACAGCATCATCATCCATGACGTTGAGCCAGAACTGATACATTTCATAAGGTGATGTCTTATCAGCGTCTAGCCAAACAGCATTCCCTTCTGACTTGCCAAATTTTTTACCAGTTGAGTCAGTGATGAGTGGAACGGTCATAACATGCCCGGTTTTATCAGCTTTGCGACGTAGAAGTTCTGTACCTGCAGTCATATTTCCCCACTGGTCAGATCCGCCAATTTGTAAAGTCACATTATATTTATCATTCAATTCATAAAAATCATAGCCTTGCATGATTTGGTAAGCAAATTCTGTATAGGAGATTCCGGTTTCGATTCTTTTTTTAACAGAATCCTTACTCATCATGTAGTTTACGGTATAATATTTTCCCACATCACGAAGAAAATCAATGAAGCTCACAGAACTAAACCAGTCATAGTTATTGACCATTTCTGCTTTGTTATCACCATTTTCAAAGTCTAGGAATCGAGACAGTTGGTCTTGAATTTTTGTGACCCATCCATTCACAGTTTCTTTTGTTTGGAGACTGCGTTCGGTATCCTTAAAAGAAGGGTCGCCTATTAGACCGGTTGCTCCACCAACTAGTGCATAAGGCTTATGTCCCGCTAATTGCAAACGGCGACTTGTTAGGATAGCAACTAGATGACCGAGGTGAAGGCTGTCTGCTGTGGGATCATAGCCTGTATAATAAGAAACCTGTCCTTCTGTTAGGGCTTTTATTAAGGCTTCTTCGTCTGTTGTTTGAAAGACTAAGCCACGGGCTTTTAGTTCTTCAAAAATATTCATATGAGGCTGTCTCCTTTGATAAAATTTCTCTTTATTATATCACGAAATTGTAGAAAATAAAGACTTTTTGGTATAATAAAGAGATAAGGAGTGATTATGGCGACTAAAGTTGATAAGAATGAATTGAAGAGGAAACTTCAGTCTCTCCGTTTTAGAGAAATGGCGGGAATCTTTCTTCGAACCTTAAAATTACTAATTAATTCAGTAACAATACTGATTTTTCTATTTGGACTATTTGGCGCAGGTGTTGGTGTTGGTTTTGTTGTCAGCCTATTTGATGATGTGACCATTCCTAAAACAGAAGAATTAATAGCAAAGGTTTCCGATGTTAGTCGGATATCAACGGTTGTGTATTCAGATGGTTCGTTGATTTCAGAGGTTAATTCTGATTTGCTTCGTATGCCAATTGATGCCGATGAGGTTTCCGACTATTTGAAACAAGCAGTGATTGCAACAGAAGATGAAACGTTTGAGACTCATAACGGTATTGTTCCTAAAGCTGTATTAAGAGCTGCTCTAGGTTCTATCGGTTTAGGTTCTTCTAGTGGTGGATCGACGTTGACACAGCAGTTAATAAAACAACAGTTAGTGGGAGATGCTCCAACGTTTTCACGTAAGGCAAATGAGATTGTTTCAGCTTTGGCATTGGAGCGCAACATGACTAAGGAGGAAATTTTGACTATTTATCTCAATGTTTCTCCTTTTGGTCGAAATAACCAAGGCAGAAATATTGCAGGTGTAGAAGCAGCTGCAAGAGGTATTTTTGGGAAGTCTGCTAAAGACTTGACGGTTCCTCAGGCGGCGTTTATTGCTGGTTTACCACAAAGCCCCATTGTTTATTCACCTTATGCGTCAGATGGGACACGTAAGGCAGATGAAGAGATGGTGTATGGTTTAGAGCGTTACCAAGATGTTCTATTCAATATGTATCGTGCCTCTTTCTTAACTAAGGAAGATTATGAGACTTATAAACATTATGATATTAAAAAAGATTTTAAGGCTCCTGAACCGATACGTGGGGATACGAAAGATTACCTTTACTACACAGTTATGGAAGAAGCACATCAGGTTATGTTTGATTATCTTGTTAAAAGAGATAAGCTCTCTGAGCAGGATTTAAAAAATGATCAAACGAAGACTTCATACGAAGAGTTGGCTACAAAAGAATTAAGTGAAGGTGGCTATAGCATAAAATCTACTGTTGATAAGACGATCTATGAGACTATGCAGTCGGTTGTGGCTAATTATGGATCTGTTTTAGATAATGGTAATACTTATGTAGAAACAGGAAGCGTTTTACTTGATAATGCAACAGGAGCTATTTTAGGTTTTGTTGGTGGTCGTGATTATGCAACAAATCAAAATAATCATGCTTTTGATACCTTGCGTTCGCCAGCTTCTACGATTAAACCATTATTGGCTTATGGTATTGCAATTGATCAGGGGCTGATGGGGTCAGCTAGTATTCTTTCCAATTATCCGACCAACTTCTCTAGTGGTCAACCGATTATGTATGGTACCAGTCGTGGAACAGGCATGATGAATTTACAGACAGCGATTGATATGTCTGTGAATATTCCTGCTTTTTGGACTTATAAGATGATTCAAAATGCTGGTGTAGATGCCAAGTCTTATATGGAGAAGATGAATTATCATATTCCTATGTATGATATTGAAAGTGTCCCGTTGGGTGGAGGAGTTGAGATTTCTGTTTTAACCAACACAAATGCTTATCAAACATTGGCAAATGGTGGTGTTTATAATAAGCATTATATTGTTGAGAGTATAACTGCTCCAGATGGAACCGTTATTTATCAACATGAAACAGCACCTGTTCAGGTATATTCTAAAGCCACTGCTAGCATTATGAATCAGCTACTAAGGCAAGTTGTCAATTCAGGCTACACAACGACATTTAAGAGTCGATTAAGTGGCTTGAATCCACAGGCGGCGGCATCTGATTTTGTTGGAAAAACAGGTACTAGTAATGAAGTCAATGATGTGTGGCTGATGTTATCAACTCCGAATGTAACCTTGGGCACATGGGCTGGTAATGATGACAATTCAGAAATGTATGTCTGGACAGGATATCATAATAATTCTCAATATGTAGCCTATATGGTTGATGCTCTTTATACAATCAATCCAGAACTGTTTGCAGGTCGCTTTAATCTAGACAGTACTGTGATTGCATCCAATGTTGTTGCCTCAACAGGTCAAAGAGGAGGAGTTGTTCAGGTCAATGGACGTCAAATAACAGTTGGTGGTTCAACGACTACGAGCTATTGGTCAAAAAATGGTGCTCCTGCAACTACCTATAACTTTATGGTGGGAGGAACCAGTAGTGATCGTGCTCAGGCGTGGAATAGTATTGTTGGAACACAGATTCCTACGCCAAGCAGTTCAAGTAATGGTCGTTCATCTAGCTCCACTTCATCTAGTCAATCCTCTGACACAGAGACTGCAACGAGTAGTCAGGATGGTGAAAATTCTCCTTGATTTTTGATAATTTTTTTGTTATAATCATATAAATAATTTGTCGTGTGTCTTATTTGAAATATTGTCCAAATAAGACTTACAGCAGTTAAATCAAACTTTTCATAAGGAAGATTTAGCTGCTCTTTTTGTGTCTATGGAGCATTTCTTTAAGAATTGTTACATATTCTTAAAGATTCTAAATATTCAGAAAAAGGATGAATGTTGGCAGAAAAATTGCCACGGTGAGCTATCATCGGTTTAACTAGTAAATAGGTGGCTGATAGAAATGTAGTCATTCCATTTGACTTAAAACAGTTGTAAATCATTTTTCTTAAGTATTTGTACAGAAGAGTAATTGCTTTTACATTCGTTTTAGTGTCCCTAGTATTTTAATTTATAAAAAGGAGAAAACTTTTGGCAGGACATGAAGTTCAGTACGGAAAACACCGTACTCGTCGTAGTTTTTCAAGAATCAAGGAAGTTCTTGACTTACCAAATTTAATTGAAATCCAAACAGATTCTTTCCGAGATTTTTTGGATCATGGTTTGAAAGAAGTCTTTGAAGATGTACTTCCCGTTTCAAACTTTACAGATACCATGGAGTTGGAATTTGTTGGTTATGAGTTGAAAGAGCCTAAGTATACATTAGAGGAAGCGCGTTCGCATGATGCCAATTATTCAGCGCCAATTTATGTAACTTTCCGTCTTGTAAACAAAGAAACCGGTGAGATTAAAACGCAGGAAGTTTTCTTTGGTGAATTTCCAATTATGACAGAAATGGGTACTTTCATCATTAATGGTGCAGAACGTATCATTGTTTCTCAGTTAGTTCGTTCGCCGGGTGTTTATTTTAATGATAAGGTGGATAAGAACGGTAAAGTTGGTTATGGTTCAACAGTGATTCCAAACCGAGGTGCATGGTTGGAATTGGAAACCGATGCGAAAGATATTGCTTATACTCGTATTGACCGTACACGTAAAATTCCATTTACAACGCTTGTACGTGCGCTTGGTTTCTCAGGAGATGATGAAATTTTTGACCTCTTTGGTGATAGTGAATTGGTACGCAATACTGTCGAAAAAGATATTCATAAAAATCCGGCAGATTCTCGTACAGATGAAGCGCTTAAGGAAATTTATGAGCGTCTGCGTCCAGGAGAGCCCAAAACAGCCGAGAGTTCTCGTAGTTTGTTGACGGCACGTTTCTTTGATCCGCGTCGTTACGATTTAGCTCCTGTAGGACGTTATAAAATTAACAAGAAACTTAATTTACGTACTCGTCTGCTTAATCAAACACTCGCAGAACATGTGATTAATGGTGAAACTGGTGAGATTGTATTGGAAGCTGGAACTATCTTAACTCGCGATGTTCTTGAGCAAATAGAAGAGCAATTTGATCAACTAAATTTAGTGGAATATATTCCAAATGATTCAGCTGTTCTTCTTGATCCAGTTCTTTTGCAGAAATTCAAGATTGTAGCTCCTAAAGATCCAGATCGTGTTGTAACAGTGATTGGGAATGCCAATCCTGCTGAAAATGTACGCATTGTGACACCGGCAGATATCTTGGCAGAGATGAGTTATTTCCTTAACTTAGCTGAAGGTCTTGGTCGTGTAGATGATATTGATCATTTAGGAAACCGCCGTATCCGCGCTGTTGGTGAACTACTTTCCAACCAGGTACGTATCGGTTTGACACGTATGGAACGCAACTTGCGTGAGCGTATGTCTGTTCAAGACAATGAAGTGTTAACTCCTCAACAGATTATAAACATTCGTCCGGTGACTGCTGCAATCAAAGAATTCTTTGGTTCTTCTCAGTTATCTCAGTTCATGGATCAGCACAACCCACTTTCAGAGTTGTCTCATAAACGCCGTTTATCAGCCTTAGGACCTGGTGGTTTAACACGTGATCGTGCAGGTTATGAGGTGCGAGATGTTCACTATACTCACTATGGTCGTATGTGTCCGATTGAAACACCTGAGGGACCAAACATTGGTTTGATTAACAACTTATCATCGTATGGTCATCTGAATAAGTATGGCTTTATTCAAACACCATATCGTAAAATTGATCGTGCTACTGGTACAGTTACCAATGAAATTGTTTGGTTGACAGCTGACGAGGAAGATGAGTATATTGTCGCTCAATCTACGTCTCCGTTAGATGAAAATAATCGCTTCGTGGATAAGATTGTCATGGGGCGTCATCAAGGAAATAACCAAGAATTTCCAGCAGATTCAGCAGACTTCATGGATGTCTCTCCTAAACAGGTAGTTGCCGTTGCGACAGCATGTATTCCTTTCTTAGAAAACGATGACTCCAACCGTGCTCTTATGGGAGCGAACATGCAGCGTCAAGCAGTTCCGTTGATTGATCCCAAAGCTCCTTATGTAGGAACGGGTATGGAATACCAAGCTGCTCACGATTCAGGAGCAGCGGTTATTGCTCAATACGATGGTAAAGTAACTTATGCGGATGCAGATAAGGTAGAAGTTCGTCGTGAAGATGGTTCACTAGATGTATATCATATTTCTAAATTCCGTCGTTCGAATTCAGGTACTGCCTACAACCAACGTACTCTTGTTAAATTAGGAGATACTGTTGAAAAAGGTGACTTTATCGCGGATGGTCCATCCATGGAAAATGGAGAAATGGCACTTGGTCAAAACCCAATCGTAGCCTACATGACATGGGAAGGATATAACTTCGAGGATGCGGTTATCATGTCTGAACGTCTTGTGAAAGAGGATGTCTATACATCTGTTCACTTGGAAGAATATGAATCTGAAACACGCGATACCAAGTTAGGTCCTGAAGAAATTACTCGCGAAATTCCAAACGTTGGTGAAGATGCTCTTCGCAATTTGGACGAAATGGGTATTATCCGTATTGGTGCTGAAGTTAAGGAAGGTGATATCCTTGTTGGTAAAGTCACACCAAAAGGTGAGAAAGATCTTTCTGCTGAAGAGCGTCTCTTACATGCTATCTTCGGTGATAAATCACGTGAAGTGCGTGATACCTCTCTTCGTGTGCCACATGGTGCTGACGGTGTTGTTCGTGATGTGAAAATCTTTACGCGTGCCAATGGTGATGAATTGCAATCAGGTGTTAACATGCTTGTGCGTGTCTACATTGCTCAAAAACGTAAGATTAAAGTTGGAGATAAGATGGCCGGTCGTCATGGTAACAAGGGTGTCGTTTCGCGCATTGTACCAGTTGAGGATATGCCATATCTTCCAGACGGAACTCCAGTTGATATCATGTTGAATCCACTCGGAGTGCCGTCACGTATGAACATTGGTCAGGTTATGGAACTTCACTTGGGTATGGCTGCTCGTAATTTGGGTATCCATATTGCAACACCAGTATTTGATGGTGCAAGTTCGGAAGATCTTTGGTCAACTGTTAAAGAAGCTGGGATGGATAGTGATGCCAAGACAATTCTTTATGATGGTCGTACAGGTGAGCCGTTTGATAACCGTGTGTCAGTTGGAATTATGTACATGATTAAACTTCATCACATGGTTGACGATAAACTACATGCTCGTTCTGTTGGACCGTACTCTCTTGTTACACAACAGCCACTTGGTGGTAAAGCTCAATTTGGTGGTCAGCGTTTTGGTGAGATGGAAGTTTGGGCTCTTGAAGCTTACGGTGCTTCAAACGTTCTTCAGGAAATCTTGACCTATAAATCAGATGATGTAACAGGTCGCCTTAAAGCATATGAGGCTATTACCAAAGGTAAACCAATTCCAAAACCAGGCGTTCCAGAATCATTCCGAGTTCTTGTGAAAGAATTGCAATCACTTGGTTTGGATATGCGTGTCCTTGATGAAGATAACAATGAAGTAGAATTACGTGACCTTGATGAGGGGGAAGATGATGATATCATCCACGTAGATGATCTTGAAAAAGCAAGAGCAAAAGCAGCGGCAGATGCAGCAGTAGCTTTTGCAGAAGAGGAATAAGGGGAGAGTTGGATAAACTCTCTACCTCTCTTGTTTTTTAATAGCATTCAAGAATTTGAGGCTTGGTTTTATAGCCTCTCACAAGTAAAGAAAGGGATTATTAGTGGTTGACGTAAATCGATTTAAAAGTATGCAAATCACGTTAGCTTCACCAAGTAAGGTCCGTTCATGGTCGTATGGTGAGGTTAAAAAACCTGAAACAATCAACTATCGTACACTTAAACCAGAACGTGATGGACTTTTTGATGAAGTTATTTTTGGTCCAACAAAAGATTGGGAATGTTCATGTGGTAAGTACAAGCGTATTCGTTATAAGGGAATTACCTGTGATCGTTGTGGTGTTGAAGTTACTCGTGCTAAAGTTCGTCGTGAGCGTATGGGGCATATTGAATTAAAAGCTCCTATCTCACATATTTGGTACTTTAAAGGTATTCCATCTCGTATGGGATTGACGTTGGACATGAGTCCACGTGCTCTTGAAGAAGTTATCTATTTTGCGGCATATGTAGTCATTGATCCAAAAGATACTCCTCTTGAACACAAGTCTATTATGACTGAGCGCGAGTATCGTGAGCGTGTTCGTGAATATGGTTATGGTTCATTTGTTGCGAAGATGGGTGCAGAAGCCATTCAAGACCTTTTAAAGCAAGTCGATCTTCCAAGAGAAATTGCTACTTTGAAAGAGGAATTGAAGACAGCATCTGGTCAGAAACGTATTAAAGCTATTCGTCGTTTAGATGTATTAGATGCCTTTTATAAATCTGGTAACAAGCCTGAGTGGATGATTCTCAATATCCTTCCAGTTATTCCACCAGACTTGCGTCCAATGGTGCAGTTGGATGGTGGTCGCTTTGCAGCATCGGATTTGAATGAGCTCTATCGTCGTGTAATCAATAGAAATAACCGTTTGGCTCGTCTAATGGAATTAAATGCACCAGGCATTATCGTGCAAAATGAAAAACGGATGTTGCAAGAAGCAGTAGATGCTTTGATTGATAATGGTCGCCGTGGTCGTCCGATTACAGGACCGGGCAGCCGTCCGCTCAAATCGCTTAGTCATATGTTGAAAGGTAAGCAAGGACGCTTCCGTCAAAACTTGCTTGGTAAACGTGTTGACTTCTCTGGTCGTTCCGTTATCGCTGTTGGTCCAACTCTTAAAATGTACCAATGTGGTGTACCACGTGAAATGGCTATTGAGCTTTTCAAACCGTTTGTGATGCACGAGATTGTTGCTCGTGACATTGTTGGTAACGTAAAAGCTGCAAAACGTTTGATTGAGCGTGGAGATGATCGTATTTGGGATATTCTTGAAGAAGTCATTAAAGAACATCCTGTTCTTTTGAACCGGGCACCAACCCTTCACCGCTTAGGTATTCAGGCATTTGAGCCAGTCTTGATTGATGGTAAAGCTCTTCGTTTGCATCCATTGGTCTGTGAGGCTTATAACGCAGACTTTGATGGTGACCAGATGGCGATTCACGTGCCATTATCTGAGGAAGCTCAAGCAGAAGCGCGTATCCTTATGCTTGCGGCAGAACACATCTTGAACCCTAAAGATGGTAAGCCAGTTGTAACACCGTCTCAGGATATGGTATTGGGTAATTACTATTTGACTATGGAAGATGCTGGTCGCGAAGGCGAAGGTATGGTCTTCAAGGATGTTGATGAGGCTGTAATGGCTTATCAAAATGGGTATGTACATTTACATACGCGTGTAGGTATTGCAACTGATAGTCTAAATAAACCTTGGAAAGATCATCAAAAACACAAGATTATGATGACGACAGTTGGAAAAATCTTGTTCAATGCAATTATGCCGGAAGGTCTACCATATTTACAAGAACCAACGAATGCCAATTTGACGGATGGAACACCGGATAAATACTTCTTAGAACCTGGTCGTGATATCAAGGCAGCTATAACGGAATTAGCTATTAACCCACCGTTCAAGAAGAAAAACTTGGGGAATATTATTGCAGAAATCTTCAAACGTTTCCGTACTACTGAGACATCAGCTCTTTTAGACCGTTTGAAAGATTTGGGTTATCACCATTCAACATTGGCAGGTTTAACAGTGGGTATCGCAGATATTCCTGTTATTGATAACAAAGCTGAGATCATCGAAGAATCTCATGAACGCGTAGAACAAATTAAGAAACAATTCCGTCGTGGTATGATTACGGATGATGAGCGCTATGCAGCTGTTACAGACGAATGGCGTTCAGCTAAAGAAAAGTTGGAAAAACGACTTGTTGAGAAGCAAGATTCAAAAAATCCAATCGTTATGATGATGGATTCGGGAGCTCGTGGTAACATTTCTAACTTCTCACAGCTTGCTGGTATGCGTGGATTGATGTCTGCTCCGAATGGTCGTATCATGGAGTTGCCAATCTTGTCTAACTTCCGTGAGGGGCTTTCGGTGTTGGAAATGTTCTTCTCAACACACGGTGCTCGTAAGGGTATGACGGATACAGCTTTGAAAACAGCCGATTCAGGTTACTTGACACGCCGTTTGGTCGACGTTGCGCAAGATGTTATTATTCGTGAAGATGATTGTGGTACAGATCGTGGTCTGGATATTCAATCAATTACGGATGGTAAAGAAATGATCGAGCCACTGGAAGAGCGTCTACAAGGTCGTTACACGAAGAAAACAGTCAAGCATCCAGAAACTGGTGCAGTCATCATTGGAGCTAATCGTTTGATTACGGAAGATATTGCACGTGAAATTGTTAATGCAGGTGTGGAACAAGTGACAATCCGTAGCGTTTTTACATGTAATACACGTCATGGTGTGTGTCGTCATTGTTACGGTATTAACTTGGCAACGGGTGATGCAGTTGAAGTGGGTGAAGCAGTTGGTACTATTGCTGCGCAATCTATCGGTGAGCCAGGTACACAGCTTACGATGCGTACCTTCCATACGGGTGGTGTAGCCTCAAATAGTGATATCACTCAGGGTCTTCCTCGTGTTCAAGAAATCTTTGAAGCACGTAATCCGAAAGGTGAGGCTGTCATTACCGAAGTGAAGGGTGAAGTCATTGCCATTGAAGAAGATGCTTCCACTCGTACGAAGAAAGTCTTTGTTAAAGGTCAGACAGGTGAAGGTGAGTACGTCGTACCATTTACAGCCCGTATGAAAGTTGAAGTTGGAGATCAAGTTACTCGTGGAGAAGCGTTGACAGAAGGATCTATCCAGCCAAAACGCTTGCTGGAAGTTCGAGATGTTTTAGCAGTTGAAACTTATCTTCTTTCAGAAGTGCAAAAAGTTTACCGGAGTCAAGGTGTGGAAATCGGTGACAAACACATAGAGGTTATGGTTCGTCAAATGTTGCGTAAAGTTCGCGTCATGGATCCAGGTGATACAGATCTCCTTATGGGAACTCTGATGGATATCACAGACTTTACGGATGCCAATGCAGATGTTGTTATTGCGGGTGGTATTCCAGCGACAGCTCGTCCAGTTCTTATGGGAATTACCAAAGCCTCTCTTGAAACCAATTCATTCTTGTCAGCTGCATCTTTCCAAGAAACAACTCGTGTTCTTACAGATGCTGCTATTCGTGGTAAGCGTGATAATTTACTTGGATTGAAAGAGAATGTTATCATCGGTAAAATTATTCCAGCTGGTACGGGTATGGCTCGTTATCGTAATCTTGAGCCACAGGCTATCAATGAAGTTGAAATCATTGAAGATACGGTAGCTGAAGAACTAGCAGAAGAAGTAAAACTGATGGAAGCAACTGAATAAAACATTTCGGTTGAATATCAGAAAAAATAATTGAAGCGAATGAATTTAGTTTTCTAAACATCAGAATTCTAAATTTGTTCGCTTTTTATGCATCAATGAAAAAGATGATAAAATAAGATACGTAATAAAAGTTAGTCTATATGTACTTGTGGTAAAACCTATCCTTTGATACGTAATTAACAAGCTGATTGATTCCATTATTTCCTGAATTTCGATATGATATAATGTGAACGGAAAAGGGAAGTAAAAAATATGTATCAAGTTATTAAGATGTATGGAGAGTTTGAACCTTGGTGGTTATTAGACGGCTGGGAAGAAAGTATCGTCAGTCAAGATAGTTTTGAGGACTATGATGACGCCTTGAGTGTTTTTCAAAACGAATGTGCTCAATTATCTAAGAATTTTCCCATGAAAAAAGCTGAAAATGCTACGATGAAAGCTTTTTGGGATGAATCAGATAAATATTGGTGTGAAGACTGTGCGGAATATTTGCAACGCTATTATTCGCTAATGCTAGTAGAGATGAAAGATGAAGCAAAAAATAACTCTACTACCACTTCGACAACACAAAAAAATCGTTCATGTCGGTTAAAGATAAGAAAAATAAGCTAATATGATAATAAAAAAGTGATTCATTGAGAATCACTCTTTTTTTGACTAAATCGGATACTCATAGTTTCGGTATCAAGTGTTACATGGCTACCGATTCGAATGGTAAATAGGGGTTGAGTATGTGCAAAATCTAAGTCATAAAGAACAGGAATTGTTTTAAGAATGGGATGTTTGTCTAAAATAGCCAATAAAATGTCGTGGGTCATTTCTGTTTCTTTTGGGAAACGACCGATCAAAACAGCTTGTGGAGTTGGATAAGCTTGCAGTAATGCAGTGAAATGGCGACTAATCATCAGATAGTTATCGTCTTCGGCTTCTTCTAAGAAAAGAATATATTTTTCTGGTTTAGGTGCAAATTCAGTCCCGGTTAAGAGGTTGAAAGTCGAAATATTACCTCCTATGGCAACACCAGAAGCTGTGCCAGATGTATATGTTTTCCACTTGGTTGGGTAAAAAGTTCGCGGGGTATCTGGCAGATACCAACTATCACTTGACCATTCAGAGCTTGGGACCAAATCATATTCCTCTTGAGTAACAGCGTTGAGCCAACTCTTTGTCTGGTATGTTTGTCCCTCTTTCATTTTAAAACTTGAATACGCTGGTCCCATGTAGGTTTGTATGCCTGTTTTTGCGTAAATAGCATTGAGTAAGGCAGTTGTATCTGAGTAACCGCAGAAAATTTTGGGGTGTTTAGCGATCAAGTCATAATTTAAATAGGGTAGAAGTTCATTGCAGTTAAAACCACCTATAGTGGTTAAAATCGCATCAACATTCTTATCGGCAAACGCTGCTTCTAAATCGGCTACTCGACTAGCAATGGAAGCAGAGTAAAAGCAGTCGTTTTCAAAGTAGTGTTCTGAAAAGGATAATGTGAATCCTAATTTTTCAAGTGTTTCTTTTGCAGCAATGTTAGCGTTAAAACCTCCTACTCTTTCTATTGAAGATGATGGGCTGAGGATGCGGATATGGTCGCCTGTGTTTAATGTTTTCATACAGTTCTCCTAAACTTTTTTATTATTTTAACAGAAAATGATAAAAAGACAAGATCATTTTCGAATGAACAAGTAAGGAGGTAGTATGATCCAAGAAAAAGCAAGGCAACTGATAGAGAACGCAGTGGCTACTAAGGTTAGTGATCTTTATCTAATTCCTCGAGGTGAGAAGTACCAACTCTATCATCGTATTATGGATAACCGCGAACTATTAGATGAGTTGGATGAGGAAGAAGTTCTAGCAATGATAGGGCATTTTAAATTTTTGGCAGGTCTAAATGTAGGAGAGAAACGACGGAGCCAACAAGGTTCCTGTGAGTATGACTATGGCACAGGAGAAGTTTCTCTTCGCCTTTCGACAGTTGGTGATTATAGAGGAAAAGAAAGTATGGTTATTCGATTTCTTTATGATACCACTAAGGAATTAACATTTTGGTTTGATGCAGTCGATCGAATTGCGCAGGAGATAAAAGGGAGAGGGCTCTACCTTTTTGCAGGTCCAGTTGGTTCAGGTAAGACTACACTGATGTATCACCTTGCGAAGTTGAAATTTCCGGATAAACAGATTTTAACAATTGAAGATCCTGTGGAAATCAAACAGGATGAGATGTTGCAACTTCAGTTAAATGAAGCGATAGGAGCTACATACGATAATCTCATCAAATTATCATTGCGACATCGGCCAGATTTACTCATCATAGGAGAGATTCGTGATGAGGAGACTGCTCGGGCAGTTATTCGTGCCAGTTTAACGGGTGCAACGGTATTTTCTACTGTTCATGCTCGGAGTATCTCAGGAGTTTATGCTCGTATGATCGAGTTGGGTGTGAAACGTGAGGAGCTAAATAATGCTTTACAAGGTATTGCTTATCAGCGGTTAATAGGAGGAGGTGGTGTTGTTGATTTTGCCAAAGAAAATTTTGAATCCTATTCAGCGACAAACTGGAATGAGCAGATTGAGAGCCTTCTTGCAGCAGGACATATCAGTTTTCGTCAAGCGGAAACCGAAAAAATTATCCTTAGATCGTCAGCGTAAGGTTATTGAGTTGTTTAATAATCTATTTGCTAGTGGTTTTCATTTGGCAGAAATTGTAGATTTTTTACGACGTAGTCAGTTATTAGAAGATGCCTATACAAAAATGTTGTCCGATGGTCTCTTGGTAGGCAAGTCTTTTTCTAGCCTTTTGGCAGATTTAGCATTTTCAGATAATGTGGTCACTCAGGTATCTTTGGCTGAATTTCATGGGAATACAAGTTTGAGTTTGCAACAGATTCAATCGTACTTGGAAAATCTAAGTAAGGTGCGTAAGAAATTGATTGAAGTGCTGACATATCCTATGATTCTTTTAATGTTTCTAGCCTTGATGATGTTAGGTCTGAAACAGTACCTACTGCCACAGATAGAGGAAGGAAATAGTGCAACGGTTTTTATTAACAATTTACCGAGTATTTTTCTTGGAGGTAGTTTCGTTTCGATACTGGGAATCGTGGTAGGAGTGATTTGGTATCGAAGAGTAAATTCTATTCGTGTCTTTACCACTTTATCTGCGTTTCCGTTCTTTGGCAAAATCGTGCAGACTTATCTTACAGCCTATTATGCTAGAGAATGGGGAAGTCTCATTGGGCAAGGATTAGAACTATCACAAATTGTTGCATTAATGCAGCAACAGCAATCTCAGCTATTTAGAGAAATTGGACAAGATTTGGAATTGGCTCTTGCTAATGGTCGTAGTTTTCATGAACATATCCAAACCTATGCTTTTTTCAAGAGAGAATTGAGTTTGATTGTGGAGTACGGTCAATTCAAGTCCAAATTGGGTAGTGAATTAGCGATTTATGCTAATGAATGTTGGGAAGATTTTTTCTTTCGTATCAACAGGTCCATGCAATTTATTCAACCAATGGTCTTTCTATTTGTAGCTTTAATGGTTATTGTTATCTATGCAGCTATGTTGCTGCCAATTTATCAGAATATGGAGTTTTAATAACCTTTTTTATATTTACATGAAAAACGTTGGTTTTATAAGGTTTTTAGTACCTTGAATATTGTGTAATAAAAATTTGTTCACCTTTTTGTGGACCTATAGACTGTTTATGGCTTTTTCGTAGTATGAAACTGCCTCTTTTTCTTTGTCCTTTGATATGTGTCCGTATATGTCTAATGTCATGGCAATATTTGAATGACCTAGACGGTATTGGAGTTCTTTATAGCTGATACCAGCATTTAACAATAAACTAGCGTGTGTATGTCGGAAAGCGTGACAGGTAAAGCGAGGAATACCTAGAGCCTCGCATCGACTATCTAAAATTTGCTGAAATGAATTTCTTAGCATGTATTCTCTTGTGGTAGTCGCAAAGACCACAGAGGGAGAACACGCGCCGACATCTAAAAACGTCAGTCGTTGGCGGTTTTGGTATTGCTTCAGCAATAGAATTGTTTTTCTGTCTATACTGATGACACGAGTACCCGCCTTTGTTTTTGTCTTTCCAATGAGTTTATGCTCCATGCTGTAAGTCTTACTGATTGAGATTGTACCTGCTTCTAGGTCAATATCAGACCATTCAAGAGCTACTAGCTCCCCAATCCTGCAACCAGTCGCCATAAGCAGTTTAAAGATAACAAACTGATAGTAGTAGGAGTATCTTTTTTTGGCCAGATTTTCTATATATTCAAAAAAAGCCTTTAAGTCCTCGTGGTCTATGAATTTAATTGCCACCCTCCCTTTTTTCTGTCCTTTAGGTATGACAATATCACGAGCTGGGTTATGCGGTATTAGTTGCATCAGTACCCCGTGTTGTAAAATGCGCCTATTGATCGAGTTAGCATGTTTGAACTGTACAATTTGCGAGGCTAAGTCATTGATAAACTTTTGAATAAGGCTAGGGGTTATCTTATCCAGCTTCAGATTCCCAAAAGTCGGGATAAGGTAGCGGTTTAGTTGATAGCGGACAACAGAGAACGTTTGAGGTTTAACTGTCAGCTTGTAGCTTTCAAGCCATAGATCCGCAAGTTCCTTGTATGTATCTATTTTTGTTTCTTGATAGACCGTTGACCCGTTTGTTTTAAAATCATACTTAGCGCTACTTATCTTTTTCTTGACCTCTGTCCTAGTCCGCCCTGTAACGCTTGTCTTGACTTTCTTACCTGTTACCTTGTCAGTACCAAGATAGATATTAGCACGGTACACGATTGTACCGTTTTTCTTTTTGACTTCTGTTATTTTCATGATGATAAACCTTTCTGTACATCAGCAGGCAAGCTGTTATTAAAAAGATTTTAGAATGTGGCTTATATCATGCGTAGGACTTTCAGAATATCCCTATTTTTGATTATTTTGAGTTGGTCGGTATTTTATATAGTCAAGAACAAAAATGCGAATATGGGCGATTTTGGATTTCTAAAATTAAGAAAGGTCTATATTCTTTGTCTTTAGATTATCCAAGCACTCGTCCAGGTATTTTTGATCGTGTTCTGGGTAGATAGGATATGTCAGAGTTTCTTTATCCAATTGCTGATATTCAGGCGCAACTTTTCCTCTGTATAGGGGATTTTTCCATTTCTCGTCAGGCTTATATCCTCTGCTCTCCATTTCGGCCATAATTAAACAATGGTATTGATACAGCTTATAAGGGGAGTGTGTGAAAACATAATTGACAGTCGCATGTGGACGTCCCCAGCCAGCACCTCTTAATGCTGCGCACTCTCTATGCTGTCCCAATAATTGCTGACGTGGGAGCTTGTTGATTAGTTGTTCATGCCATAATCTCATACCATATCTCCTTTTATTCTTAGTTGAGCAAAAAACTGAAAAAATCGGAAACGTTTTTGAGTGTGCTTTCCTTTATTGGCGCGTGTTTTGAGGCGTTTTGTTATTTCATAGTTGTCCAACATAGTGTTGAGAAAAGTTGAGGTTTTTTGAAGTTAGATGATGACGTATTTTCAAAGCACCCAATCACAAAAAAAGTTAGGAAATGTTAGGTTTTGCTCTTAACAAAACTTGAAAAAACTTGAAACCACGCGCAGAATGTTGGCAAATGTTGGCACTACAACGCTTTGAAAAAAGTGGACAATTATGGACATTGTTTATAGCTATGGTAGACAAAATCCCGACAAATCAGACACCCTAAAAAGAAACGATGGACTAAAAGTATGAACAATTATGAATATGTTTTCAACTTTTGGCGCTAACAAGTTATAACATGTTTCAAGGTCTGAAAAGTTTCTACACGTCTAAAGGTATGGAAAAGTATGTACATGTTCCACAATAAATCGGACATTTCCAGCTCTTGACAAAACTTGACTTTTTTTGGCTGTTGACTTTTGTTGACTTTTTCCAGCTCTTGACAAAACTTGACTTTTTCTAGCTACTGACAAAAACTGACTATTTTTCAGAGCTATCAAAAAAAGCGATAATCGTTGCCATTATAGTGATTGTAAGGATATAGCTGTAAGACTATTCATGTTTTTAGCGTGTGATTGACGACTATCCAATTTTGGATTGTCCTAGCTAAAGCGGGGAGTTACTAAAAGTAAGTCCCTTATGCGTAAAATGTAGCTGAGAGGTTTCTATACGGCTCGTGGGCGACAGGAGAAAGAGAGGTCAAAAAAGTATTCCCTGTACTAGTTTTTTTGTTCTTGAAATTCTTGAATAAGTTTAAGTCTTTCATCCCGTTTTCTAATTTCCTCAGGGTCAGTCGAACGGCGCAAATAATCAGCGTATTCTTTTTTGGTATTTATTACATAGTCTGGATTTTTTTCATAAAAAGCCGAAAACTCACTTTCAAGCTGTTCTACAATGAATTTGTCGTTGTGTTCTACTAACGTGAAAAAGTAAGCAGAGTTTCTGCTAGACATGTTATGTAAGAGATGAGAAAGCACGTCTATATCATTATCTGAAAGCACAAACCCCAAACTAAGCAATGTATCACTTTCTTTTTTCCATTGGGAAATAGTTTCTTTTCTGTTTTGTTGCAACTCTTCTTCTACGGTACCAAAACCAAGCAGGAAACCTACCGATACTCCAAAATAATCTGCTAGTTTTTCAGCTTTGTCGGGTTTGATTTGGCTTTCTCCGTTTTCCATACGTTGGTAAGTTCGCAACGGAAAAGATAATTTTTTAGCTATTTCTTTTTGAGATAGCTTTTTTTCTTTACGTAATTCTTTCAACCTATTCATATTTAAAATCACACCTTTCAAAGTGATTATAAGACTTTTTTATAAAAAAGTCAAAAAATGACGTAAAAAATATAAAAAAACTATTGACAACGACGAAAAATGGCTTTATAATATAAAACAAGCTCGGAATACGTCAAAAAATGACGCTATCGAGTAACCCTCCCGACCTTTCACACTTTCAACCTATGGGAGGGGAATTTTTCAAAGAAAGGAGAACAGCATGGACAAACTAAAAGGCTATCGTGTCATGCTAGGACTAACCCAGCAAAAAATGGCAGATAAGCTGAAAATCTCTTTGCAGTCTTATAACAACAAAGAAACGGGTAAGACACCTTTCAACGATAAGGAAAAGCGAGCGATTAAGTCTATGGTGGCAGAAATAAAACCAGATATAACCATAGATGAACTATTTTACAGTTAGAAAGGAGCAGGCAAGCATGGAACTCGTATACATGGACGGACGGAAAGAGCCGTATACCACTAGTGATATAATCGCAGAATGTGCTGGAGTACAGCATCATACAATTACAAAAACAATCAGAAAGAATATTGAACGCTTTGAACGTTATGGAAAGGTTGGATTTAAAATCCAAGCTATGACTAGCGGTCAACAATCTAAGAACTATATTCTAAATGAACAACAAGCAACCTTGTTGATCACATTCTTAAAGAATACCGAGCAGGTTGCAACATTCAAAGAAAACCTAGTCAAAGCATTCTTTGAAATGCGGGACGAGGTGGCAGAGTTTCGCTATCAGAGGGCTTTAGAAAAGCCAAAACGTAAGGAGTTAGTAAAAGCTATCAGCGAATGGGAACAAGCCCCTAAACATGCTCACAGCACAGTTACAAATCTTTTGCTAAGAGGTGCTAGCGGTATGAACAAAAAGCAATTAGTAGCCGAACGTGGAGGGCTGACAGGGATTGATAGCCTGACCAGTACAGAGCTAATAAGATACCACGCACTAGAGGATATGGCTATAGCTATGATAACTCTTGGAATGAGTTATCAAGACATTAAAACAATGGTATTCAGAAAACCACTAGGCGCGTGAGAACAACAAAAAAAGGCTTATGCAACCGACCAAAGTAGCAAGCCTTTAACCAACAACTAAAACACAATTAACAGGCAGGCAAGCTGTTATTAAAAGGGTTTTAGAAAACATTTTTATATATTATATCACAATCTTGTGATGATTGCTACCACAGAGAGCGCTACCTCTTAAAACTGAAGCAGGAGAAAAGTATTAGGTAAACAAACCTAAGAAAATTACCCACTAGATAGGCTATTTTTTGGCAAATTTCTCCATACTGAGAGATTGGCGGTTATCCGCTGGGGATAGTCTAGGTTAGAAATAAAAGATAAGTGACAAGAAATTACAAAAGTTTTTTATCAAGGACAAGCCTTACGGCAATTACACAGGAAAAACAAATATAGAGGTATAACAATGACATTTAAGAATGTTTTAGATATTGCACAAAAGGGCAATAGTCCATTTATGGCTATCAACAATGAATTGACAGAAGAACAAAGACAAAGATATGAAGCACGTCGCATAAGCAAATCAAATGCTGAAAAATTCTTCACTTGTCTGTTTGGTGAATATGCTACATCTGTTATTGTCGCAAACGTTATGGCGCACAAAATAAGCGCAGGCAGTTTTGAGGAGGCTTGGCATAGTATCGACTATCAAACATGCACAGAAATTATCTTTAGAGCTATTCATAATTTACCATGTAAAGCAAAAGATAAGGGCGAACTTGAAAGCTATCTTGGAGAAAAAATAAAAATAGCAGAAACGACTTACAAAATATTGACAGATGAATTGAATGCTATTGCTAATAAAATGGACCAAATTAGCGAACATAACAACCTGCATAACTTATCTATACTCTCTTCACGGCTAGGAGCGATACAAGAGGATTTGGCTAGATTGCTCTGGATTGAATTGCCCGAGCTAAATGACGGTGACAAATTTGAAAAACTATTCAATAGGTCAACAGGTATCTTTTTTGGTCCGGGTATTTTTGAAATTGATGCAATGCGACAAGCCTTTTTTAAACGACAAGCAAAAGAATTTTTTGACACAGAGGAGGAGCAACAACGATATATCAATTACACAGAAAATTTATATCTAGGAGCTACTAAAACCTTTAAAGAAATCATGCAAGAAACTAAGGCATCTTTTCCACAAGCTAGCTATCAAGAGCAACAGACACGAATACACTCTCAATTTGTGGAGGTAATGTAATAATGGACGAAATAGCACTCACAACTGAACAGACACTACTGCTCATTGCTGTTCTTATTCCAGTTCTAATCTATTCATGGCTTCATTTAGGCACTTATCAGCTCGATATTGAGCCTATAAGCAAGCCAGAGGGTAAACATACCCATAAGCTAACTAATGCGAATTATGGAGCTTATATTCAAGCACAAGGCAGATACTACAACTAGGAGGAAAAGATATGCTATTGACATTCCAAGAATGCGAACAAATCGCATTAGAAATTGAAGCCGTAACGACAAAAGAAGAATGGCAAGGAGTTTTAAACTCTGATATATCTTCTAGAAATTCGTGGATTAAGCACAAAATTATTGAAATAGGGGGTAAATTTCTAACATGAACATAATGGAACAAATAAACCTTACTAATTTCAAATTTTTAAGAAAAGGAGAAAAATAGATGACTGAAACAGTATTACCAAAACACTTATACAATCTCTTCAAGCTGATACCTCTAGGCATGGACTTGCCAATCACAGGGGCAGACCTAGAGAAAATGACAAAGACAGACATTAGAACAGTTAGAGAACATATCCGTCAGCTTATCGTTGATTATGGTATCCCTATTTGTGGCGGACGTGACAACAAGTCGGGAGGTTATTATCTCCCACAGAATGAAACCGAGCGCCTAGCTGGAGTATTGCCTTTGCAACGGCAGTATGATCAAGAACATAAGCGAATAAACGCTCTCTTGACCGCAGACTTGCAGGAATGGAGGAAGTATCGTGATGTTTAGTTTAAGTAAAGAAAGTGAACACACTCTTACTCATGGTTTACTAAGAATGGTTGAGAGCTACCTACAAACTAGAGAGCAAGTCAAACCTCGAGTATTGGGACTTATTACCTCCGAAGAAATGAAAGACGAGCTAGGTATCGGATATGGCACTCTCAAAAAGTGGGAGGATAATGGTTTGAAACCTTACCAACCACCTATTGAAGATACTAGGAAAGTCTTTTATAAAGTGAGTGACGTTTTGAAATTTTTGGGGGTGGAGAATGGCGGATAATAAAAAATATTATTATTTAAAGCTAAAAGATAACTTCTTTGAAAGTGACGAGGCAGTTATTCTTGAGAGTATGCCAGAGGGTTATATTTACAGTAATATCTTACTAAAGTTGTATCTACGTAGTTTGAAAAATAATGGCGTATTGATGTTTAATGACTTAATTCCCTACAATTCCCAAATGCTAGCTACCATCACACGGCACCATGTAGGAGTTATCGAAAAAGCAATACAGATTTTTCAACAGCTACGTTTGATTGAGATTTTAGATAATGGGGCGATCTATATGACTAATATCCAAAATTTTGTAGGGAAAAGTAGTACAGATGCCGACAGAAAGCGAGCAGAATACAACAAAATCAAACAGGTTGGAGAAATCTCCACCAGAGAGGCGGACAAAACTCCACCAGAGATAGAGATAGAGGAAGATATAAATAAAGATATAAAGTTAAATATAAATAAAGATATATATTCCGAATTGGACAATTCGGCAGAACAAAGTTCTGAATATGTTTTCCCAAATTGGCTCAACCAAATATCTATCGAAGAATTAAGAAAGACCAATCCCCAAAACTACTCTATCTACATCCCTATTCAGTACCTCAATCAAGAAACAGGACACACTTATAAATTTATAGCTACTCATACTAAATTCATTCAAGCTAGGTACAGAGACGGTTACACTCTTGAGGACTTCAAGAAAGTTATAGATACCAAAGTGAAACAATGGAAAAACAATACAGAAATGGCTAAATACTTACGTCCAAAAACCTTGTTTTCTCCTAGTAACTTTGATAGCTATTTGAATGAAGTACCTCAGGGAAACCAACAAGCTGATTTTGAGGACAATTCCCCACCACTACCATTTTAGGAGGTACAGATGGACTTATTAGACAAACGAAACATTCTTGAAGAAACTTGCCCCAAACATGGCACAAAACTTTGGGAAATGAAGTACCCCAATAGAGATACGGGAACAGTTGAAACAAGTATTTTCTGTCCAACCTGTACCGCAGACGATATAGCATTGACAGAAAAAGAACTATTGCAGGAAGCCACAAACAGACAATCGTATATCAGTACCTATGATGTCTTGCTGAGGGAGAGTATCGTACCAAATGAATTGAGAGGGGCGACCTTTGACAATTTCAAGGCAGAATCTACTGAAGAAAGACAGATGTTAGCTTTTGTCAAGCAGCAAGCAGAAAAATACCTCGCAGGTATGACTGGAAATACCTTAATAACAGGTCAGACAGGAATAGGAAAGAGCCATCTTTGTTTTGCATTGGCTAAACACCTCAATGAAGCTTTTAAGGAGCAGGGAAACCCTAAAAGTATTTTGTTTGTGAGCTTGACCGAGATTATCAAACAGATTAAGCAAGGTTGGAATTTTGGCAAGAATGCGGTGCTGACAGAGTTTGAAGCGGTCAAGCTATTGTCTGGTGTTGACTATCTAATCTTAGATGATCTTGGGGCAAAAAATGCGACAATTAACCCCAAGAGTGATTGGGAACAGGACTTTTTGTTCGATATTCTAAACAATCGAGAAACAACGATTTTCAACACAAACCTAAGTAGTGCGGAACTAAAGACGGTTTACAACGCACGAAATGCCAGCCGTATCTTGAAAGGATTGGACGGAAATTCATTCAAAGCCTTTAGCATTACAGACAAACGTTATATCATCAATAAATTAAAACAAGGAGAACAAACCAAATGACCGAACAAGAATTTTTTGAACAAGCAGAAAAAGATATAGAAGAACTCAATCAAAAGCGAGCTGACTTTATGGCTATGGACTTTGAGGAACTCAACGAGGCAGACCATGAAAACTTTATAAACCTTGGTTGTCGCATCATGCAGGAAGATTTGACCTTGAATGTGTACGAACTGTACAAACACCCAGAAACTAGGGCGAAATTCTTTGAGACCATCGCCAAAACTGCCTACCATGTCAATCGTATGTTTCAAACAGAAGACCGTATGAAAGCTATGACTGATAGTTTGGAACAACACTTCCAGAACATGATTAAAAAAATGGCGCTATATACAGATAGCGACAAGTTAGCGGAGTTGTTGATAGAGATTAAGAAAGACAATCCTAACATGACCGCAGAACAAGAAAGTCAATTTATAAGTGATATAGCAGTTAGTGGGTTATTGCTAAAGTAAATGATATTAGGACATGGAACGAAAAAGATACCATTCATCAATCCGAACTATCCACAATGAGATAGTTTCTAGTAATGTCAGATAGAATAGCGTGAAACCTTGATATATCTGACTTTAGGAGGTGATGCAAAACTAGATACAATGTAAGATATGACTAATTCAAAAGGAAGGAGGTAACAATATGATCAGACAAAATGAATCTGAATACTTGGTTAGCGATCGATTTCTTATGAGTCGTGAAAACAGAATGAGGCTCATTGCTGAATGTAAAAAAGTTCCTGACTCTCTCAAGCAAAGAAAAAAGGAAATTTTGGAAAAATATGGTCTACACAATAATAAATAAGACACTAGAAAAGATGATTCAAAAAGCTCAGCAGGACTTGAAAGATAAAAAGACTGCCCCGAACTTTAGAAAAAAATACAAACAACATTCAAATATAAAACAATGAAGGAGAAACTAAAATGACATTAACACTTACACGACAAAAGAATAATTTTGAAAGATATATCCGTAGTCAAGGGCATATTACAACAGGAATGAACTTGCTTGGTAACCAGATTATTCTTGAACAATCGCTTATTGATAGTTATGTGGATCATGATAAGCCTAAAGAGTTGGTGGATTTAGTAACCACGATTGAAACATTAACGAAAGGTGGGAAGTATGAAGTAAACAGCTTTGAGACGGATATACTAGAAGAGATCAGTCAAGAATATGCTGGAATTTCAAACATAGATAAGGAAACCATTCAAGTTGACTATATGGTAAAAAGATATAGCGGAATGATTGATTTTTCACAAGAACAGTTAGACGATGGTCAGTATAATCTAAGTGATTTTCTAGGTAAACAAATTGTCAAGCTTGAGCGGAATACACGAAATAGAGCAATCGGAAAAGTTCTTCAGATGGGTAAACATCAGACAGCTTCAACTATTGATGAATTGAAATCAGTTGTTTCTCTAATTAATCCTGAACATACTGTTTCGATGGTACTTAGTCAGTCATTATTTAATGTATTGGAAAAACTCAAGGACAATTCAGGAAACTATTTACTAAAAATAGATAAGGCAACAGGAACAACAGATACATTTTATGTCAATCATGTTCTCATAGTTGATGATATGACGTTAGGTGGAAAAGGTGATAAGTTAGCATTTATTGGAAATTTAGAGAAATTTGTCACATTGTTTGACCGTAAGAAGTCAACTATTAGTTGGTATTCTAGTCAAAATTTCTTTGGTAAACGACTGATTTTAAATACTCGCTTTGATGTACAAAAGGTTGATGCAGATTGTGGCTATTTAGTTACTTGGAATTAAGAAAAGGGTGAACAATGACAGTAGATTTATCAAAATACCAACTTGAGGAACTCGAGCCAAAATTTGAAGATATTAAGCGAAAAAAAGCCACATTTAAAAAGTTTGAACAATCTATCTTAGAGAAAAAGGCTAGTTTAAAACGATCAATGGAAATTACTTTGGATAACCTGGAAGATGTGATGGAACAATCAAAACACTATCCTTTCGATAAGATAGAGGTTTTAAACGAGCAACTATCTAAGGTATCAACAGAGTTTTACGATGAACTTCGTAACCTACAAACTCAAGTACCACTATACATTCATTATGAAACACGTAGACGAATTAGAAAGAATGGTATTGAGAAAAAATATCGTAAACTGATCCAAAGGATTGTTTCAAACTTTGAAGAACTTAAAAAGATTCAAGAACAAGTTCAAGAAACTAATGATAAGGTAGCCGAGGAACTCTCTCAATGTTACGATTTATCAGGGTGTAACACAGAAACGGAGCTTTATAGAATTACACCGCTTTTCAGAACTTATGATGGCACAATAAACTTATCAATGGAACTAAAAGAGGCTAGAGAATTTCTCAGCAAAAAGTAGAATTTGAATAGTGTTAGATAACACTATTCTTTCCTATTTTTCCAACTTCACATAGTGAGCCAACTATAAACTCACAAAAGCATATTACTGAAAATCTATATATATCAATTGTTTTCAAAGTGTGCTGAGTTTAACACAATGTAAGATATGTGAAACTGGAGGCTCATTGTTATTTCTCTCTATTTTAGTTTGTCATATTGAAATCTTGTCAAACTAAAAATATATAAGTTACGTGAAGCCAGTACAATCAATGTTTTAACGGAATTGATGAGCTTTACAGAATTTACAGTATGACAAACTCAAATACATAGAAATTAAATTTAGGAGATGATACAAAGATGGCAAATTTTGATATTAAAAAAAGAATATTATGTGTTAATTAGACATAACGAAGACAATGCTAGTAAGTATTTAAGAAAAGGATGGAATGATTGATACTATTGAGTTTAGAGAGTGAAATATAACTAGACAGAATGTAAGATATGACTAATTCAGCATTGTCATTTTACATAATGTCAAAGTAGGAGTATATAGCATATTATCATAAGCCAGTCAGACAGAACGAATGATAAATCAATTGGACGAGGTTTGTATTGGCAAAAAAAGAATTTCAATTTTTTTATGGCTCCCCCCACTTTTTAAAATATTTTTGATTGTCTTGGGAACCGGGGAAGGGAACTTTTTCCAAGTCGGAGGCACTCAGAGAAAAAGGGGGTAAAAACTATGAGAATATATAAAAAACATTGACTTTTTCAATTAAGAACTTAGCAATGTAAGGAACTAGGTGCTCTGTAAACAAAAAAAAGCCAACGCATCAGCGCTGACTGTGAGATGTTCCAAGTATTATTATATCACAGAAAGGCAGAGCATGGAAGAACAAGCCAAACGTGTAGACCATTTCCTAAAGAACTACAATAGACTGAAAAAGCTATCAGAAAGCCCACATCGTGACGTGTGGAGCGTTGAAGCTGGCAGGGTGGTAAAAGATATTGACTTGACCATAAATGGCTTAGAAGAACGTTCTAGGCGTGTTTTAGCTAATCGTTTTATCGTAAAATCCAAAAAGAGATTATCTCGTTCTGAAATGTGTAGAGAGTTAGAGTTGACGATACCTGAGTTTGACTGCTTACTTGAACAGTCACTATTGGACTTTGCAGGATCATACAGAGGCGGAGTGATAGAGAAAAGTTTTAAGATTAAGGATATTGTAAAATAAATTTGAAAATAAGACCTTATCCTTGACTTGTTGAGTAGATACTGTTAGAGTAAGGATTGTAAATAAGTTTTTAGAGTTTAAGTATCAGTTTCATCTTTTGTTTTTCCTCTTAGATAGTTTTTTACAAATAAATAAAAAGAGGTAACTCAAATGACACAAGGTACAGTAAAATGGTTTAACGCAGAAAAAGGCTTCGGTTTTATTTCACAAGAAAATGGAGCAGACGTGTTTGCACATTTCTCTGAAATTCAATCAGACGGTTTTAGATCTTTAGACGAAGGTCAAAAAGTAACGTTTGATGTTGAAAGTGGTCAACGTGGACTACAAGCAACAAATATAACTAAAATTGCTTAAATA
>JAKTNI010000004.1:53628-71408 GCA_029593505.1 Streptococcus suis
GTTTTAGATCTTTAGACGAAGGTCAAAAAGTAACGTTTGATGTTGAAAGTGGTCAACGTGGACTACAAGCAACAAATATAACTAAAATTGCTTAAATAAAGTTAGAAGTTATGAATTTCATAACTTCTTTTTTGTATTCTTGCCCCATTATTTTTATTAGACATTAATTATTGTTTTTGGGTATAATAAAAAGAAAAAATACAGGAGCAATATCATGACTGTTAAATTTGAGCCATTTCGTTTTGATGAGGACGCTATCTTAGGTATAGAAATTAAAGAGAGAGTGGATTATTATATATCTCTAGCAGATGAGGCGCTATCCATTGCTAAAACTAACAAGACAGAAGCAATGGCGATACTTAGAGAATTAAAAGATAACTTAGATGATGAGTATCGTTATTATTCATATGTAAAATTTGATAGAGCATTTCAAAATTTTAAAGGTAATAATCGTCATGTAGTATATGATTATACTCATCATATTAAAAAAGCAAGAGCTAAGATTATCCGTTCAAATATCTACAGCTATCTATCGAGTAATCTTTATGATATTTCTGATTATATTTCTATGATAGATATTGATGAAATAAATGATCAGGAACTATATGGTCAAAGATAATGTGAGTATTTTTCATGAAATACAGTCAAAAAGTCTTAGATATGTTAGAGCGAGCAGTAAGTGGCAAACTTGAAGATTTTTGGGATTTTTCATTTGATTTCAACGCCCTGTTGGGAGAAGACGAAGAGTTCGCAGAGGGGTGGGATAAAGAAAATCCTGAAATGTTTGATTTGTTTTGTGATTATGAATTCTTTATGTTCCTTGAGGAGCATGATACAAATGATACTCAAGGGTTCATAGAATTTCTTAAACCTTACTACGAAAAAGCAAAGGAACTAAATAAAAAGCACCTTTGAATAAGTGCAATTTACTTGTTTACTAAACTCATAAATTTAATTCCTTTTTTGTTACCCTTTATGTTTCCCGTGCTTATCTAAAGTTAGGATATAGTAGATATGCGTGATTATGGTACAATAGATCTTATCAGCAATCAAAAAAGCGTAGCTGATGACTACGCTAGTTCTTGCCTGCTGAACTCATAAAAAAATTTGTGGACTTTTAAAATTTTTTTTGGTTATCAAACGTTGATTTGATAACCTTTTTTTGTGGTGAAATTTGTTCACCTTTTTGTGGACTTTCTAGGAAAATTTAATCAAACCTAACGAAAGCCATTTTTTCAAAAACCCAGTAAAATCAAGGGTTAAGACGTTCTAATGTGATGTGACGTTATGCCAGAAATAAAATATGGAGTTTTAATATGAACATAATACTAAAAATGAAGAAAAGAGCTTTTACTTTAATTGAAATGCTAGTTGTTTTAGGCATTATTAGTCTGTTGTTTCTTTTATTTGTTCCGAATTTGAGCAAGCAAAAGGAAACAGCACAAAAATCTGGGAACGCAGCTGTTGTCAAAATTGTGGAAAGTCAGTTGGAAATCTATCAATTAGAACATGATAAAGAGGCAACAGTTGATCAATTACAATCAGAAGGTTATATTACAGCTAAACAAGCAAAGACCTATAAAGAGTATGCTGCAAATAAAGTGACAGATGATTAGAGCATTTACTTTGATGGAAAGTTTGACAACATTATTTGTGTCTAGCTTTATCATCATGATTTTTGCAGGTAGTGTACGGATGGCTATCGCAAATATACAGGATACGATTTTCTTTTGGGAATTTGAGGCATTGTACAGAGATAGTCAGATTTTGGCTGTGAACAGTCAGCAAGAAATACAATTGCAATTGACAGGCGAGCAATTATCTAATGGATACCAATCAGTGAAAGTGCCAAAAGGGATTGATGTGGTAACAGAACGAACCATTGTTTTTGATAAAAATGGAGGAAACTCATCATTGGCGAAATTGTCATTTGCAACAGAAAATAAGACAGTGTCATATCAATTATATATAGGGAGTGGTCGGTATAAAAAAACGGAAAACTAAGGCTTATGTCCTATTAGAAAGTTTAGTCAGTTTATTTGTTCTCATAATGATTACTAGCCTATTTTTATCAGCTTTAGATAATAATCGAAAACATCAGCAAGAAAGTATCTATCAACAAGAAATTTTGAATGTAGCGAAGATGGCTATGCAGACCGGTCAAGATGATTTGACGGTGGATGGCATTCATATAACGGTCTATCGCTTAGAAAGTCGAACCTCTGTATATCATAAGGGTAAGGAGATTGTAGCGATTGAAAAAAACTAAGTTAGCTGCTTTTACTTTATTGGAGTGTTTATTAGCTCTAGTGGTCATATCAGGAAGTTTGTTAGTGTTTGAGGGATTGACTAAGCTGATTGTTCATGAAGTTCAGTATCAAGAACAACGTATGGATAAAAATTGGCTCGTTTTTTGCGACCAACTTCGCAGAGAGTGGGAAGGTGCCAATCTTGATAGTGTGGAGATGAATCGTATTGTTGTTACGAAAGACGGCAAGAATTTAGCATTTGGAAAATTGCGTGCAGATGATTTTCGAAAAACAAATGCTAAAGGTCAAGGCTATCAACCGATGCTTTACCATGTTCAGTCGGCATATTATCTGCAAACAAATCATTTTGTGGAGTTAAAGATTGTATTTGACAATGGAGAGGAAAAAACATTTGTCTATGATTTTGAAAAAACAGGTTAAGGCAGGTATTCTTCTCTATGCTTTGTTGATGTTGAGTATGTTTAGTCTTTTATTACAATTTTATTTGAATCGTCAAAAAGCAGAGATAGTGTTACTGAAAGCTCATCAAGAAGCAACTCAAGCCTACATGATGGCTCAAGCGACTCAACAAGAAGTAACGAATATGCTACAGCGCGAAGCAGATGGACAAAGAAAGCAAAAGAATTCAGAAGGTACCGAAGAAAATAGTTTGAATAATTCGTTGCACACAAATGGACAAGTAACCTTTGTTCAAGGAATGGTCAATTATCAACTGGTGAATGAGAAGATGCTGATGACCATACAGATGATAAGTGGACATATCTATCGTTACCAATGGATCGTGCCACACAATCGGGAATAAAAATAACTTGGGAAGTAAAGAAATGCTTCTCTTTTTGGTGCAAAGTGCATGAATTTTTGATAAGATAGGAGTATGAATTTTGAAAAAATTGAACAGGCTTATGATCTGTTATTAGAAAATATACAAACACTCCAAAATCGTCTTGGCACCAATATTTACGATGCTATGATTGAGCAAAATGCTATTTATGGAACGGGACAACAAGTAGACGAATTAATAGAAAATAACAATCGTTTATTACGAGAATTGAATTTGACGAAGGAAGAATGGCGTCGTGCCTATCAATTTCTACTTATTAAAGCCAATCAGACAGAGCCGATGCAGTATAATCATCAATTTACCCCTGACTCTATTGGCTTTTTACTCTCTTTCTTGATAGATCAGTTGGTGACATCCTCCGTGATAACAGTCCTTGAGGTTGGTTCAGGAACGGGGAATTTAGGGCAGACATTGATAAATGCTAGTCAGAAACAGCTGGATTATCTTGGTATTGAGGTAGATGATCTCTTGATAGACCTCTCAGCTAGTATTGCAGATGTCATGGAATCAAGTAGTAACTTTGTTCAAGGAGATGCCATTCGACCTCACATTTTAAAAGAAAGTCAGATTATTATAAGTGATCTACCAGTTGGCTATTATCCAGATGATACAATTGCTAGACGGTATCAGGTAGCTAGTCAAGAGGAAAAGACCTATGCTCACCATTTACTAATGGAGCAGTCTCTGAAATATTTACAGAATGATGGTTTTTTAATTGTGTTAGCACCGAACAATCTTTTAACCAGTCCACAGAGTGACTTGCTTAAGAATTGGCTACAAGATCAGGCGAATATTGTTTCTATGATTGCTCTTCCGCCGACCTTATTTGAGAAAACAGCAATGGCAAAATCTATTTTTATTTTGCAGAAGAAAACAGCGCGTTCGGTAGCACCTTTTGTGTATCCTTTGCAAAGTTTACAAGAAAAAGAGGCTCTTCAACAATTCATGATTAAATTTAAAAATTGGAAGCAAGAGAATGCAATTTCATAGAAAATCTGCTATAATAGATTGGAAAACGCTTTAAAAGGGAGAAATATATGTCGAAAACAATTGCAATCAATGCAGGCAGTTCAAGTTTAAAATGGCAACTGTATCAAATGCCAGAAGAAACAGTATTGGCTAAGGGGATTATCGAACGTATTGGTTTGAAAGACTCGATCGTAACGGTTAAGTTTGGCGATCAAAAAGCTGAACAAACTCTTGATATTTCAGACCATGTACAAGCAGTAAAGATTCTTTTGGAAGATTTACTAAAGCATAACATTATTACAGATTTTTCAGAAATCACAGGTGTAGGACATCGTGTTGTTGCAGGGGGAGAAATCTTCAAGGAATCTGTTGTGATTACAGATGAGGTATTAAAGCAGATTGAGGAATTATCGAGTTTGGCTCCTCTTCATAATCCAGCAAATGCTGCGGGTATCCGTGCTTTTAAAGATATTTTGCCAGATGTTACTAGTGTAGCAGTGTTTGATACAGCTTTCCATTCAACAATGCCAGAGGTGGCTTATCGTTATCCGATTGCAAATAAATATTACGAGGAAAATCAGGTTCGTAAGTATGGAGCTCATGGAACCTCTCATTACTATGTATCGCGTGAAGCAGCTAAAATGTTGGGCAAACCATTAGAAGAAGTGAAACTAATTACAGCTCATATCGGAAATGGTATTTCTATTACAGCAGTAGATGGTGGTAAGTCGGTAGATACTTCGATGGGATTCACACCACTTGCAGGTCCAATGATGGGAACTCGTTCAGGTGATATTGATCCAGCTATTATTCCTTATTTGATTGAGAATGTTGAGGAGTTAAAAGATGCTACAGATGTTGTCAATGTTCTTAATAAACAGTCTGGTATTTTAGGTATTGCCGAAGTTTCTAGTGATATGCGTGAAGTTGAAGCTGGTTTTGAAGCGGGAGAGCCAAAGTGTACGTTAGCATTTAATATGTTGGTGAACCGTCTTCAGAAATTTATTGGGCAATACTTTGCAGTATTAAATGGAGTCGATGCACTTGTCTTTACAGCAGGTATTGGTGAAAATTCTACTCTTGTTCGTGAGGCTGTTGTAAATGGCATGACCTGGTTTGGCATGGATATTGATCCTGAAAAAAATGTTCGTGGAGCAGAAGGAGAGATTTCAACTCCTGAAGCACGTGTGAAAGTGTTAGTTGTTCCAACAGATGAGGAGTTAGTAATCGCACGCGATGTTGAACGTTTAAAATAAAAAACTGGTTTTAGCCAGTTTTTTTCTTATAGTCTGAATGTATAACGCTTGATAGTTATTATCATCTAGCCAAAAACAGTCGAATATGGTAAGATAGATAGGCAATGAAAAATTGCACAGAGTAGGTGGTTTGCGTTAAGTGTATGTGGATGGGATGTTGCCACATAACGAAGCTAACAGCGCGGTAAACCATTGCATCCGCTGTCGAAATAACGACAGCTCCAATTGAAAAAAAGGAGCATTTTATTTTATGGAAAACAAAATTCCAAAGTTGACTGTGCAGCTTATTGCTGCAATCGCAATTTGTTTGGCTATGGTCATGGTTATTGAAAATTATTTCTCTATCCGTCTGTCAGATACGTTACAGATTCAATTTACCTTTATTCCAAACGCCATTCTAGGCGCAGTGGCAGGACCACTTTGGGCTGCTGTTGCAGCCGCCGTTTCAGATCCAGTATTTGTCTTGTTTAGTGGACAGACGATGATTCCTGCTTTTGTTATCATAGAAGCAGTGTCTGCATTCATTTATGGTTGGTTCTTCTATAAGAAATCGTTGGATGTTACAAGGCAAAAAGACTGGTTATATGTTGTGGGTGTTGTTTTGTTGATTCAAGTAGTTATTTCGTTTATCTTGACACCGATTACTTTACATTTCCACTTTGGAACTCCATGGGCAGTTCTTTATGCTAGTCGTTTCATTAAGGCTATCTTTGAAATTCCTGTACGAGTTATTGTTCTTATGCTTATTTTGCCGTCCTTGCAACGTATTCCAGAATTCCGTAAGTTGATGGGATTGAAAAAATAATATGACAAGCAACAATCATCCCTTGTTGCTTCTTTTTTTAGAAAAGGGAGTTTCGTATGAATGCTCAAGATGTGATACAGTGGCTAGGCAGTAGAACTGGTTTGGAATTAGAGAATGGAGTGGCGCGTGTAGAATGGATGTTGGAACGTTTGGGTCAACCTCAATTACAAGTTCCCACTATTCATTTTGTGGGAACTAATGGTAAAGGTTCAACCTTAAATGCTGTTCAGTCTATCTTTCAAGCATCTGGCTATTATGTTGGAAGATTTACCTCTCCTTCTATTATTCATTTTAGAGAACAAATTGTTTTTCAAAACCAGATGATCTCGGAAGAAGATCTTGTAGAGATTGTGATTAGTTTACTACCTTTGATTGAAGAATTAGATACTATCGGCGAGTTTGGTTTGATTACTGAATTTGAGATTACAGTTGTGGTTATGTTTGTTTATTTTACAGCTTATCATAGACCGGATATTCTTCTGGTTGAGGCTGGAATGGGTGGTTTTTTAGATGCAACAAATGTTTTGAATCCACTAGCTGTTGTTTGCTCGTCTATCGGTTTGGATCATCAGTCTTTTTTAGGAGAGACGTATGAAGAAATAGCAAGACATAAGGTTGCTGTGTTAAAAAAAGGTGTTCCACTGATTTATGCGACAGATAAGTCAGAAGTTGCAGCAGTATTTGAAGAATATGCTCAGCGTTTCCAATGTAAAACATATGCTCTTGGGCGAGATATGTTTGTGGAACGTGGTGGAAAGGTTTTTTCTGTTTGGACATCTCTAGGTAGGATAAATGGCATAGTGTTGCAGATGCTAGGTTATCATCAAGAGAACAATGCAGCATTAGCTATAATGGCCACTCAGTTACTTCAAAACTATTTTTCTAAACTGACTATTGAAACAATTCGTGCTGGATTAGCTACAGCTGTATGGCCTGGTCGAATTGAAACTATTTTGCCAAATCTTGTGATTGATGGAGCTCACAACAATGAAAGTGTAGAAGTTCTTTGTGACTGGTTGGTAGAGCAACATGCTCATCGAGATATTGATATATTATTTGCGGCGATCAATACTAAGCCAGTGGAACAAATGTTATCCACTTTAAATAGTGTTGGTAGCATTACAGTTACGAGTTTTGAAGATCCTAGAGCAGTATCCTTATCTGATTATCCACCTCTTTATCCTCGAGTTTCTTCCTTTCAAAATTGGTTAGAACAGATAGATTTACTCCATTCGAGTAAACTATATGTGATCACAGGTTCTCTTTATTTCATTTCACAGGTCAGAAAGTACATTGTTGAACAGATTTTATAAGCATAAAAAACTTCGCTTATCTGAGATAGCGAAGTTTTTTTGTTAATAGTTTTTTATTAAATCAATAGTTGATTTATCTAGCTTTTTAACTAGAGCTTGCAAGAAAGCTTGAGCTTCCAAAAAGTCATCTATACTGTAAAGTGTTTGGTGAGAGTGGATATAGCGAGCGCAAACGCCTATAGTTGTTGATGGAATCCCTTGATGTTTTAAGTGAGCTGCACCAGCATCGGTCCCTCCTTTTCCACAGTAATATTGGAATTTGATACCAGCTTCTTCTGCGGTTGTCAAAAGGAAATCCTTCATGTTTTTAAGTAGAATGTGTCCCGGATCGTAGAAACGTAGTAAAGTACCATCTCCAATTTTTCCTTGATCACCATAAATGTCACCTGCTGGTGAACAGTCGACAGCTAGAAAAACATCCGGTTCAAACTTGGTTGCTGAGGCATGCGCACCTCGTAGTCCCACTTCTTCTTGTACATTGGCGCCAGCTACCAGCTGGTTAGGGAGTTCCTGATCGGATAGATTTTTTAATAATTCAGTTATCATTAGCACACCAAAGCGATTGTCCCAAGCTTTTGAAATGATATTTTTTCCATTAGCGGTGAGAATGGTTTCGTTTTTGGGAACTAGAATATCACCTGGGCGTACACCAAAATTTATTGCTTCTTCTTGGTTTGAAAAACCTGCGTCAAATATAATATCGTTAATAGCAGGTAGACTGGTATTAGTGTTGCTACGTAGAAGATGAGGTGGTACGGAACCAGAAATAGCAGGGATTTGACGACCGTCTTGTAGGTGTAGTGTAAATGCTTGACTGGATACAACTAAAGGATTCCATCCACCTAGTTCAACAACACGAAATGTACCGTCGGGTTTAATTTGGCTAATCATAAAACCGACTTCATCCATGTGAGCTGCTACGAGAACACGTGGCGCCTCTTTTATACTTGTTTCTTTAATACCAAAAATACCTCCTAGACCGTCTGTCTCAATACGATCTACATGCGGTGCGATGGCTTGACGAATGTGGTCACGAACTTCTCCTTCAAAACCTGGAACACTTTGTAACTCAGTCACTTCTTTAATTTTTTCAAATAAAGTCATTGCATTTTCTCCTTTAACGATTCCTTTTTCCTATTTTACCATTTTTTATGATAAAATAGGGAACATGAGTAAGAAAAAGACAGTTTTATTAGCAGGCTTATTAGGAGCAGGTGTGCTTACTGCTAGTGTTCAATATTATCGAAAACTTCAAGAAGAACGCCAAAAATCACAAGCTTTGCAACAAGTTCGTGAATTTTTTATTGAATTTGGAAATATTGCGACGGTATATGTGGACGAAACACAATCACATTCATGTGTTTTAATTGGTGGTGTCGTTTTTGAAGATGGCCGAGTTTTTCTATTTGAAAATAGTAAGGGAATGATCAGTTATCAGGAGGAAGAAGTGTGATTTTTCCAAAAAATTATGAGGAAGTAGCAGCTCTAATTCAGTCTGAACAGCGAGTGGTCTTTATATTTATGACCAACTGGTGTGGAGATTGTCATTATATCCAGCCTCATTTGGCGGATATTGAGGCAACTTTCCCGGATACGATGTTTGTACAATTGGACAGAGATGAGTATATGCCACTCGCTCAAGAATGGGGAATATTTGGAATTCCAAGTTTTGTCCTTGTAGAAAATGGACAAGAAATAAGACGTTTTGTTGATAAAAATCGCAAAACAAAATCTGAAATAATAGAATTTTTGAAAGGGATAGAAAAATGATTTTTACGTATAATAGGCAACACGTAGGTGATGTGTTGATGGTGATTGTGGCAGATACTAAAGGCGAGAAAGTTTCTGTTGAGCGAAAAGGAGATGTCGCACGTGTTTATGTAGCAGCAACAAATCAAACGGTAGCTTGGAATATTTTTGAAGTTTCCAAACTCGTAGAGATTTCTGGTTCGGGTCAAGTCTTGTTATCGGATGAACAGGTTGCAGTATTGAACTCTGAGTTGGAAAAGGAAGGTTTTGAGGAAAGTTTATGTAATGATCATTCGTCCAAATTTGTAGTAGGTCAAATCATCAGTGCTCTATCACATCCGGATAGTGATCATTTAACGATTTGTCAGGTGCAGATTGCTACTGATAAAACTGTGCAGATTGTTGCAGGAGCGCCAAATGTAGTAGAAGGGATGAAAACGATTGTAGCTCTCCCGGGTGCTATGATGCCTAGCGGAAGTCTAATATTTGCTGGAAAACTTCGCGGTGAGGATAGTTTTGGTATGATGTGTAGTCCGCGAGAATTGTCTCTTCCAAATGCTCCACAAGTACGTGGTATTATTGAGTTGTCTGAGACTGCAGTAGTTGGTGCTGCATTTGATCCAGCTCAACATTGGCATGGATAAAGTAAATGAATTAGTTGTGGGTGCTTCTTTTTAAATAATTATTTATATCTTCTTTATTCTACGAATAGAATAAGTAGGAGGATATAGTTAATGTATAATAAAGTCATTTTGATTGGTCGTCTCACTGCTCAGCCTGAATTGATCCAGACTTCCAGTGGTAAATATTTAACGCGTGTCATTGTGGCAGTAAATCGGCGTTTTAAAACGGAAGATGGTACACGTGAAGCAGATTTTATTACTGTTGTTTTCTGGGGGAAAATAGCAGAAAGTCTAGCTTCCTATGGAAGCAAAGGCGGACTGATTTCTATTGATGGAGAACTGCGAAATCGTAGATATGAAAAAGACGGTACTTCTCATTATGTTACAGAAGTTTTGGGACAAAGTTTTCAATTGTTAGAAAGCAGAGCGCAACGTGCTATGCGTGAAAATAACAATGGTAATGATTTGGCAGATCTTATATTGGATGAAGAAGAATTACCATTCTAATTCACAACATCGGTCTTAAGACGGATGTGCAATACTGGAAAAATAGGTATACTTTAATCAATCCTAAATATTTTTCATAATCTCCGAAAACCACTAACAAATGTTGGTGGTTTTGTTTTTTATATTGGTTGCTACATCTTTGGACTGATTTTCATAAAAATAAGAAAATAGTCTTGACTATTTTTGACCAAGTGATACAATAAGAAATGTAATTAGCACTCTTTGATAAGGAGTGCTAACATTAAAAGGAGGGATAAGAATGTTGAAACCATTGGGCGATCGTATCGTCGTAAAAATTGAAGAAAAAGAGCAAACAGTTGGTGGCTTTGTTCTCGCTGGTTCTAGTCAAGAAAAAACTAAAGAAGCAAAAGTTATTGCAGTTGGACAAGGCATTCGTACTTTGAACGGTGAACTAGTAGCGCCTCTTGTGAAAATAGGAGATACTGTTTTAGTAGAAGCTCATGCTGGTATTGAAGTGAAAGAAGATGCTCAAACGGTTCATATCGTTCATGAATCAGATATTTTAGCGATTATTGAATAATAGAGGAGAAAAAGATGGCAAAAGAAATTAAATTTTCAGCAGATGCTCGTGAGAGTATGGTGCGTGGTGTTGACATTTTAGCAGACACTGTAAAGGTAACGTTGGGTCCAAAAGGTCGTAATGTCGTTCTTGAAAAAGCTTATGGTTCACCTCTTATTACAAATGATGGTGTAACAATTGCTAAGGAAATTGAGTTGGAAGACCATTTCGAAAATATGGGGGCTAAATTGGTATCAGAAGTGGCCTCAAAGACCAATGATATCGCCGGTGATGGAACTACCACTGCAACCGTTTTAACCCAAGCAATTGTGCGTGAAGGTTTAAAAAACGTTACGGCTGGAGCAAATCCAATCGGTATCCGTCGGGGAATTGAGGCAGCAGTGGCAACAGCTGTTGAGTCTTTACAAGCTCAAGCGATTCCTGTTTCAAATAAAGAAGCTATCGCTCAAGTTGCTGCTGTATCTTCTCGTTCTGAGAAAGTAGGAGAATATATCTCAGAAGCTATGGAGCGTGTGGGCAAGGATGGCGTGATTACAATTGAAGAATCTCGTGGTATGGAAACGGAGTTGGATGTTGTAGAAGGTATGCAATTTGATCGTGGTTACCTATCACAGTACATGGTAACAGATAATGAGAAAATGGTTGCAGAACTAGAAAATCCATTTATTCTTGTAACAGATAAGAAAATTTCTCATATTCAAGAGATTTTGCCATTGTTAGAAAGTATTTTACAGACTAGCCGTCCATTATTGATTATTGCAGACGATGTAGATGGTGAAGCATTGCCAACACTTGTATTAAATAAGATTCGTGGTACATTTAATGTTGTGGCTGTTAAAGCACCAGGATTTGGCGATCGTCGCAAGGCTATGTTAGAGGATATTGCTATCTTAACAGGTGGTACAGTCATCACAGAAGATCTTGGATTAGAATTGAAAGATGCAACAATTGAAGCTCTTGGGCAAGCCGCTAAGGTTGTTGTTGACAAAGATGGTACAACTATTGTCGAGGGTGCAGGGCAGCCTGAAGCTATCCATAATCGTATAGCTGTTATTAAATCACAAATCGAAAGCACAACTTCTGAATTTGATCGTGAAAAATTACAAGAACGTTTGGCTAAATTGTCGGGTGGTGTTGCTGTTATTAAAGTAGGTGCAGCTACAGAAACAGAGCTAAAAGAAATGAAGCTTCGTATTGAAGATGCTCTTAATGCGACTCGTGCAGCAGTAGAAGAAGGTATTGTTGCTGGTGGAGGTACTGCACTTGTTAATGTAATTGATAGTATCGCAAAATTGCAATTGAGTGGTGACGATGAAACAGGGCGTAACATTGTTCTACGCGCTTTAGAAGAGCCAGTTCGTCAGATTGCTTACAATGCTGGTTATGAAGGTTCAGTTGTGATTGACAGATTGAAAAACTCTGAACTTGGCACAGGATTTAATGCTGCGACAGGTGAATGGGTCAATATGATTGAAGCGGGAATTATTGATCCAGTTAAGGTTACTCGTTCAGCTCTTCAAAATGCAGCTTCAGTTGCTAGCCTTATTTTGACGACAGAAGCGGTTGTAGCCAACAAACCTGAACCAGCAGCCCCAGCTATGCCACAAGGTATGGATGGTATGGGAGGAATGGGATACTAATCTATGATATGAGGTAGCTTAAAGCTACCTTTTTTGTTATTTGTTGAGATAGATTTTTGTGTAATGGTTAAAATTGGTCGTCGTTTGTGATTCAGTGGAATTGCTCATATATATTAATTTTTCTGCTGATAGGAAGCTTTACTATGCAGGCTAATTTCATGTATGTAAGTATACATACATGAAATTAGGTATATTTCAACAATCTTTTATAATATCTATTCATATTTATTAGCGTATGAAAACCTCGTTTTAAAATTAGATTACAAAGAAAAATTCTTTGACAAAAGCATGTAACTATGGTATGATGATAAACGGTACTTTTTACTTTTGGTCTCTCAAAAGTGTACAGAGACGTGCTGACAATTGTTGCAAAGTACACATGGATAGAGGATTGTCACCAAATTACTCTATCACCAAAAATAAAAATATATACAGGAGAATGTAGATGCCTACAATTAACCAGTTGGTACGTAAACCACGTAAGTCTAAAGTAGAAAAATCTAAATCACCAGCTTTGAACGTTGGTTATAATAGCCGTAAAAAAGTTCAAACAAACGTTTCATCACCGCAAAAACGTGGTGTTGCGACTCGTGTCGGAACAATGACACCTAAAAAACCTAACTCAGCCCTTCGTAAATTTGCTCGTGTACGTTTGAGCAACCTTATTGAAGTTACTGCTTACATCCCAGGTATTGGTCATAACTTGCAAGAGCACAGTGTAGTTCTTCTTCGTGGTGGACGTGTAAAAGACCTTCCAGGGGTACGTTACCATATCGTTCGTGGTGCACTTGATACTGCAGGTGTAAATGATCGTAAGCAAGGCCGTTCTAAGTACGGTACGAAACGTCCAAAAGGTTAAGAAAGGGGAAATATAAATGAGTCGTAAAAATCAAGCGCCTAAGCGTGAAGTATTGCCAGATCCATTGTATAACTCAAAATTGGTAACTCGTTTGATTAACCGTGTTATGTTGGACGGTAAACGTGGTACTGCTGCATCAATTGTTTATGGAGCTTTTGACCAAATTAAAGAAGCTACAGGTACTGATGCACTTGAAGTATTTGAAACAGCAATGGAAAACATTATGCCTGTACTTGAAGTACGTGCACGTCGTGTTGGTGGTTCTAACTACCAAGTTCCAGTTGAAGTACGTCCAGAGCGCCGTACAACACTTGGTCTTCGTTGGTTGGTAACAATTGCACGTAATCGTGGTGAGCATACTATGGTTGATCGCCTTGCAAAAGAAATCATGGATGCAGCTAACAATACAGGTGCAGCTGTTAAAAAACGTGAAGATACTCACAAAATGGCAGAAGCTAACCGTGCGTTTGCACACTTCCGTTGGTAAGATGAACATACTAAGGGGTGTGTGCAAGTGGAAAGTCAAGGATTTCTTCTTTTACTATCCGCATGCAACCCCAGTCTGATTTAAGTTTGTGAATACTGAACGATACTATGTTCAGTTCGGAAAGAGTAATAAACGTGTTGTTTTGCTATTCTTCCTGATTGTGTATTACAAAAACATCAGGCTTTATCTTTCTAAGGACTTTAGATTAAAAAATAAGTTTAGTCTAATGTATGCCATTATCAAGGAAACAAGCGGGTGGGATTTACCCACTCGCTTTTCTTAAAATATGGTATAATTAAAATATAAAACTAAAAATATAGGAGAACTAACTTCATGGCACGCGAATTTTCATTAGAAAAAACTCGTAATATCGGTATCATGGCTCACGTTGATGCAGGTAAAACAACGACAACTGAGCGTATCCTTTACTACACTGGTAAAATCCACAAAATTGGTGAAACTCACGAAGGTGCGTCACAAATGGACTGGATGGAACAAGAGCAAGAACGTGGTATTACTATCACATCTGCAGCGACGACAGCACAGTGGAATAACCATCGTGTAAACATCATTGATACGCCAGGACACGTGGACTTCACAATTGAAGTACAACGTTCACTTCGCGTTCTTGACGGTGCAGTAACTGTTCTTGACTCGCAATCAGGTGTTGAGCCACAAACTGAAACAGTATGGCGTCAAGCGACTGAATACGGTGTTCCACGTATCGTATTTGCCAATAAAATGGATAAGATTGGTGCGGACTTCCTTTACTCAGTAAGTACACTTCATGAGCGTCTTCAAGCAAATGCTCATCCAATCCAATTGCCAATTGGTTCAGAAGATGAGTTCCGTGGTATCATCGACTTGATCAAGATGAAAGCTGAAATCTATACTAACGATCTTGGTACAGATATCCGTGAGGAAGATATTCCAGCTGAATACCTTGAGCAGGCACAAGAATATCGTGAAAAGTTAGTTGAAGCAGTTGCTGAAACTGATGAAGAATTGATGATGAAGTACCTTGAAGGTGAAGAAATCACTGATGAAGAATTGAAAGCCGGTATCCGTAAAGCAACTATCAATGTTGAATTCTTCCCAGTATTGTGTGGTTCTGCCTTCAAGAATAAAGGTGTTCAATTGATGCTTGATGCGGTTATTGATTACCTTCCAAGTCCAGTTGATATTCCAGCAATCAAAGGTATTAACCCAGATACAGACGCAGAAGAAGAACGTCCAGCATCTGATGAAGAGCCATTTGCAGCGCTTGCTTTCAAGATTATGACAGATCCATTCGTAGGTCGTTTGACATTCTTCCGTGTTTACTCAGGTGTTCTTAATAGCGGTTCATATGTAATGAACACTTCTAAAGGCAAGCGTGAGCGTATCGGACGTATCCTGCAAATGCACGCAAACAGTCGTCAAGAAATTGAAACTGTTTACTCAGGTGACATTGCAGCAGCGGTTGGTTTGAAAGATACTACAACTGGTGATTCATTAACAGATGAAAAAGCAAAAGTTATTCTTGAATCAATCAATGTTCCAGAACCAGTTATTCAATTGATGGTTGAACCAAAATCTAAAGCAGACCAAGATAAAATGGGTGTTGCACTTTCTAAGCTGGCAGAGGAAGATCCAACATTCCGCGTTGAAACAAATGTTGAAACAGGTGAAACAGTTATTTCTGGTATGGGTGAATTGCACTTGGATGTCCTTGTTGACCGTATGCGTCGTGAGTTCAAAGTTGAAGCAAATGTAGGTGCTCCTCAAGTATCTTACCGTGAAACATTCCGTGCTTCAACACAAGCTCGTGGTTTCTTCAAACGCCAGTCTGGTGGTAAAGGTCAGTTCGGTGATGTTTGGATCGAATTTACACCAAATGAAGAAGGTAAAGGTTTCGAGTTTGAGAATGCTATTGTCGGTGGTGTGGTTCCACGTGAATTTATCCCAGCGGTTGAAAAAGGTCTCGTAGAATCTATGGCTAACGGTGTTCTTGCTGGTTACCCAATTGTTGATGTGAAAGCTAAATTGTACGATGGTTCATACCACGATGTCGACTCATCTGAAACAGCCTTCAAAGTGGCAGCATCTCTTGCTCTTAAAGAAGCAGCTAAATCAGCTCAACCAACTATCCTTGAACCAATGATGCTTGTAACAATTACTGCACCAGAAGATAATCTTGGTGACGTTATGGGTCATGTTACTGCGCGTCGTGGTCGTGTTGATGGTATGGAAGCTCGTGGTAATACACAAATCGTTCGTGCTTATGTACCACTTGCTGAAATGTTCGGTTATGCAACTGTTCTTCGTTCAGCTACACAAGGTCGTGGTACATTCATGATGGTATTTGACCACTACGAAGATGTACCAAAATCTGTACAGGATGAAATTATCAAGAAAAATGGTGGTAATGCTTAATCGCTACTCTAGGCACCTTAGGGTGCCTTTTGTTATCAATAAGAGCATTGAAGTATAAATAAAACAACTAGTATAGCAAATAAGATAACTATTAAAGTTCTCAGGTAATTCATATATATATTAAAATATGTAAATGAGGTAATAGGGAATAGTGTGTTGTTTTGTAATGTATTTTTCTTCTGTTATTTCGAATTTCTAATACTGCTGACCAGAGATTTATTGTCTATAATTGCTAGTAAATAGTTGTTTGTTGTATAGAATTATGTTATAATTGCTTAGGCCATTTTTAAAATAATATTAAGAGAATCTCTAAAAAAACATAAGTTTTTGAATGGATGCTCTTAGAAAGAGAGGTTTTATGAAAAAGAAAAGACTCCAAAGTTTACTTGGGCTTGCGCTAGTGGCAAATTTAGTAAATCCATTGCCATGGTTGAACAGTACCGCTATATTGGGTTCTGCGAATGTCAGAGCTGCTGATCTTCCTCCAGGCGAGACACCTCCAGGAGAGGATGAAGAACTTCCGGATGCTGAACAATTAGCGTTAATTAAAAAGATTTCAGATTATTTGTCTGAAATTGAAGCACTACTTGCCGAGGGTGACAAAGATACTGCAGAGTATTTACTCGTAGAGTCAGATGCTATGGGTGGTTATGCTACTAGTATTGCCGCAGTTAGTAATGTGAAAAACTCTGCTGAGCGAGCAAAACTTCAAGTTCGTATAGATGCTATTCGTGCTCAATTAAGTGAAACTGTGCAACCCCCTTCACCTGTCATAACAACAGAAGAGATGGTTGAAATTCAGGCTTTGCCATTTGAGACTGTTCGTGAAAATGATCCGACTCTTGAAGAAGGGAAGGAAGTAGTTGCAATAGAGGGTGTAAGTGGCGAACGTACCATTATTTACACCGTAACGAAGACAGATGGTGTAGAAACTGATCGCGTTGTTAAGAGTGATACAGTGACAACTCCGGTGATTAATAAGGTTATCAAAGTTGGTACTAAGAAAGGTCCTGTTATTACCACGCAAGATGTGACGACAGTTGTTGAAGTTGATTTTACAGAAACTCGAGTTGCAGATGCGACTATGGCAGAAGGTACTGAAGTTATCACAACTCAAGGTGTAAAAGGTGAACGTACAATTGTTGAGACAGTAACGTATGCTGACGGTGTAGAAGTTAGTCGCGTTGAGAAAAGCAATACGGTCACTAAAGCTCCTGTTAATCAAGTTGTAACATATGGTACTAAAAAGTCAGTTGTTACACCGAATGTTACTACTAAAGAAGAAACTAAGACAGAAGTAGTGCCATTTACAGAAGTACGTGAAGATGATCCTACGCTTTCAGAGGGAACAGAAGTTGTTTCTGTAGAAGGCAAGGAAGGTGTTCGTACGATAGTTGAAACAGTGACTTATACCGACGGTGTAGAAACTAATCGCGTTGTTAAGAGTGATACAGTGACAACCCCGGCGATTAATAAGGTTATCAAAGTTGGTACCAAGAAAGGTC
>JAKTNI010000004.1:71764-180331 GCA_029593505.1 Streptococcus suis
GAAGGTAAGGAAGGTGTTCGTACGATAGTTGAAACAGTGACTTACACCGACGGTGTAGAAACTAATCGCGTTGTTAAGAGTGATACAGTGACAACTCCGGCGATTAATAAGGTTATCAAAGTCGGTACTAAGAAAATTGCATCTTTAACGGAAGGCAATAAGTCAAAGGTTGAAGACCCAATATTCAAAAAAGCAACTTCACAAAAAGAGGGGAGACTTCCAGAAACCGGCACGCACACTTCAACATCATTTTTGATTACCCTTTTTGGTTTCTTAATGATTGGTATAGCATTTATTAAGAAAAGAATAAAAAAATAATGTTTTTAGTTAGAAAGGAATTTTAAATATTTTATGAAAAAGTACCGAAGGTTTAAACATCTATTTTTGATGTTTTCCTTATTTTTATCACAAATAGCTTTGTTGATGACCTCAGTTTCAAATATCAAAGCTGCTGACTTTGGTTCAGTAACTACGAACGGAGTTAATACAACGGTGTCTCAACAAGGTTGTACAATTAAGATACAATCAAAACAAGAGATTAGTTGGGGATTGCCTCGGCAACCGATTGATTTAGTTATTTTGCAAGACGCCAGTGGATCTTTTACAAATACCATTCCGGCTGTGAAAGAAGCGTTAATCAACTTAACTACTCCGGTGGCGTTGGGGGATTATGATGAAAAAAATCCTCGACTTGTTTTTACAAATAATCCTACTACAACAGATAGGGTCTATGTATCTTCTTATCAGGGTATTGATACAATCCGATATTATAATTCAATAGGTAATAATGATTTTGCAACTTATTCACAGTATTATAATATGACATCGGGACGTTATAGTTATAATAGTTCTGGTTTGATCTCAAATCAAGCAGGCATACATAGCTTTATTAACAATATTAATGCTAATGGTGGAACAGCTACAGTTCCAGCTATTCAGGATACTTTGGCGGCTTACAATGCGGCTAAGGTATCTGGTGGTGGTATGGCTAATAACCGAAAAACAGTGTTTCTTTTGATTACAGATGGAGTTGCTAATGGTTACCGTCGTACTGGAGATCCTACGATATACCTTGATTCGAGTTTAGCTAGACAAGATATAATCAGAGCAGATGGATTTACAAATCTTTTAGAGGCCACACAAAACTATGTGGAACGTGCACGAGAGTTGAAAGTTGCAGGTGACACAATCAAGCAGTCAATAGGTGATACAGGAACGGTTGTTATTGGGTTCTGGGAAGACTTACCTTCTTTTGTAGCTACATCACAATATGGCAAGTATTATTTAGGAACAGGACTTGATAAAAATGACACACGTCCTGTTCAGACAATTTTCCATGAAGCACTTAGATCAATTGCTTCACCAGATAAAGAAGTTAATGGTGAGAATGTTTCATTTTATGTTAATGAGCAGAGTGATATTAACGCTTTTTCAACGAAAATCTTAAAAGCTGTTACAGCTGCTATGACCAAAGAAAATATTGTGGGTAACTTTACAGTAACTGAAGGATATAAGGTTAATAGCGTTACTATTAATGGTAAAAAAGTTGTTACAACAGTAACAAATGAGAGTACAGAGATTAAAGGAACAGTTACACAGGATGGTACTACTGTAAAAATATCTGTACCAGATAGTGTATTTAATCCAGGCTCAAACTCATTTGAGTATTCTTTAAGCCGTACAGCAGCAGAAGATGCGATTCTATCAGAAGATGAAGAAACAGATCCAGCAGATGATTACCGCCCTGGAACTAAGACAGAGACAGTCGGTCAGTTAACAGGATATTTTACAGTTGGGGATTATCGGAGTGCCTTGATTGGTTCTGCAGAACCGACAACGGTTCAAGTTACTGATTTGAAATACTGTTATCCTAGTGCAACGAAATCAATAACAGATGCGGATAAAAGTAATGACACAGGACAATTGGCTGATCCAGTTGTCACAGGCAAGCAGTCATATGCTGCGAATTTAAGTACATTTAGTGAAGGCTTTACCTACCAAGTCCTTTATCGTATGAACAATGCTCCGTTGAGTTTTGAATCTAATCCAATGTTGATTGACAAGCTAGATTACCGTTTAGAATATGTCAATGCTTATGTTACCGATAAAGATGGTCAGCGTCTGGATAATTTTAAAATTCGTACAACAACAGGCAATGATGCACTTGGTAATCCACGCACAATTGTTGTTGCTGATATTCCAGAAGCGCCAGGGATACAGACACAATATGTTAATGAAGGAAAATATGGTGCTCATAAATTTAAACAATATATTCTTCATGTAAGTGTGCGTATAAAGGATCAATACTCAAATGCTAAAAATCCTGTAGTTTATCGCCAAATTTTACAAGAAAACGATGGTTTAGGTATTTTAAACCAAGCAAATATTGTGTGGAATGGTACAACAAATAATCCAGAAGATGAAAGTGCAAAAACACGTCGTTCAAACACAGTTTATGTGAAACCACCTGTAGTAACGGATATCAAAAAAGATGTTCAGAGTGTTCCGAATAAAGATAATGGTTATAAACCTAATAATTCACAAGAATATTTGAGGGATAGAACACAAGAGTTTTATTACAATGTAGAATCTTCTTGGCCAGGCTTATTTGACACTTATAATATTACAGATACTTTGGTTCCAGAGCTGGAGGTTATTTCAGCAGATGTGTTTATAAACGATATCCCGAGTCCGATATTATCAAGTAAGTTATCTATTGATAGTGCAAAACAGTCAGTTGCACTAAAACTTGTTAAAGCGGATGTGAACGCGCGTTTGAATTTAGAGATTCGTCGTGCAACAGCTAATTACACTAAACCAGCAGTAGTTCGAATTGGTATTAAGGCAAGAATACGAGATAATGCGAATTTAGCTAAGTATGTGGTGAATGGTGAAATTAAGGTTCCTAATAAGGCACAAGTTGTACTAAATGGAAAAATTCAAACATCAAACACTGTATATGTAACACCAAAAGAACCAGGAATCAGTAAGAAAATCAATGATTCCAAAGATCAATATAATGCTCTCCAAGACAACGAAAACTTTACATTTGATATTAAGACGAAATTACCAAGTGACATCAGTACCTATAAGTCATATAGAATTGTAGATGTATTGGATGAACGTCTTGAAATTAAGTCTGGTGCGCAACCCTTTATTAATACGGAATTAGCAAAACACTTTGATGTAAGTTATGATCCTAATACACGAACAGTGACGGCATCAATTAAGACAGCTAGTTTTGCTCAACTAACTGGGGGTGAGACGGTTCACCTGACAATTCCTGCCAATGTGAAATCAGGAACAGCTTTCGCAGAGATTCCGAACGAAGCGAGAGTTTATTATACGGATCCATCTGGTGCAGGAGAGAAAGAGACTCCTCCGACTCCACCAGTCATCGTCACTCCTCCGCCAACGATTGAGAAACAAGTTAATGCAAAACAACATGCTGATTTAACTAAGCGTGGCGAAGTGTTTGAGTATACTATAAAGTCAACAGTTCCTAAGGGAGCAGATACATTTGAAATCACAGATGAGTTAGACGAAGCACTCGAATTTGCAGGCAACAAGGGTGATGTAGTCGTAAAAATTGATAATGTAGTGGTAACAAATGCAATTGTGGCAACAGTAGGTCGGAACTTAAGTATAAAATTCACGAATGAACAGTTAAAAAATGATGCTGGAAAAGCTATTTTGGTTACCTTTAAAGCCAAAATAAGAAGTGATGCAAACCTATCAGCAGACAAGTATGTCCAAGATGGGACGACAAAAGTTCCAAATACAGCTAAGTACATCTTAAATAATAACCCTAAAGAATCAAATAAAGTTACTGTAACTCCACCAAGTCCAGAGAATCCACCGATTGTTAAGGATGTCAATGGTGCAGCTCGTGCTGATTTAGGAACTCGTGATGAAGTCTTCACATACAACATCACTACTTCAGTTCCAGTAGATGCGACAGCCTTTGAAGTTAGTGATACCCTTGTAGATGTCTTAACGTTTGAGGGTGATAAAGGTGGCGCAAGCATCACAATTGATGGTGAGGATGCAAGTTCTGACGCTACTATTTCTGTTACAGATCAAACCTTGAAAGTTTCTCTTTCAGAAGCTCAGGTGAAATCAAATGGTGGCAAGAAAGTAGTCGTAAGCTTTAAAGCTAAAATTCGTCCAGGCGCAAACCTATCAGCGTACATTGTAGAAGGTCAGACTTCAATTCCAAACACTGCAGAGTACGTAATTAACAACAACCCATCTACGAAGACCAAGTCTAATGAAGTTCCAGTCACTCCACCAAGTCCAGAGAATCCACCGATTGTTAAGGATGTCAATGGTGCAGCTCGTGCTGATTTAGGAACTCGTGATGAAGTCTTCACATACAACATCACTACTTCAGTTCCAGTAGATGCGACAGCCTTTGAAGTTAGTGATACCCTTGTAGATGTCTTAACATTTGAGGGTGATATTGTTGCTACTTTATCAGGAAAAGCTATTGTACCAAGTCAAATTTCTGTAGAAGGTCAAACTGTTACAGTTAAATTGACGCAAGAACAGGTTCGTGATCAAGCTGGTGAACCAGTGCATGTTGAATTTTCTGCTAAAGTTAAAGAGGGTGCTGATTTAACACCATATATAACAAATGGTGAGACGAGCGTTCCAAATACTGCAGCGTATATGATTAACAATAACCCATCTACGAAGACAAATTCTAACACTGTTCCGGTTCACCCACCAACACCAACAGAGCCAGAACTTGATAAGAAAATTAATCGAGATTTAACACATCTTGATGTAGAAGTTAATAAAGCGTATATGTATAATGTTACTGCGGATATTCCACAGGATATTGATACATACCGTGAATTTGTGATAACAGATACTCTTGAGTCTGTACTAGCAATTAATGGAGATGTAGTCGCTTATGTAGATGGATATGCAACTGATGCAGTACAGGTAACAGTTGAAGGAAATCGTGTAGTAGCAACTGTAGTAGATTTTGCAAGACTTGTTGGTTTCAAACAAATTCAACTTTATATCCCAGCCTATATTAAATCAGATGCTGATTTGACTGCTTATATGACAAATAATGTTGCGAGCATTCCGAATACTGCATCACTAGATTTCACAGATAGTAATGGTGTGAAGAAACGCAAAGATACTACCCCAGTAACAGTTACACCACCAACTCCTGAAACACCACCAACTCCACCAGTGAATCCACCTAAACCAGGTGAACCTGTGAAGACAGTTAGCCGTGTGGAAGGATTGGAACAAACAGATTACTTAGAACTTCTTCAAGCAACCGAATTGTTCCGCTTCGATATCAAGTCAATTGTTCCAATTGATGAAGCTGAAGATAAACGTTTGAATTTGACAAGCATCACTATTACGGACAACATGGACTCTTTATTCACTGTAACTAAAGATAAGGTAGCTGTGAAAATTACGGATACACCAACAGCAAATGCAAACTATATTGATGAAGATGTCGAAAAAGCACAAGCAGAATTTGATGTTGAAAAAGCCAAATTAGAAGAAATCAAGCAATCTAGTCAAACAGAAGCAAGAACAGCTGCTCTTGCAGAAGCACAAGCAACTGTTGCTATGCTTGAAACTCAATTGGTAGAGGCACAAGCTAAATTGGCAGAAGTTAAAGTTGAGAAACCAACGGAAACATCTACTACAGAACAACCTGCAATAGATACAGCAACAGTTGATAACTCAGCAACTGTAACTGAGCCAGTAGTTCCAACTGAACCGTCAACAACTGTAATAACAGTTGATAACTCAGCAGAAATTATCGCACAAGAAGCTGTTGTAGCAGAATTACAAGCCAAGTTAGCAACTGCGAAAGAGCAATTACAAGAAGCGAAAGAGGCTTTGGCTAATGCTAAAACTGATTCTGAAGTCAAGGTTGAGGTTTCTAACCAAGAAAAAATTGTAGCTGCTAAACAAAAGGTTCTTGATGAAGCTAAAGAAAAACAAGCTAAAGTACAAGAACGTATGGAACAGTTAGCTAAAATTAACGATAAAGGTGAGTTGACACCAGAAGCAATTGCTGCTTTGGGTGGAACCATTACAGTAGAAGGACAACTTGTAACGGTTGACTTTGTAGATGAGTACACTATGGAAGCCTTGAAAGGTTACACAGTAAATGTCATCATTTACTCAAGTATTTCAGACGTAAGTGCTTTAACACTTGATCACTTTACTAAAGGTATTGATAATACTGCAACAGTACAGTTTAATCATGATCCAAGTGATAATCTTACGAAGAAAACAAACAAAGTAACTGTTATACCGCCTAAACCTAAAGATGAGACTCCACCTCCACCAACTACACCTGAACAACCAAAAGGAGAGTTACCTCCACCAACTACTCCACCAACATCAACTACTCCACCACCTTCATCAGGTCCTATTCTTCCTAAAACAGGTACTGATGAAAATGGCATGTATACTTTTGTTGGCATGATTTTAGGAGGCTTTGCTCTTACGTTCAGAAAACGCAAACAATAAAATCTAGAGAACTGATAAGAGTTCAATAGATGTAACAAAGATAACTCGAGTTCTAGTTAAGTTTAGCGATGAACTCGAGTTATTTTTAGTTGTAAAATTTAAAAATTATGGTATAGTATATAGAAAAGAATTGTGAGGTAAAGATGAAAAAAAGAGATATTTTTGTAGCTTTGACAGTTATCATTTTGGTGTTAGGGAGCGCTGTTTACTTGGGAACCACGACTAAACTAACACAAGATGTAGCGACTACAGAAGTTGCTCAGACTTCAAGTAAGTTATCTGATGGTGAATTGCTTTCGTTGACAGAAAAAATCCAAAAAATTACTTTTTTAGATGAAAGTAACAAGGAGACCAGATTGGCAGATTTTACAGCTAAACCATCTATTGTTGTCTTTTGGGCAAGTTGGTGTCCAGACTGTCAAGAACAATTGCCAATTTTAGCCAAACTATATAAAAAGTATGGAAACGATGTTAATTTCATTTTTCTAAATGTTGTAGATGGCACACGTGAGACAAAAGAGAATGGTCAAAAATATTTGGCAGATAACTACCAATTTGCTTACTATCAAGATAAAGATATGGTTGCAGCAGATAGTATGGAAGTCAATAATATTCCGACGATGTTTATTTTAAATAAAGAACGAAATGTAGTGTCCGCTTTTCGTAGCAATCAAACAGATCAAACTTTGGCAGAAGCATTAGAGGCAGTAAAATAAATTAGCCTTCTCCTCTTTTTTTGGAGAGAGGCTCTTTTTCTGCATATCGATGTCTAGCTCTTGCTATTTTTGATAAATAATTATATAATGAAAATGTTGAAAAGTACTTGTAGGTTTACAAGTTAATATTTTCACAAAAGGATTAAAAGGCTTGCCTTTTAAAATAAAGAACTCGATTTTCATAAGGAGGAAATCATAAATGGTAGTTAAAGTTGGTATTAACGGTTTTGGACGTATTGGTCGTCTTGCTTTCCGTCGTATCCAAAACGTAGAAGGTGTTGAAGTTACTCGTATCAATGACCTTACAGATCCAGTGATGCTTGCACACTTGTTGAAATATGACACAACTCAAGGTCGTTTCGACGGTACTGTTGAAGTTAAAGATGGTGGTTTTGAAGTTAACGGTAAATTCGTTAAAGTTTCTGCTGAGCGTGAGCCAGGCAACATTGATTGGGCTACTGATGGCGTAGATATCGTTTTGGAAGCTACAGGTTTCTTTGCTTCTAAAGAAAAAGCTGAGCAACACATCCACGCTAACGGTGCTAAGAAAGTTGTTATCACTGCTCCTGGTGGTAACGATGTTAAAACTGTTGTCTTCAACACTAACCACGACATTCTTGACGGTACTGAAACAGTTATCTCAGGTGCTTCATGTACTACAAACTGTTTGGCACCAATGGCTAAAGCTCTTCATGATGCATTTGGCGTTCAAAAAGGTTTGATGACTACAATTCACGGTTACACTGGTGACCAAATGGTTCTTGATGGTCCACACCGTGGTGGTGACCTTCGTCGTGCTCGTGCTGCTGCTGCAAATATCGTTCCTAACTCAACTGGTGCTGCTAAAGCTATCGGCTTGGTCATCCCAGAATTGAATGGTAAACTTGACGGTGCTGCACAGCGTGTTCCAGTTCCAACAGGTTCTGTAACTGAATTGGTTGCAACTCTTGACAAGAAAGTAACTGCTGAAGAAGTAAACGCTGCTATGAAAGCTGCTGCTACTGAGTCATTCGGTTACACTGAAGACCAAATCGTATCTTCAGATATCGTAGGTATCTCATTCGGTTCATTGTTTGACGCAACTCAAACTAAAGTACTTGACGTTGATGGTGAGCAATTGGTTAAAGTTGTTTCATGGTACGATAACGAAATGTCATATACTGCGCAACTTGTTCGCACACTTGAGTATTTCGCAAAAATCGCTAAATAGTTATTAGTGAAAATCAAAGAGGTTAAAATCCTCTTTGATTTTTTATATATTTAAAGATATTTTTTAGATAAGCATTGTTTAGTATTTCATAATATGTGAAAAAAATATCTTTATACAAGAAAAAATACAGAAAATGTGATACAATGGTCAGGTAAATATAAATTAAGGAGTTCTTATCTAATGGCTAAATTAACTGTTAAAGATGTAGAATTGAAAGGTAAAAAAGTTCTTGTCCGTGTGGACTTTAACGTGCCTTTGAAAGATGGCGTTATCACTAACGATAACCGTATTACAGCAGCTCTTCCAACTATCAAGTATATTCTTGAGCAAGGTGGACGTGCAATTCTTTTCTCTCACCTTGGTCGTGTGAAAGAAGAAGCAGATAAAGAAGGTAAATCATTGGCCCCTGTAGCAGCTGATTTGGCAGCTAAATTGGGTCAAGATGTTGTATTTATCGCTGGGGCTACTCGTGGTGCTGAATTGGAAGCTGCTATCAATGCTTTGGAAGATGGACAAGTTCTCCTTGTTGAAAACACTCGTTTTGAAGATGTTGATGGTAAGAAAGAATCTAAAAACGACGAAGAACTTGGTAAATACTGGGCTTCACTTGGTGACGGGATCTTTGTTAACGATGCATTTGGTACAGCACACCGTGCACATGCATCAAACGTTGGTATCTCAGCTAATGTAGAAAAAGCAGTCGCTGGTTTCCTTTTGGAAAACGAAATTGCATACATCCAAGAAGCTGTTGAAACTCCAGAGCGCCCATTCGTGGCAATCCTTGGTGGTTCAAAAGTATCTGATAAGATCGGTGTTATCGAGAACCTTCTTGAAAAAGCTGACAAAGTTCTTATCGGTGGTGGTATGACGTACACATTCTACAAAGCTCAAGGTATCGAAATCGGTAACTCACTTGTAGAAGAAGACAAGTTGGATGTTGCAAAAGCACTTCTTGAAAAAGCTAACGGTAAATTGATCTTGCCAGTTGACTCAAAAGAAGCAAACGCATTTGCAGGTTACACTGAAGTTCGCGATACAGAAGGCGAAGCAGTTTCAGAAGGCTTCCTTGGTCTTGACATCGGTCCTAAGTCAATCGCTAAGTTTGACGAAGCTTTGACTGGTGCGAAAACAGTTGTTTGGAATGGTCCTATGGGTGTATTTGAAAACTCAGACTTCCAAGCTGGTACAATCGGTGTAATGGATGCTATCGTGAAACAACCAGGTGTTAAATCAATCATCGGTGGTGGTGATTCGGCAGCGGCAGCAATTAACCTTGGTCGTGCAGATAAATTTTCATGGATCTCAACTGGTGGTGGTGCGTCAATGGAACTCCTTGAAGGTAAGGTACTTCCAGGACTTGCAGCCTTGACTGAAAAATAATAGTTTATGATAAAAAGAGTTGGGAGACCAACTCTTTTTATTAATTTACTAGATTATCTATGAAATATCGTGAAAACAGATAATTGGTGTAGGAACATCTCACATCTTATATTTACCGAGTAAGAATTAGTGTCTTTGACACATGAGATTAGTCATATGTTTTTGATATTATGAAAGAGTAATACACATTATTATCCTCAAATATAAGTTTTCATGTTAGAATAGAAGTATGTTTGATAAGTATAAATTTAATCCTAAAGCGTTCCGTTTAGGAATGAGAACTCTCAAATCTGGCTTAGCTGTTTTCTTAGTCATTTTATTGTTTGGTTATATGCGATGGCAGGGAATTCAGATTGCTGCACTGACTACTGTTTTTAGCTTGCGTGAAGATTTTGATCAGAGTGTGCATTTTGGAGCTTCTCGCATTTTAGGAAATACTATAGGTGGATTTTATGCACTGCTCTTCTTTATTGTAGATGGTATGTTTCAACATCACTATTTGGTCACGCTTATGTTAGTACCGATTTGTGTCATGTTGACAATTATGACCAATGTAGCAATGAATAATAAAGCAGGAATTATTGGAGCAGTATCTGCTATGCTGATTATCTCCTTGTCCATTCCAGCGGGAGACACTATTCAATATGTTTTTATTCGTGTCTTTGAAACGTTTGTTGGCGTCTTTATTGCTATTTTGGTTAATTATGATTTTCGAATTATAAAAAAAAGATTTTATGATAAATGATGTCATGAAATGTAACATTGTCTATTGACCGATGTAGAAAAACTTTCTATAATGGTAGGCAGAAAGGAGTTCATTATGGGAGAAAAAGAGTTTCGCCGTTCCCTTGCTATTTTTCCAATCGGTAGTGTAATGAAATTGACAGATTTAACAGCGCGTCAGATTCGTTACTATGAAGCTCAAGGTCTAATTAAACCAGAGCGAAATGAGGGAAATCGTCGCTTGTATTCTCTAAATGATATGGATTTACTTCTAGAAATCAAGGATTTTCTAAACGAAGGTTTGAATATTGCTGCTATTAAAAAGGAATATTTAAGCCGAGAAGTGAAAGCTCAAGTTCAAAAGCAACAGAAAGCTTTGACAGATGAGGATGTACGCCGTATCTTACATGATGAATTCAGTCGTCAGGGACGATTTTCAAGTCCTAGTTCTATCTTTCGTTCATCATAATATTAGTATATAGAGGAGCAAATAATGTCAACCACAGTAGCAGATATCAAGCGTGATATCAAAGAGAAAAATGTCACTTTCCTACGTCTAATGTTTACAGATATCATGGGAGTTATGAAAAACGTTGAGATTCCAGCGACAGAGGAGCAGGTTGAAAAAGTTTTATCAAACCGAGTGATGTTTGATGGATCTTCTATTGAAGGTTTTGTTCGTATCAATGAGTCAGATATGTATCTTTATCCAGACTTAGATACTTGGACTATTTTCCCATGGGGTGATGAAAATGGTCGAGTGGCAGGTTTGATTTGTGACATTTATACGACTGATGGCGAGCCGTTTGCTGGAGATCCTCGTGGTAATTTGAAAAAATCTCTTCGTCATATGGAAGAGGCAGGTTTTTCATCATTTAACCTGGGTCCAGAACCAGAGTTTTTCCTTTTTAAGATGGATGAACAAGGCAATCCTACTCTTGAAGTAAATGATAAAGGTGGTTACTTTGATCTAGCTCCAACAGATCTCGCTGATAATACTCGTCGTGAAATTGTGAATGTGTTGACTGAGATGGGCTTTGAAGTAGAAGCTAGTCACCACGAGGTAGCAGTTGGTCAGCATGAAATTGACTTTAAGTATGCCGATGTCTTGAAGGCATGTGATAATATTCAAATTTTCAAATTGGTTGTTAAGACAATCGCTCGTAAGCACGGTTTGTATGCAACCTTTATGGCGAAGCCTAAGTTTGGTATTGCAGGATCTGGTATGCACTGTAATATGTCGTTGTTTGATCAAGACGGAAACAATGCTTTCTTTGATCCAGAAGATCCAAAAGGAATGCAACTCTCCAAGACAGCCTACTATTTCTTAGGAGGTTTGATCAAACACGCATATAATTATACTGCTATTACTAATCCAACTGTCAATTCTTATAAACGATTGGTTCCAGGGTTTGAAGCTCCTGTTTATATCGCTTGGGCAGGTAAAAATCGCTCTCCGTTAGTTCGTGTACCTGCATCACGTGGCATGGGAACTCGTTTGGAATTACGCTCAGTTGATCCAACAGCAAACCCATATTTAGCTATGGCAGTTCTATTGGAAGTTGGTTTGGATGGAATTAAAAACAAAATTGAAGCTCCAGCTCCTGTAGAATCAAACATATATGCTATGTCTGATGAAGAGCGTCGTGCAGCAGGGATTACAGACCTTCCATCAACGCTGCATAATGCATTGAAAGCCCTAAGAGAAGATGAAGTAGTTCGTGTAGCATTAGGAAGTCATATCTATACAAATTTTGTTGAAGCCAAGAAGATTGAGTGGGCAAGCTATGCAACCTACGTGTCACAATGGGAAGTAGATAATTACTTAGATTTATATTAGTCCATGATGGATGAAACCACACTATGACAGTCTGCATCATTCAAAAACTATGTGAGAGATGATGTTTTTCTGATAGTATAGTGGTGGAATAAAATATTGAGTTTAGAGAGAACGAGGAGTGTTCTCTCTTTTTTTTGAAGTTTCCCTATTTTTTCCAATGCTTTGTATTAAGCACTTAAAAAATGTTTTCATTTGATTTCTTTTTCTTTTTCAGTGAAAATGGTAAAATAGGAGAAAATAAGGGAGAGGGAAATTGATATGAAGGAAGTGAACTATACTGGGGAGGAAGTGGTTGCTTTAACCGAAGCCTACTTGCCAGTGGAAGATGTTGCTTTTGTGAGAAAAGCATTGAATTTTGCGACAGAGGCACATAAAACTCAATTTCGTAAATCAGGAGAACCCTATATTGGACATCCTATCCAAGTGGCAGGGATTTTAGCAGAACTCAAGTTAGACGCTGTAACAGTTGCTTGTGGTTTTCTTCATGATGTTGTGGAAGATACCGAAATTACTTTGGAAGAAATGGAGAATGAGTTTGGTCCAGAAGTTCGTCACATTGTTGGTGGTGTAACGAAACTCGGAAAAGTTGAGTATAAATCGCATGAAGAGCAGCTGGCAGAAAATCATCGTAATATGTTGATTGCCATGTCGCAAGATATGCGAGTTATTCTAGTCAAATTAGCCGATCGTCTTCATAATATGCGTACATTGAAGCATTTACGTCCAGATAAACGAGAACGTATTTCACGCGAAACAATGGAAATTTATGCGCCTCTTGCACATCGTTTGGGAATTTCGTCAGTTAAGTGGGAACTGGAAGATATGTCTTTCCGTTACTTAAATGAGGTAGAATTTTACAAGATCACACGCATGATGAGTGAGAAAAGACGTGAGCGTGAAGAACTGGTTAATGAAGTTGTTGATAAATTGCGACATTATACGGAAGAACGTCATCTGCACGGTCAAATATACGGTCGTCCAAAGCATATTTATTCGATTTATCGCAAAATGCATGATAAGAAAAAACGATTTGATCAATTGTATGATTTGATTGCCATTCGTTGTATTATGGAAACGCCTAGTGATGTTTATGCGATGTTAGGGTACATTCATGAGCTTTGGAAGCCTATGCCCGGCAGATTTAAAGATTATATCGCCAATCAAAAAGCTAATGGCTACCAGTCGATTCACACCACTGTTTACGGACCAAAAGGTCCAATTGAATTTCAAATCCGTACGATTGAAATGCATCAAGTCGCAGAGTATGGGGTTGCAGCTCACTGGGCCTATAAACGTGGTGGTAAAGCAGCAGCTACTGAAAAAGAGTTGCGCTGGATCAATAATCTGATTGAATTACAAGAAGGGGCAGGTGATGCTCAAACTTTTGTGAATTCTGTTAAAGAAGATATTTTTACAGAAAGAATTTACGTCTTTACGCCTGATGGAGCGGTAAGAGAATTGCCAAAAGATTCCGTTCCTATTGATTTTGCTTATGAAATTCATACTAAGATTGGTGAGAAAGCAACTGGAGCTAAGGTCAATGGGCGTATGGTACCACTGACAACAAAGTTGAAAACTGGAGATCAGGTGGAAATTATTACATCTGCTAATTCTTTTGGTCCCAGTCGTGATTGGGTTAATCTTGTTAAGACGCATAAAGCACGCAATAAAATCAAGCAATTTTTTAAAAATCAAGACAAAGAATTATCCGTTTCTAAAGGACGTGAACTGCTTCAGAATCTTCTGCAGGAGAATGGCTATGTTCCTAATCAGTATTTGGACCGTCGCCATATGGATGAAGTACTCCAAAAAACCAGTTATAAAACTGATGAAGCTCTGTATGCTGCAGTAGGTTTTGGAGAGGTTTCTGCTATCTCTATTTTTAATCGTTTGACAGAAAAAGAACGTCGAGAAGCGGAGAGAGCTAGAGCAAAAGCTGTGGCAGATGAACTGGTCAATGGTGGTGAAATCAAGCATGATCACAAGGATAGCTTGAAAATTCGTCACGAGGGTGGAGTCGTTATTGAAGGGGCCTCTGGTTTATTGGTTCGAATTGCTAAGTGCTGTAATCCTGTTCCGGGTGACAAAATTGTTGGTTATATTACAAAAGGTCGTGGTATTGCTGTTCATCGTGTAGATTGTATGAATCTCAAGAGTCAAGAAAATTATGATGTTCGCTTGATTGATGTAGATTGGGAAGATGAACATTCAACGCAAGAATATATGGCGAATATTGATATTTATGGTCTCAATCGTTCTGGTCTATTAAACGATGTTTTAAAAGTGTTAACAAATGCTGGTAAAAAGATTTCGACAGTTAGTGCTCAATCTACTAAAGACATGAAATTTGTCACTATTCATCTTTCGTTTGGGATTTCTAATTTAGCTATGCTAACCAGTTTGGTTGATAAAATCAAATCAGTTCCAGAAGTTTATTCTGTAAAAAGGACAAATGGATAAATGAAAATTATACTACAACGTGTGACACATGCCTCTGTAACAATCAACAATCGTATTCATGGTCAGATTCATCAGGGATTGCTACTTTTGGTTGGTATTGGGCCAGAGGATAATCAAGAAGATATAGACTATGCTGTTCGGAAGATTGTGAATATGCGTATTTTTTCGGATGAAGCTGGTAAGATGAACCGCTCTATTCAGGACATATCAGGTAGCATTTTATCCATTTCACAGTTCACTCTCTTTGCAGGGACTAAAAAAGGAAACCGTCCGGCTTTTACAGGAGCTGCTGCACCGGATATGGCTAGTTTGTTTTATGAACGTTTCAATCAGGCTTTATCAGTTTTTGTACCGGTTGAAGTTGGTATCTTCGGAGCAGATATGCAGGTTAGTCTTGTAAATGATGGACCTGTTACAATCGTTCTTGATACGAAAAATAGGTAGTCGTTATGTGAGCGGAGAATTGCTTTGCTTCTCATAGGAACATGAAAAACTCGCTCTGGTTTGTCAATCAGGGCGAGTTATTTTTTCTACAAATAGTTGTTGAGCGATTGCCATTGGAATGGCCAGCTCTTTTTCTTTAGATTGAATAGTGATTGTTTGGGCAAATAAATCAATGTTGACGAGAGTTAGGATGCTACCAATAGTTAGTTGGTGTTGTTCAAGGTATTGTAAGAGTTGATAGAAATCATGAACACGAACGAGTTGATAGCGACCGGTAGTAGTAAGACTGGCTAAAGTTGTCTGGTATTTTTCAACCAATGCTTGTCCTTCTTTCGGAATGCTTCCGCCGTGAGGACAAGTTTGAGGGTATCCTAGTAAGGTGTCTAATCGATTGATGAATCGGTCAGAAACAGTATGTTCAAGAATTTCAGCTTCCTCGTGCACTTCTTCAGGAGAGTATCCTAACTGTTCTACGAGAAAAACTTCAATCAGACGGTGCTTTCGATAGAGGTTTGCCACCATTTTTAAGGCGGTTGGGTTTAGGGTATAACCTACGGTTGCGTCTTTACGAATGAGTTGTTCTGCTAGCATTTTTTTGAGCATTTCAGAAACAGCTGGAGCAGAAAATGCCATCTTTTCAGCAATTAGTTTATTGGTAATTTTGTGGCCGAATTGGCTCAATTCATAAACACATTTCAGGTAATCTTCTTTGTTAGGTGTCATGTTCGCTCCTTTTCTATTGGATATTATACCAAAAAATACAAAAAACAGTTGACAAAAGAACATTTTTAATATAACATAATTATAAAATTAGGCATACCTAAAAACAGAAAGAGGTTTAACATGAAAAAGATTATGTTTAGTCTGATGTTGTTCGTATCGGTTATTGGAATGGTAGCTTGTCGTTCATCGGATTCCAAAAAGGAAAACGACAAACCAAGAGTCGCAGTAACAACTTCTTTTCTTAATGATATGGTTTATCAGTTGGCAGGAGATGCTGTTGAGAGAGATTTGGTGATTCCTGCTGGCGAGGATCCTCATCTTTATGTTGCGAAATCTAGTGATTTATCGAAGCTACAAAAAGCAGATTTGATTCTTTATCATGGTTTGCATTTTGAAGGAAAAATGGTTGATGCTTTAGAAAAAACAGGTGTTGCTGTATCGAAAAACTTTAGAGAAGATGAATTGAACGAGATGGACCAAGATGGTCATCAAGTAGTAGATCCTCATTTCTGGTTTTCTATCCCTCTGTACAAATCTGCTGTAACAGTAGCTTCAGAAGAATTACAGAAATTGGTGCCAGATAAAGCTGACTGGATCCAAAAGAATACGGATCATTACCTAGTCCAACTGGATGAATTGCAAGACTGGACTGAAAAGGAACTGAGTGTGCTTCCTAAGGAGAGTCGCTACTTGGTTACTCCCCATGATGCTTTCAACTATTTTGCAGCAAGTTACCAATTTACTCTTTATGCACCTCAAGGGTTGAGTACGGATTCAGAAGTGGCTAATAGTGATATGATTGAAACGGTTCATTTGATTCTTCAACATAAGATAAAAGCGATTTTTACAGAAACAACTACCAATCCAGAGCGTATGGAAAAGTTGCGAGAAGCGGTCAAAGCTAAAGGAGGGGAGGTTGAAGTTGTGAGTGGAGAAGGAAGAGAATTATTCTCGGATTCCTTAGCACCAGAAGGTCAAGAGGGAGATACCTTTATCGATATGTATAAGCACAATGTTCATTTGATTGTTGAACATTTGAAATGATAAGGCATCCATGGTCAACAGATGTTTTGCTTTGCTATAGCGTATTGTCTTTGCTTAGATAGAGCAGGTTGGTAAAATGGTGTGGTATAAAAGAACTCGGTATTTGTCGGGTTCTTTCCCTTTATTATTAGAATAGATAGGAATAGAAAAGATGTCATCAGTCATAGAATTAACAAATGTTAGCATGAGTTATACAGCCAGTCAGACTTTGGCACTAGACGGAATAAATTTAGCGATTCCAAGAGGGAGTCGCACAGCTATTGTCGGTCCGAATGGTGCAGGAAAGTCTAGTTTGTTTAAGGTCATTTTGGGATTGGAAAAACCGCATGCTGGGCAGGTACGTTTATTTGGTGTGGAGAAAGACTTGCAACGCTTAATTTCCGAAAAAGTTGCTTATATCCCTCAGTCTAGTCAAGTGAACTGGCAGTTTCCTGCTACGGTTTTTGATATTGTTTTGATGGGGCGATTTGCGCATAGTAAGGGAATACTTCGCAAACCCAATAAGGCGGACAAACAAGTAGCAGAATATGCTTTAGAACGAATGAAAATCACTGATTTGCGTGACCGTCAGATTGATCAACTGTCAGGAGGACAGCGTCAACGGGTATTTTTAGCTCGAGCTTTGGCACAAGAGGCGGAATTGTATTTGATGGATGAGCCTTTGGCGGGTATTGATCAAGCAACTGAAGTGATGATTATGGATATGTTAAAGGAGTTTCAAGATGAGGGAAAAACTTCTGTGGTTATTCACCATGATTTAACGACTTTAGAAACTTATTTTGATCATCTCGTTTGGCTTCATAAAACAGTTCTAGGATCGGGACCACTGGAGCAAACTTTTTCAACGGATTATTATCAAGCAACGTATGGTTCAGGAGCAGGGGTTTTTCTAGGAAATACCAGAGGTGGTCATCATGTTTGAGGTTTTAAAAGATTATTCTTTTTGGACAGTCGCTTTAGGAACGGTTAGTTTGGCATTAGCTACGAGTACTGTTGGGAGTGTCATTGTTTTGACAAGGCAGAGTTTGCTTGGGGATACATTGGGACATGCGTCTTACCCGGGAGTGATTTTATCGTTTATGGTATTTCAGTCTCGACAGCCGTTTCTTTTGCTGTTGGGGGCGATTGTATCAGGGTATCTATCTTATGGTCTTGTTCATTGGTTATGTAAAAAAGGTGGACATAGTCTTATCAATTCACTCTCTCTTGTTTCGGCTTCTTTTTTTGGTTTAGGAATGGTCTTGAAGAATGCGATACAAGGTAATGAGGCTTTTTCTGGTGCTTCTCAAGCTGGTTTAAAGACTTATTTATTTGGACAGGCTGCGTTTATTAAGTTGGAAGATGTGGTTTTAATTAGCACTGTGTCTGTTATCGCACTGGGATTGTTTCTCTTTTTCTACCAAGATTACAAACTGTATCTATTTGATACAACCTTTGCAAGAGTTGTTGGAGTGAGGGTGAATTTTTTGCAACGATTAACTAGACTACTCATGATTTGTCTGATTGCAGTTGGTCTTAAATTGGTTGGAGCTATTTTGATGAGTAGTTTTCTCATTGCTCCAGCTGTTTTTGGCTTGCTTTTTGGGAAATCCTATCATCGCAGTTTATTTTTAGCCAGTCTAGTGGCGATTGCTTCAGCTTTTTTAGGAACATGGAGTAGTTCGGTGGTATCTGGATTGTCAACGGGACCTACAATTATATTATTTTTGACAGCTTTTACCTTGTGTGCATTTGTTTATGTTACTTATGTCAGAAAGGAGAATGGTCGTGCTTGAAGTATTGTTGATTTTACTGGTTATTGCTAGTTCTTGTGGATTGCTTGGGTCCATTTTAGTCGTAAAAAATCAATCCATGTTGGCAGATGCCTTGTCACATTCAGTATTGCTAGGGATTGTGCTAGGTTTTTTCATTAGTCATAGTTTAGATTCTCCTCTTTTAGTATTGGGAGCTAGTCTATTTGGTGTCTTGTCTGTTTTAGCTATTGATCGGTTGCACAGTCAGAAAGTAGCCTATGACGCAGCGACTGGTTTGGTATTTTCTTGTTTTTTTGCATTTGCGGTGATTCTTATTTCGATATTTGCGCGTAATGTTCATTTGGATATGGATATCGTTCTGCAAGGAGAAGTTCTCTTTGCACCTTTGCATCGATTGACTATTTTAGGTTGGTCATTTCCAGTTAGTCTGGTAAAATCGTTCGCGATTTGGTTGGTAGTTCTGGCTTTCTTTTTCTGGGGTTACCACCGTTTGCGAGTCTATTTATTTGATGCAGAACATGCACGTTTGTCTGGTTTGGAACCTTTTGTTCTAGAGGGGATCATTCTTGTTTTGGTTTCGTTGACCACTGTTTTGTCTTTTGAGGCGATTGGTTCTATGACAGTCATTGTTTTTTTGGTAGCTCCTAGTATGGCTGTTCTTTCTTGGTCACGGTCGTTTGGACAGTTATTAATCTTTGGGCAATTCGTTGCTTGTTTGACAGTTAGTCTTGGCTTCGTTCTTGCTAGTCAGTTTGATTTAACCATGTCAGGAACTTGTGCGGTTGTTAGCCTTGTAATAGTTTGTTGTAGTGTTTTACTAAAATCTATGTTAGATACTTCATTTGGTAAATGAAAATATGTTCTATTTTTGATATGATAGAAGAGAACAAATCGTCAAGGAGGACAATAATGACACGATTACAAGATGATTTTTATGAGTATGTCAATGGTGAATGGGCTAAGACCGCTGTTATTCCAGATGATAAGCCTAGAACAGGTGGTTTTTCAGATCTTGCTGATGATATTGAAGAACTCATGATGAGTACAACAAATGATTGGCTGGTAGGTAAGAATGTTCCAGAGGATAGTGTCCTACAAAACTTTATAGCTTTTCATAAACAGGTGGCAGATTATGACACGCGCAATCGTTTGGGTGCAGAGCCGGTACAAGATCTAATTGCTGAGTATAAGGCTTTACATTCATTTGAAGAGTTTACCAGTAGGGTGGCTGAATTTGAGTTAGCAGGTAAGCCAAATTTCATGCCGTTTGGTGTAGCTCCTGATTTTATGGATGCCAAGACAAATGTTCTCTGGGCTTATGGTATTGCGACTATCTTGCCTGATACGACCTACTATGCAGAAGGCCATGAAAAAGGGGCAGAATTACTCAAGGTTTGGAGGGAGTGTCAAGAGGCGCTTTTACCAAAGTTTGGTTTTACAGATGAAGAAATCAAGGACCTCTTGGACAAAGTTTTGGCTTTGGATGCAATCGTCGCCAAGTATGTTTTGTCTAGTGAGGAAGGTTCTGAATATGCTAAACTCTATCACCCGTATGAATGGGAGGATTTTGTGCTCTTGGCACCAAACTTACCTCTGACTGCTTTTTTCAAGGAAATTTTGGGACAAGTGCCAGATAAGATCATCGTTCCAGAAGAGCGTTTCTGGCAGGCAGCTAATGAGGTTTACAGTCCTAGAAACTGGGAATTACTCAAAGCTGGTTTGATATTTGCAGCAGTTCGTTCTTACACGTCTTTCTTATCTGACGAAATCCGAATTTTAGATGGTGCTTATAGTCGCTCTCTATCTGGTACACCACAAGCTCAAAGTCAAGAAAAAGCAGCTTACAATTTAGCTCAAGGTTTCTTTAGTCAGGCACTTGGTCTTTGGTATGCAGGTGAGAAATTCTCACCTGAAGCAAAAGCTGACGTAGAATCAAAAGTGGCTAAGATGATTGAAGTGTACAAGTCGCGTCTAGCAACAGCAGACTGGTTGGCTCAAGAGACACGAGAGAAGGCTATTACTAAGCTTAATGTCATTAAGCCGTACATTGGCTACCCAGAAGTTTTGCCTGAGCGTTATTATAAGAAAATCATTGATCCGACCAAGTCTTTGGTGGAAAATGCAACTGGTCTAATCAAGATTGATATTGCTTGTACTTGGAGTAAGTGGAATCAGCCAGTAGATACTAAAGAATGGAGTATGCCTGCTCATATGGTTAATGCATATTATCATCCGCAGAAAAACTTGATCGTTTTCCCAGCAGCGATTTTACAAGCTCCGTTTTATTCTTTGGATCAATCATCATCAGCTAACTATGGTGGAATTGGGGCGGTCATTGCTCATGAGATTTCTCATGCATTTGATTCAAATGGAGCTGCCTTTGATGAACATGGAAACCTTAATAACTGGTGGACGGAAGAGGACTATGCTGCTTTTGAAGAGCGTACCCAACAAGTTATTGATCAGTTTGATGGTCAGGATTCTTATGGTGCAAAAATCAATGGTAAGCTAACAGTATCAGAAAACATTGCTGATTTAGGTGGTATTGCAGCAGCTCTTGAGGCAGCCAAATCAGAGGCAGATTTCTCGGCTGAAGAATTTTTCATCAATTTTGCTCGTATCTGGCGTATGAAGGGACGTCCAGAGTTTATGCAGACATTGGCAAGTGTAGACGTTCATGCACCGAATCATCTTCGTACCAATGTTCAATTACCCAACTTTGATGATTTCCATGAAACATTTGGCATCCAAGAAGGTGATGGCATGTGGCGAGCTAAAGAAGACCGCGTGATGATTTGGTAGAAAATAAAAAATGTCTAGTATATGAAACTACTAGGCATTTTTTTAACACATATTATATAACCAATTTAGTTTAGTGATTTAGTGTTCAAAAAATAGATCATCATCCTTCCAAAATGAATACACAATATCGTCAAAAGGTCTTTGGTTATCTCCGTTGTGGTTGTGCTGAATTAGGAACGCTAAATTCCTCTTGATTTCTGCCTTTTTTCTTTCTGTATTTCATGATATAATAGTAAAGATAATTTATTGACATGGAGAAAATACATGAGTTTCTACAACCACAAAGAAATTGAGCCAAAATGGCAGGAATTTTGGGCAAAAAATCACACGTTTAAAACTGGAGCAGATGCAGAAAAGCCAAACTTTTATGCCCTAGACATGTTCCCGTATCCTTCTGGTGCGGGTTTGCACGTTGGTCACCCAGAAGGTTATACAGCGACAGATATCCTCAGTCGTTATAAGCGTGCTAAGGGATACAATGTCCTTCATCCTATGGGGTGGGATGCGTTTGGTTTACCAGCAGAACAATACGCTATGGATACGGGCAATGATCCAGCCGAATTTACAGCAGAGAATATTGCTAACTTTAAGCGTCAGATTAACGCTCTTGGCTTTTCTTACGACTGGGACCGTGAGATCAATACAACTGACCCGAACTATTATAAGTGGACTCAGTGGATTTTCACTAAATTGTATGAAAAAGGTCTAGCCTACGAGGCAGAAGTGCCTGTTAACTGGGTGGAGGAATTGGGAACAGCCATTGCCAACGAAGAAGTGCTTCCTGACGGAACATCCGAACGTGGTGGCTATCCTGTTGTTCGCAAACCAATGCGCCAATGGATGTTGAAAATCACTGCTTATGCAGAGCGATTACTGAATGATTTAGAAGAGGTTGACTGGCCAGAATCTATCAAAGAGATGCAACGTAATTGGATCGGTAAGTCAACAGGAGCTAATGTCACTTTCAAAGTGAAAGATTCAGATAAGAATTTTACTGTTTTTACTACTCGTCCAGATACATTATTTGGAGCAACTTATGCTGTCCTGTCTCCCGAGCATGCATTGGTAGATGAGATTACATCAGCAGAACAAGCTGATGCCGTCGTTGAATACAAGCGCCAAGCATCATTGAAATCTGATCTTGCTCGTACTGACCTTGCTAAAGAAAAAACAGGTGTCTTTACAGGAGCTTATGCTATCAACCCTGTTAATGGTAAAGAAATTCCAATTTGGATTGCGGATTATGTTCTTGCTAGTTATGGTACTGGTGCCATTATGGCTGTACCGGCTCACGATGAGCGTGATTGGGAATTTGCTAAGCAATTTGACCTAGCTATTATCCCAGTTCTTGAAGGTGGAGATGTAACAGAAGCAGCTTATACAGAAGATGGTTTACATATTAACTCAGATTTCCTAGATGGTTTAAATAAGGAAGACGCAATCGCTAAGATGGTTGCTTGGTTGGAGGAAAATGGTGTAGGAAGCGAAAAAATTTCTTACCGTCTTCGTGACTGGCTCTTTAGTCGTCAGCGTTACTGGGGTGAGCCAATCCCTATTATTCATTGGGAAGATGGAACTTCTACTGCTGTTCCAGAAAAAGAATTGCCATTGGTATTACCGGTAACAAAGGATATCCGTCCATCAGGAACAGGTGAGTCACCGTTAGCTAACTTGACAGAGTGGTTAGAAGTTGTGCGTGAGGACGGTGTTAAAGGACGTCGCGAGACGAATACGATGCCACAATGGGCTGGTTCGAGCTGGTACTATCTTCGTTATATTGATCCACACAATGATGAAAAGCTAGCAGATGAAGAATTATTAAAAGTTTGGTTGCCAGTTGATATTTATATTGGTGGCGCAGAACATGCCGTTCTTCATTTACTCTATGCTCGCTTCTGGCACAAAGTCCTCTATGATTTGGGAATAGTACCAACCAAGGAACCATTCCAAAAACTCTTTAACCAAGGAATGATTTTAGGAACAAGCTACCGTGATAGTCGTGGTGCATTAGTTGCGACTGATAAGGTAGAAAAACGAGATGGTTCGTTTGTCCATATTGAAACGGGTGAAGAACTAGAACAAGCTCCAGCTAAAATGTCTAAATCACTAAAAAATGTTGTCAATCCAGACGATGTTGTGGAACAGTATGGTGCAGATACACTTCGTGTATACGAAATGTTTATGGGACCACTAGATGCGTCAATCGCTTGGTCAGAAGAAGGTCTTGAAGGTAGCCGTAAATTCCTTGATCGTGTGTACCGCCTTTTGACGAGTAAAGCGTTGGTCACTGAAAACAATGGAGCATTGGATAAGGTTTACAACGAGACAGTTAAGACAGTGACAGAACATATTGAGGAGCTCAAGTTCAATACTGCCATTGCTCAACTCATGATTTTTGTCAATGCAGCCAACAAAGAAGACAAGCTTTACGTTGATTATGCTAAAGGATTTGTGCAGTTGCTTGCTCCATTTGCACCACACTTGGCAGAAGAATTGTGGCAAGAACTGACTCATTCGGGTGAATCCATTTCTTATGTTACTTGGCCAGTTTATGATGAGAGTAAGTTGGTGGAAAGTGAAGTTGAAATTGTTGTCCAAATTAAAGGAAAAGTCAAGGCTCGCTTAACAGTGGCAAAAGATTTATCATCAGAAGAACTTGAAAAAGTAGCGCTTTCAAATGATAAAGTTCAGACAGAAATTGCAGATAAAACAATTGTTAAAGTCATCAGTGTTCCGAATAAGTTGGTAAACATTGTTGTGAAATAATCACATGTAAAAAACCTAACTCTTTTAAAGAGTTAGGTTTTTTGTATATTTATTTATCTGGTGTAAGAATCATTGGAATAATGATTGGTTCACGCTCCGTTTTTTCATATAGAAATGGTCGAAGAGCGTTCACGATTGCACCATTGACTGTCTGAATATTTGCATCCTTGTTGCGCATAGCTATGCGAATAGCATCAAATAGTACGCGCTGACTTTCACGAATGAGTTCCCCTGATTCCCTCATATAGATAAAGCCACGACTAAGGATATCTGGACCAGCTAAAATCATTTTGGATTTGAAATCTACAGTTGCAACTGCAAGTACCACTCCGTCTTCTGATAAATCACGACGATCTTTAAGAACTGCTGCACCAATCTCGCCAATGCGATTGCCATCTACATAAATATCTTGTGCATTGAAGTGTCCGCATATGCGTGCAGAATCTTTTGTGAGTGCTAGAACGTCACCGTTTTCCATGATAAAGATATTATCTTTAGGAACTCCAGTATCAACTGCTAGACCAGCATGGATCTTCTGCATACGGTATTCACCGTGTACAGGCATGAAGTATTTTGGTCTGATAAGTCGGAGCATCAGTTTTTGCTCTTGTTGTCCACCGTGTCCTGAGGTATGGATATTGTTAATTTTACCGTGAATGACTTCTACACCGGCTTCAATCAAGAGATTAATGAGTTTATTGACACCAGTTGTATTTCCCGGAATTGGACTAGATGAAAAGATAACAGTATCGCCTGGTTGAAGTTGAACTTGACGGTGAGTGCCGTGAGCGATGCGTGATAGAGCAGCCATAGGCTCGCCTTGACTACCTGTACAAAGAATCATCACTTCGCTGGCAGGATATTCTTTTATTTCATTTGGCTCAATAAAAGTATCCTTAGGAACCTTTATGTAGCCTAGTTCAATACCATTGACGATTGCTTTTTCCATAGACCGACCAAACACAGCAATCTTACGTCCAGTCTTGACAGCGGCATCTGCTGCTTGTTGAAGACGGAAAATGTTAGAAGCAAAAGAGGCAAAGATAATGCGTCCTTTAATATCTTCTATCAGCTTCATGATCGATTGACCGACCATTTTTTCTGAATTAGTAAACGTCGGAACTTCTGCATTGGTTGAATCTGAAAGAAGGCAGAGAACCCCTTCTTCTCCTAGAGCTGCCATACGATGCAAGTCTGCTGGCTCACCAACAGGAGTAAAGTCAAATTTGAAATCTCCTGTACAAACGATTTTTCCCTCAGGAGTATCTATAACAATACCTAGTGGTTCTGGAATCGAGTGAGTGGTACGGAAAAAGCTAACTTTTAACTGTTTAAAGGTTAGTTCGGTTTTGTGGTTAATTTCGTGTAAAGTAGCATCACGGAGCAGACCATGTTCTTCTAATTTTCCACGAATGAGAGCCAAAGCAAGCGGTCCTGCGTAAATTGGGATGTTGACTTGTTTGAGTAAGAATGGAATGCCACCGATATGGTCTTCGTGTCCATGAGTGATAATGAGCCCTTTTACTCGATCCCTATTTTCAACGATGTAGGAGTAGTCGGGGATAACATAGTCAATACCCAGTAGATCATCTTCTGGGAATTTGATACCGGCATCCACAATCAGAATTTCATCTTTATATTCGATACCGTAGGTATTTTTTCCTATTTCTCCCAAACCGCCGATGGCAAAAACACCAACTTCATGAGGTTTTAGATTGATTGTTGACATGGATTAAAACTCCGTAATGGTAAATTCTGCGTGCTCCTTTTCGTACTGGAGATGGTTTTCGGACAAAAGTTCGATAAATTCGATATTGTATTCTGGGCGATTTTTTTCAACTAATTCACGAACCATAATGCGTCCCTGTAATTCATTTGAAGCGTCCACTTCTATGTAGAGAGCTCGAGTTTGCTCGCGACGTGGACTTGTCTTTGTTTCTTGGTAAAATACTTTATAAATCATGTAGGTTGTTTATTTCCTTTCTTCTTGACTGCAACTACGAAAAAGAAACCAAATAGAGCGTCTATTTGCTGTTACTATTCAATTTTTTTGAGTTGTCAATTTGTTCAGTCTAAATGCTACTCTTCATTATACCATAAAAAAAGCTGATGGTAAAAGGAATTGTAGGAAAATGAAAATCAATTGAGAATATGTCGTATCTTTCCAAAGTGATGTCTCCTTGGATAAATTGACAAAAAATGATAAGTTGTTATACTATATTATATATAGTAAATTGATATGCAATTAGAATGTGTGGTGATAGTATAGATGCAATTGGGAGAATTTTACAGGGACCTTCGTCGTTCTCGCTTGGTCAAGCAAAAGGATGTTGTCGGTGGAGACTTTACAGCAGCCCAGTTATCACGCTTTGAATCGGGCAAGTCCATGTTGGCAGCAGATAAGTTAATCGTGGCAGTCGAGGGAATCAACATGACGATGGAGGAGTTTACTTATAAATACCATGGCTACAAGGAGGCACCCCATATTGAGCTGGCTAAGCTGATTTCGGATTTGTACTACCGACAAGATAGGGATGGACTACAGGCCTTATTTGAGTCAGACCTCTTGAAAGCTGAAGGAGAGCTCTACGCTAGATTGAATGGAATTGTGATCAAGGTGGCACTAGCTGCTATAGATGGACGTTCAGATTTTGACGAGGAGGATAGGAAGTTTTTAGCAGATTATTTATTTGCTATTGAGGAATGGACAATGTTTGAAATGCGTCTATTCTTAAATGCCCAAACTTTACTAAATGATAGGTTGTTACTAAACTTTATTTATGAATTGCAGAAAAAATCAGATAATTACCGAAGTTTATTTCGACACAAGGATTACTATAAAAAAATAATTATTAATACTATTTCAGAGTTATTTGATAGGAAAATGTATCATTTCATTGATAAATTTTTAGAGGAGTTATTAGAAATTTGTGAGCCATACGATGCTTTAGAACTATTATTTTTTAATTTTTATCAGTTGTGTCTGAATTTTGTTCAAGATAGCCAGAATGAAGACGCGAACAAAAAAATCGAGGCTTTTATAGCCTCGGTAAAAGTGGTTAGTGGTGACAGGTTGTCTGAGATACTTGAAGTTCGTTATAATCGGATAAAGCAGATGTAGAATATGTTTTCTGTGGTGAGAGTATCAAAATAGGAAGAGATAGTATGATAGAGATTAGGAAGATGGTCACTAGTTTTTTCATGGCTTTGCACCTCATTTTTATTTTCATTATAATTGATTTTCCCTTATCTATCATTCACTTGAAAATATAGAATTTTAAAAAAATAAATTACATATTTTCAAGTTTTTTCAGTAACAAGTGCTTTGTGTTAGAATTTAGACAAGAAAGAATACTAAGTAGAATCAAAGATAGGGAGGTATGTATATGGAGATGTCACCCTGTCAAATGCTATAAGATTTTGATTAAATTGAGAGGAGTGTTAGCCCCTCTTTTTGCTAATGGAGATTGCGTATGAAAAGAATGATTGGAATTTATCGGTATATTGATAAAAAATACAGATGGTTGGTGATATTTGGTATCTTTATGAATGGCGGAGTTGTACTGGCTCAGCCCTTAGTAATGAGCAAGATATTGCAACTTGGGAGTGGGGATTTAAGTTTCGAAAAAATTTGGCAACTATTAGTGTATGGTTTGTCTGTTTATTTAGTGATTTATAGTTTGATGCTTTTCGGCAATCATACAAATAATATATTTAGAAGAGAAATTCATATCGGAATTCGCTCATCCTTGTTTAGAAAGTTGATTTCAAATTCCAAATACAGCCATAATGACAAGATAACGCTATTAACTCAGGACATGGAATTGCTGGGAGATAGGTATCTTGAACCGATTGCGGGTTTTCTGTGTTGGACTTTTGTCAGTCTAATTACTGCTCTTTACATTATTATGCAGGACTTTTGGTTAGGTTCCATTTTTGTTGTATGTACGATTTTGAGACCAGTTCCACAATTTTTGCTCAATCAAAGGTTGAAAAATACTGGGATGGAGTTCTCGGAACTTCGAACTAAAGTTCATGAGGAAGTATCAGATAGTATTCATGGTAGCGAAACACTGGTTGTGAATCAAAGTGCTGAAAATAGTTTTCATCGAGTAGGTCAAATAGTGAAAGAGTATCAAGTAGCTATACAGCGATATGCTTTTACCCATAATATTGTCTTTTTCTTCAATGGTTTTATGGAGTTTTTCAGCCAGATATTACCGGTTGCTATTGGTTTTTACTTGATTATGAAGGGTGAGGCAATAACTGTCGCTAATTTGCTGACGATGTTTATTGCAGCCAATCGTTTGGCAGGCCCGATTCAAAACTTGATGTACCAAGCGGAAGGGATTCAAGGAGCTCAGGCTATTGCTGATAAGATTTTTGGTATTTTGGAAACAGATCCAGACTTTGTTGAAATCAAGGAAAATCACTTGACCGCTCTTGAGTTGCTCACGATTGAAAATTTGGTAAAAAGTTATGGAGATAACCAAGTCTTGTCTGACGTGAATTTATCAGTGAAGATGGGAGAGAAGGTGCTTATCAAAGGTGCCAGTGGTTCTGGTAAAACAACGCTGTTTCGAATCTTGCTGGGACAAGAAACAGCAGATGGTGGTCGTATTTATGTGATGGATGCTAGTGGTCAGGAGCGAGAGGATTTTCAGGGCAATATCGGTCTGATTAGTCAAAGTCCATTTTTATTTAGCGATACCATTCGTTACAATCTGACTTTGGGAGATGAATTTACAGATCAAGAATTGTTGGATGTTCTGGGGCAGGTTGGACTTCTTGGTGAATTTACAGATATTCTCAACGTGAAAGTGGAAAACAATGGTGACAATATATCAGGTGGTCAACGAGTCCGTCTGGAAATTGCCCGCTTCCTCCTACGGAAGAAGGACATTCTCTTGGCAGATGAGGTGACGGCAGCTTTGGATGAGAAAAATGGCAAGGCAGTACGTCAACTCTTACATTCCTTACCAATCATGATACTGGAAATTGCCCACCATATTGATGAGGATATCCATTATGACCAAGTATTAGAGTTGAAAAGAGAAATAAGTGCATGATAGACTGGGAAATCACACCCCAGTCTTTTCATTATTTGAAAAAATATCCAAGATAGCTTACAATAGGGTGTAGCATTGCAAAGAAAGAGAATAGTATGAAAATTTTAGCTTTTGATAGTTCCAACCAAGCCTTATCAGTGGCTTTAGTGGAAGATGGTTGTCTGCAAGTGGAAACGTTACTGACGGTTAAGAAAAATCATAGTATCAGCCTTATGCCAGTGATTGATTTTCTAGTGGAGCAGGTTGGCTGGACGCCGAATAGTTTGGATAGGATAGTGGTTGCGCAAGGACCGGGATCTTATACAGGGCTTCGAGTAGCAGTAGCAACAGCTAAGACGTTAGCGTATGCATTAGGTATTGATCTAGTTGGTGTGTCTAGTCTTCAATCTTTGGTTCCAACGAATCTTTCAGGGCTTGTAGTTCCTCTTATTAATGCTCGTCGCAATCATGTTTATGCAGGTATTTATCAGAATGGTAGAGCAGTGGAAGAGGATCGATATTGGTCTTTTGAAGAATTGTTGGCGAGTGTGTCAGGTCAGGAAAAAATAACTTTTGTCGGTGAGGTAGAACATTTTATCAAGCAGATTGAACAAGCTCTGCCAACTGCCCAGTATCAAGCTAGTCTGCCGTCTGCTTATCAACTAGCTTTGATTGGTCAAGATATGCCATCGGTTGATGTGATGAGTTTTGAACCTCATTATCTTAAGCGAGTAGAAGCAGAAGAGAAGTGGTTAAAAGATAATGAAGTGGCTTCAGAAAGCTATATCAAACGTGTATGATAGAGATTAGGAAATATGATAGACAAGGAGATGTGGCAAAGTCTGTCTATGCTGTTATGAAGTCAGTGTATCCTACATCTCCGTGGTCGTTGGAGCAGATTAGAGTAGACATGGCAAAAGAAGACACTACATACTATCTGGCATATGAAGAGAAGAATGTGGTTGGATTTTTAGCTGTTCAACTACTGTTGGATGAGATGGAAATTTTGCAGATTGCTGTTCATACTGATTTTCAGAGGTGTGGGATTGCAAGTCGGTTGCTAGATTGTCTGGGAGATTGGGTTGGACCTATCTTTCTTGAAGTAAGAGCATCTAATCACTCTGCTCAATCACTTTACACACGCCAGCATTTTATCCAAATAGGAAAACGAAAGGACTATTACCACAATCCAATCGAGGATGCGGTTATTATGATGAGAAGAAAAGATGAAAGATAGATTGATTTTAGCGATCGAAACCTCATGTGATGAAACTTCGGTGGCTATTTTACGGAATGAGTCGGAACTATTGTCAAATGTGATAGCCAGTCAGATAGCCAGTCATCAGCGGTTTGGTGGTGTGGTACCTGAGGTAGCTAGTCGCCACCATGTAGAAGTTATTACAGCCTGTATTGAGGAGGCTCTACTTGAGGCTGATGTTACTGCTCAAGACTTGACAGCTGTAGCGGTAACATATGGTCCGGGCTTGGTTGGTGCTCTCCTAGTTGGTATTTCAGCAGCTAAGGCTTTCGCATGGGCAAATGGTTTGCCTTTGATACCTGTCAATCATATGGCAGGACACCTAATGGCAGCACGTGCTGTCAAGGAATTAGAGTTTCCCTTGTTAGCTTTACTGGTCAGTGGTGGTCACACAGAGTTAGTCTATGTTTCAGAGGCGGGTGATTATAAGATTGTTGGTGAAACTAGAGATGATGCTGTTGGAGAGGCCTACGATAAGGTTGGACGTGTAATGGGACTTCCTTACCCGGCGGGGCGCGTGATTGATGAATTGGCTCATGAAGGCCAAGACGTTTATCAGTTTCCAAGAGCGATGATAAAAGAGGATAACTTAGAGTTTTCGTTTTCAGGTCTGAAGTCAGCTTTTATCAATCTTTATCACAATGCTCAACAAAAAGGCGAGACGTTGTCTAACGCAGATTTATCAGCTTCTTTTCAAGCCTGTGTTATGGATATTTTGATAGCAAAGACAAAAAAGGCTTTGGAGAAATATCCTGTTAAAACATTAGTTGTGGCAGGTGGTGTCGCAGCGAATAGGGGGTTGCGCAAACGTCTAGCAGATGAAATAAAAGGAGTAGAAATCATTATTCCTCCGCTCCGTCTTTGTGGAGATAATGCTGGAATGATTGCTCTAGCTGCTGTTAGCGAATACAACAAAGGAAATTTAGCTGGCTGGGAATTGAATGCTAAACCTAGCTTAGCATTTCCCCCTATTCAATAATATACAAGTGAGAGAAAATAGCAGCTATTTGATATGAATGTGTGCTATTTTAGGATAAGTCGTTGAAGGAAAGCTTGACAAAAAAATCACAAAATAGTATTATCGTAAAGGCTTTTAATTACAAAATTTGTTGATGAATGTAAAATAAGAATTAAGGAGGAGTGCTTGAATGCTTTTTTGTAAAAGGGTAGGCATACATAGATACTGCATTCACAACAGATTTGATTTAGTGCTATAATCAGCATCATTTATTACAAGATAATTAAGGAGATATAATGGAAACAGTTATGAAAAAAGAGACAATTGTCTCGTTTATTCACAAGATTTTAAATGGAACAGCTATAGCTATTGTAGTGGCTTTGATTCCGAATGCGATATTGGCTACTATTTTTAAGCCTCTGGCAGCAAATTATCAGATGGCTGCTGATTTTCTACATATTATTCAAGTGTTCCAATTCTTTACGCCGATTATGGCAGGCTTCTTGATTGCTCAGCAATTTAATTTAACACAAATGCAGCAAATAGCAGTTGGGGGAGCAGCCTATATTGGTTCGGGTGCCTGGACACTAGCGAATGTGGTTTTAGATGGTAATCAGGTTTCTATTTTCCAATTAAAAGGCATTGGTGATTTGATTAATATGATGATTACTGCTGCCATTGCGGTTAAACTTATTCAGTTGGTAGGGAATAAGTTTGGAGCACTAAATATCATTTTACTTCCAATCTTATTGGGAACGGGAGCAGGATATTTGGGCTGGTTATTGTTACCGTATGTTTCGACCGTTACGTTTTTGATTGGTCAGGGAATCAATTCCTTTACAACTTTGCAGCCCGTCTTGATGAGTATTCTTATTGCGATGTCTTTCTCAGTATTGATTGTTAGTCCAATATCTACAGTAGCGATTGGTATAGCGGTTGGTTTGACTGGCTTGTCATCAGCTTCTGCTGCAATGGGTGTAGCTTCTTCTGCAGCTGTTCTGGTTTGGGGAACGATGAAAACGAATAAAGCAGGTGTTCCGTTGGCAATTGGTTTAGGTGCAATGAAAATGATGATGCCAAATGTTATGAAAACACCTAAACTACTTGTACCAATTACTTTAACAGCTGCAATTAGTTCTATTAGCGTACCTGTCTTTAGCTTGGTTGGGACACCAGCGTCTGCTGGTTTTGGTTTGGTTGGTTTAGTTGGTCCGATTGCTTCTTTGGAAGGTGGGGCAACCATAGTCCAAGTTGCGATCGCATGGATTGTAATACCGTTTGTCGTTGGCTATGTAACAAACTACGTATGTATGAACGTGTTGAAGCTTTATGGAGCTGAAGCACTAAAATTTGAAAATTAATAGTAGTCTTAGTTTAAGCATAGATTGAAGAAAATGATATCTAGATTTTCTTCAATCTTTTTCCATATTCAGATAGGAATCAAATGGTGTTTTGAAATAATCTACTGTAGAATGAGGGATGTGATAATAAATTGGATGGTGGTATGATATGAGGGATGGAAAGGAATTCTACAGAGGCGTGCAGGCAGCGGTTCCTACTATGATGGGATATGCAAGTATCGGTTTTGCTTGCGGTGTTGTAGCGGCTAATGCGAACATTTCTGCAATAGAAATTTTGTTAATGAGCCTCTTGGTCTATGCAGGTAGTGCTCAATTTGTTATGTGTGCGATGATTTTGGCGGGTGCTTCTCTTTTATCCATTGTAGTAACTGTTTTCTTTATTAATCTTAGGATGTTTCTCCTGTCTTTACACGTGACGACGATGTTTAAGAGAAATCGTTTAGGAAAGAATCTATTAATCGGTTCGTTTTTGACAGATGAATCATATGCCATTTTGCTTAGAGAATACATGCGAAAACCTGTTACATCAAGTTGGATGTATGGTAACAACTTTGCGAGTTATGCTACATGGGTGATCTGTACTGTGTTAGGAAATGTGATTGGTGGCATGATTTCACAGCCAGAGGTATTTGGCTTAGACTTTGCCTTAATTGCTATGTTTGTGGGCATTTTTTATGGACAGTTAGAGATGATGCTTCACAAAATCTCTTTGGTAAAGGTTGGGATGATAGTGGGAACGGTTGTGGTTGTATATCTGATATTATCAATCTTTATAGTCTCGTATCTAGCAGTATTGGTAGCAACTGTAATAGGATGTTTCGTGGGGGTGGTTTTAGATGAAAAATGATACCATTCTTTTGGTCATTCTTTTGTCAGCTGTGGTAACATGGATTCCGCGTATCCTTCCATTTGTCATAACGCGCAACAAAACGTTGCCTCCAAAGTTGACTTCGTTTCTTCGATTTTTACCCTTGACGATAATGTCTGCCTTGCTGTTGTCTAGCATTATGGACGAAGAAGTTGGACGTTTGCCAATTGTGTTACCTGTGGAAAGTCTAGCAGTTATTCCAACGTTTTTAGTAGTGTGGAAAACTAAAAATTTAGTTTTAGCAGTTTTGGTGGGTGTTTTATCTACGGCGATTTTGCGTTGTTTTTTGTAGGAGAGAATGATGAAACGAAATAGTCTAGGAATTGGGTTGTGTTTTTTATTGGCTTTGTTGGGGCAGTGGTTAGGACAATGTTTTCCTCTCGTTGGAGGTCCTGTCTTTTCTCTTTTGCTAGGTATGGCTTTATCTTCTTTTATTGGTAACACTCCGTCTATACAAGCGGGTTTAACCTTTACTTCCAAGAAGATCTTGCAATATGCGGTGATTTGTTTAGGATTTGGCTTGAATTTATCGACGGTTTTTGAAGTAGGAAAACAGTCGCTTCCGATTATTCTATCAACAATTAGTATTACTTTATTCTGCGCTTATATCATGTGGAGATGCTTACCCATATCTAAGCATATAGCCATTTTAATTGGCGTAGGTACATCTATTTGTGGAGGATCTGCTATTGCGGCAACAGCTCCGGTGATTGAAGCAGATGAGACAGATGTAGCACAAGCGATTTCAGTTATCTTCTTGTTTAATATTTTGGCAGCGCTACTTTTTCCTAGTATAGCTTCGTGGCTTGGTTTTTCAACGACATCTGGACAAGCATTTGGAGTATTTGCAGGTACAGCTGTGAATGATACTTCTTCGGTGACCGCGACTGCTTCAACTTGGGATAGTTTGTATGGGTTAGGAAGTCAGACGTTGGATACAGCGATTACGGTTAAGTTGACTAGAACTTTAGCAATTATTCCTATTACTACTGTCTTGGCAGTGTTTCAAGCAAGAAATACAGGAATGAAATTAGGAAGGGCGTCACTTTTGAACGGTTTTCCGGTGTTTATTCTTTATTTTATTCTAGCTAGTGTTGTAACAACTGTTTTTACTCATTTGGGTGTAGGTGTGACCATTTTTACTCCTTTGAAATGGTTGTCTAAATATTTTATTTGTATGGCTATGTCTGCTATCGGTTTACGAACGAACATACTGGACTTAATAAAAAAAGGACGCTCGTCCCTGATAGTCGGTTTTGTTTGTTGGGTAGCTATGGCATTAGTAACGTTACTATTGCAAAGATTTATGAGAATTTGGTAATGAAAAACGACCTCTCAATTGAGAAGGCTGTTTTTTAGGATTTGAGTTTGAAGGTTTTAGGTGCTTTTTTTAATAAAACGATGTAGCCAATACCAACATAGAGTAAGAGAATAAGAGAGATGGTAAGAGTATAGAGAGGAGAGTTGATTCTTAGTTGAGTATTGACATAGGCTATCCAGTAGAGAGCGCCATTTAGGAACCGATAGATAGGATTGACAACTTCCATATCTTTGGTAAAGGGTTGGAGGATATAGTAAATAAAAAGATTATGAAATGAAAACAGAGCTGTCAAACTTGTGAGGAGAAGTGCTGTCAGTAAGTAGGAATAAAATGAAAGATGGCCCCGCGTGAATACAATCAGGAGCAGCAGTAAACTACCAGAAAAATAGAAGTTTAATTTTATCGTTTGGAAAAAACGATAGTTAAAACCTGAAATAATCGTTTTAGCTTCACGGTAAAATGGATAGTGGAGCATACTGACATCACAGTTGACAAATACCATTTGTGCCACAGTGTGTCCCATAGAACCTAGGTACATGATGATAAATGCAAATGGAAGACTTGCAAGATAGTCGGTGTTTGATATCTGAACGTTAAAGTGACCAAAATAACGGAGAGTTTCGAAACTGAGAAATATAGCGAGAAGAAAGCTGATACGAAATCGTACCTTATCAAGCAATATGGAGCGATGACGTTTAAATAACAAGGCATTTAAGTAAGTCATTCCAGAGAGCTGACCGACATCTCGTTCTTCTGTCAACTTTAACTTGTTTTGCATCTCTAAACCTTGGCGAGTATATTCAGTGCCTCTAGTTAGTTCATCTACTTTTTTATCCATTTGTAGTGATTCATCCATGCAGTATTGGAGATATTCCAGATGATTGGTTTGGGATTTTAGGTAGCGATAACTACACCAAATTAATATAGGTTGGAAGATGAGGAGCGGAAGAAGCCATGTTGTAGAGAGTTTCCCTTTGAAGAACGCTACAAGTCCATAAAGCATCAAGGAGCTGAGGAAAACAACCCAAGATTGCCAAGAGTTGCGACGTAGAAAGATGCGGTGGTTGAATAAAACGCGATGAATAGCGTATCCAGAGAAGTGTCCAGCCGGAATCGTTAGTAGTCCAACGGGAAGAAAAATCCATTCACTGCTGAATATGCAAAAAAGAAAGAGGCTGGGGATATAGTAGAGACTAGTCAGAATGGGTTCTACAAAGAGTTGGCTTTGGAGAAAGATAGAGTGAGATAATCCAAAGTGTTGCATAAATTCTCGTTCTGACTGTGAGATGACCGGGTCAAACCCTTTGCTAAACCGATAACCGTATCCAACAAAAATAAACCAAAACAGAAAACCGAGTATCCAGATAGATTCTTGATATTGAAACATATTCGCTTTGTTTTCTAGCAGAAAGTTAGACCAGAAAACTGCAATACCAACATGTATGGCTAGCCAAGATCCCTTTAGTACAATACGACAGGGAACAGATAAAAGACGTAATAGTAGAAACATTCCAGATTTGTAACGATAAGCTTTAAAAATAGATAATGGAATATTCTTACCTATAAGGGGGAACTTTCTCAGATAATAGAATAATCCGTTGATACTTCTATGGATGTTGTACCTGTTTTTATATGAAAAGTAGCGTAGTATCGTTTTCATGTGAACCTCCTATTGATCAGTTAAAAGACTAACTACTTCCTGTTCAAAGTTAGGATCATGTAATTTTCCATTTGGTATGGCTTGTAATTTTTGATGATGTAACAGCACAACCTCATCACAGAGATCTTGTGCTAATTGTAAAATATGGGTTGACAGGATAATAATAGAGGTTTTCTTTGCTTCTCGGATCAATTGTTTGAACTCGTGAGCAGCTACTGGATCAAAGGACGTTAATGGTTCGTCTAAAAGGAGGACAGGTGGTTGAACAATCAATGATAGCAGGAGTTGGACCTTGTTTTGCATACCATGAGAGAAATCTTTGAGAAGGCGATGCTGATCTTCTTCTTTGATACCAACTAAGCTCAGCCATTCTTCTGGATTGGTAGAAGACTTGAGCTGGTCTTTGTGAATATCCATATAGAAACGAATAAATTCAAATGCAGTCATAAAAGCAGGAAGCTGTGGCTGAGTCTGGGTAAAACCAATTTCGGTATTCTGATAATCTCTTATTTGTCCCTCCTCAACAAAATGGATACTCCCTGTGTCTAGAGTAAGATTACGAGTGATACAGTTGAAGAGAGTTGTTTTACCAGCACCATTTCTACCCAGCAATCCATAAATTTTCCCTGTTTCAAAGGTAAAAGATGCTCCGTCAAGAATGATGGTTTTGTCAAATGTTTTAGAAATAGAAGAAAGTTGAAGCTGCATAAGAAACCTCCTTGTCTGTTTGAATGTTATATATCTATCATACAAAATGGTATACAAAAATTCAAGCGGAATTGGCTTGAATGTTTGTGTTAAATATGTAAACTACCTGCAGCCCAGCCAGTCGCGAGGCAGTAGGTGATGTTAAAACCACCGGTGTGAGCATTGATGTCCAAAACTTCACCGGCGAAGTGCAGACCAGAAACTTTTTTACTTTCTAAGGTTTTAGGATTGATTTCCTTGAGGTCAACGCCTCCTTTGGTGACAAACGATTTGACGATAGACATTTTTCCTGTGATCTTGATAGGAAGAGCTTTGAGGCGCGTCAGTACATCGGATACTTCTTTTTTAGAAAGTTGCTTTACTTTGCAATCATAGCTCTCGGTGAAAAAATCTGCTAGGCGTTCTGGCATAAGGTCGCGAAGAGCATTTTTGACAGATTTTTCTCTATTTTTCTCCAAATGATTAACCAAATCTTCTTCAGAGTATGTTGGAACCACATCTAAGAAGGCTATTTCTCCTCCTTTGATAAAACTAGATAGACGAAGAGCAGCTGGTCCAGACAAACCAAAGTGAGTAAAGAGTAAATCATGAGTGATGATGTGTTTACCATATGTTAGTGTTACATCTTCTAGAGAAATCCCCTGTAGTTTTTTATGAGGAAAATCTGTTAGTAGGGGACTTTCTGCTGCCTCAATTTCTGTTACTGCTAGCTTGAAATGCCTTGCAATATCGTGACCAAAACCAGTCGAACCAGTAGAAGGGTAAGTTTTTCCACCGGTAGTTACGATCAATTTAGGTGCTGTAAAGGTTTCGTCTTTTGTCTTGATATGAAAGAGATGATCAACTTTCCGCACAGAGATCACTTCTGTTCCGGTTCGGATATCAACACCATTTTCCAACATTTTCATTTCTAAGCATTTAATAATGGTTTGCGAGCGATCAGTCGTAGGAAAGACACGACCGTGGTCTTCCACTTTGAGTGTAACACCGTTTTCTTGAAAAAAGTTCATGATGTCATGATTATCAAATTGGGCAAAAACGCTATAGAGAAAGCGACCATTTCCGGGAATGCCAGCCAGTATGTCATCTAAATTCCCGTTGTTTGTAACATTACACCGTCCACCTCCAGTGCCTGCAAGTTTTTTTCCGAGGCGTTTATTCTTTTCAAGAAGCAGAGTTTTCTGCCCATAGAAACTGGATGAAATGGCTGCCATCATGCCAGCTGGACCGGCTCCAATAATAATAGTATCTACTGTATTCATATTGTTATTTTATCATAAAATAGGAGAGAGTATCTGTTCTCTGTTCTTGTACATAGAAAATTGTGTGTTCTCTTGTTGCTATTTCTCCTTTATTTGACAGGAATAGGCTTCTGTGGTAATATTTTTATGATACAAACTAGATACAGTACTGAGGATATTATGGGAATTGAAAAAACAGTCAGTGAGCTAGCTGAGATTTTGGGAGTGAGTCGCCAAGCCATGAACAATCGGGTAAAGTCCCTTCCAGAAGAGTTCGTAGAGAAAAATGATAAAGGTGTAACCGTTGTTAATCGAGCTGGCTTAATTAAATTGGAAGAGATTTATAAGACGACCATTTTTGAAGATGAGCCGATTAGTGACGAAGTCAAGCACCGCGAATTGATGGAAATTTTAGTAGATGAGAAAAATGCCGAAATTATTCGTTTATATAGTCAGCTAAAAGCCAAAGACAAACAATTGTCCGAAAAAGATGAGCAATTGCGTGTGAAAGATGTGCAGATTGCTGAGAAAGATAAGCAATTGGACCAGCAGCAACAACTCACTCTTAAAGCTATGGCAGACAAAGAAACACTAAAATTAGAATTAGATGAAGTAAAAGCAAGAGCAGAGATTGTACAGACGAAAGGCTTTTTTGCTAGATTGTTTGGAAGATAAAAAAATAAACATCAAGTTTACATTAGTAACTTGATGTTTTTCTATTTTCTAACCACTCGTTTCTAAGAATACCGTACTTGACAGAATCGTAATAGTATTCCTGCCAGTAGCGAACCTTACGGATTTGTGCTTCCTTGAGCATACCAATTTTTTCAGCAGCTCGCATCATACGGAAATTGCCAGACCATGTCGTGAGACCGATGTGTTCTAGTTCAGAAATAGTTTCGAAAATTTCGTCAATCCATAGTAAGAGAGCCTGTGTACCGTAACCCCCATTCCAATAGTCTTGGTTGTAGATAACGATTCCAATTTCTAACCAGCGTGTTTTTTCATTTTCCCAATGTTTAGTGACAATTCCTATAGGTTTTTGGTTCACAAAGATTCCCCGGACTGTGTCCTTTAGGAGAAATGTGTAATCTTTGCTTGTACGAAAGATTTCAAAATCAGGGTACATCTGGTAGTCTTCAAAATAAGGAGCATCCCATTTTTTCCATTCAGGCAGAGTATGGCTATATCCAATTTGCCAAATCCTGTAAATATCCATGTCGGTTAGAGGTTTCAGGGTTATTTTTTCTTTCATTAATAATCTCCTTGTTTTTAATAAGTATTATACCATATTTTAGGAATTATCTTGAAAATCGTGACGAAATATGGGAGACTAGAATTATGAAAAAAATAAGATGCGAATTTCAAAGAATTTATTATAATTTAGATAAAATTCTTTTGCTATTTTTTACATTATTTACCATAATGGAGTTTGTATGGATTCCACTTAATTCGTGGATTTCGGAAGTGCTATTATCCATGACAAATTATGATTATTTGTCACCAACAAATCTATGGTCGGTTCTACTGGGAAATGGATTTGTTGCGATTCTGTTTCTTCTCTTATTTTTACTGAATGTAGCGATTGCTTATTTAGAATTAGCTTTACTATTTACAGGTGTTTGGTATCTATTGGATGAGAATACCAAGCATTTACTAGATTATATGCGAAATATTAGAAATCATATGGTTGCTATTGTACAGCGCAGTAGTTTGCCAAAGTTCATCTTTCTGTTGTTATATTCAGTTCTTCTGTTGCCATTCTTACGAAGAATCTTAAATATCTATTATTTCAATAAAATTATCATACCACAGTTTATCCTAGAGTATTTTTCTAATACGACTTGGTTAGCGATATTTATCTTTTTTTGTTTCCTGCTTTTTTTCTGGCTCAGCTCTCGTTTGATGTATGCTTTGCCATACATTTATTTTGAGCATAAGAGTGTGAGAGAATCCATTGTTTATTCTTGGAATATGACAAGAGGACGTGAACAGCTTCGTTCTTTCTTCCGTCTTTTCTGGCTCGTTACATTTCCTATTCTCCTATTTTCAGGAATAGGTTTCTTACTTTATGGTTGGCAACGATTACTGGATGAATATTTACCTAATGTTGCTCATACTTCTGCTCTTTTTTCCTATGTTTTACTAAAATTTTCGTTTTATGGAGTGATAGCTCTTTTTATGATGAATTTCGTCAGTCTGTTGACGGGTAAGGAAATACCGGTTTATCGTCGAAGAAATTTACGGCATAGATTGAGGTTCGCTATTTTACTACTATCCAGTTTTACATTTACTATTCAGGGGTGGATAGCCCTCACATTTCCGTTTGAAACGATGCCTGTTACCATTTCTCATCGTGGAGTTGATGATAGAAATGCTGTACAAAATTCAATTGATGCACTGGAAAAAATTTCCAGATTAAAACCAGACTATGTGGAAATGGATATTCAGGAAACCAAAGACGGTCAGTTTGTGGTTATGCATGATACAGACTTGATGTTGTTGACAGGTCATTCTGGAGGAACACATGACTATACTCTAGCAGAATTAACAAGCATGACAGTGTCTGAAAATGGAATGACTGCCCAAGTTCCCTCGTTTGATGATTATTTAGAAAAGGCCGATTCTCTGGGGCAAAAATTATTAGTTGAAATAAAAGCAACTAGTGCTGACTCGCCAAATCTATCTCAACAGTTTGTTAAAAAATATGGGAAGAGATTGATTTTGAAAGGACATCAAGTACAATCTCTTGATTACAATATTATTGTTGATATTAAAAACTACGATGAACGGTTAGTTTCATTCTTTATTCTTCCCTTTAATAGTATTTATCCAAGAACAGCTGCAGATGGTTATACTATGGAATATACATCTTTGGATAAAAATTTTATGCTGAAGTCGTGGTTTAGAGATAAGTTAGTCTATGCATGGACACCAAACGATGAAGACAGTATGATGAGAATGATATTATTACAGGTAGATGGTATTATTACAGACAACATGACAGAATTACAGTCTTTAATAAGAGAAATGCAAGATAATCGTCAATATGCTTACCTCTTTTTACTACAGTTTCAATCCTTGCTCTATCATTTTGAATAAAGAATTATCGTCTTACTCTTCAGTTAGTCTTATCGTTAGCGATAGAATATTGTCTAAAATATATAAACACGAAGATTTTGAAACTCAAATATTGAAAACATGTGAAAAAAATCTCAAAACTAAATATTTTGTTCTAGCATTTTTGGTTTAAAAATGATAGAATGAATGAGTATGAGGGAAAAACCTCTAAAAAATATTAGGAGGCTATCGAAATGCCATTAGTTTCAGCAGAAAAATTTGTCCAAGCGGCGCGTGATAACGGTTATGCAGTTGGCGGATTTAATACAAACAACCTTGAGTGGACTCAAGCTATCTTACGTGCAGCGGAAGCAAAACAAGCACCAGTTCTTATTCAAACATCTATGGGTGCAGCGAAGTACATGGGTGGCTATAAAGTTGCTCGTAACTTGATTGCCAACTTGATTGAATCAATGAATATTACAGTTCCAGTTGCTATTCACCTTGACCATGGTCACTACGAAGATGCACTTGAGTGTATCGAAGTTGGTTATACTTCTATCATGTTTGACGGTTCACACCTTCCAGTAGAAGAAAACCTTGCAAAAGCTAAAGAAGTTGTAGAATTAGCACATGCAAAAGGTGTATCAGTTGAGGCAGAGGTAGGTACTATTGGTGGTGAGGAAGATGGTATCGTAGGTAGTGGCGAATTGGCTCCAATTGAAGATGCGGTAGCTATGGTTGCAACTGGTATTGACTTCTTAGCAGCAGGTATTGGTAACATTCATGGTCCATACCCAGCTAATTGGGAAGGTCTTGATCTTGATCACTTGCGTAAATTAACAGAAGCTGTACCAGGTTTCCCAATTGTATTGCACGGTGGTTCTGGTATTCCAGATGAGCAAATCCAAGAAGCAATTAAATTGGGTGTTGCTAAAGTAAACGTTAATACAGAGTGTCAAATTGCATTTGCAAATGCAACTCGTAAATTTGCAGCTGCATATGAAGCGAACGAAGCAGAGTACGATAAGAAAAAACTCTTTGACCCACGTAAATTCTTGGCTGATGGAGTAAAAGCTATTCAAGCTTCTGTTGAAGAACGTATTGATGTGTTTGGTTCAGCAAATAAAGCATAATACTATTCAGGTTTATCCGTAAGGATAAACCTTTTTTGAAAAATATGAATTATTTTTAGAGGTTTCTCGAACGATATTAACTGGTGAAAATATTCGTTGTCTTTGTATTTCTCTCACATTACTATTCCCCAAAAATGGTAAGTTGGTATTCGGAAGCATCAAATATTACATAATTCACTATTATATTTTGAAATCTATGCCTCTATTTTTATTGTTTGAAATTTATTAACTAGGAGTTGAAAGAATTTAGTTGAGTTGGTATAATGGAAAAGCATGCCAAAATTTTATTTAAGGAAGTGATACTATTATGAGACTCCTGTCTGGAATTAGTCAACATCGATATTCTCTTAGAAAAACATCTTATGGCTTGGTTTCTGCAACAATTGCTGGCCTCTTTTTAGTTCAATCATTGATTGTTGCTCAGCCAGTTGAAGCACAAATACCGGCTAAGATGATTAACTATCGTTATATTATGGAAGATGAATTAACTGCCGATGAACGAAAGTTGATGATTCATGATTTACCAAAATTAGTAGAAGAGACAGATGATACTTATTACTTGATTTATCGACCTACTGTAACCTCTTCAACGAGTCAGTTGTTGCTACCAGATACTGGAGAGAGCTTGACCAATTATTATATGGGTGCGTTGGTTGGAGTGAGTCTATTGCTTGTAGCTATAAAAAAAGGAAAAAATTTAAAAAAGGAACTATCAGGCATTATTATTGTGACAGCAACAGGGGTTTCTCTTCTATCCCCAACAGCTCTTTCTCTGACCAATCAGACTTTGGAGCAATACAATCAAGTTTTGTCTGCATCTGTTGGAGAGAATTTACCGGAGCCACTACAAATTGATGGTTATAGATATATTGGTTACATCAAAGATGCTCATATTTATCGAGAGAAAGAACATTCTGTGGTGCTAGAGGTGCCATCAGAAACAAGTAGTTCTGTGAAATCAGAGCTTTCAAGAATAACAGAAACTAGAGATATAGGCAGTATGGCCACTACTATATCTGATCATAGTCAATCAGGAGTTTCTGGAGAACGCTCCATCACTACTCGTACCTATACTGCAAATGGTCAAGTTTTAAAGACAGAAGAAGTTTCTAATGTTGTTACGAAAGCAACTGTTTCTGAAATTGTTCAGGTTGGTACCAAGGTTGAAACAGCGGTTCCTACTGATGCTCCTACCTATGAAGTTCCTAGTATTGAGGTTGTTGAAAGTGATACGATTCATACGGAACCTATCGCTTATGAAACAGTGGAAGTCGAGAATCCTCATCTTCTTTTAGGAGAGCGACGCATTAGCCAATCAGGAGTTTCTGGAGAACGCTCCATCACTACTCGTACCTATACTGCAAATGGTCAGGTTTTAAAGACAGAAGAAGTTTCTAATGTTGTTACGCAAGCAGCTGTTTCTGAAATTGTTCAGGTTGGTACAAAGGTCAAAGAAGCACCGGTACTGACTATTTCTCAATTGATTAAGAATGAAAACTTAAAAATGGCGCAAGTGCAATTTTCTTTAGCAGATCCAACTAGAACTTATGTTTCAGCAGTAGCTCAGCTCTATCAAGGAAATCATTTAATTAGGGAAGTTCCAATTACAAATTTGGCAATAGGATTGGATTTAACAGGATTAGACTATTATGTTGATTATACATTAAAGACTGTGGTGACTTATGATTTAGGAAATGGTCAAGAAAATCAGGAGCAAACGAGTATAAAGGACTTCCGTCTGGATTATAAGAAAATCGAAATAAAAGATATTGATCGATTGGAATTATATGGATTGGAAAATGGAAATTATCGTCGTTATATATCAATGGCTAGTCTTCCGCAGGATTTGGATCAATATTTTGTAAAAATTCAGTCTGATCGTTTCAAAGAGATACTATTACCTATATCAGCTGTTGAAGAAGTCGAAGTAAATGGTCAATCAAAGTACAAATTTACAGTTGTTTTTGATGAATTGGTACAAGAAAATAATGCGAGTTACCAAGACAATTATACTTTTTATATAGAAAAACAAACTACCAGTCAATCTGGCGTATATACTTCTTTTAAAGAGTTGGTCGCGGCTATTGAAGCAGATCCAACAGGAACTTATATTATTGGTGCCGATATGACAGCTGATGAAATCAGTCTGTCAGATACTGCTCTTTCTTATATTAGCTCACCATTTACAGGTAGTTTAACAGGAAGTTATAATGGTCAATCTTATGCAATCTACCATTTGACTCGTCCGTTATTTGATACTCTCAATGGTGCAAGGGTTAGTGATCTTGATTTGATTGATGTAGCTATAGCAGTTGATGAGGAGAATATTGGATCACTCGCGAGGATAGCCACTGCCAGCCAACTTAGTAATGTTTCTGTAGAAGGAAGTATTTCTGCACGTGCCAATATTGGAGGTATTGTATATTTAGCCAATAAGGCAACAAAAATTACCAATAGTTCTTTCACAGGACAATTGATAGGTATCGGTGCTACACATGCTTCAAATATCGGGGGTGTCGTCGGATATGCAACAGATAATGACACCATACTCAATCAGGTTCACGCAAACTCAGCCATTTCCCTTTCTGCTAATAGAGGTTATCGCGTAGGTGGTATGGTTGGACATCTTACAGGTAATGCGACTTTGCGAAATGGTGTAGCAACAGGCTCTATTGTTAACCTGACGACGGCTGGTCACGTTGGTGGAGTAGTTGGGTCAGTTTACTCGGGTGGAACTGTCAATAATATTGTTAGTTCAGTTCGAGTTGTTAATGGTGATAAGATTCATGGAGATACTGCTTATAGCAAAGCACCGATAACGAATACCTTTGTAACTAGTCAATCTGACGGTGCAAATGATTCATGGAGTACCGCTATATCGGATGCCGATGCAGCAACACGAGTTGCTGCTATGGAGATTTCAACTAATCTTTCAGATAGTTTAATAAATCAAGCTGTTAATTTTTATAGTGTTGACTATAGCCAAGTAGCAGGTGCAAAAATATCTCACACAACAGCTTATAAAAACATGGAAAAATTACTTCCTTTCTACAATAAAGAGTATCTAGTTTACTATGCTAATAAGCTGAATTTAACTGATAAGTTAAACCAGACCTTGCTATTAGATGTCGTACCTATGGTTGACAACCAGATTGTAACAGATCCATATAGTCAAAAACGATTTATTAACCGCATTATGTTACACTATGCGGATGGAACGGTTGAGTACTTGGATGTTGCGTTTAAGGAAGATTTCAAAAATAATCACATTGCTGATTATACAATTATAGGAACAGATCTACTGTATACTCCAGAGTCCTTCTTGTCTAATTACGATAGTTTAGTTGTCCAACTATCTAATGAACTATCTAATTTAGTATTTGACTCCGAAGCTATAAAGAATACCTTAAAAATATCTCAACCCGCCAATCCGACTCCGCAACAACTATCTGCTTGGGCGGCTGACCTAGGAGTCAGCTCAACAACTGAACAGAAACCGCTTTGGGCTCTTTATTTGGAAGATAGCTTTAACAGTGTGCGCAATAATTTGGCAGAAGAGCTTCGGAAACTTCTTGCTTCAAATAATGCTATTAACACTTTGGGTTCCTCTGTACAAACTTATTTGTTACAAAAGATTGTGGACAATAAGGAAGCGTTAGTTCTTGGTCTGGCATACTTAAATAGATGGTATAACATTGATTTTGGTAATTTGAATACACAAGATTTAACTGTTTTCAAGCAAGATTTCTTTGGAAATCAAGAGGCTTCAACACTTGATGTTATTATTGCTCTCGGAAATTCAGGTTATGATAATCTGCGACCTAAGAACAATGTTCTCACATATGGTAACTCTTTGAAATCTGCTAAAGGACCGAATACAGTTTTTGATTATCTTGAAAACTACCGTCAACTTTTCTTGCCAACTCAAACCAACAATGAGTGGTTGAAAAATACAAGTCGGGCTTATATTGTCGAAAGTCAGTCAAACATTGACGAAGTAGCTACCAAACAGGCTACAGCTACACCAAATAGCAAGTACACTATTGGTGTTTATGACCGTATTACTAAGTCAAATTGGCTGTACCAAAATATGCTTCTCCCTCTATTAACTTTACCAGAAGAGAGTATGTATATCATTTCTACAATGTCAACGCTTTCCTTTGGTGCTTATGATAGATATCTATACGATAATGCTTCATCAGGTATGGAATTTATCGATTATATGCATCAATTGGTTGATCGAGCAGCTATTTGGCAAAGAGATCACTTTGATTTCTGGTATAGCATTTTGTCTGAGAGTTCACGTGAAAAACTTTTCCAATCTTTGTTGAATTATGATGGCTTTAATTTCCGTGATTCGGCTAAATCAGCAACATGGAAAACTCTCCAAAATACCGAACGTTCTTCTATTGCTAATTTCTTTGGACCCGTTGGTAAGTGGTATGCTGCTAATGGTTCAGGAGCTTATGCTACTGGTTATTTGACTCACTTTGTGGCATCTAGAATGCTGGATCAATATGGTTCTTCAGTCTTTACTCATGAGATGGTACATAATTTTGATGGCAATATTTACTTTGAAGGCAATGGTCGTCGTCAAGGACAAGGAGCGGAACTCTTTGCCCAAGGACTTTTACAAACTCCTATTGGAAATCAGAGTCGTTCATTAGGAATCAATACTATGTTTACCGGTAATGAAGATTCATTGAATCGTTATCATGCTGCTAATCCAGTTGAGCGTTATAAAAATGTAGAAGATCTTAATGAATATGTGCATAATATGTTTGATGCTATCTATCTTTTAGACTATTTAGAAGCTAAGTCTGTTCTTAAACAGAGTGATACAGTGAAACAGAAGTGGTATCGTGTTATTGACAACTATTATGTACAAAATGCTGGTAGAGATACTCATGCAGGAAACTCTATCCGTCCACTAACATTAGAAGAAGCAGCAGCTCTGACGAATATTAGTGATTTGGTAGATAAAAGTATCATCAATCGCCGAGAATATTGGAATGCCAATTCAGGATTGACACGAAATGGATATTATAATATCAGTATCTTTTCACCAATCTATTCTGCTCTCTCTAATCCTAACGGTTCTCCTGGGGATGTTATGTTCCGTCGTATGGCTTATGAATTACTTGCTGAAAAAGGTTATGTAGAAGGCTTTGTACCTTATGTATCGAATCAGTTGAGTGCAAGGGCCATGGCTGATGGTTCCATTATTTATGATAATTGGTCAAGAAAAAATGTTGGTTTAATTACGGATGATTTGGTCTTCGAGCATATTTTTAAAGGTGAATATGAAAGTTGGAAAGACTTCAAGAAAGCGATGTATCAACAGCGGATTAACCAGTTAAATAATTTGATTGACTTTACTATAACCTACGAATTGGGGCAACCTAATTCCACAAAACAGATTAACATAACATCTTTTGCAGAACTTGAAAAATTAATGGATCAGGCTGTTGCACAGGATATGAAGAATATTGATACATCAGTCGCTAATCATAATACTAGTTGGGTTAACGCTCTCAAGCAACGCATATACAATGCTCTCTTGAGAACAACTAATGATTTTACAAGTTCTATTTTCAAATAGTTAAAGAATGCATGAGTACATGTATTTAGATTCAAGGAAAAATTGAGGTATTTTTCCTTGAATTGGTTTTAATATAGAAAGAATAATCAACATAAGTTTCCACTTTAATAGCTTCTAGCTTCTCAGTAAAAAATCAAAAGATTAAACCGTTTTCAATTGACAACACTTATTCTTTCCGATATAATAAAATAAAAAAACTGGTTATAACCAGTAAGGAGGATAATATGTTTCGTCTAGCAAAAGAAGAACTCGAAAAGTTAGGTGCTCACATTACAGCTACTGAAATTTTCCAACAACCTAGTTTGTGGAAAGAAGCACATCAGCTATATCTAGATAAGCTTGAAACGATTGAGAGTTTCTTGGCAGGAATTAAGGAAAAGCATCCATTTGTTCATGTTATTTTTACGGGAGCAGGTACATCTGATTTTGTTGGTCAAAGTATTGCGAACCACTTGAATCAAGTCAATGATTTGAAGCACATTCGTTTCTCTTCTATTGGTACAGTTGAATTGGTTGGTCGTCCACATGATTACCTTCAAGCAGATGTTCCAACTATCTTAGTTTCTTTTGCTCGCTCTGGTAACTCGCCTGAGAGTTTGGCGGCAGTAGAAATTGCTAAACAATTGGTAGATCAGCTTTATCAAGTTACAATTACATGTGCACCAGACGGTAAACTGGCGGTAGCGACAGAGGGGGATGCTGATAATCTCTTACTCATGCAACCTGCTGGTTCAAACGATAAAGGTTTTGCTATGACTGGTAGTTACAGTTGTATGGCATTGACAGCACTATTAGTCTTCTCACCTGCTTTCCAAGAAGAAAAAGCAGCTTGGGTTGATACGATTGCTCGTCTTGGACAAGATGTATTGGATCGTGAGGACTATGTACAAGAATTGATTAACCTTGATTTTGAGCGTGTCATTTACTTAGGTGCAGGTGGTTTTTATGGTCTTGCGCACGAAGCACAACTCAAAATTTTAGAGTTGACAGCTGGTAAGATAGCGACTATGTATGAAACGCCTCTAGGATTCCGTCACGGTCCAAAATCATTCATCAATGATAAGACATTGGTTCTTCTCTTTGCTTCTAATGACGCTTATACTCGTCAATATGACGTGGATTTGCTCAATGAGGTACACGGTGACGGTATTGCAGAGCGTGTTGTAGCTTTGTCTGCATCAGCTCTTGAAGGGACAGATGCACCTAATTTTGTGTTAGCAGAAGGTGGTGCAGCATTACCAGATGTTCTCTTAACATTCCCGTATATCATTTTTGCGCAAACAGTATCTATCATGGCTGCTGTGAAATGTAATAACCTACCAGATACGCCATCGCCAACTGGAACGGTAAACCGTGTTGTACAAGGTGTTATTATTCACCCATTAGAGAAATAAAACAAAAATGAGTTATTCTTTTAATGAATAACTCATTTTTTTAACGACTTAATAAGGTAATAGTAAACTAGATTGACTCAAATCAATGGTAGTAGTCCACTCATTATTGTCTCGAATCGTACATTCAAAGTCAGTAGTGTACAATACTAGGCGTAGGGTATCTCCTTTTTTCAAGCGATAGATGCTAGGTTGTAAATCCCATGTGATATCCATCCATTGATTTGGAACGACTTCTTCAATTGTTGTTAGCTCAGTGCGATTTTGTAAATTTAGGTAACCTTTTGCAATAACGCGATAAGGACTATCTGTAAAAGGAAGTTCGACTAGATTTTCTTGAGCATGATAGCGCCCATTATCTAGGCTAGCACGTGCTATCATTCCGGGAATTGCAGCTAGACGTTTAGCTGGACCAAAATCAAGTAATTGAGCTGAGAGTAGTCCTTTAGCGATGCTTGATTTGACACGGAGTTTGAGGCTAGCTTTTCCGTTTAAGTGAACATCTTTCTCCAATTGTAGATCAACTGTTATTTGATTGGCCTTGCCGTCAAATAGGTCTTGGTGGAAAGCTGGATAGGATTTGCAATACTTATCAAAGGTATCCTTGTGATAGTGTTGTGGAATGCTAGCTTCGCTGTTTCCTAATGAAAGCTGTATTTCATTTGTAGCACCGAAGTTTTCAAGTGCTGACCATTGTTGTTCGTTAGTGTTATCTTGCCAAATAACCGTAGGTAACTGATAGGTATTGTCAATACCTAGTAATTTTTGTGTTAGTAAGGCATTCATGGATTCTCTGAAATCAATAGATTGCCAGTTATTCATGTAAACATGAGCGCCGTGATGCAAGAAGAGATGTTTCTTGATATGACGAGGAAGAGCATGGAACATATTCCAGACATGCAGAGGCTTGACGTTCCAATCTTGAGTGCCGTGAGTAAAGACAACTTCACATCGTACCTTATCTGCATGTAAAAGATAATTGCGATCATGCCAGTATTGATTATAGTCACCACTAGCGCGATCAAGCGCCTCTTGTTCAGCTGCAAGCGCCGTTTCGTAATGGCACTTGTTTCGCAGAAAATCACCTGCTTGTAGACTTTTAGAGTAGGTAAGAGCGGTCAGGCTATCAAGATCTTCACCGGGGTACCCACCGGGACTTGTCACCAAGCCATTTTCACGATAATAGTCATACCAAGAGGAAATTCCTGCTTCTGCTATAACAACTTCTAGTCCGTTAACCCCAGTCGTTGCTAGAGCATTTGACATCGTACCTAAGTATGATAATCCAGTTGTTGCGACCTTTCCATTTGCCCAACTCGCTATGACTTCACATTCTCGAGTATGGTCTGTATAAGCTTTTGTTCGACCGTTCAACCAGTCAATAACGGATTTAAAACTTTCTACTTGTTGGTAATCACCAGAGGTCATGTAGCCCGTTGATCCTAAAGTGCCCACGCCGGATACGTGTAGACTAGCAAATCCACGAGATAGGAAGTAATCATTGAGTGAATACGAACCAATATGTCCCAGTTTTTCTGTGGCAGAGCTAATGGGCAGAGTTCGTTGGTCAAGTTCAAGTTTTGTGATAGCTTTTTCTCTAACTTGGATCGTTCCAAGAGGTTTTTCAGCTAATTCTCCTTCCATTTTATGAAGAGCTTGATCGCTAGCTGTTCCGTTGATTCCTTGATGATAAGGACTATTGGTAATGACCGCAGGAATAGTGCCGGTGAAAGTAGGGCGAAGAATAGAAACTTTTACCAGATCTGTCTTTCCTGTGTTTGCAGTGTCTACGAGTGTTTCGACATAGACCACTTCACGAATAAGATTTTTGGTAGAAAAGGTTGCTAGAGATTTGCCATTGAAAAAATGATACTGATTGTCTTCAGGAATCAAGTCGTCGCTGACCAATTGGTCGATTAAGGTATTGCCAGATTGAGTGCGAGTATTGAGTAGTTGATAGAGGTTTTCAATAATGTTTCCGTAGGTAATTGGAAATGCTGTCTTTTCAACAAATGCCATAACATTGGTATAATCAAAATTGGGTACAAAACCGAGTAATTGAAAAGCGACTTGATAGAACACTTGATCTGTTAGTTCACAATCGGACTTGAAGAAAGTCAGTAGATCGGTTTTCCAATCGGCAATCATATTCGATAGGACGAAATCTGTATTCTCTGTTAAAAAATGGCAGGTTCTGACAAATATTTCGAGATTTTTTGTATCGCTGAGTTGTGGATCCAAAAGAAAACCAATAGAGTGTAGCTCTTGGAGATAAGTGGATGGTTCTTGCTTGATAAAAGAAAATTGATTAAAGCGCATAAATTCTCCTCTTTTTTCTGATAATAGTCTATAATAGTTATTATATCTGATAATGGTGTCTTTGTCTAAATTTTGTAGAAAGTATCGAGATAGGGAACATCATCCATTTTCAGAATAGTATATCATCTAGATGAACCGAGGAGAAAGAGTATACAATGTTGAGAAAAAATACAACAATTATACCTGTTTTGCGTATCAATAACAGGTCTATTAATCAAGCGTTTTTGGAAACGCAATTGGGTATCAAAACAAGATTAGAAGAAGGTGCTTTTGCTGAATGTGGGGATAGAGTTCATTCGGAGACAAAACTTGTTTTGATGGAGTCGCCAGGTGTTCGGACACGTGCTGTTCAAGGACTTAAAAAAGTAAATAAAATAGTGATAAGAGTGAGAAAAGCACAAGAATTAGAAAACCTATTGGCACGAGGAACGTCGTACACCAAACTATATAAGGGAAAAAATGGATATGGCTTTGAAGCGATTTCTCCCGAAGGTGATACATTTTTGCTACATGCAGAACAATCAGCAGATAATTTACAAGCTATTTTGCCTCCAGTATCATTCAGTAGCCATCAAGATGATTTTCAAGGATTGTCAGAGTTTGAAATTGAGGCCATTTGGATTCATACTCCACAACCGTCTGTTAGTCAAGAGTTTTATCGCTCTATCTTTTCTAATGTTTCCTTTTTACATTTTGTAGAGGCGGAAGGACCGGATTTATTGACACCTGCTGCGCATACTTGGGATATGGATAGTTTTCGCTTCTCAGTTGAGCCGGACTTTTCTTGGACAGAGTTAGAGGACAAATTGGATGTGGATTTTTTCAAGGATAAAAAAGAACGATTTATCCAAACAGTAGATCCAAGTGGCATTGAATTGTGGTTTGAAAAATGAGACAGGTCATTATAGATAAAATTTCCGAGCAGATTGCTCAGGGAGTTTATCCTGGAGCTAGTCTAGCTCTTTTTTCTAGAGGAGGGTGGCAGGAATACTATCTAGGCACTCAAGACGGAAAAAAGCCAGTCATAGCAGGTTTGACGTATGATTTAGCCTCTGTTTCTAAGGTAGTCGGAGTAGGTACTCTTGCAATTTTCTTAGTGAATAATGGAGTATTAGCATTAGATCGAACTGTACAGTCTTACTATCCTGCTTTTGCTAATCATCAAGTTACGATTCGCCAGCTTTTGACACATACCAGTGGCATTGATCCCTTTATTCCAAATCGTGATCGTATGAATGCAGAGCAATTGAAACAGGCTATTCTAAGGATTACTGTTACAGATCAGAAAGAATTTTTATACACAGATATTAATTTTTTGTTGTTGGGTTTCTTGATAGAGGAGCTAATGGGAGATGCGTTAGATACCTTGTTTCAGAGAGAAATCTTTCAGCCTTTTGGTATGCAACAAACCTCATTTGGTCCAGTACCTCTAGCAGTTCCAACTGTAAAAGGGATAGAAAGTGGGCATGTTCATGATCCCAAGGCACGTGTTTTAAGAGTGCATGCAGGGAGTGCTGGTCTATTTTCAACGGTAAAAGATTTGGAAATTTTTCTGGAGCATTACTTGAAAGATGATTTTGCAACCCACTTACTTCAAGACTATGGCTTTGATGAAAAAAGGAAACGTTCAATAGCTTGGGATAAAAAGGGAGATTGGCTATCGCATACAGGCTATACAGGAACTTTCATTATGTATCATCGTCCCTTGAAAAAGGCGGCTATTTTCCTATCTAACCGCACCTTTGAAAAAGATGAGCGTGCCAAATGGAAACAAGACCGTAATCAGCTAATGACCTTGATTCGTAAGATTTTAGAAGAGGAAGAAGTGTAAGGTTGTTTACCTTTCAAGAATAGGTTTTCATGAACTTATGAGAGGAGTGGCTTCTATCCATGAACTCATGAAGAAAAATGAAAAACTCAGGCAGTCCGCTAAAGTGAATTCTCGTGAAGATTTTGAATTTTCTTTTGAGGATGCGATTGACAATGCTTTGACTGAGGATTATATGCAAAATCAAGATTTTTTTGGAGTCCTGCTTAATAACGATGATTTTAAAAAGAGAATTGCCAAGCTTTTTATCGACGATGTTTATAGAAGTTTGAAAGATAGTGATGAGTAAATATTCCTACCTCGTAGGGATATTTTTTATATAGCAAAAAGGACCTGCACTGCAAGTCCTTTTGTGTTTGCTTGATTAAGCTTGACCTGAAACTTCAGCAGCGTGGTCGTCCATTGAAAGAACTTCGTGGAAGACACGTTGAGTCAATTCAGTTTTTTGCTCTTTAGTGAGGTATTTCGTGTTTACGCAGTATCCAGAGATACGAACGATAACATCTTCACCTGCCATAATCTTATCATACACATCATTTAAGTCCATGACGTTCAAGTTTACGTGCTGACCACCTTGTTCAAAGTAACCGTCAAGAATGGTTACCAAGTTTGTTACTTGCTCATCAAATGTTTTACCAAGAGCTTTTGGTGACACTTGAGTAGTCAATGAGATACCATCATTAGCATGTTTGAAGTCAAGTTTTGAAAGAGTATTCAAGTTTTGCAACCAACCACCACGTGATTTAGATGTTGGGTTAGCACCTGGTGGGAAGAATTCTACTTTCGAAGTATTGACAGAGCCATCTTCGTTTAGGAATACACCGCGGTGTACTGGTGAATTACCTGTTTGCTTAGAGTAAGCAACGTTTGAAGTGATGGTCAAGATTGATACAGCAGCTTCTGCATTCTTGTATAGCTTATGTTTGTTCAAACGAGTGAAGAACGCTTCCATGAGCCATTTTGCAATGTCATCTACACGGTCATCATCTTCACCATAACGTGGGAAGTCACCTGTTACTTCGTAGTCATAGATAAAGCCGTCTTCGTCACGAATTGGTTTCACTTGTGCATACTTGATAGCTGATAGTGAGTCAACGGTATTAGCGAAACCACAGATACCGAATCCCATATTGGCACGAAGATGAGTTGGCAAGAATGCCATTTGAACAGCTTCGTAGTTGTATTTATCTGTCATGTAGTGAATGATATTCATTGCATCTACATATGTATCTGTCAACCAGTCAAGAGCTTTTTCAAAGTTTGCGATAACTTGATCGTAGTCAAAAATATCAGAAGTATTTGGTTCAACACAATCAAATACTTTGTAATCTTTGTGAACATCATCGTAACCGTTGTTCCAGCTTGAAAGAAGAGCTTTTAGAACGTTTACGCGAGCACCAAAGTATTGAATGTTATGACGTTTTTCTTCACTTTCTGGATCAAGTGGAGATACACAACAAGAAATACATGACATTTCGCCATAACCATCTTTTGCCATTGTTGTCACACCTTCGTATTGGATAGAAGAGTGTTTGTGGCTCATAGCCATACAGTAGCGACGGAATGAGTATGGTAATTTATCTGACCAAAGAACAGTCAAGTTTGGCTCTGGAGAGTTACCGATGTTGTCAAGTGTATTCAAGAAGCGGTAATCCATTTTAGTAACACGGTGGCGACCGTCGTTACCCATACCTGCCATTGATGTTGTCAAGAATGTTGGGTCACCAGAGTAGATTTCATCGAAGGCTTTTGTACGAGCGAATTTCACTGTACGAAGTTTCAATACGAAGTCGTCAACAAATTCTTGAATTTCTGATTCTGTAAATGTACCACGAGCCAAGTCACGTTCAGCATAGATATCAAGAACGATTGGCACCCGACCAAGAGAAGTTGCAGCACCGTTGATAACACGACATACAGCCATGAAAGCAATGTTTGTCCATTGGATAGCTTCTTTAGTGTTCATCGCAGGTTTGCGAACATCAACACCATAATGATCTCCAAGACGAACAACTTGTTGCAATGCTTGATACTGCATGTTGATTTCTTCGCGAAGACGGATTGATTCTTCATCAATTTCAGTGATAGCATTCCAGTCAGCTACTTTTTCTTCCATCAAGTAGTCTGCACCATATAATGCCAAACGAGCGTACATACCGATGATACGACCACGTGAATAGGCATCAGGTAGACCTGAAACGTGGTGTGAGTGGCGAGCACGACGGATATCAGCTGTGTAAGCACGGAAAATACCGTCGTTTACAGTTGTTGCATGTTTTGTATAGATTTCATGAAGTAGTGGATCAGGAGTATAGCCGTTTTCAATCAGAGTAGTTTCAGCCATACGAATACCACCACGTGGCATGAAGTTCAATTTGAATAATTCATCATTTTGGATACCGAAGATGAGTTCGTTTTCTTTATCAATGAAACCAGCTGGAATATCTGCAATAGAAGTAGCACGGTCAATATCCATTGGGAAACGAGTATCTTCGTAGTGAGCTTTTGTTTCTTCGATAATTTTTTTGATACGAAGCGAACGTTCAGTTGGACCTGCTAAGAAGCTTTCATCTCCATCATATGGAGTGTAGTTGGCTTGAACGAAGCGAGTTACACTTGCCTTATCTTGCCAATCAGTACCTTTGAAACCTTCCCAAGCTTGGGCAAAAATGTCTTCTGCAACATTTTTTGTTTTAACTTTTGTTGACATGAGGATTCTCCTTTTGTGTATTTGGTATCATACCATTACGCCCCTCATTATACCACTTTCATAGGTTTTCCACAAGATAAAAATGCATGAAAATAAATGAAAATAATTTCACAAATTTTGAAAATGACCAGAGAATGATTGTATTATTTTTCACGAACTTTAGGTAAGATAAGGGAGAAAATAATGATTTTAATTAAGCTCATTATAATTGAAGCTAAAATACGGTATAATAACATTTGGATAGGAGTTACTATGTTAATTTTTCCATTGATTAATGATACCTCCAGAAAGATTATCCATATGGATATGGATGCTTTTTTTGCGGCGATTGAAATTAGAGATAATTCAAGTTTGAAGGGGAAACCTGTTGTGATAGGAGCAGATCCTAGACGCTCTGGAGGTCGGGGAGTAGTTGCTACTTGTAACTATGAAGCGCGTGTTTTTGGTATTCGCTCAGCTATGTCTTCAAAAGAAGCTTATGAACGTTGCCCTCAAGCTATTTTTATTTCAGGTAATTATGAGAAGTATAAAGAAACTGGTCAGCAGGTAAGAAGGATTTTTTACCGCTATACAGACTTAGTGGAGCCGATGTCTATCGATGAAGCGTATCTGGATGTAACAGAAAACAAATTAGGTATTCGTTCAGCTGTCAAAATTGCTAAACTTATCCAATATGATATTTGGAATGAATTACAACTGACGGCATCTGCTGGTGTGTCCTATAATAAATTTTTGGCAAAAATTGCTTCTGACATGGAAAAGCCAAAAGGGCTAACTCTTATCTTACCAGAAGATGCACAAAGAATACTAGCTAATCTTCCCATTGAGAAATTTTATGGTGTAGGAAAAAAGACTGTGAACCGTCTTCATGAAATGAATATTTATACGGGTCAAGATCTACTAAGTGTACCAGAAATGGTGCTAATTGATACATTTGGGCGTTTTGGCTATGATCTCTATCGTAAAGCCAGAGGTATTTCAAATGCACCTGTCAAAGTGAATCGTGTACGCAAATCAATTGGCAAAGAAAAAACCTATCGGAAAATATTGTATAGTGAAGAGGATATTCTAAAAGAACTAGCCAAGCTCTGCCAACGAGTAGCACATAGTTTAGTAACACACGGAAAAAAAGGTAGAACGATTGTTCTCAAAGTTCGTTACAATGATTTTTCAACGATGACGAAACGCTACAGTTTGGAAGAAGTTACAGATCAGGCAGAATTGATTGAAAGACAAGTTCGTTACTTATTTGAAGAAGTCGGTCAATCAGATAAAGGAATTCGTCTGCTTGGGGTGACCGTGACCAATTTTCAAACTTGAGTTCTGTTTCGGTCTGTGATAGACTAACAAAAAGGAGAGAAGATGCAAATTTCAAGTAGATTTACCGTTGCCAGCCATATCTTGATTCTCTTGGCTCTGGAAGGAGAAAAAGCAAAACAGACCAGCACCCATAGCCTCAGCGATTGGCAGATATTCCACAGGGAAATCCGGTGTATCTTTCAGCATAGCTGTCAACTGGACCTATAATCAGCCCAGCTGCTTATTTTGATGCAGAAGGTTCAAAGACAGGCGCTTACACTATTGCTGGCGAGGTTTTCCAAGTCAATGCCCAAGGTGAAAGCTATATTAGTTATGCCGACTACGCTGTGGCTTTGGTTGACATTGCTGAAAAAAGGTGGCTACCAGCAGGAACGAATTTCCATATTTGCATAAAAAATTAAATGGTCTAAAAGATAGTTCCCATCAAGGAACTATCTTTTTATTTTTGTCTCGTATTAATATAAACAAAAAATCAAAAAGGGGACCGATATGACTCACTTGCTTTGTCCCAATCCAGCTCTGGACCGTACGCTACTTGTTGAAAAGAATATTCCCTTGCAACCGACGGAGGTGAGGGATTATCCTGGTGGAAAAAACTTCAACGTGGCTCATGCCCTCCGTGAAAATGGTGTGACAGACTACACCATTCATACTATTTTGGGTGGGCAGATTAGTCGCTATATTCAGGAGCTTAATGCTGATAGTGGAAATGTCCTGCGGGTGGTTGAAAATGGGCAGAATACTCGGACGTGTAATATCTATGTTGAAACCAGTACAGGCGATGTGGCACTATTTTATGAAAAAGGTTTTGAACTAATTGCGGAATTACTTGACCAATTCACTCGCTAGATAGAGGATAGTTTACAAGACGGGGACTTCTTAGTCTTCTAGGGCAGTCTGATGAAGGGGTTGCCGGATGATTATATAAAAGGTTTTATTGAAAAATATCCAGAGGTCATGACCGTCGTAGATACTAGTGGAGATGCCTTACAGGAAGTCTATCAAGCTAGACCATCCCTTATCAAAATCAATAATGAAGAGCTGAAAGATATTTATCCAGAGCTAGATGAAGAAAGTCCTGAAGCTATTTTAGGTATCCTGAAAGAAGTGACTCCTCATGAGAATATCATCATCACCATGGGAGACAAGAGTAACCTAGCTAAGATTGGTCAGTGCTTCTTCCGTATTCAGTCTCCTAAGAAAGAAGCGTGTAATCCTATTGCAGCAGGGGATTTCTATCTGGGCTTGTTAGTCAAGGGAATCAGTCAAGGTCAATACCCCAGAAGTCTTTTTGAAGGAAGCGGCAGCCTTTGCAACAGCCAATTGTTTGAATTATTTTCCAGAGGTTGAAGCAGAGCTGTTTGCAGAAATTTTAGATAAGGTAGTTTTCAAAGAGGTGCAATACATACTCTCTATTAGCATTTATTTTTTGATATTATTCAAGAACGATATTTTTAGAAAGTCTTAGTGCGATAATACAAAAAAGCAAATAGCAACTCGTGCTATTTGCTTTTTAATAAATGCTAGATACAATTTGTTATTCTACCTTATCCAAGGTTACAAATACATTAGGTTCTGATACTAGGTTATATTTAGCTTCGACAGCTGGATCAGTAGGATTTCCCCACATAACGACCTTATATTGTCCACCTTCTAGGATAAATCCTGGTGCAATTCTTCCTCCCAATCCAGTCATTCCAGGGAGAAGGGCAGAATATTCTCCCTCTGCTCCACGGATTAGGTAGTGGTTTGGAGCATATTCAACTAGGTCTGTAATTCGAGCTGTGTAGGTATGGATGAGATGCTCTCCTTCCTCATCTTCACTAAGCCGAAAATCTTCATAAGTAGTAAAGGTACCGTCTGCGCTGATAGTTACCTCAACATTACGTGCTTGTTGGCTACTTCCTTGCCATTTTCCAACTAGACTGTCGGGGATAGTGGTAGCTGGTAGGGTTAAGAGCTGAGTATGAGTCGTTTCGGTACTTAGGACACTTTCTTCGTCTTGAGAATTCTGAGTCTCCTGTTTTTGTTGACTAGCCTCTGCTGATGAATTGGCTTCAGTTGTAGTTTTTTGGGAACTAGCAGGCTGGGAGGAGCTAGTCTGCTTGGTATTTGTCTGGGTCGTTTTACTGATGGGAGTTTCCGACTTGCTTGATGCGCAAGCTGTTAAAAGGCAGGTTACAGAAAGCAACAATACTGAGTAGTTGAATATCTTTTTCATTTGAATGACCTCCGTTTATAAATTCCATTTATAAATAGAGTATAGCAAATAAAAACAAGTTTGTCAACATAAAATTGTAATATTTGTAACACATATGTAACAAAAGAAATATTTTTGTTACTTAAGGTTAAAAAATTCTTCAATATCTGCCTGATCTATGCCAATCATGGGGTCGATGGTTAGCAGGTTGTCCACAGTCAGAATATATTCTCTGGGTTGGGCACTTGTTTTTTCTGGCTGGTCTTGGTCAAGAAGGGACAGTTGCTGGCTGTTTTTTGTTACGGGCTCTGTTTGTTTTGGCTTATCTGACTGGCCAGGTGGCTGGGTTTGCGTGGCTGTGGCTGTTTTGCTTTCATTGTTTTCAGTCAGGGTTTTCTTACTGTTCTGCTCTGCCATTTCCCCTTGGAAACGTGGGACCAGATAGGTTTTTCGGACGGTTCCGGCGTTTTTGACGGCGTAGTCGAAGGCGGAGATTTCGCCTAGGAGGATGAGCTTGCTCTTGGAGCGGGTGATGGCTGTGTAGACCAGGTTGCGCTGGAGCATGCGGTGGCTGGTGCGCGTGATAGGAAGGATGACGACCTGAAACTCGCTGCCTTGGGACTTGTGGATGGACATGGCATAGGCCAGGGTAATCTTGTACCATTCATTGCGTGGATAGGTGACCTCGCTACCGTCGAAGTTGATGGTAATCTCGTCCTGCTTGGAGTCGGTGTACTTGGCAGGTAGGAGGTCGGTGATGTAGCCCAAATCACCATTGAAGACATTGGCCTCGGCATCGTTGACTAGGTGGATGACTCGGTCGCCTTGGCGGAAGGCTTGCTCGTTGTGGAGGAATTCCAGCTCTCCGTCTTCTAGGGGATTGAGCAGGGCCTGGGTCATGGTGTTGAGTTGGTCAATACCTGCTGGACCTCGATACATGGGGGCTAGTATTTGAACTTCTTGAGCAGGAATTCCTGACTTTATAGCGGCTGTTACAATACGCTCAATCATGGCTGGGATCTGTTCGTTGTGAACTTCGAAATAGGATCGATCAGGTTTTTTATCGGAAAAATCAGGTGGTAAACTTCCTTTTCGAATCTGACTGGCTAGGGTAACAATCGTAGAGTCTTCTGATTGGCGATAAATTTTATCTAGGGTAATACTAGGTAATTTCGTAATATTTAGTAAATCTGCTAATACCTGTCCGGGACTGACAGAAGGTAATTGCTCCGCATCGCCGACAATCAGAACTTGGGTTTGGGAAGAGATGTTCTGAAAGAGCTGGTTTGCCAACCAAGTATCTACCATAGAAAACTCATCCACGATGATAAAGTCGGCATCCAAATAATCATCGCGGTAGGATTCGTCCTGACCTTCAACTAATCCTAGATGACGATGAATAGTCGCAGCAGGTAAGCCTGTGAGCTCATTCATCCGACGAGCAGCTCGACCAGTTGGAGCGGCTAGAAGGACAGGGCATTCTTCTCGGTTGCGCGTTAGGTCAATCTTATGCAAGATGGCATAGACCGCGATAATACCGTTGATAACGGTTGTTTTTCCGGTGCCTGGACCTCCCGTTAGGATAAATAAGGGGTTGGTAATAGCTTGGATAATGGCTTCTTTTTGAATCGCATCATAGGTGAGTGCAGAGATACTTTCTAGCTCTGTAATAGCAGCCTCGACATCTGCTCGTGGAAATGGTTTAAAGCCATTTTGTCCCATTAGACGCGTTAATTGTTTGTAAATTCCTTCCTCAGCAAAGTAGAGGCTATTATCAAAAATTTTAGTTCCTTCTTGTTGAACTTTTCCCTCTTGGATTAGTCCTGTCAGCTCTTGTGCTACGAGTGCAGGATCTAATTCGATATGACGAGACTTCTCCAACAGTTCAATGCTTGTTTCCAATAGGGCTTTTGCTTCCACATAGGTATCACCTGTTTCCATGGAACGATTAAGGAGACAAAACAACATTCCTGCTCGGAAGCGTTGAGGAGAATCACTAGCAATGCCGAGACTTTCAGCGATTTTATCAGCAATTGTAAAGCCAAGACCTTGTACATCCTCAACCAATTGATAAGGGTTTTCCTCTATGATTTGAAGTGTTTTTTCTTTGTATTGGTCATGGATGTGGAAAGCGAGTTTATTGGGGATGCCATATTCTGCTAGCTTGGATAAAATCATCTCCGTTCCATAGTTCAGCCGGAGTTTCTCAACAAAAGCTTGCATGTTTTTTCGAGAAAGTCCGGTAATTTGGCTCAGTTTTTCTGGTTCTGCTAGGATATTGTCAATGGTATTTTCACCATATAATTGAACAATTTTTTCAGCTGTTTTTCGCCCAATGCCTTTAAACTGATCGCTAGAAAAATACTTGACCAAACCAGCAGAAGTTGGTTTGCTTTTTTCGTAGCGAGTGATTTGGAGTTGTTGACCATATTTAGGATGGGTGACTAGATTACCGTAGAAAGAATAGTCCTCCCCTTCCATAATATCGGCAATTGTTCCGGTGACAATGATCTCATAATCATCGTACTCAGCATTGGTATCAGCAATTTCTAGGAGTAGAATTTTATAAAAATTACTTGGATTTTCAAAAATAATCCGATCAATTGTTCCGCTAAAATAGATTTCAGTCATACTTTTTTTGAATGTCCTTATGAAAAATAGGAGAGATAAAGGAATACATGCTGTTGCAAGATTCCCTTATTCTCCTTTTGTACAGGGGAAGTTATTAGTGAGTAGTTTTTGTTGATTTGAAGCTGTTTTTTTATTTTACTGTTCCAATGTGTTTGATTGGCCAAATACGAAATACGATTTCTCCTTTAATATCATCTCGCGCAAATGTTCCGACTTGTCGACTGTCCAGCGATACTAGTCGGTCATCTCCCATTAAGAAATACTGTCCTTTAGGAACGGTAACGCTGAAATCAATATACCCGTTTGCATCTTGTGTAAAGGCTTGAGCAGACTGTGCTAGGACTTGGAAATTTTTGTTATAAGAATAAATTTTTTGAAGTTTATCTTGTTGGAAGGCTGTCAAGTATTCTGCTAGATAAGGCTCGTCTACTTGTTCGTTGTTAATATATAAAATATCATTTTCGTAGCGGATAGTATCTCCTGGCATACCAATGACACGTTTAACAATCAATTTTTCTTTGCCATTTGCATCTAATTCACTAGCCACAACAATGTCAAAGCGGTCAATTGAAGTTGTTTTTAGCATGATGAGTTTTTCTTGGTGTTGAAGTGTTGGGTCCATAGAATGCCCATCTACAGATACGGGGCTCCAAATATAGAGACGACTAGTCAATACAGCTACTAGGAAAAAAATGAATAGCCCCCACTCTTTTAGAAACTTGCTCACTGGTGAATGTTTAGCCATTTGTTTATTGTTGATGATCATGGTGTCCTCATTTCAGTAATTTTTTCGCTTTTTGCGTATTTGCAAAGTGGCATTTAGCTGTTTCGTGCAAACCTTGCATACCATATTGTTTCAGAATACGAGCAGCGATACGGTCAGACTGACTTCCAGCTCCAGAAGGTAGTGTCAATCCGATTTGGTTCCCTAAGTCGTTTAAATTTTGTAGGAACATAGCACGCGCAATAATAGAAGATACAGCAACTGCTAAATAGTTTCCTTCGGCTTTTTCTTCTAATATTATTGGGTTGGAAAAATGGTTCGGCTCATTTTTCACGTATTTTTGATAGTTCTTCATAGTGGTGAAGGCGTCAATGACAATTTTATCGGGTTGAACTCCCTTTTTTAACAGGAGGTAAATTGCTTGATTGTGAAGAGCGACTTTGACGGATACAGCATTGTAACCATTCTCAATCACTTCATTATACTTTTTTGGGGTTAGTAGTAGAGCTTGATGCTTGATTTTTTCCTTTAAGAGTGGTGCAATTTGACAAATTTTTTGATCCGTCATTTTTTTGGAATCATCTACGCCCAGTGATTTTAGAAAATGATAATCATCTGGTTGTACAAAGCTTGCAACAACTGCTAATCCTCCAAAATAAGAACCGTTTCCTACCTCGTCTGTGCCAATCATTGATATAGGGACATCTGTGTCGGATATAGCTGTTTCATCTCGTTGATATCCCCAAAGACTAGCCTCTTGTTCTGCCATTTTCCCTTGAAAGACGATTTTCCCAGAACGATAAAGAGATAGACTGGCATCAGGAAGTTTAAAAAATGCCTCAATATAAGGATTATTACTCATCTGTTGATAGCGAGCATAGTGAGCCATAATCGTATGTTTTTGTTGGGCATTTACTTTTAAGACAACAGTATTCATGTACTTATTGTATCATAAATGATAGTTAGAATGTATAGAAAAAGGTATAATAGATAGAAATAGAAAGAGAGGTCGTATATGAAGCAAAGTGTACGATATAAGTGGGCGACTTTAGGAACAGGTATTATTGCTAATGAATTGGCTCAAGCCTTGCAAGGCATGGGAGGGAATTTGTATTCAGTAGCTAATAGAACTTATGAAAAAGGTGTAGAGTTTGCTAAACAGTATGGAATTGATAAAGTATACAAGGAAATAGATGAGGTTTTTTCGGATCCAGAGGTTGATATTATTTACATTTCAACACCTCATAATACCCATATTGAGTATTTAGGTAAGGCGTTGTCATCTGGTAAGCATGTTCTTTGTGAAAAATCAATTACATTGAATTCAGAGGAGTTAGAAGAAGCGATGCGGTTAGCAAAAGAGCATCATGTGGTTCTTGCGGAAGCAATGACTATTTTTCACATGCCGCTTTATCGTAGATTAACTGAAATTGTGACAACTGGTAAACTTGGTTCGCTTCAGATGATTCAGATGAATTTTGGCAGTTACAAAGATTATGACATGACCAATCGCTTTTTTAGTAAGGAGTTAGCTGGAGGAGCTTTATTGGATATTGGAGTTTATGCTCTTTCTTTTGTCCGATGGTTTATGAGCCAACAACCTAGTCAGATTACCTCTCAGGTGAAGCTAGCTCCTACAGGTGTTGATGAGCGAGTAGGTATTTTGTTGAGCAATGATATAGGGGAAATGGCGACAATCGCCTTGACACTACACGCCAAACAGCCCAAACGAGGAATGATTGCCTATGAAAAAGGGTATATCGAAATCTATGAATATCCACGTGGACAAAAAGCTGTCATTACATATACAGATGATGGTAGTCAAGAAATTATCGAATGTGGTGATACTGAAAAAGCCTTGTCTTACGAAGTTATAGACATGGAGAAAACTGTTGCTGGTCAAGAAGATACCATGTATTTAGCTTATACCAAAGATGTGATGGATATGATGACACAATTGCGTAGAGAATGGGGCTTGGTCTATCCAGAAGAAATTTAAACCGCAGAAGAAGCCTTCGCTGCTGGATTCATAAAAATGAAATGCAATTGTTAGAGCTAGAATGATCTATTCTAGTTTTTTTGTTGAATATAACAATCCTGTGACAATTGTATACTTCTGATGACAGAAGTTGGCTAAGATTACGTAAGGAAGACAGTTTCTTTAAAAGATGAGGGGAACTCTTGTTTTTCGCTCCTCCTTCATATAAGATAGGAAGCACACTAAATAAATAATAAGGAATATACTATGAAACGTAAAAGAACAACGAAACCAACGCACATGAGACGTAAACGAAAAACATCAGTTTTAAAAACAAATAAGAAGATTATGTATAGCTCTTCACTTGCTTTATCATTGTTGGCAGCGGGGATGGCATCACTCAATGTATTGGCTTTAGAATGGACGCCGCGTACGGTAGCAGAGATTAGTCAAGAGCTTACTCAGGAAAATGGTAAAACAACATACACAGTTAAGTATGGCGACACACTATCTGCCATTGCTTCTGCCATGAATGTAGAGGTAGAATTATTGGCCAAAATTAATCAGATAGCAGATGTGAATTTGATTTTTCCTGATACGATATTGACCACAACGGTTGATCAAAATCATCAAGTCACTCAGGTAGAAATTATTTCTCCTATTCAAGATGATACAAAGAAAGTAGTTGAAGCGACGGTCGATGTAGCAAGCAACCAGTTGACCATTGATGAAACAACGGTCTCATTAGATCAAGAAAGAAACAGTGATACAAGTGTTTCTGAAGAGGTGGTAGCTGAAGTTCCTGTTTCAGCATCCTCAAGTGAAGAGGCAGTACCTGAAGTTTCTGTTTCAGAAACCTCAAGTGAAGAGGTGGTAGCTGAAGTTTCTGTTTCAGCATCCTCAAGTGAAGAGGTGGTGCCTGAAGTTCCTGCTCCTGCTTTGCCTGATGAAACTGAAGAGCCAGTTTCTGATTCATCTGTTGAAGAGGTTGTGTCAGAGGTTTCTGTGCCAGAAACTACCATTACACCAATATCAACTGTTTCTGCTTCAATGAGTAGTTATGATGTGGGGCTTCAGCCACAAGTAGCTGCTTTTCGTGCAGAAGTAGCTGGCATCTATGGAATTACAGCATTTTCTGGCTATCGTGCCGGAGACTCTGGCGACCATGGTACAGGTTTAGCGATTGACTTTATGGTACCAGAAAGTTCAGCACTCGGTGATCAAGTAGCTGCCTATGCGATTTCAAATATAGGAGCCAAAAATATCAACTACGTCATTTGGAAACAACGTTTTTATGCTCCATATGATAGCATTTATGGTCCTGCTTATACTTGGAATATCATGCCAGATCGTGGTAGTATCACTGCCAATCATTATGACCATGTGCATGTATCGTTTAACTAAGTATAAAAAATGTCTGACATTATTCAGGGAAACCTGAGATAAGACTTGGAATTTATGATAGAATAGTTTTAATTACATTTCAAAGGAAGTTGCCATGTCAGATAAATTTCAACTATTACTTCAACAAATTCAAATGCCTCTTGATGCTCGTCAATCAGAGGCTTTTTCTACTGCACAGATTGAAAAAGTAATTCTGCATAAGGTCAGCAAACTTTGGGAGTTTACTTTTCGTTTTGTGCGTCCGTTACCATTGATAGAGTATCAATTATTTAAAGCACATTTAACGAATGAATTTGAAAAGATGGGAAATAAGGTCCGTTTTAGCATTATCACAGAGCAAGAAGAATGTGATGCGGATGTGATATGCGCTTATTATTCCGAAGCTTTTGAGGAAGAACTGTGTCAGAGTGCTGGTTTTAAAGCGCTTTTTCAGTCTTTAGATGTCTACTACCAAGATAATGTGCTATGGATAAAAGGTCCTAGAACGCTTGATACACCCCATGTTCGTAAGCATCACTTACCCAATTTAGTGGAACAATATGCGCGCTTTGGTTTTTCTACTATAAAAGTAGATATAGAAATATGTGAGGTCATTACAAAGCAACAAGAGGAAGATTTTCATGCACACAATGAGGAAATCTATCACCAAGCCAATGAAGAGAATTTAGCAGCTCTTGAGCAATTGGCTAAAATGGCCCCACCACCAGAAACAACATCTTCGTTTGTTCCTGAAATGAAAAAAAATAGACCAACCAGAGTAGCCATTGATAAGGCAGAGATTACACCGATGATCGAAGTGGAGAGTGAAGAAAATAGACTGGTATTCGAAGGGTTGGTATTTGATGTAGAACAAAAAACAACACGTACGGGTCGTGTCATTATTAACTTTAAAATGACAGATTATACATCATCGTTTACCTTACAAAAATGGATCAAAAATGAAGAAGAAGCGGCAAAATTTGACATGATCAAAAAAGGAGCATGGCTTCGAGTACGCGGGAATGTTGAAACCAATAACTTTACTCGGGATTTGACGATGAATGTTCAGGAAGTTCAAGAAGTCAGAAAAGAAGGCCGAAAGGACCTAATGCCTGAAGGAGAAAAGCGAGTAGAATTTCACGCACATACAAATATGTCAACTATGGATGCACTACCAACTGTTGAAAAACTAATTGAACGTGCAGCGGAGTGGGGGCATAAAGCGATTGCCATTACGGATCATGGGAATGTACAGTCTTTTCCACATGGTTATGCAGCGGCTCGTAAAGCTGGAATAAAGGCGTTATTTGGGATGGAAGCTAACCTTGTTGAAGACTCTGTACCAATTGTTTACAACGAGGCTGATATGCTGTTATCTGAGGCGACTTATGTAGTCTTCGACGTAGAGACGACAGGTCTTTCTGCTGTCAACAATGCTCTTATTCAAATAGCAGCTTCTAAGATGCATAAGGGCAATATCATTGCAGAATTTGATGAATTTATCGATCCGGGACACCCTCTTAGTCAGTTTACAACGGATTTAACAGGAATTACAGATGAACATGTACGTGGCTCTAAACCCCTAGTACAAGTATTACATGAGTTTCAGGATTTTTGTCAAGACTCTATTTTAGTGGCTCATAATGCAAGTTTTGACGTCGGCTTTATGAATGTTAATTATGAGCGAGCGAATCTGCCTCTTATTGAGCAGCCTGTTATTGATACACTTGAGTTTGCTCGGAATCTATACCCAGACTATAAACGTCATGGTTTAGGACCGTTGACAAAACGATTTGGTGTGGCATTAGAGCATCACCATATGGCTAACTATGATGCAGAAGCGACAGGACGTTTGCTCTTTATCTTCTTAAAAGAAGCATTTGAAAAACACAAGATAGAGAATCTCAATCAACTCAATACGGAATTGATTGCGGAAGATTCATACAAGAAAGCGCGTGTGAAACATGCTACTCTATATGTCACCAATCAAGTTGGGTTAAAAAACATCTTCAAATTGGTTTCTCTCTCGAACACCAAGTATTTTGAAGGAGTTCCGAGAATTCCAAAGACAGTTCTTGATGCTCATCGTGAAGGATTGCTATTAGGAACAGCTTGTCAAGAAGGGGAAGTGTTTGATGAATTATTATCAAAAGGGATAGATGATGCTGTCAAAGTCGCTTCTTATTATGATTTTATAGAGGTCATGCCTCCAGCCTTATATGCACCGATGATTGCGAAAGAGCAATTTAAGAATATGGCGGAGATTGAGGAGACTATTCAGCAACTAATTGAAGTTGGTCGTAGAGCAAATCTTCCAGTTTTAGCAACAGGAAATGTTCACTATATCGATCCTGAAGAAGAAATTTATCGTGAAATAATTGTGCGTGCTTTGGGGCAAGGCGCCATGATAAATAGAACCATTGGTCACGGAGAACATGCTCAACCTGCTCCATTGCCGAAAGCACATTTCAGAACGACTAGTGAAATGCTGGACGAATTTGCTTTCTTGGGAGATGATGTGGCAAGAGAGATTGTTATTACCAATCCAAATGCGATGTTAGAGCGTTTTGACGATGTAGAGGTGGTTAAAAAGGATCTTTATACCCCTTATATTGATAAAGCAGAAGAAACTGTTGCCGAATTGACCTATCAAAAAGCATTCGAGATTTACGGTAATCCTCTACCAGATATTATTGATCTGCGAATCGAGAAAGAATTGACCTCCATTCTTGGAAATGGATTTGCGGTGATTTACCTTGCTTCACAAATGTTGGTAACGCGCTCCAATGAACGTGGGTATTTGGTCGGCTCACGTGGGTCTGTTGGCTCTAGTTTTGTAGCGACTATGATTGGCATTACAGAGGTCAATCCAATGCCGCCTCACTATGTTTGTCCAAATTGTCAACATAGTGAATTTATCACGGACGGATCTTATGGTTCAGGTTATGATTTACCAGATAAATCTTGTCCAAACTGTGATACCAAGTACAATAAAGATGGTCAGGATATTCCATTTGAAACTTTCTTAGGCTTTGATGGAGATAAAGTACCCGATATTGATTTGAACTTTTCTGGAGATGACCAACCATCAGCTCATTTAGATGTCCGAAAAATATTTGGTGAAGAGTATGCTTTTCGTGCAGGTACAGTCGGTACAGTCGCTGCTAAGACGGCCTATGGTTTTGTACGTGGTTATGAACGAGATTATGGGAAATTTTACCGCGATGTTGAGGTAGAACGACTTGCAGCAGGTGCAGCAGGTGTTAAACGAACGACAGGTCAACATCCAGGAGGTATTGTTGTTATTCCTAATTATATGGATGTATACGATTTTACACCTGTTCAATACCCTGCTGATGATACAACAGCAAGCTGGCAAACCACTCACTTTAACTTCCACGACATTGATGAGAACGTGCTCAAACTGGATGTTCTCGGACACGATGATCCAACCATGATTCGTAAATTACAAGACTTATCAGGAATCGATCCACAAACGATTCCTGCTGATGATAAGGGAGTAATGGCTCTGTTTTCAGGAACGGAGATATTAGGAGTGACACCAGAGCAAATAGGAACTTCGACCGGTATGTTGGGGATCCCAGAATTTGGTACAAACTTTGTTCGTGGCATGGTTGAAGAAACCCATCCAACTACGTTTTCGGAATTGTTGCAGTTATCAGGGCTATCACATGGTACTGACGTATGGCTAGGTAATGCACAAGATTTGATAAAATCTGGAATTGCTGATCTATCTACGGTTATTGGTTGTCGAGATGATATTATGGTTTATCTTATGCACGCAGGTCTTCCACCTAAGATGGCGTTTAACATCATGGAGCGCGTGCGAAAAGGCATGTGGCTTAAAATTTCTGAAGAAGAACGAAATGGTTATATTCAGGCCATGAAAGAAAATAAGGTACCAGATTGGTACATCGAATCGTGTGGAAAGATAAAATATATGTTCCCTAAAGCCCATGCGGCAGCTTATGTTATGATGGCTTTACGGGTGGCGTATTTTAAAGTTCATTATCCAATCTATTATTACTGTGCTTATTTTTCAATTCGGGCCAAAGCTTTTGAATTAGCTACTATGTCAGGCGGTCTAGATAGAGTGAAAGCGCGAATAGAAGAAATCGCTCTGAAGAAAAAAAATAACGAAGCATCCAATGTTGAAAATGATATTTATACCACACTTGAGCTGGTTAATGAAATGTTGGAGCGGGGATTCACGTTTGGTAAACTGGATTTATATAAGTCAGATGCCACTGAATTTCTGATTGAGGGAGATACATTGATACCACCTTTTGTAGCTATGGATGGTCTTGGAGAAAACGTAGCAAAACAATTGGTTGCTGCACGTGAAGAAGGTGAATTTCTATCTAAGACAGAATTACGTAAAAGAGGAGGTTTGTCTGCAACCCTTGTTGATAAAATGGATGAAATGGGAATTCTCGGAAAACTGCCAGAGGATAACCAATTAAGTTTATTTGATGATTTGTTTTAAGAAAATAAGAGACTGAATAAAAAATCAGTCTCTTATTTCTATATTTTCTTATCATTTGTAGGAAAGTAATCTCATTCCGTTTAAAATAACTAAAATTGTTGATCCTTCATGTCCAACTACTCCTAATGGTAGGTTGATAGATTGGAAGAGATTGGAAATGATCAAAATGACAATGATAGAGAGTGCGAAGATAATATTTTGTTTGATAATGCTTCGCATTTTTTTAGATAAACGAATGGAGTAAGGAATTCTAGTTAAGTCTTCCATCAGTACAATATCAGCAGCCTCCATTGCGATATCAGTACCACTACCCATTGCATAGCTGACATTTGCTTGTGCTAAAGCAGGGGCATCATTGATGCCGTCTCCAACCATACCAACAGAAGCAAATTCTTTTTGTAATTCTTGAATAATACTAGCTTTATCTGTCGGCAAGCAATTCGCAATCACACGATCAATACCTACTTGATGAGCAACATAATTGGCTGTTTTCTCCTGATCTCCAGTTAGGAGAATAGGAGTTATATTCATTGCTTTTAATTGAGTAATTAAAGTTTTAGTCTCAGGTTTTAAACGATCTTCTATAAAAAATATGGCAGAGAGCTTGTCATTTTTACTGACGTATACTAGCGTCTTTCCTGTACTTTCTGCGACATCGATTTGTTCCATCAATTCAGTTGATAGAGGAGTTGTTAATTGTTCAACTACAAATCCTGTTTTACCGATTTTCCAACTGTTTCCTTGACAAGTCGCGCATAGACCTTTTCCAGTTACATCTTCCAAACTATCCAACTCAATAGTTGTGCTGTCAATTGTATAATTTAGAAGGGCTTGGGCAATTGGATGACTAGATTGTTTTTCAACAGTTTGAACAACTTGTTTGATGAGGGTTTCATCATCAAAATATAGTGCTTCAACTACCTGAGGTTTTCCGATAGTCAGTGTCCCGGTTTTATCAAAAACGATAGCTTCTAAATTTGCAATATTATCAGCAATATCTCCTCCTTTAATAATCATGCCATTTCTAGCTGCACGACTAATAGCAGAGAGGGATGCTGGTGAGGAACTAGCTACGAGTGCACATGGAGAAGCAATTGTTAACAGAATCATACCACGATAGAAAGCGACCAACCATTCCCATCCCAATAGAAAATGAGCGAGTAGAATAAAAGTTGGTACAATCAATAGAACTGCTTTTACATAAGTGTCCTCCATATTTTCAATAAAGGTAGCTGTTTTCGATTTTGATTCTTGGGCGTTTTCGACCATTTGAACGATTTTATCGAAGAGAGCTTCTCCTTTTTCAGTGGTTACTTCAATTGTAACAGTTGCTCCTTGATTAATCGTGCCTCCTATAACTGTATTTCCTGTTCTCTTTTCCGCAGGAAGTGGTTCTCCCGTAATCATCGATTCATCGAAGATAGATTGTTCGCTGATGAGTGTTCCATCTAACGGAATAGTATCTCCTTTACGAACTTGAATGAGATCTCCTATATGGATATCTGTTGTATCTAAAATAGTAATATCACCATTTGCTTCGATTTTTCTAGCTGTTGGAGGTGTTAAGTTCATCAATGCTGCAATGGCATTTTTACTCTTTTCCATAGCTAATTCTTCCAGAGTAGATGAAAGTGAAAAGATAAAAATTAGCAAGGCACCTTCCATCCAGTATCCTATGATTCCAGATCCAATAGCAGCTAAAATCATGAGCAAATCAACCGATAGGTGTTTATCGAAAAGTAATTCAGAAATTCCTTCTTTTGCAGATTGATAGCCTCCAATCATGAATGCAATGATAAATGCTGGAGCAGCAAGACTTTCTGATCCTGTGTTCATAAGAATAATTCCTAGAGCAATAAATATTAGACAAAGTGCAGTGGTGAGAACATGAGTATGTTCTTTTATCACAGTATAAAATTTCATTATGTGTTTCCTTTGGTTAGAAAGATGTATTGATAAAAATAATTATATCAGTTATAAATAAGAAGTCAAGGATTATTTATAATAATTATAAATAAGAAAAATCAGACTATTTTAAGAGAAACAAAAAACGACTAATACTTAGTCGTCTTTTTGTTTTTTCTGACAATCTGGACATATACCATAAATGGATACTACTTGCTTGGTAATTGTATAACCAGTTTGTTGATGAGCTTCTTTTTGTAAACTAGGGATTTCAATATCCATAAAATCTGTAATTTTACCACATGTCTCACAGATAATATTTAAATGTTCATGTCCCAGAAAATCGTAGTATGTGGTGTGGTCATTTGTTCGTTTAATTTCTGTGACGAATCCTTCTTCTAAAAGAAGTTTTAGATTATTATAGACAGTGGCTAGGCTCATATTTGGAAAATAAGGTAGCAGGTCGTTATAAATTTTTTCTGCACTGGGGTGTTCACTACTGCTAATGATATAGGCTACAACAGCCTTACGAGTTTCTGTGATACGTACGCCTGTGGTTTTTAAATGATGAATGACATCCTTGTAATGTTCTTGATGTTCGAACGATAAGTCTAAATATGGATTCATGAATTACTCCTGAGTATTTAAGATTGAAAACTACTATGTGAATCATGTTTGCTTATTATACCTTTTTTTTAAAAAAAAGGCGAATGAAAGTATTAGCATGTTGTGTGCTAGTACAGTTTTGTTTCATTTATCTTGTTAGCTTGTTTGTACTATGATACAATCAAGCTATGACAAGATATAAAGCGATTGTTTCTTATGATGGTTCTAATTTTTCTGGTTTTCAGCGTCAGCCTCATGCTCGTACAGTTCAAGAAGAAATTGAAAAAACTTTGCAACGTCTTAATAATGGTAAACGGATTGTTGTACATGGAGCTGGGCGTACGGATGCTGGGGTTCATGCCTACGGTCAGGTAATTCATTTTGATTTACCAGAAACTCGAGATATGGAAAAGTTGCGGTTTGCTTTAGATACTCAAACAGCAGAAGATATTGATGTCGTTCGAGTTGAGCAAGTCGCAGATGATTTTCATTGCCGTTATGCTAACCACACTAAAACGTATGAATTTTTGGTGGATATTGGTCGACCTAAAAATCCCATGATGCGATGTTATGCAACCCATTTTCCGTATGATTTAGATGTAAGGCGAATACAGAAAGCAATTGTTGACCTGATTGGTAAACATGATTTTACCGGCTTTACGGCTTCAGGCACATCTGTGGAAAATAAGGTGCGGACCATTACGGAGGCTAGGGTAGAGTTGGATAGCAAACGAAATTTTCTTATCTTTACTTTTTCTGGCGATGGTTTTCTCTACAAACAAGTACGTAATATGGTTGGAACCTTGCTCAAAATTGGTAATAACAGGATACCTGTTGAGCAAGTTCAGAGAATATTAAAAGAGAAAAATCGGAATTTGGCAGGACCGACAGCTGGTCCTAGTGGCTTGTATTTAAAGGAGATTAGATATGAAGAATAATTTAATTTTGGCCCTGTCCGGTAATGATATCTTTAGTGGTGGTGGTCTATATGCGGATTTGACAACGTATACGGTGCATCAATTACATGGTTTTGTAGCAGTCACATGTCTTACAGCGATGACGGAACAGGGATTTGAAGTATTTCCGACAGATTCGCATCTTTTTTCTCATCAGCTAAGTAGTCTGAAACAGGTGGATTTTTCAGCTATTAAGATCGGTCTCTTGCCAAATGTAGAAATAGCAGAGCAGGTTTTGGCTTTTGTTCAAGCTCATTCAGATATTCCAATTGTTTTAGATCCTGTTTTGGTATGCAAAGAAACACATGATACAGAAGTCAGTCAATTACGCGATGAACTGATGAAAATTTTCCCCTCTGTAACGATTATCACACCTAATTTAGCAGAAGCTGGGTTATTGACCCAGCGTTCTATTACAAATGTGACGGAGATGAAAGAAGCTGCTGTAGCCTTGTATGAGATGGGTGCTAAATATGTGGTCATCAAGGGAGGTTCTCGTTTGAGTGGTGAACAAGCTATCGATATTTTTTATGATGGTAGTGATTTTGTTATACTTGAGTCACCGTTGTTAGATAAAAATAATGTAGGAGCAGGTTGTACGTTTGCATCTAGTATTGCTAGTCAATTGCTTCTTGGGAAATCTCCTTTAGAAGCAGTTCGTTTGTCTAAGGAGTTTGTACATCGTGCTATTGCAGCATCAGATGATTATGGAGTAATTCAATATGAGAAATAAACAAACAAAAAAAATCGTTTTATTGGCTATTTTAACAGCTCTTAGCTTGGTTTTAGCTTTTATTCATGTACCAACTCCAACTGGTTTTGTGACGTTGTTGGATGTAGGAGTCTTTTTTACAGCTTTCTATTTTGGGAAAAAAGAGGGAGCTATTGTTGGTGGTTTATCCGGACTATTAATTGACTTTTTATTGGGGTATCCTCAGTGGGCGTTATTTAGTTTGATTTTTCATGGAGCTCAAGGTTATTTTGCTGGTTGGAAAGGAACTCGACGTTTTGTCGGTGTTTGTTTGGCAAGCTTGAGTATGGTTGGTGGATATTTTGTAGCTTCTAGTTTTATGTATAATGTGGCAGAAGCAGCGACAGGAATTGTTGGCAATGTTGCTCAAAATACAGTGGGATTAGTAGTTGGTTACCTTCTGGCTCAAGCAGTAAGTAAAATAGGAGTTGAACGTCATGTCTTTAAGTGAGATAGAAACTCAGACGAAACTGTTGATAGAAGAAATTCTTGAATTGAGCAATATACAAAAAGGACAGATTTTTGTATTGGGACTGTCGTCTAGCGAAGTCATTGGCAGTCATATCGGAAAAAATTCGAGTAGAGAAGTTGGACAGGTAATTGTCAAATCTATTTTGGAAGTGCTAGAACCTAGAGGAATTTATCTTGCAGTACAAGGATGTGAACATTTGAATAGAGCTTTAGTTGTTGAACGAGAGCTTGCTCTTCAAAAAGACTTGGAAATTGTTAATGTGTTACCAACATTACATGCGGGTGGTTCAGGTCAGTTAGCTGCATTTGATTATATGATGGATCCGGTGGAAGTAGAATTTATTGTTGCTCAAGCTGGCGTAGATATTGGAGATACTGCTATTGGTATGCATATCAAGCATGTACAGGTGCCAATTCGTCCGAGTATTCGTTCGATTGGAGCGGCCCATGTTACTGCTTTAGCAACTAGACCAAAATTGATTGGGGGGGCTCGTGCTACGTATCAAGAAGATGTGATACGTAAGCAGTAAGCTTTGAATACAATAAGAATAAGGTGAAACATGTTTAAAATATTGTTTCACCTTATTCTATTTTATATTTTTAAAATCCTCTGATGAAATTTCATCAGAGGATTTGAGAATGGTTATTTTACAGTTACGGTACTGGTAATCAATTCAACAGCTTTTTTAACAGCGATGTCATGCTTAAGCATTTCTGGAGAAAGTAGACTACGGACTTGTGCTACTTCCATTTTATAAGTTGCTGCTAAGTCTTCGATTTCTTTGTTGATTTCTTCTTCAGTTGCTTCAAAGCCTTCTGCTTTAGCTACTGCTTCAACGACCAAGTTTGTTTTTGTGCGTTTTTCAGCATCAGCTTCATACTGCTTATGAAGATCTTCGCGAGTTGTACCAGTGATTTGGAAATACATATCTGGTGAAATACCTTGTTGTTGCATACCACCTAAGAATTCATTGACTGCACGATGAACTTCTTCATGAATCATTTCTTCTGGTAGTTCAACGATTTCAGCGTTGTCTACTGCTAATTCAAGAGCTGCAGCTTCAACTGCCTCGTCAAATGAAACAGCTTTACTTGCTTCTAATTCCTTGCGGTATTTAGCCTTCAACTCGTCCAACGTTTCTACTTCTTCGTCAATGTCTTTTGCTAATTCGTCGTCTAAAGCTGGAACTTCTTTGGTTTTTACTTCATGAATTTTTGTTACAAAGAGCGCCGGTTTACCTGCAAGATCAGTTGCTTGGTAGTCTTCTGGGAAAGTCACTTCAACGTTTACTTCTTCACCAGCTGAATGACCTACCAATTGAGCTTCAAAACCTGGGATAAATTGACCTGAACCAAGTCCAAGTGAGAAGTTTTCACCTTTTCCGCCGTCAAACTCAACACCGTCAACAGAACCAACGAAATCAATAACAACTGTGTCACCTTCAGCTGCTGGACCTTCTTTGAGAATCAATTCAGCCAAGTTGTTGCGTTCGCGTTCGATTTTGGCATCAACTTCCTCATCTGATACTTCTTTAGTCGCTTCGACTGACACTTCTAAGTTTTTGTATTCACCTAATTTTACTTCAGGTTTTGTTACAACCTCAGCAGTAATTGTCCAGTCTTGTCCTTTTTCCATTGACACAACATCAATTTTTGGTTGCGCAACAACTTCGAGACCTGCTTCGGTAACTGCCGCTTCATAAGCTGCTGGCAAAAGAGCATTTACAACATCTTGATATAGAGATTCTTCGCCAAATTTTTGATTGAACACGGCGCGTGGTAAATGTCCTTTACGGAAACCTGGAAGATTAATATCTTTCTTAATCTTGTTGAAAGCACGATCTAATTCAGGCTTAATTGCATCTTGACTAATTGTGAAAGTCAAAACACCACGATTTGTTTCTTTTGTTTCAAATGATACAGACATTCTGTCATTCTCCTTAAAATTTTATTGCATACTCTTCATTATAACACAATTATCATTGATTTCAATGATTTTCTTTGTTGTTGAGGAGGCAATCTGAAATCAATGTGGTGATATTCAGAATACCATTTTTTTAGATTTTTTCTATTAGGTGTAATATCTTTATATATTATAAAGTAAGTTGAACTAATGTAATTAGTATATGAGTACTAAAAAAGATTGACAAAAAATTCACAAAGAGATATTATGAACTATGTTGTGAAAAAAATAATTTGGGAGGTTCTTTGTGGACGCTAATTTACAGCAAAATAAGTTATTGGGCTTATTGAAGTTTTTGTTTTTTACATGTTTTGGACTGGTTTTTGTACTGGTTCCATTTAATATTGGTGGTAAGATAGACACGATATTGTTCTATTATTTGAAGCAGTTTATCAATCTTTTTACGCCACAGTTGACAGCTATTATGGTTATATTTATTGTATTGAGTGCCTTGTTAGCTGTTTTGGATCAGTTCATTCCAAATACCATTATTCGTCGTAATCGATTATTGAATAAACTTTTTTCAACGACCTTATTTTATAGTTGTAACCGTGTGATAGGAGCGGTCATAACTCTTATGGTGTACTTCAAGGTTGGTCCTGAATTTATTGTTTCTCCAGATACGGGTGGAGCGATGCTCTCTTTGGCCACGCAATTATCTGTCTTAGTTCCTACGATGCTTCTATTTCAAACATTTATTTTAGAGTTTGGAGCAATGGAATTTATTGGTGAGTTAGTCGGTGGTATTATGAAGCCTCTATTCAAAGTATCAGAAATCTGTGCGGTTAATATCATTAGTGCATGGGTTGGGCCAGGCAATGCTGCAATTATGGCAACAGAAGAATTGTTTGCTAAAGGTTACTTTACAGTAAAAGAAATGGCTATTATCGGTTCTCAATTTGCTACGGGAAGTGTTGGTTGGGTTGTTTTGGTGAGTTCGATTCTAGGTGTAATGGATTACTTTGGGTTAATTTTTGCTGGTTTAACTGTTATCGGTGCCCTTGTTGCAGCTATTGGTGTTCGCATCCCACCTATTTCAACTTATCCTGATATCTATGTAGATGGCTCTACTGAAAAAGAATTTAAGACACTTCAAGCTGGTAATGTTTTTGCTCGAGGATTAGAAAATGCGATTCAACGTGCTAATAAAACGAGCTTGAAAAATTTCACTGCAAAAATTGACAATATGAGTTTCTATGTTTTTTGGCTTACTCCGATTATTGTATGTTGGGGAACGCTAGCGTTAATTGTTTCGTTATATACTCCGTTATTGAAATGGGTATCGTTACCAGTTGAGGTAATTTTATCGCTGTTTGGTGTTGAAGAAGCTAAGCAAACAGCTAGTGCCATTATGTCAGGATTTGCAGATAATTACTTGCCAGTTATTTTGGGACAGAATATTGCGTCAGAAGTTAGTCGTGTAATTATTGCAACAATGAGTATTATGCAGATCATTTACTTGTCTGAGACAGCTACTCTATTAACATCAACAAATAAACGTATGTCTTTCTTGGATGTGGTGATTATTTTCTTGGAGAGAACTTTTATTTCATTGATTTTTATTATTTTAATGGCACAATGGTTTGTGGGTTAAGGTAGAAGGAGAAAGTAGATGAAAATTGTTAGATTATTTGAAGATAACATGCTAGATTATGAGAGAGAAGTTATCAAAAATCTAGGCTTAGATGTTAGTATTGAAGTAAGAGTTAGTCGAACAGAAGATGAGATTATTGAAAATGCCCAAGATGCTGATATAGTAATAGCAGTCTATCAGCCTTTAACAAAGCGTGTATTAGAGAATTTACCAAATCTTAAGTTAGTAGTTTACCGCTCTATTGGATTTAATAGTATTGATATGGATTATGCAAATTCCATCAATCTTCCTGTATCTCATTTATCAAATTATTGTACCGATGAGGTAGCAAACTATGTTGTTGCAGCAATTCTCACTCATAATAGAAGAATTCATGATTTTAACCAGTCTATTAAGGTAGATCGTAAATGGGACTATGAATTATTCCCTGATATGCGTCGTCTATCATCGCTCACAATTGGTTTAATTGGTTTTGGGAATATTCCAAGATTAGTTGCTAAGCGTTTACAAGTGTTTGGATGTAAGGTTGTGGCTTATGATCCATTTGTTAGTGCGGAGGATTTTGCAGCAGCGGGTGTTCAATCGGTGGATTTAGAGACGATTTTCAAAGATAGCGACTATATTTCCAGTCATTTGCCGTTGAACAAACATACCGAAGGTATGTTGGACAAGTCATTGTTTGATCTGGCTACAAAATCACCCGTATTTATCAATTCATCTCGTGGTGGGGTAGTCAAAGAAGCCGATCTGGTTGATGCTTTACATACGGAAACATTTTCATATGCTATTTTAGATGTTGTTTCGACAGAAGATCCAAATTTAGACTCATTACCATTTATGAGCATGGACACTGTTTTATTAACTCCTCATATTGCCTTTTATTCTCAAGAAGCTTTTTTACATGGCGTACGAGAGAATATGGAAAATATCTTAGCTTTTGTTGAGAAAAGATATAATCAAGCTGATATTGTGAATCTAGGTTCATTGACCTTAGATTCTGTGGAATAATGATCGTTGTATGTATTTTTTAAAATACATTGGCTATCTCCATACTCTTACTAAGAGTATGGAGATTTTTGATTTTTAAACAGCTTTGTTTTCTGAGATTATAAAGTTCTTTCTCCTCTTGGGAAAATGTGGTACAATAAAAAGATAGATTTCTATTTAGGAGGAATGTAAGAATGAAGATTTCTGAAGCAGAAGTCCGTCATGTTGCTAAGTTGTCTAAGCTAGAATTTTCTGACCAAGAAACAGCAGCATTTGCACAGACTCTGAGTAAGATTGTAGATATGGTTGAATTATTGAATGAAGTTGATACGACAGGTGTTGCGGTAACGACAACGATGGCTGATCGTAAGAATGTTATGCGTGAGGACATTGCTCAAAAGGGTAATAGTCGTGAAGAACTGTTCAAAAATGTACCAGAGTCTCAAGATCACTTTATCAAGGTACCAGCTATTTTAGATGGTGGAGGGGATGCCTAATGACTTTTAATAATAAAACAATTGATGAGTTGCATAGCCTTCTTGTCAACAAGGAGATTTCGGCTGTTGAATTGACGAAAGCTACTTTAGAAGATATTAAGATTCGTGAGGAGGCTATGGGTGCTTTCTTGACTATTACAGAAGAGAAAGCTTTGGCTCAAGCAGCTGCTTTAGATGCTAAAGGAATTGATGCAGACAATATTATGGCTGGGATTCCTCTTGCTGTAAAAGATAATATTTCAACAAAAGGCATTTTGACAACTGCGGCTTCTAAAATACTGTATAACTATGAGCCAATTTTCGATGCAACAGTTATGGAACGAGCATATGCTAAGGATATGATTTTGGTGGGTAAGACCAACATGGATGAGTTTGCTATGGGTGGCTCTAACGAAAATTCAGCCTTTAAACCAGCCAAAAATGCATGGGATCAAACCAAAGTACCCGGAGGTTCATCAGGTGGTTCGGCTTCTGCAGTTGCGTCAGGACAGGTTCTCTTGTCTCTTGGATCAGATACTGGTGGCTCTATTCGTCAACCTGCAGCTTTTAGTGGTATTGTTGGCATGAAACCGACCTATGGAACAGTATCACGTTTTGGTTTGATTGCCTTTGGTTCATCTTTTGATCAAATTGGACCATTGTCTCAGACAGTAAAAGAGAATGCTCAGTTACTCAATGTTATTTCTGGTCATGATACTAGAGATGCAACCTCAACGACACATGAAATTGCTGATTTTACTAGTAAGATTGGACGAGATATAAAAGGACTGAAAATTGCACTTCCTAAAGAATATATAGGAGAGGGAATTGATCCACAGGTTAAGGAAGTTATTCTCAGAGCCGCTAAGCAGTTAGAAAATCTTGGGGCAATTATTGAAGAAGTGAGTTTACCACATTCTAAGTATGGCGTGGCAGTATACTATATTATTGCTTCTTCTGAAGCTTCTTCCAATTTGCAGCGCTTTGATGGTATTCGTTATGGTTTCCGTGCTGAAGATGCAACGAATTTGGAAGAAATCTACGTTAAAACACGTAGCCAAGGTTTTGGTGAAGAAGTGAAACGTCGGATTATGCTCGGAACGTTCAGTTTGTCTTCTGGTTATTATGATGCTTATTTTAAAAAAGCAGGGCAGGTAAGAACGCTTATTATTCAAGATTTTGAAAAAGTTTTCGCTAATTATGACTTGATTTTGGGTCCAACAGCGCCGACAGTTGCTTTTGATTTGAATAGCTTGAATCATGATCCAGTTTCCATGTATCTTGCTGATTTGTTGACCATTCCTGTCAACTTGGCAGGTCTACCGGGAATTTCGATTCCTGCTGGTTTTGTAGAAGGTTTGCCGGTTGGTTTGCAGTTAATTGGTCCAAAATATTCAGAGGAAACAATCTATCAAGTTGCGGCAGCATTTGAAACAACAACGGACTATCATAAGCAAAAACCAGTAATTTTTGGAGGTATAAACTAATGAACTTTGAAACAATTATTGGTCTGGAAGTCCATGTAGAGTTAAATACAAACTCGAAAATTTTTTCTCCGTCATCTGCTCATTTTGGTGAAGATCCAAATGCGAACACCAATGTTATTGACTGGTCTTTTCCGGGAGTACTACCTGTTTTAAATAAGGGTGTCGTTGATGCAGGGATTAAGGCTGCTTTGGCTTTAAATATGGATATTCATAAAGAAATGCATTTTGATCGCAAGAACTATTTCTATCCTGATAATCCCAAAGCATATCAGATTTCTCAGTTTGATGAGCCCATTGGGTATAATGGTTGGATCGAGATTGAATTAGAAGATGGTTCAACTAAAAAAATTCGTATTGAACGTGCTCACTTAGAAGAAGATGCAGGAAAAAATACTCATGGAACGGATGGTTATTCCTATGTTGATCTGAACCGTCAGGGAGTACCGTTGATTGAGATTGTTTCTGAAGCAGATATGCGCTCTCCTGAAGAGGCGTATGCTTACTTGACTGCTTTGAAAGAAATTATCCAGTACACAGGTATTTCGGATGTGAAAATGGAAGAGGGCTCTATGCGAGTAGATGCCAACATTTCGCTTCGTCCGTATGGTCAAGAAAAATTTGGTACCAAGACTGAGTTGAAAAACCTGAATTCCTTCAATTATGTTCGTAAAGGTTTGCAGTACGAAGTAGAACGTCAAGCGAAAATTTTGCGTTCTGGTGGTCAAATCCAACAAGAAACGCGTCGTTATGATGAAGCAACAGGGGAAACCATTTTGATGCGTGTCAAGGAAGGATCATCCGACTATCGTTATTTCCCAGAGCCAGATTTACCGCTTTATGAGATTGATGACAGTTGGATTGAGGAAATGCGTGCAGCATTACCAGTCTTTCCAAAGACGCGTCGTACCAACTATGTGAATAAATTAGGCTTGACAGCTTATGATGCTGATCAACTAACAGCTACCAAAGCTGTGTCAGACTTTTTTGAAGCGGCAGTAGTCTTAGGTGGAGATGCCAAACAAGTTTCCAACTGGTTGCAAGGAGAGGTTGCTCAATTTCTGAATGCAGAAAGCAAAACGATTGAACAGATTGCTCTTACACCAGAAAATTTAGTTGAGATGCTTGCTTTAATTGCTGATGGAACTATCTCGTCTAAAATTGCTAAAAAAGTTTTTGTTCACTTAGCCAAGGAAGGTGGCTCTGCTAAGGCGTATGTTGAAAAAGCAGGCTTGGTACAAATTTCAGACCCTGCAGTCTTGATTCCGATTATTCATCAAGTTTTTGCAGATAATGAAGCAGCAGTAGCTGACTTTAAATCTGGGAAACGAAATGCTGACAAAGCTTTTACAGGATTTTTGATGAAGGCGACCAAGGGTCAAGCTAATCCACAAGTTGCTCAACAGTTGTTGGCACAAGAGTTAGTGAAATTATTGGATTAAAGAATAGTATAAAATGAGAGTTCTTTTGAACTCTCATTTTATACTATTTCAGTGGCTACTATCTCGGATGGTTAAAGTTGTTCCCAACTTTATTTTTCGTGGGTGGTGTTTATTTGGGTGTTGAATCATTCTGTCCAGTAAGTGCGTTGCTTCCTGCCCCATTTCATCAGTATAGACGCTGATAGAAGATAGAGCGGGATAGACTTGGCGTGTGATGGCGGTATCGTTAAAGGTTATAATTTGTACACGGTCAGGTACAGAGATTTGATATTCTTGTAAAGCTCTTAGTGCGCCAACGGCTAATGTATCATTTGCCATGAAGAAAGCTGAGGGGAGTTGATCACCCCATTCTTGAATAGCTGTTCTCATAAGGTCATAACCAGATTGTGTTGAGAATTTACCAATATAGATATAGTTTTCATTCAAAATACCCAAGTTAGTCAGATAACTTTTAAATGAAATGAGACGAGGATCTTGTGGTAATTTTTGCCCATCTGTCGCATTTTCTTGTCCAACTAATAGACCGATGTCTGTAATAGCTTGCTGACGGAAGTGTTCAATAACAGTCTGAACAGAGTGTTCAAAATCTGTTGTGACACAGGAAAATCCCTCTGTTAGTGTATCAGAATCTACAAAAACCAATTGAGAGGATAGTTTAGCTAATTCTCTAATTTGTTTGGCAGAAAATTTACCAATTGCAATGATACCGTCCACTTCTTTTAGGAGGGGGTTCGATAGATCGTTAAAACAACGGATTAATTGGTAGCCCATTGTACTAAGTTCTTGTTCAATACTAACTCGGATAGAATAGTAGTACAAATCTGCTAATTCTTCTGTTTCAGTATGCCATTGGATAACTCCGATTGTGCCTTTTGCTTGAGGCAGTTGTTTTTTTAAGTGCTTGGTATATCCCAATTCCTGTGCTAAGTTGAGGATGCGCTCACGTGTTTCCTGGCTGACTGAGAGACTGCTATCTCCTTTTAAAACTCTCGAAATAGTAGCTGAGGATACATTGGCTTTTTTTGCAATATCTTTGATTGTAACCATGTGTTACCTCCTTAGGTAATCTATTATTATTATACCACAATCAATAAAATTAGTAAATTTTTAGTAAAATTATTGACAAGTATGTGGAAAGGCAGTACAATAAAAGAAAACGATTACAGATACAGGAGGTTCATATGAATACAGAACAACTTAATCAAGCCTTTTTAGACATATTTGGTCAAGAGGCAGATGCCACATTCTTTTCGCCGGGTCGAATTAATTTAATCGGTGAGCACACAGACTATAATGGTGGTCATGTTTTTCCAGCAGCTATCACTCTTGGAACGTATGGAGCTGCACGCAAACGTGAGGATAAACTGTTGCGTTTCTATTCTTCAAATTTTGAAGATGCTGGTATGATTGAAGTGGATTTAGAAGATCTTGTCTATGATAAGGTAGACCATTGGGCTAACTATGCTAAGGGCGTACTAAAATTTTTAAAGGAAGCTGGTCATACGATTGATACGGGGATGGATGTATATGTCTTTGGTAACATTCCAAATGGATCAGGTTTGTCTTCCTCTGCTTCGCTAGAGCTACTCATTGGTATTATTGCAGAAGAATTATACGGATTGGAACTCACTCGTTTGGATTTAGTCAAGATTGGAAAACAAACTGAAAATCACTTTATTGGTGTTAATTCTGGGATCATGGATCAGTTTGCTATCGGAATGGGAGCAGATAATCGAGCTATTTATTTAGATACTAATACACTAGAATATGACTTAGTCCCTTTAGATTTAGGGGAGAATGTCATTGTGATTATGAATACGAACAAGCGTCGTGAATTAGCGGATTCTAAGTACAATGAACGTCGAGCAGAGTGTGAGAAGGCAGTTGAGGAGCTTAATGCAGTTCTTTCTATTGAAACGTTAGGAGAGTTAGACGAGGAAACTTTTGATCAGTACAGCTATTTGATTAAAGATGCCAATCGTATCAAACGTGCTCGTCATGCAGTTCTTGAAAATCAACGAACGTTACAAGCTCGTAAAGCATTAGAAGAGGGAGATTTAGAGAAATTTGGTCGTCTGATAAATGCTTCCCATGTTTCTTTGGAACATGATTATGAAGTAACAGGCTTAGAATTAGATACTCTAGCTCACACTGCTTGGGAACAAGAAGGAGTATTGGGTGCCCGTATGACAGGTGCTGGTTTTGGCGGTTGTGGTATCGCTATTGTTCACAAAGATAAAGTGAATGCATTTGTTGAAAATGTAGGAAAAACGTATACAGATATTGTGGGATATGAGCCGAGTTTTTATGTAGCTGAAATTGCAGAAGGCTCAAGAGTTCTATCTATAAAGTAAGTGAGGATGGCTATGACAGGATTAGTCGATTGTTTCGTTGAGGAAGTGATTGCGCACTCTCATTTTGAACCAATGGATCAGCTTTATCTTCGCAATCGAGTATTGGCTTTGGTTGGAGAACAGGGAGTTGAGAGAGAAAGTCAGGCAGAAAATCTCATCGATTTAAAAGATGACTTGGTAGCTTTGGCTGTTGAAAATGGTTTGGTGGGGAATCTGATAGAAGAACAGGATATTTTGGGAGCTACTTTGATGGATTTGATAACCCCCAGTCCGAGTCAAGTCAACCAAGCTTTTTGGTCTACTTATGGGCAAAATCCAAAGCAAGCCATTGCAGACTTTTATCGTCTAAGTAAGCAAAATGATTACATTAAGGTAGCAGCTGTTGCTAAGAATATTTATTATCAAGTGCCTACTGAATATGGTTCTTTAGAAATTACTATTAACCTTTCTAAGCCTGAAAAAGATCCTAAAGCAATTGCAGCAGCACGAAAAGAAGAAGTTAGTAACTATCCTCAATGTTTGTTGTGTATGGAAAATGAGGGATATAAAGGTCGAATAAATCATCCTGCTCGTGCGAATCATCGTGTTATTCGTATGCAGTTAGGGAAAGAAGAATGGGGATTTCAGTATTCACCTTATGCCTATTTTAATGAACACGCTATTTTTCTAAATACTCAGCATGTTCCGATGATAATTAGTCCACAAACCTTTGAACAGCTATTGGAATTGATTGATTTACTACCGGGTTACTTTGTGGGTTCTAATTCAGATTTACCAATTTCGGGAGGATCTATTTTAACTCATAATCATTATCAAGGCGGTTGTCATCGCTTTCCAATGGACCAAGCTCCAATGGAGCAAGAATTTGTCTTTTCAGGTTTTGAATCTGTGACAGCAGGTATTGTTAAGTGGCCTATGTCTGTTATTCGTTTGATATCAGCTGATAAGAGTGCTTTGCTTGGTTTGGCAGAAAAGATTTTGACAACATGGCGTGCTTACTCTGATGAAACGGTGCAGATTTTAGCTGAGTCGAATGGAGAGCCACATCATACGCTTACTCCGATTGCTCGGAAAAGAGATGGCTTGTACGAGTTGGATTTGGTGCTGCGTGATAATCAGACCTCAGAAGAATTTCCAGACGGCATTTATCACCCCCATCCAGATGTACAGCATATTAAGAAAGAAAATATTGGCTTGATAGAAGTAATGGGATTGGCGATTTTGCCACCACGATTAAAAGATGAGCTGTTGGAGGTAGAGCAGTATTTACTAGGTAAGAAAGCTTGTGTAGCCGACTATCATCAGGAGTGGGCTAATCGTTTGAAATCGGAGAATCCAGCTGTTTCGGAAGAAACTGTTGAACAATTAGTTCGCAATTCAGTTGGACAAATTTTTGCGCGGGTTTTAGAAGATGCAGGCGTTTACAAACGAACTCCTGAGGGACAGGCAGCTTTTAGGAGATTTATTGAAACAGTAGGATTGGTCCATTAGACTTGTTGATGACAAGATAGATAATTCATTCATGCCTTTGTTTAATACAATGGAGTAAATATACTAAAGAGTTGGAGAAGACAGCGTTGTATTCTTCAACTTTTTTCATATTGTATAGTGATTGAAATCTATTATTCTATATTATGATAAGACTATAAAAATGATTGGAGAAACAGATATTTTTTGGTATACTAAAAGAAAAAATACAAAGAGGAGTAGCAAATGATTAAAGAATTTTGCTCAGAAAATCATGTGGGAGTGGCTAGAGCATTTTCACTAGGAGCACAGCGTGTTGAACTGTGTGATAATATGGCTGTTGGTGGCACAACTCCAAGTTATGCTGTTATCAATCATGTGTGCCAATTGGCGCGTGAACATGGTGCGAGTGTTATGACGATGATTCGGCCACGAGGTGGCAATTTTTACTATGATGATACAGAAGTAAGTATGATGATTGAGGATTGTAAAATTGCCAAAGAGTTGGGTTCTGATGGACTTGTTTATGGTTTGTTGACGGAAGAAAACTGGTTAGATGAGGTATCGTTGGAAAAACTATTACAGGTGTCAGAGGGCTGTGAAGTTGTCTTTAATATGGCTTTTGATCTCATTCCTCGTCAAAGACAATTTGAGGCTATTGATTGGTTGGCAGAGCATGGTGTTACTCGAATTTTGACAAGGGGTAGTGTAACGGGATGTGCACTAGATAATGTAGAGTGGTTGAGAGAAGTTCTTACTTATGCCAAAGGTAAGATTGAAATCTTGATTGGTGGTGGCTTAACAGCAGAAAATGTTCCGACTTTATTAGAACAGTTGCCGGTAGAGCAAGTTCATGGAACAAAATTGTTTTAGTCCACACAAGTTATTTATTAGACTAAGCAGAGTTGTTTTATCATGACAAGTTAAAACAAACTTAGGCATAGAGCGCTCGGAAAATCCGTGCGCTTTTTCATTGCTCGCATTTTTCTAAGAAAAATGGTATAATTATCTGATAAAAATGGATGGAGTCACTAGTGAATTTAGAGAATTATATACCAGATTTCACCTTGGAGAAGGCTTACGATGTCAGCGTTGAAGGATTAAAAAAACATGGGATAAAGGTTGTTTTAGTCGATTTAGATAATACATTAATTGCTTGGAATCATCCCAACGGTACTCTAGAGATGCGTCAATGGTTGCATGACTTGGAAGATGCAGGTATTCCTGTGGTTGTTGTTTCTAACAATAAATATGAGCGTGTCAAAAGAGCAGTAAAGCCATTTGGAATTGCATTTGAGGCATTTTCTCTAAAACCGTTCACGTTTGGTATCAATCGTGCCTTAAAACGTTTTGACGTGAAGCCAAGTGAAGTTGTGATGATTGGTGATCAATTGATGACAGATATTCGAGCAGCTAAACGTGCAGGTCTTAAGTCGGTTTTGGTGAAACCTTTAGTCCAGACAGATTCGATTAATACAAAGATAAATCGTTGGCGCGAAAGACGAGTGATGAAACAGCTTATTGCTCAATACGGAGCTATAGAGTATAAGAGGGAAATGTAAGTGGAAGAATTATTTTGTATTGGTTGTGGTGCTTCTATTCAGACGACAGATCAGTCGCTTGCAGGCTTTACACCGCTATCAGCCTTAGAAAAAGGTTTAGAAACAGGTCAGCTGTATTGTCAGCGTTGTTTTAGATTACGCCATTATAATGAAATTTCAGATGTCAATGTTTCAGACGATGATTTTATGAGGTTGTTACATAGTGTCGGTGATAGTGATGCTTTGGTTGTCAATGTTATTGATATTTTTGATTTTAATGGCTCAATTATTCCAGGCTTACCACGATTTATTTCTGGAAATGATATGTTATTAGTTGGTAATAAGCAAGATATTTTACCGAAATCTGTGAAGACAGGCAAGGTTACTCAATGGTTGACCGAGCGAGCGCATGAGGTAGGTCTACGTCCTGTTGATGTGATGTTGACCTCTGCTCAAAACAAGCAAGCTATCAAAGAACTAATGAGAAAGATTGAAGAGCATCGTAAAGGGCGTGATGTTTATGTAGTTGGTGTAACCAATGTAGGAAAATCTACCTTGATCAATGCCATGATTCAAGAAATTACCGGTGATCAGAATATCATAACGACTTCACGTTTTCCGGGTACGACTTTGGATAAGATAGAAATTCCTTTGGATGACGGCTCGTACATATACGATACGCCGGGAATTATCCACCGACATCAAATGGCGCATTACTTGACTTCAAAAAACTTAAAATACATCAGTCCTAGAAAAGAAATCAAACCTAAAACCTATCAGTTGAATCCTGAACAGACGCTTTTCTTGGCAGGTCTTGGTAGATTTGATTTCTTGTCCGGTCAGCGTCAAGGGTTTACTGCCTATTTTGATAATGAGCTCCAAATTCATCGGACTAAGCTTCAAGGTGCGGATGAGTTTTATCAAAAACATGTCGGAGGTCTTTTAGTACCACCGTCTAGTCAAGAAGTTAAGGAATTTCCAGAATTGATTTGCCATAAGTTTACTATTGATGAAAAGATGGATGTAGTTTTTTCAGGACTTGGTTGGATACGAGTAAATGAGCCGGCAACGATTGCAGCGTGGGCTCCTAAGGGAGTAGGTGTTGTAGTACGTAAAGCGATTATTTAAACTAGCTTACCATTTGATAGAAGAACATAGTTAGTAGAACAATTTGAAAGAAAGGGAGTTCAGGTCAGTTAATTGATTTGAACAGTGGTTAAGAATAGAGGGAGCTTTGAAACTGACAATAGTTTTGGTTCACTTGATTTCTTACCCAAGTGATTTAGTATGACATTAACATCAAAACAACGTGCTTTTTTAAATAGCCAAGCACATTCACTGAAACCGATTATCCAAATAGGGAAAAATGGTCTCAATGATCAAATTAAAACCAGCGTACGTCAAGCATTAGATGCACGAGAACTGATTAAGGTTACTTTGTTACAAAATACGGACGAAACGATTCATGAGGTAGCAGCAGTACTAGAGGAAGAAATTGGAGTTGATACTGTCCAGAAAATTGGACGTGTTTTGATTTTATTTAAACAATCTAGTAAGAAAGAGAACCGAAAACTATCGGTCAAGGTTAAAGAAATCTAAGAAGGAGAGCCTATGGCTATTGAACTCTTGACACCCTTTACCAAGGTTGAGTTAGAAGTTGAAAAAAAGGAAACCAATCGAAAGCAAGTAGGGATTTTAGGTGGAAACTTTAATCCTGTTCATAATGCTCATCTTATCGTAGCAGATCAGGTTCGTCAACAATTGAAATTAGACGAAGTATTGCTAATGCCAGAGTTTATCCCTCCTCATGTGGATGTAAAAGAAACGATTGATGAATACCATCGTTACTCTATGTTGAAAATGGCCATTGCTGGAATGGAAGGTTTGGGAATTGAAACGATTGAATTAGAGCGTAGAGGTATTAGTTATACCTACGATACTATGAAATTGTTGATTGAAAAAAATCCTGACACAGACTATTATTTTATTATCGGTGCGGATATGGTAGACTACTTACCCAAATGGCATCGAATTGATGAGTTGGTTCAACTTGTCCAATTTGTTGGAGTGCAACGTCCAAGATATAAAGCAGGAACTTCTTATCCAGTTATCTGGGTCGATGTTCCGATGATGGATATTTCTTCCAGTATGATTCGTGACTTTATCAAGAAGGGGTGGGCTCCGAATTTTATGGTGCCACATGAAGTATTGGATTATATTGAAGAGCAGGGACTATATAGATGATAGGGACTGATTTAAACGTTAATCGTGAAGTACTTTTAGAAAAGATTCAGTCCGTTATGAGTGATAGACGGTTTCAGCATGTTCTTGGGGTAGAAAAGACAGCCATTGCATTAGCAGAGCAGTATGGTTGTGATGTTAAAAAGGCTAGTATCGCAGCTCTTTTACACGATTATGCTAAGGAAATGAGTGATCAAGTTTTTTATGATTTGATAGCTAAATATGAATTAGATAAGGAACTTCTTAATTGGAATAACAATATCTGGCATGGTGTTGTGGGAGCTTATAAGATTGTAGAAGACTTTGCTCTTACAGATGGAGAAGTGATACAAGCTATTCAACGACACACTGTTGGTGCAGGTCAGATGACCTTGCTGGATAAGGTACTTTATGTCGCAGATTATATTGAACCGAATCGAGACTTTCCAGGAGTGACAGAAGCACGCAGACTGGCCGATAAGTCGTTGGATCAAGCGGTTGCTTTTGCAACTGCGCAGACGATAGAATTCCTAGCCAGAAAACGACTTCCTACTTACCCTCAAACAATTGAAACCTATAATGCCTACATTTCTTATTTGGTTGAAGAATAGTAGGTGAGGTAGGTAAAAAAGTGTGCTGTAGTTGTTTGGATATGTATTTCGGTAGATGAGTTATAGAATGTATTTAAGAGGATAAGATGAAAGAACTAGATTTAGTAAATGTTATAGTCCGAGCTGCAGATGATAAACGAGCTGAGGACATTGTAGTGATTGATGTACAAAATGTCACAAGCTTGACAGACTATTTTGTCATTGCGAGTTCAATGAATAGTCGTCAACTGGAAGCTATTGCGGAGAATATTCGCGAAAAAGTAGCAGAAGTTGGTATTAAGGGTAGTCGTGTAGAAGGAGATAGTAACGGTGGTTGGGTCCTTTTGGATCTTGGCGGCGTAGTTGTTCATATTTTCTCAGAAGAAATGCGCGAACTCTATAATCTTGAAAAACTTTGGCATGAGGGAAGCTTTGTAGAAGTGTCTTCTCTTTTGGAAGAATAATGATACCAAGCAGTCTAAGGACTGCTTTTTATGAAAGGAGAAAATATGGCAACATATGAAACATTTGCTGCTGTTTATGATGAAATCATGGATGACAGCCTTTATGATAAGTGGACAGATTTTAGCTTACGTCATCTGCCTCAGAAAACAAAAACGATTTTGGAATTAGCTTGCGGAACGGGGATTCAGGCTGTTCGGTTTGCAGAAAAAGGTTACGAAGTAACAGGGCTGGACTTATCTTATGAGATGTTGGAGTTGGCTCAGAAAAAAGCGGAAACTGCTGGTGTGATGTTAGAGTTGGCTCAAGCTGATATGATGGCGTTGGAAGGTGTTGGCGATTTTGATGCGGTCACTTGCTATTCAGATAGCCTCTGTTATATGGCTGATCAAGAGGCAGTTTTGCGGGTCTTTGAAGGTGTTTACTCTGTTCTACATTCTGGAGGGATCTTCCTTTTTGATGTTCATTCTATCTATCAAATGGAGGAAGTTTTTGCGAATTATAGCTATCATGAAAATTATGAAGATTTTGCTTTTGTCTGGGATACTTATGAAGGTGAATACGAGTATTCTATCGTGCATGAACTGACTTTTTTTGTGAAAGATGAAGAGAGTGATGAAGAGCGGTTTATCCGTCGGGATGAAGTTCATGAAGAGCGGACCTATCCAATTGAAACTTATGTCACACTCTTGAAACAAGCTGGTTTTGCATCTGTAGAAGTTTTTGCAGATTTTGAAGATGAGTTACCAACAGAAACGAGTCAACGGTGGTTTTTCAAGGCGGTCAAGGCATGATTTCTGGTATTATTGCAGAATACAACCCTTTTCATACAGGGCACAAATATTTATTGGAACAGGCAGAAGGACTGAAAATTGTTGCTATGTCCGGCAATTTTATGCAGCGAGGAGAGCCTGCTATTGTAGACAAGTGGACAAGAGCTCAGATGGCATTGGAACATGGAGCGGACTTGGTTGTTGAGCTTCCCTTTTTAGTCTCTGTTCAGTCAGCAGACCATTTTGCTCAGGGAGCTATTGATATGTTACACAGATTGGGTGTAGAACAGTTGGTCTTTGGTACAGAACAACCTCTAGATTATCAGGGAATTGCAGCTATCTATGCGGAACGCTCAACAGAAATGGAGCAATTTGTTAAGCATCTACCAGATAGTTTGTCTTATCCGCAAAAGACACAGGCTATGTGGCAGAAGTTTGCAAATTTAACCTTTACAGGAGCTACTCCTAATCATATCCTAGCTTTAACTTATGCAAAGGCAGTAGCAGAAAAGGGGATACAACTTACCCCCATTCAGCGACAGGGAGCTGGTTTTCATTCGGAGGAAGTTATGACTAGCTATGCTTCTGCGACAGCTATTCGCAAAGAAGCTGAACAAATTGAGGTGATTAGGGAGTTTTTACCGTCGGCAGACTTGTTTGAAAAAGCTATAAAGGTCACTTGGGACAATTATTTTGACTTGCTTTGCTATCAAATTGTGACCCATAAAGATTTATCTCAGATTTTCCAGCTCAATGATGAATTAGCTAGTCGTATCCGTCACTCTATTAAAAGTGTAGGGAATATAGAGGAGTTGGTGGATGCTGTTGCGACTAAGCGTTACACTAAAGCGCGTGTGCGAAGAGCATTGACTTACATCTTAGTAAATGCGGTGGAGAGTGCATTGCCAGAAGCTATTCATGTTCTAGGTTTCACACCACAAGGTCAAGCCCATCTTAAAAAGATGAAAGAGCATGTACAGTTGATTACACGGATTGGCAAGGAGCCGTGGGATAGATTGACCCAACAAGCTGATCGAGTGTATCAACTTGGTTTTAAGGGGATGATAAATCAGACTTATGGACGTGTGCCGATAAGAACAGAAGTTAATGCAGTCGTTCGTAAAAAATAGTGTAAACTCCTTGACTCTTACCTTGCGTTATAGTTTATACTGATTGTCAAGAGGAGAAATGTATGTCAGAAAGATGGACAGTTAAGCAGGTTAGTCACTTGACAGGTTTGACGGTGAGAACCTTGCACTACTATGATCAAATTGGTTTATTAAAGCCGGCAGCTGTGGCAGATAATGGGTATCGTTATTATGATCAAAATAGTTTGGCTCGACTGCAAGAGATTATGCTTTTTCGAGAACTAGATTTCCCTCTTAAAACGATTCAAGCAATGTTGGATGAACAAGAGTTTGACTGCAATCAAGCTATGCAGGACCACATTCATCTTTTGGAATTGCAGAAAAAACGGATTGAAAATCTAATTGTTCATGCTAAATTGTTATTAAAAGGAGGACAGGATATGGTGTTTAAAGTATTTGATACACAGGATCTGGAAACGTACAAAGCTGAGGTTAAGAAGCGTTGGGGGAAAACTTCAACCTATGATGAGTTTGAGCAAGGCTATGATGTTAGTAAGGACGAGGTCTTTGCTCGAGAGTTGGGAGAGATTTTTAAGGCTTTGGGTGAAATGAAACGCTTGAGAGCTAGTCATCCAGATGTACAGACTCAAGTGGCAACTTTGCAAGCCTATATTACGGATCATTTTTACACGTGTACAAAGGAAATCCTGCAAGGACTGGGGCTGATGTATGTGGAAGATAAACGTTTTATGACCAATATTGATCGTGTCGGTGGCACTGGTACCGCAGTATTTATAGGTCAAGCTATTGCTATTTACAGTCAGCAAAAAATAAGAAAAGTCTAGTGAAAACTAGATTTTTTTGCTATTTTTAACACTAAATGCTTGACAAATCCCTTGATATACTAAGTATATCAAGGCTTGACCAATAGGCCAAGCCTTGATATACTAAGTATATCAAGGCTTGACCAATAGGCCAAGCCTGTCTAATCAGCTATATAGTTATTTAATTTGAAAAACTATAAATTGCATAATATTTTATGTGTGTTGATTGGAATGGAATGGGAGGTTAAGGATTAGTGGTTTATACGTATAAGATAGGTATTTCAGAAGTGGTACATGATTCGTTTGTAAAAAAGTCTTCCAAGACAAATCTTTTGCAAAGTAGTCAATGGGCAAAGGTCAAGAATGAGTGGCACAATGAGAGGTTGGGCTTTTTTAAAGATGGAGAGCTAGTAGCCGTAGCCTCAGTTCTAATTCGGAAATTAGTTAACCTTACTAATTTTACGATGATTTATATTCCGAGAGGTCCCATAATGGACTATCAAGATGAAGAATTGGTTTCTTTTGTAATAATGTCTCTGAAAGAATTTGGTGAACAACAACGTAGTATCTTTATTAAATTTGATCCATTTCTTACACTATCTGAACAGGTAATAAATGAACAAATGACAGAAAATCAATCTGTTTTAGAGGTGAAAGAGAGACTAATTAAGTTAGGTTGTAGTTGGTATGGTCGAGCACAAACTTTAAGTGATACAATTCAGCCCACTCATCATGCTATGTTATATAACGAATATTTTTCGGAAAATCTATTAAATAAGCGAGTTCGTCAAAATATTCGAACAGCTCGAAATAAGGGGGTTGAAATTTACTATGGGCGAGAGGAATTGTTAGATGATTTTTCTGAACTTTTGAAAAAAACGGAGCGTCGAAAGTCCATTAATTTGCGTGGAAAAAGTTATTATAGAAAAATACTAGAAGCATTTCCAAAAGATGCTTATATCGTTCTAGCTTATCTTAATGTGCTCGATAGATACCAGCATCTATTGAATACAAAAGAAAATTTAGTAAAAGAATCACACTATTTTACTTCAAATACTCGACAATCTAAGATTGACAATCATACTAACAAGCTCGGTCGAGTGAATAAAGAAATAGAATTTTTAGAGTCTGAGCTTCGAAATAACAGAATTATAGTTCCATTAGCAGCTACATTGACTATTGATTTTGGTGAGACATCTGAAAATATCTATGCAGGAATGGACGATAATTACAAACACTATCAACCGGCTTTACTCACTTGGTTGGAAACTGCAAAATATGCTTTCGAGCGAGGTGTAGCATGGCAAAATCTAGGAGGAGTTGAACCGAAATTAGATGGTGGACTCTATCATTTTAAATCACATTTCAATCCCGTTATTGAAGAGTATATTGGAGAATTTGATTTGGTAGTGTCTCCATTACTATATAAACTCTTTCAACTATTGTTTGAAATTAGAAAAAAATTGAGGAAAAAAGACTAATGACCTTTTGTCAAATAAGTAAAGAAGAATTTTTGAAACATTGCAGACAAGTAAAGGAAAAATCGTTTTTTCAATCTGAAGAAATGAGTGTATTATTAACGAAGAGAGGTTATGATATTCGCTTAGTTGGTTACAGAAATGCAGAATCAGAGGTGGTTATTTCTAGTCTTTTGTTCTGTAAATCTATGGTGGGTGGTTTGTATATGGAATTGAATTCTGGTCCATTAATCACCGATGAGACGTATCTTGGAGCATTTTATCAATCTTTAAAGAATTATGCGAAAAGTGAAGGAGTGTTGGAATTGGTGATAAAACCATTTCAAACCTACCAGATTTTTGATAGTTTTGGAAAGCCTGCTAGTCAAGAAAATGCCCATTTAATAAACTTGTTGGAGAAGTGTGACTTTCAGCATGATGGTTTTCAAACAGGCTATCCAAATGGAGAACCAGTTTGGCATTATGTCAAAGATTTACAAGGGTATTCTTCAACCTCTCTTTTACAATCCTACAATAAAAATAGTATACGAAATATTAAGAATGCGGAAGATTATAGCGTTATTATTCGTAGTATCAGCAAAAATGAATTGTCGGATTTCAAAAAAATTATTGAGGAAACAGGAATCAGACAAGGTTTCTTGGATAAAGACTTAGATTATTATGATGCGCTATTTGAGGTGTTTGGAAAAAGAGCAGACTTTATGGTAGCAGAACTTGACATTCAGAATTCTTTAAGTCAAATTGATAATAAATTAAATACTATTGACACTAATTTAAAGCAGTACAAACAGAAGCAACAAAAGCTATTAAAACAACGCGAAATTCTCCAGAGCATACTAAGGCAAACCTCTTCTTCGATACTTTTATTAGCATGTACACTGATTATCTATGATGATCATGAAGCAACGTATCTTTTTGGAGGTTCATATTCTGAGTTTCAAAGACTCTCAGCTCCATTTTTACTTCAATATAAAGCAATGCTCCAAGCAATGTCACGAAATATCTATCATTATAATTTTCTCGGTATTCAAGGTATATTTGATGGATCAGACGGTGTTTTACGCTTTAAGCAGAATTTTAATGGCTATATTTTACGTAAGGCAGGAACGTTTCGTTATTATCCTTATCCGATAAGATATAAAATCTTGCAGATTATTAAAAAGATAGTAAAATAGGAATATATACTTTACTGAAAGGTCCTCTATGATTCAACCTATTATGAAAGATATTTTCTTCTTGCAACAACAGTCTGTACCTGCAACGCAAGCGGATATACAGATCGGTCAAGATTTGCAGGATACTCTTGTAGCCAATAGTCATGCTTGTGTGGGCATGGCGGCCAATATGATTGGTGTCAAAAAGCGTATTATCATTGTTAATCTAGGCTTTACTAACCTTGTTATGTACAATCCGACCCTTATCAGCAAGTCCAACCCTTATCAGACTGAGGAAGGTTGCTTGTCTCTAGAAGGTACTCGTTCGACCACTCGTTATCGCGATATTGAAGTATCATTTTTTGATGCTTCGTGGAAGAAACAAAGTCTAAAATTAACAGACTTCCAAGCTCAGATTGTTCAGCATGAGTTGGATCATTTGGAAGGAATTCTGATTTAATAATCTTCAACAATCTATCGAAAGGTAGATTGTTTTTGATAGCAGTAAAAAATGAAAAAAACATATTGACCTTTACTGACCAATAGTGTATAATAATGTCTGTAAGGAAATGAAGAAGCCTTACGATTTGTTTGAACAAAAGATCAGAAAAGGTCAATGTTGGAATTTGATTCTTTCTATGAACTTTTGGTTAACAAAAGTCCGACTTCTAAGGAGGTTTCGTATGAAAAATATGAAAAATAGGATTATTCCTTATTAGCAGTTTTTTTGAACAACAAAGGTCAGTAATGGTCAATTTGGATTGACTAACAATTATAAGATAAGAGAGGTTATTACTTATGAACAATCATTTTAACAATATGGATGATATTTTCAATCAACTTATGGGGAATATGGGAGGATACAGTACAGAACGCCGTCGTTATTCTATCAATGGTCGTGAAGTGACACCAGAAGAATTTGCCATTTATCGCCAAACAGGGCGTTTGCCACAAGCAGAAGAAGTGCCTCAATCTCAGCTTAAAGGTCAGATAAAGTCAGATGGGATTCTTGCAAAATTGGGGCGTAATCTGACTCATGATGCGCGTGAAGGAAAGCTTGATCCAGTTATTGGACGGAACAAAGAAATTCAAGAAACATCTGAAATTTTGGCTCGTCGCACGAAAAATAATCCTGTTCTAGTTGGTGATGCAGGTGTTGGAAAAACAGCAGTTGTAGAAGGTTTGGCACAAGCAATCGTTAATGGTAATGTTCCAGCGGCGATTAAGAATAAGGAGATTATTTCGATTGATATTTCTGGGTTAGAAGCTGGAACTCAATATCGTGGAGCTTTTGAGGAAAATATTCAACATTTGATTGATGAAGTTAAAACAGCAGGAAACATCATTCTCTTTTTTGACGAGATTCATCAAATTTTGGGAGCAGGTAGCACAGGTGGTGATTCAGGTTCTAAGGGGTTAGCAGATATTCTCAAGCCAGCTCTTTCACGGGGGGAATTGACAGTTATTGGAGCTACTACGCAAGATGAATACCGCAATACCATTCATAAAAATGCTGCTTTGGCACGTCGTTTCAACGAAGTGAAGGTTAATGCTCCATCTGTAGAAGATACTTATCACATTTTAAAGGGAATTAAACCTCTATATGAAGCTCATCACAATATTGAACTACCAGACGAAGTTTTACGAGCTGCAATTGATTACTCTGTCCAATATATTCCTCAACGTAGTTTACCAGATAAGGCGATTGATTTGCTTGATGTGACTGCAGCTCATTTGGCTGCCCAACATCCAGTTACTGATATCAAGACTTTAGAGGCTGAGATAGCTGAAGCCAAGCGCATACAATTAGAAGCAGCAGAAAAAGAGGATTATGAAAGAGCCTTGAATGAAAAAGTGCGTATTGATACGTTACAAGAACAAATTAACAATCATAGAGAAAACCAAAAAGTAGTGGCTGAAGTCAATGATATTGCTCAGTCGGTAGAACGAATGACAGGGATTCCTGTTTCTAAGATGGGAGCATCTGACATTGAACGCCTCAAAGAACTTAAGCATCGTCTAGCTACCAATGTTATTGGCCAAGATGATGCAGTGGAGGTCGTATCACGTGCTATTCGTCGCAATCGTGCAGGTTTTGATGATGGTCATCGCCCTATTGGCTCTTTCCTCTTTGTTGGACCGACTGGTGTTGGTAAGACAGAGTTAGCTAAACAATTAGCACTGGATTTATTTGGTACTAAGGATGCTATTATTCGTCTGGATATGTCAGAATATAGTGATAGAACAGCTGTTTCCAAACTGATTGGTACAACAGCAGGTTATGTTGGTTATGATGATAATGCGCATACTTTGACTGAGCGTGTTCGACGGAATCCTTATTCAATCGTTCTCCTTGATGAGATTGAAAAGGCTGATGCACAGGTGATTACTCTGCTGTTACAAGTTCTTGATGACGGACACTTGACAGATGGTCAGGGAAATCAAGTCAACTTTAAAAATACTATTATTATTGCTACATCTAATGCTGGCTTTGGTTATCAGGTGTCAGATGACGAAGAACGGCAAGATATCATGGATCGTATTGCCCCTTATTTCCGTCCAGAATTTCTCAATCGTTTTAATGCAGTTATCGAGTTTAAGCATTTGGAAAAAGAAGACATGAAAGCAATTGTAGATTTACTCCTAGCTCAAGTTGGGAATACTCTTGCTAAGAAAGAGCTGACATTAGAAGTGACGGATGCTGTTAAAGAATTACTGATAAAAGAAGGTTATGATAAGACCATGGGAGCTCGTCCACTTCGTCGTGTTATCGATCATTATATTCGTGATAAGGTGACAGATTACTACTTAGATCATACGGATAGCAGAGATTTGGTAGTTGATCTAGTTGACGGTCTAATTCAAGTGAGAGAGAAAATTTCTAATTAAGGAGGTTGAGGTATAAGAGTTTAAGTTCATCACTCTATCAAAGCTATTTTGGAAGCAAGAAGTTTAAAATATTCTTTGGATTATGTTGGATTCGGTATGAGTCTTTGCTTGCTCCCTGTTAGTTTGATTTGTTAGAAAGAAGTATTGGGTTATTTCCTTTTACATTTTTATAATGTAGCTTGGTCATGATGTTCTATCTTTATTTTTGTAAAAATTACCCTAGAAAGAAGCAATTCAGAAATGTTTTGAGTTTACCCTTGACAAATGCAAACGTTTGCGTTAAACTACCATTATTATCGAAAGCGCTTTTATAAACTCTTCTGTAAATCTGTATAATGTTGCATTTGCTGATAAAATTGTAAATACAACAAGGTTTTAGGAAGCGTTGCGAGTGCAGGATAAAAAGGAAGTTTACAATGATAATGAATAATTGGTATTTTTTAGAAAAACCAAATTAGTTTATAACTTACATACATTAAGGAGAAGGAATACAATCATGACATTTACAAGTTTTGTAGAGCAACATACATCCACCCCATTGAGTCATTTGACAGATAAAGAAATCTATCTTCAATTGCTGGCTTATGTAAAGGAATTGGCAGAAACCAAGCCTAAAAATACTGGAAAACGTAAGGTATACTATATTTCAGCGGAGTTTCTTATCGGCAAACTGTTGTCGAACAACTTGATTAATTTAGGAGTTTATAAAGAGATTCAAGCAGAATTGACTGCTGCTGGAAAATCATTGGCGCAAGTGGAAGATATTGAACCAGAACCATCTCTTGGCAACGGAGGTCTTGGACGTTTGGCCTCATGTTTTGTGGACTCTATGTCAACACTTGCCATCAATGGTGAAGGTGTCGGTCTCAATTACCACTGTGGTCTTTTCCGTCAAGTATTTGATAAAAATGAACAAGAAGCGGAGCCCAATTTCTGGATTGAAGATGATTCTTGGTTGATTCCAACGGATATCAGTTATGAGGTTCCATTTAAAAACTTTACTTTGACATCTAAATTGGATCGTCTTGATATTCTTGGCTACAAAAAAGAGACTAAAAACTATCTCAACTTGTTTGATATTGAATCTGTAAATTATAATTTGATTGCAGATGGCATCTCATTTGACAAGACGAATATTAAAGAAAACTTGACACTTTTCTTGTACCCAGATGATTCTGATAAGAATGGTGAATTGCTCCGTATTTACCAACAATATTTCATGGTATCCAACGCTGCTCAGCTCTTGATTGATGAAGCGATTGAGCGTGGCTCAAACGTGCATGATTTAGCAGACTACGCTTATGTACAAATCAATGATACTCATCCGTCAATGGTTATTCCTGAATTGATCCGTCTTTTGACTGAAAAACATGGTCTTGAATTTGCAGAAGCGGTGGTGATTGTTAAGAATATGACTGGTTATACCAACCACACTATCTTGGCGGAAGCGCTTGAAAAATGGCCCCTTGAGTTTCTTGAAGAAGTGGTGCCACACTTGGTTGGTATTATCAAAGAATTGGATGCTCTTATTCGTGAAGAAATCAAAGATCCAGCAGTCCAAATTATTGATGCGTCAGGTCGTGTTCATATGGCTCATATGGACATCCACTTCTCTAACTCTGTAAACGGGGTAGCTGCACTTCATACTGAAATCCTTAAGCATTCCGAATTAAAAGCATTCTATGAGCTTTATCCAGAAAAATTCAATAACAAAACAAACGGAATTACTTTCCGTCGTTGGTTGGAATTTGCGAACCAAGACCTTGCTGACTACATCAAAGAATTGATTGGCGATGAGTACTTGACAGATGCTACTAAACTTGAAAAATTACTTGTTTTTGCTGACGATAAGGATGTTCATGCTAAATTAGCAGAAATTAAATTTAATAACAAGTTGGCATTGAAGCGGTATCTTAAAGATAATAAAGGTATCGAGTTAGATGAATACTCGATTATTGATACACAAATCAAACGTTTCCACGAATACAAACGTCAGCAGATGAATGCCTTGTATGTGATTCACAAATATTTGGAAATCAAAAATGGCAATCTGCCAAAACGCAAAATTACAGTTATCTTTGGTGGTAAAGCAGCACCTGCTTATATCATTGCTCAAGACATCATTCACTTGATTCTATGCTTGTCAGAGTTAATCAATAATGACCCAGAAGTGAATCAACACCTCAATGTGCACTTAGTTGAAAACTATAACGTAACTGTTGCTGAAAAATTGATTCCTGCGACGGATATTTCTGAGCAAATCTCTTTGGCTTCTAAAGAAGCTTCAGGAACTGGCAACATGAAATTCATGTTGAATGGTGCGTTGACACTTGGTACGATGGACGGTGCTAACGTTGAGATTGCAGAACTTGCAGGTAGTGAAAACATTTATACATTTGGTAAAGATTCTGATACCATTATTGACTTGTATAATAAGGCTGGTTACGTGTCTGCAGATTACTACAATAGTGATGTTGCTATTAAGCGTGCAGTTGATTTTATTGTTAGTGATGAAGTGAAGGCTCTTGGTAATGAAGAGCGCCTTGCACGCTTGCATCATGAATTGGTTTCTAAAGATTGGTTTATGACGTTGATTGACTTAGCTGAGTATATTGAAGTGAAAGAAAAAGTTCTTGCAGACTATGAAGATCAAGAAACATGGAACAGAAAAGTCATTCACAATATTGCTAAGGCAGGTTTCTTCTCATCTGACCGTACAATTGAACAATATAATGAAGAAATTTGGAATCGTAAATAAATCTCTGTGTCGTAGAGAAATAGGATTAGACTAGAGTGATATTTAGTCGTTAAAAAATGAAACAAGGCGGTTGAACAATATGAGTTCAACTGCCTTTATGATTTTATTTGGCTAAGGATAACATTTCTTTTTTTACTTTTTGAGAGATGGTAAAAAAGTAGATAGCAATTGCTAGTAGTAGCCACTCAATAATCCCACTTCTGAATAGTGCAAAAGGCAGTTCAAGGAAGAAACCAAACCAAAATGACTGTCCGTCACGTTCCCACAGTCCCGGAGTTAAAAACCATGTTTTTGGTTGAAGTAATTGGTAGCCGTGCTGCAATCTTGATTGAACAAATACGATATAGAGAGCAAGATAAAAAATGAAGTAGGATAGTGCAACTTTTTTGTATCGCTTATAGAGAGCTTTTTTGGAGTCTACATCGGAGAATAGTTCATTTCCTGCTTGAAGGCTATCTTGTTGAAAATAGTGTGTCCCATTTCGCTTGCTCCCCTCTATACAAGTCCATCCGCTATCTTGAAAGAGACTGAGATAGTTTATATAATCTGTTTGCATTATCTGTTCATGAAAATCAAGTCGTATCAGTTTAGGGGATGTGGTTATAGGTTGAAACTCGTAGCAGGCGATTTGAGGTTTGACTTTGACCAATTGATACCCTTGAGATTGGATGTGGTTAATCCAATTTTCTTCTTGTTGTAGACTGGTAAAGATTTTATATTTTTTCATGTGTGTTCTCCCTAAAGATCGAGTGTTTGTGCAATCTGACTAAGTTTGCGAATCCGTTCGGTTTCTAGTACAATGATGTCCTTTCCGGATGGGGTAAGTTGATAAACTTTTCGGCGTTTATCTGAAGTTGGAACAGGACAAATCCATTTCAACTTCAGTAAATTTTCAATAGCACCGTACATTGTTCCAGCAGCGATGCGAACATCTCCATCGCTCAGTTCTTCAACTTTTTGCATTACACTATAACCATGAGCAGGCTCCAGCAAAGCTAATAGGATATAGTAAGTAGTTTCTGTTAGTGGGAGGTAATGATTTCGCTTCATCTGGTAATTCTTTCTATACAGTCTCTCTATATAATACATTGTATATCGTTAAACTATATATGTCAACTGTATATTTTCGAAAATTCTTCTCAAACTGTAGCAAATATGATATAATAAAACGATTTTATAAAATATATAGGAGGTTCCCATGGGACGTAAGTGGGCCAATATTGTAGCTAAAAAAACTGCTAAAGATGGTGCGAACTCTAAAGTTTATGCAAAGTTTGGCGTAGAAATTTATGTAGCAGCGAAAAAGGGTGACCCAGATCCAGAAACAAACTCAGCTCTAAAGTTTGTTATTGATCGTGCCAAGCAAGCACAGGTACCAAAACATATTATTGACAAGGCTATTGATAAGGCAAAGGGCAATACGGATGAAACATTTGTGGAAGGACGCTATGAAGGTTTCGGACCGAATGGCTCGATGTTGATTGTTGATACCTTGACCTCGAATGTCAATCGTACAGCCGCTAATGTTCGTTCAGCTTTTGGAAAAAATGGTGGAAACATGGGGGCATCTGGCTCGGTTTCTTATTTATTTGATAATAAGGGAGTTGTGGTCTTTGCAGGGGAAGATGCGGATGCTATTTTTGAATTACTTTTAGAAGCAGATGTTGAAGTAGAAGACGTTGAAGCAGAGAACGGTAGCATAACTGTCTACACTGCACCAACAGACCTTCATAAAGCAATTGTAGCTTTGAAAGATTCAGGGATTCAAGAGTTTAATGTCACAGAGCTTGAAATGATTCCACAATCAGAAGTAACGCTTGAAGGTGATGACCTTGCAACTTTTGAGAAACTATACGACGCTCTTGAAGATGATGAAGATGTCCAAAAAATTTATACAAATGTAGATGGATTTTAAGAAGAAGGAGCGTTCGTCAGATGATTTAACGTTCAATAATCTAAGAATAATACCTTATAGAACTAATCAAAAAGTCAGTTAAAACAACTGTCTTTTTGATTAGTTCTTATTTTTATTATAGTATAATGAAAGTAAGTGAGGTATATGCATATGAAGAAATATCTTGGCTGGTTAATCGGCATTATTATTGTATTAGGATTGATTATAGTAGGGGAGGTGAAGCATCGAATGGACCAACAAAAACAATTACAACAAGAAATGGTTAAAATAGTAAAAAGCGAGGAAGTTCAAGGTGTTATTGAAGAAGGTTTACGGAATTTAGATACTAAAGCCTTTACTGATAATGGAGTGATAAAGTCTTATCAAATTGATGAAACATCCATTAAAAGAAATCCAATGGGAGGTATTGTGTTCAGTATATACATCAATGATGATAGCGATCTTTATCAAAGAATAACTTTAAATAGAAACACCTACACAGGAAAATATAGCTTTTCAGGTGGTTATTCTAGTAAATTGGATACTTTATTACAGGAGAAAAGAAATGAATAATATCTACACTGACCAACAGAGACAAGCGATATCAGAAGAAGAATACAATAATTATTACATAGGCGATCCGTTAACTATTGACAACAACCAAACCTCATCGGCTACGTATCAGAGATTAAGGACAGCTCTAGTGGACTTCAAGTCTATGTTGTGACAGATATTAAACTCCCTGAACAACCGACCGCAGCTGATTATGAAAAAGTGATACACGTTACTCTCTTGTATAGAGGTTTTACAGGGTTTAATGAAATAGTAGATAAGCCTGTGGATGTTCTAGCAGACTGGGTTGTCAATGATATTCCTATGGCTATTCGTACTACTGTTCCAGATACTATTCCTACACGGGCTAGTGTTCAATTGCGTAAGGCTGCCGACTTTACAAATGATAGTCTTGAAAAATATCCAAATGCCCTGTTCGATTTTTATGGTCATTCTCTAGGCTCTATGAACGCTCAGTATGCTCTTGCTTCAATTGACGAAAAGAACTTGGACCGTGTTTCAGGTGCTTTTATTTATAACGGCCCCAACACCTACAGAGTGTTGAATGAAGAACAACGTCAAAAAGTAGACTATCTCCATTCCCTCATCTATAACTATGTTGATTCCAAAGATTTAATTGGTATGGGATATAGCCAACCCGATGGTGCTGTTGGTCAGGTCTTTGTATGAACGTCAATGATAGAAATGTTTTATTTTCAATATAGTGTAAAGTCACAGTATTTTATAGTATAATGAGACTAAAAGGAGAAGTAGTAATGAACACATTTAAACGATTTATTTTATTTCTAAGTGTAATCGGTTTATTAGGAGGATGTAATAGTATGGAAAATAAAAATAGCAGAGAATGGATAGAAAATAAGATAGCTAATCTCGAAAAAATTTATCCAACTTCTAATATTTATGAATTGTTTGAAAAGTTTCCAAAGGGATTTCGCATTGTTTATTCGGAAACTATTGGTAAACAGGATATTACTCATAAAGAACTCGAATTATGGACTACAGAGGAAAAAACTATTGTTGGTCGTTATCGTGAACTTATTTGGAAAGAAGGAAAAGCTGTCTCAGAACAACAAACTTTGAAAGATATTGAAGTCAATGTAACCCCTTTAGGTGAGATTCTAAACTCTACCAGCAATGAAAAGATCGATTTTGTTAAATCAGGTTTTCTTTTCCAGAATGTAAAAATTAATCAATCCATTTTAAGAAAATTAAGTAGTCAATTCTATGATTATTCATTCGACACTAAAAGGTATAGTATAAGTTATTCTCCTATTGACGATATGTCAACTTCCTTTGATAGACAATCTATTATTGATATAGATGGAAATGAACGTCTTGATAAACTAGGATTTAATAGTTTTATTAGCATTAGACTAGAGGACAAGACTATTACTGAACGCATTGATGAACAGGATATCTTAAATTAGGGAGAATTGTATGACAAATACAAGCTTATATGCTTCAGAACTTACTTACGAATTTGAAAAACAATATATTAGAGGAATTAGTAAAGAACAGATTGCTTTAAATTTAAGAAAAGATGTATCAATTCCTCCAAATCTTCAATATATTGATATGTTTTATGATGATCGAACAGGTACTAGTGGGGTTGCTTTTCGTGATTTAAGTACAGGAGAAATAATTATTGCCTATACTGGTACAAATCCTAAACCAGGTAAATTTAGTCGAGAATTTTTTATTAAAGATGTATTAGGATCAGATTTAGGAGGAATTGGTTTAGGTCTATCTCAACATTATAAACCAGCCTTTAGATTTTATGAAAAGATAAGAAATACTTATATAGGTGATATTGTCATTACCGGTCATTCATTAGGAGGAAATATAGGTCAAGTAGTGGCCATTCAATATAATGTTGCAAAAACAGTCATTTACAATCCAGCACCTTTATATGGAATTGATCTTCCAGCACTATTACAATTTACAAGCAACACTTCTTTTATCGAAGAGTTATCTATTAAGGGGAAACAATTTACAGGACAGATTATCCGATTTCAAACTAGAGATGATTTTTTAAAAAATAGTTCTGATATTTTAGGTTTGAATTATTGGGGAGAATCCTATATATTAAAAGATTCAAAGGGACATAGCTTAGGTGGAATTATTGACTCACCTACTGATCAATTAGATATTGCTAGAGAAATAAAAAATATGTATCTCGCCACCATTGACATTGACGGTGATGGACGTATCGATATTAACCTTCCTACAGAACGATTCAGCCCACGAAACCTCTTTCTGTCCGGCATGCCCTATGGT
>JAKTNI010000005.1:0-41921 GCA_029593505.1 Streptococcus suis
TTAGCCGATATTGGCTATAACGCCTCTAAACATCTTTGGTTCTACGGTTTCAAAGTTCATATGCTGGTGACCTTATCTGGTTATATTCTGAACTATGTTGTCACACCAGCCTCTGTCCATGATATCAAAGTGGTTTATGAGCTATTAGAGGGGTGTAAGCAATCGGTTATCTTAGGTGATTTAGGCTACCTGAGCAGTGAACTCAAGAAGAACTTAGAACAACAAGGCTACCATCTATGGACGCCATTTCGTAAAAACATGACAGGGGCCGAAGAACATAACGATTGGAAACTGATGGCCATGAGACGAACTATTGAAACTCGTTTTTCTGAACTGTGTCGTCTCTTTGACATCGAACATACATTAGCTAGAAGCCTAGCCGGACTACAGTTACGAATTGAACAAATTATTCTAGCTCATAACTTACGCTATTTTGAAATGAACTAGCACCACGGGTTTATATTTATCTAAGGCTTGAACTAATTGAATTTCTTGTTTTTTGATGTTGATGTGTTTCCATTGCAAAGCGTAGCTTTCGGATTTTCTATCTCCTAAGAAAAAAGTTGTATAGAATAGCACATAATCTTTGAAAAATAGTTTACCATTTTCCAAGTCTTCTTCAAAAGCTGTGAACCATGCTTGAAGTTCTGCTTGTGAAAGATATAAATCCTCATCACACCTAGATTCTTGCAACTTAATTTTTTTAGTTGCTTTGATTCGCTTGATTGTTTTTGAGATTCTATTAGAGTCAATATATTCTAACTCTTCTGCCCAATCAAAGATAGAATTGACATAGCTTCTAATCACCTTAAAGTTTGCATATTCCTCAGCTTTTTGGGTCAGTAGGTTCAAGACAACTTGTTTATTTTGGTTGAGAAAGTCAATGGAATAATTCCCAAGCATGGGTAGGATATGCTTTCTAAAAACAATTTCAGTACCGTCAATTGTTGCTTGTGACGGTGGTTTAGTTGTAGAAGTTGTTTGACCTGCTTTGTAAGATTCCCACCAAACATTGTGATAAAAGTCTGAGAAGAGGATTGCCCCATTTGTTTCCAATGGAGTTGATTCTCCGCTTAGTATTTTATCAATTTTGTTTTGTAGTTCGAGTTCGTATTTTTTTGCTTCACTCCTTAACTTAAAACGTTTCTCAATCACTTTTTTATCAATTCCAAGTGAAGATTTAGCTTCTTCTGGAATATAAATACGTAAGCGATAAGTTCCATTTTTTGTTTTAGTAATTGACATAGTATTCTCCTTGTGAATTGAGCTAGAAAAATACCGTGGGTTAATTATATCAAACCATGGATAGAATGCTATTGATTTTGTAACCAGCGATTGATTTCAGCTTTATCGAATCGAACAGTTTTTCCGATGCGAATGATAGGCAACCCCTTTCGGATCCAACTATCAAGCGTGTTGTTGGAAATTCCTAAATATTCGCAGGCTTGTTGTTTGTTCAAAAATGGACTACTAAGATTGCTATTATCCAACCTATTTTCGACTTCTTGTTTTATTAAATCAGCAATTAAAAGCTGAATTTGATGAATCTGCTCATCAGGTAAAATGACTTGCATATATACCTTCTTTCTAGTAAGAAATACATTTAATTTTGACATTAGTCATTATGCCACATTGTGAACTAAAAACTGTTATTTTGGGAAAAATTTGGAAGAATGTTGTTAAATTATCTTCGTTTTGGGAAGACAATTTTTTCAAAGAATGTTATTGTACCAATGTTTTTCAGATTTTAGAAAGTTCTAAAATTATATTAAAAACCTCTAGAAATAAAGTCTTAAGCTTCAATAATCGATCTAAAATTAATTTCGTAGACATTTTTATATCAACATCGAAATCACATTTTCGACTATTTTTTTTCTGGCGTGATAGTTATTGTTATGCGAGAAGTATCTAATTCATCCCAACGCTTCCGATACAATGAATTAATCGTAGTACTCTTTGTCCTATTTTTTCTAATTTCATCATATAATTCTTTTCTTTTTTCATTTGGATATTGTCGTAAATTAATCGCTTTAAATATAAAATCCTCAAATAAATTTGAACTTTGTTTGTTAGATTCATCCCCTTTTTCCAAAGACTGATTCATAAATTTTAATAGAAATAACGTCTGCCAAGTCGACATAATTGAAAGTGGATAATCTCCAAAATTTGATCTTTTCATTATTTTTGTCAGGATATAATCTATTGTACGACTTCTGTTACTTTTGTTTTTTAAGTAAGTGAGTTTCAAATACAATATTATTTCTTCATCCAACAAGATTGTCGTAACATTTTCCATTGGTAGTCGTAATAATTCTAAAAAGAATTGTTCGATATAATCATTTTGATTAGATTCAAAATATACTTTTTCAAGTAACTTGTCTGTTTCAATCACTGAATGATTAATTTCTTTAATAAGATTGTTAAATCCATTTTTTATTGTGTTTCTTAAGTATGAATGTATATTTTCAGTTTTTAATTTAAATAGTTCGTCCGTTTCAAGGAATTTTTTGACATTTGATTTCTTTAAAGTAATTTCAAATCGATATAATCTGAAACCACGTTCTACATTTTCTTCAAGATATCCATCATTTTCACATTTTGCGGTTTTATCATATGTAACAAAACTTAAATTGTATCCTTCGGTACTGCAAATTATATGATGATCCAATTTATCATCTTTTATTGAATACACTTTTTTGTCTGGTTGTTCGTGGTTTGAAAGACATTTGTGCAGTAATAATCGTGTGAAAAGTGGAATTCTATTTTTTGAAGTAAAAGTAAAAGCTAATTCGATAGATTTTATTACTATGTCACTAAATAACTTTATTTTGATTTGGATACCACTTTGGGATTCTATTTCAATTAGAGCGTTAAATAATCTTTCTTTTATTTCTGATAGTTGTGATGTTTTAACGTTCAACGAACCATTTATTAATTCAAAAGTACACTGGCACTGACCTTCTTTATTTATATTGTTTCCCGAAATAGTGATTTTTCCAATTTCAGAATCTTTGAATGTAATATTATTTACTTTTCCTTGAACAAAAAACATACTATTTATAACAATATTTTTTGATTTTTTTATTCTGTAATTGTTTAATTTATTTTTATCAACTAACACTTCGGCATCAAATATTAATGTTATTTTATCAATTCCTACTGTCATTGGACTTTCTTTAAAACTTGATGCAATTACTTCATATGATTTTAAATAATGATTTTGTTTTCGTTCAAGATCTGGTATATTATCTGTCATATTTCTCTCCAAATTTTTTTCTTAAAATTAGTATGCCAGAATCTGAACTTAAATCAGCAAAAAATTTTTCAAAAATAACCTGTTTTTATTTTTTCATTTTCAAGTATTATTTTGGAATGAGTGTATGTACCGAAATTATCAAAAAAACTATTAAGTCCAACAGGACTACTAAATAGATTGATGGAATGTAAGATGTTCCTTTAATATGAATTTTTTTGAAAAAGAAAATATCAGGAGATTTATCCTAGTAGTTCTCTGATTATTTATGTTTTTCATCTACAAAGTTAATACGTTTCTAGAATATTCTGATCATCAACAATGAAATGATTACTTCTATATGGATTTATTATTCTCTTCTTCAGATGAAGAGAATAATATCTAAAGATGCTGTATTATCAAGAGTTTTCTACTTTTTTAATGAAATAGAATATTTATAAAACGTAATAGCGCGTATAATATACTTAGCTATGTTTGATTAAGTTTTTTTAATTAACAAATGGATTATATGTTAGTTAAAATACTATTTATTAATTCAAACTTTAATGATTCATTAGGGTGAAACAATTACCTTGAACATTGAATTAAGAATATACCTTTCAACAAATGCAAAGTATTGATAATTAACAAAAAAAGTGGAAACTTCAATCGTTCGAAGTCTCCACTTTTTCTATATTTTTATTGTTCGATTACAATATCTTCTGCAATTAGTGTTTCAAAGTTCACTATTTCCTCATTAACAAGCTTTTCCGTGGATATCGGTAATGCGTAAATATATACTTTATCACCAATTCTCAAATTCAAATCATTAACACGCATATTCTTGCTATACTGAATTTTTACTACATTATTACTCTCGTCTTTAACAGTAAGTTCAACCCAGATTGAACTGTTATTAACATATCTATTAATAACAATTCCATAAATAAAAAACTTCGCAAAGTGTTTTGGAAATGCAAATCCTTTAGACTCTGCAAGATTGAAATGGTTAGATATTTCGGTCTGCTCCATTTTAAGGTAGTCTGCAGAATAGTGTGAGCTTTTTAATCTATTTGATTTCGTATTATTTTTCAGACTTCCTTCGATGTACACATTTGTTCCCTTTATTGGGTTTAATTTATCCGCATCATATCTAAATGTTAAAAATGTATGTCTTCGACCATCTCCGTTTCGTATGAACAGGATAAGTGATGGATTATTAACATCATTGTTTACTTCGACAATTTTTCCACGAGCAAAAATTGTATTCTGTCTTTGATTTTGTAGATTATTTTGATTCCTCATCTAACTTTCCTCCATTGCATCAATTTCTACAGAATTATTATGCCTGAAATTTAAAATCAAAAAATTCGTTACAAGATATAATTTGTAACAGTAACTGAGAGACGCCAATGTGATAAATTCAAAACGGATACAGCCATTAAAGCTAGTCGGTTATAGACAATTGGCATTCCATAAGCAACTGCTTTTGATTTATTTGAGCCACGTAAAATATATGCTTCATCTCTTAAATCATAAATAAAATTTCTACGCTGTCGTTCGTATTTACTTTGTGACTCGTTTTTCAATTTCTGATGACCTTCTTCCCACTTGGAAATTAATAACTGTGAAAGTGCTGGTCTCATTCTCGGATTAGCTTGAATTTTTTCTAGATAAAAGAAATAGCTATCGCGAGCATGCTGCGCGCGTAATCCATGTAGATTGATTTGATTTTTCATCTCTTCATCTGTAAAAACTGGCTCATTTTCTTCTATCCCAGCAAAAGTCTGTTTTACCAACTCGATATCGTTCGGCAGAATATATTGCATTTGTTTCTTTCCGCCTTTACCACGTTTGACATAAACATAATAGTTCCCATACTCGTCAATTTTAAGGTCTTGGCCAGTTAGATTTTTTAATTCATTGCGACGAATTCCAACTACTTTCTGAAATGCGACTAGGCGAGAGAAGCGAGAGTTCAATTCTTGTTTTTTCCCTTGTTCATTCGCTTCATGTTGTCATCCACGAACGATTTTATCGCTGGTTCTTTTTTGTTTTTTGATACGGTTTAGATTGATTCCAGCGGCTTTTGCTATTGGAGCTAAATATGTGTGAATTGTTGCGGCTGTGTATTCTTTCGGATCATTTTTTAAATCGTCGTGATAACGTTGAAGAACTTCTTCTGTAATATCCGTTATTTTTTTGATGTTATTTTCTTTGGCCCATTTAGAAAAACGAGTAGCAGATCGTTTGTATGAAGTTCGAGATGTATTATTTGTAACATTTTTTGTTGCTGCGACAAAGATATCGTGTTTCAAAGAATTCTTTTTTCGTGGCATTTCTTTCTCCTTTCTTTTCAAAATGCTTGTTATTGTTAAACTGCCTCCCACCCTTTTTGCCTGAGCTGGGTATGCTCCTGAAAATTTCCGATGAGGCTGTCCTATTGGACTATCGTTTTCAATACTCTTCAGTAGCACCGTCGAATATCTCTGAAATCTTCGTTTTGTCATTGAACTGGTTATTTTTCAAACCGAACTTTCTACATTTACTTTCATTAAACGTCTTTTTCTGTACCACATTCTTTGTTAAATGGTTATTCTGTACGTCATTTCATGCCGCAGAATAACCATTTACTCTCTTCGTTTTCAATCTCTTTTCTCAAGTCAATGACACCTTTTAAAAAAGAGAAGTCACAATCATTCGAATTAACAATTTTCACCGAGCCCAGTGCGAATTCAAACAATAATGAATTTTCCACCTCCAATCTCTATTCACATCAATTTTTTCAATATTATTATGTCGTTTTTTCAAAAAAATAAAAAAACGAAAAACATTTTTCGCTTACATGGATTCTAACACATTTTTTTAATTTTAAAAATGTGGCATACTAATTTTTGAAAGAGAGTGGAGGTGAGTCTATGGAATAATATATTTTCTATTAATCAAAAGTTAAAAAAGAAAGGAGAAAGATTTTATGATTAGTGAATATTTAATTGAAAACTTTGTGTCAATCATTGTTGATTTAGAAATGAAATGCAAAAAATTCTTAATGATAAACGGTCATGGTATTGATGTTATCAGTGATTATTATTATTCAGATGAAGATTTTGCAACGATTTCTTTTTCAAGAAATAATGATAAATTGACCATTCGATTTGATAATCAGCAATGTATTGTTACTGCAGAAAATGAATTACATGCTGAAACTTCGGAGCTAATTGAAGAAGATATTGAACTTCAAATTGAAATTTTGATAAAGCAAGTTATTCTTGGAAAATGGAAAATGTTTATGAATGATGTAAAGAATAATTCATTAATTGAAGCTATTCAAAAACATAGATTCGATGATTATTCAAGTGGTCCTGATTCGGTAATATATTACTCGCACGCTTAAAAACGAACTAGAAAAAATATCGAGCAAGTAGAAAAATAATTCTCAAAATGAAGATGGATTAAAAGTAGGTAAATAAAAAAACGCGTAAATCCTAAAAGTTGGATTTATGCGTTTTGTTTTGTATGAATATTTGTCATGTTTTATTATGTGCTCTAAAAGATTACATGTTTTCCACATTGACAATAGCCTCAAATAATTTTAAATATTCTTTACGCTTCTCTGGTGAAAGTCGGAGAAGCGTTTTTTGAAACTTTTCAAATGATGGATCGTATAGTGTAGTTTCATTCTTGTCTTGAACTTGTTGTTGGAGGAATGTGCTCATTGATAGTCCAAAAGCATCTACGATTTTTTCAAATGTATTTAGCTTAATATTGGAGCGTTCGCCACGCTCTATTTTTGCTATTGAAGAAACATCTAAGCCAGCTGCCTCAGCCAATTGCTCCTGTGTTAAATGAAAGTCTTTCCGTAACGTTTGAATTCTTTTTGCGACAAATTGATCTAAAGCCATTATCTGTCCTCCTTTTATTTAAGGATATAGGTTTTAAAGGACAGTTAAAAGGTTACAAAAGGCTAGTTCCTCTATCCTTTTAAGGACTTATTGTGGTATAATATATCTATAATTTTTATAATAGGAAGATACTATTATGAAATTAGGCATTTAACGAGGTAAAATAATATGTCAAACACACGGAAAATTCAATCACACGGTTCAATTCGCAAACTTAAGGCTTACGGCGCAGTCGGTGTTCTGTCTATCGGGATGATGACTACTGTAGGTACAGTGAGTGCAAAAGCAGAAGAAGTGATAGGGACAGCTATTGTAGCGACTACCACGACTTCAACTGAGGTAACGCAAGGGCAGGTCGATCAAGCACAAACTCAAGTAGACACGAGCAAGGAAGCACTTGTCCAAGCAACAGCAAACGTTGCAACTGCAGAACAAGCTGTTTCAGTAGCTGAGGCAACTTATACTACTGCAACTGATGTAGTGAACGATAAACAAGCAGAGATTACCACTGCCCAGGAGCAAGTAGACAGCAACCCAACAGTTGCACAAGCGCAGGAGCAAGTGAATGTTGCAACTCAAACTGTTACTACTACACAAAACGAGATTAAAGAAACACAGGCAGATGTGTCAAATCTTGAAAATCAAGCGTCTGCCAATGAAGCAGCTGTAGCTAATGCCGAAACTCAAGTAACGAATGCTGAAGCTGCAAAAACACAAGCTGACAAGCAGTTGGCACAAGATGTGGCAGATGAGAAAACCGCCCAAGATGCAGTAGCAAATGCGCAGACAGATGTCAACACCGCAAAAGCAGTCGTAGCAGAGAAAGAAGCAGCTGTAACGACAGCCACTCAAGAAGTGACTACAAAAGAAGGTGAAGTAGCCACTGCCGAAACAAAACTTGCAGAAGCACAAGGCGCTGATGCCAAACGACAAGCAGATATTAACACGGCTCAGACGGAAGTGACTACTGCACAAACAGGTGTGAACAACGCTCAAACTCAACTGGGCAATGCCAACGCCAACTTAATAACTGTTGAAAGCAACATCTCAACAGCTCAAACTGAGCTAGACAAAGCGAACTTAGCACTCAACTCAATCTACACTGTCGAGCTTTCTGAGACATACAAGGACTTGCTTGACCAATTCTACAAAGCTCGCTATGTTACCAAAGATACAACAGAGATGAATCGTGTATGGACATTATTGCAAGCTGAGTCAGATCGATTAACGCTAAGAACCTCCGCACTTTGCGTGATGGTTTGAATGCTATCGAAAGCAACAAACGAGTAGTTGTAGCTGCAAATAGCGGAGGGCTTAACCAGCTAACAAGAGAAGACCGATTGGAGTTGACGCAATTTGCCCAAACAATCATCAATGATCTTCGTTCTCAAATGGGCATCACATCAGAGGTGCTAGTTACAGAAGGCTCCCTCGACCTCGCCAATATGGTTGCAAAAGAGTATTTGGCAGATGATTGGGATATGACAAAAGGTCATAACAGTCAAGCTCTTCTTCGAGTGCAAGATGCTACAAATTCACGTATCGAGGAAGACGCTGATCCATGGAGTTACACATTCACTTCAGATGCTACAATGACAACTCTTAAAGTTCGTTTAGCAACTGCTATTGAAATGATGATGCTCTATGACTATTCACAATCTCAACATTTCGGACACGCTATCTCGTTGATTGGCTTAGATTCAAAATATCTAAGCAATGAAACAGGTGATCAGTATTTTGGGCTTTCTGGCTATACAGGCTCTAAAAACTCTGCTTTGTTGATGGAATTCAATGACCACGGAGTTGTCTCAAGCAAAATTGCAGGAACGCCAATTACTAACCCAATCTCTAAAGAGGCTCTTCAAGCAGCAGTTACAAGCGCAGAGAACAAACTAGCAACTGCTCAAGCAAAACTGGCTCCTGCACAACAAGCTGTAACAACTGCAACAAACAAGTTGCAAGCAGCGCAAGGCACATTGAAACTAGCACAAGATAAATTAGCTAAAGCAAAAGCAGTGCCAGTTAAAACACCAGCGGCACAAAAAGCATTGGATGCTGCTAAAGCTAACTTGGCAACCGCCCAAACGAAACTTGCCACTGCAAAAACTGAACTTGCGAACGCTAAATCTGACCTTGCTGCAAAAGAAGCAACGTTGACAGATGCTCAAAACACCCTTCGTCTGGCGCAAACCGACGCGGCGACAAGTCGTGCAAACGTGGAGACAAAGGCGCAAGCACTCGCTACTGCTAAATCTACCCTCTCTACTGCACAGAGCACATTGTTAGCGTCACAAAAAACTTTGGCGGATGAGAAAGCAACATTGGCTAACTTGCAGTCCGCATTAACTACTGCTCAAAACCAGTTGAAGACTGCTAAAACTACTTTGACAACAGTGCAAGGTTATGCCAACAAGCTTAATCAATTGAAGACTGAGCTAGAGCCATTGCTTACAGAACAAGCAACAGCTAAAGCTACATTGGATAACGCCAAAGCTAAATTGGCAACTGTGACACTTGAGAAGTCTGTAGCACAAGCTAATTACGAAAAAGCTGTCGCTGAGTTGAAAACTGTTCAAGCACAATATGACGCTTACCAGGCTTATCTAGCAGCCAAAGCTGAAGCGGAAAAATTAGCTAATGAAGCGAAGGCTAAAGCTGAGGCAGAACGTCTTGCGAAGGAAGCTGCAGAGAAAGCTCGTCTAGAGGCTGAGAAACAAGCGCGAGAAGAAGCGACTCGTTTAGAAGCAGAACACTTGGCTACCGAAAAAGCAAAACAAGAAGCTTTAGCAAAAGCAGAAGCGGAGCGTCTTGCAAAAGAAAAGGCTGAAGCAGAACGTTTGGCTCAGGAAGCTAAAGACCAAGCAGAAAAGGCTCGCTTGGAAGAAGAAGCTCGCATTAAGGCAGAAGAATTGCGTAAGGCTCAAGAAGAAGCTGCGCGTTTAGAAGCTGAACGTATTGCTAAAGAGAATGCCGAAACTGAGAAAAAAACTCGTGAAGAAGAAGCTGAAACTATCAACGGTGATACAAAAGAACCTACTCAACACCCTAAAGATGATAAACCAGTGGAAGAACCAAAACCAGATGAGGACTTGATCACTGTTAAAGGAGAGCCTACTTATCGTGAATTGCCTGCGATTGACATCGATGAATTAGTCAGCGACTTAAATGTTGATAGAAAGCCAGCAAATACAATTTTAAATCCAACTATCCAAGCCCAGTCTAAAAGTGTTGGAACTGCCAAGGATGGGCATTCTAATCAATCAGGTAAGAATAAAACTCTTCCTGAAACAGGGACGGCCGACAACTTATTGCTTTCAGTAATTGGCATGGGCTTGTCTTCGCTTGGACTAGTAATTAGCAGAAGAGAAAAGCATTCTAAGTAATAAGTTTTGCGTAGTTCCCTGGTATGGGGTTGCGTGAGGCATATAATGTGTTATTCGTATCTTTCAAGGAGTTGGGGGTTAATATGAAGAAAGAAGAATGGATTGAGGTATTTGAAGAGATTCATGGGCGAATACCCAGTGTTGAAGAGGTTTTAGCAGCCGAAAAAGCTGGAGAGATAATCGGTAATCTTGATGCAGAAGTTGTCTCTGCAAATTATAATCAAGCAGGCTCAGCACGAAATTCGAGTAATGGGTACGGATATAGGAAAAATTCTCTGTTTTCATACTTGAGGTTTTGTTATGAGAATAAGAAGTGGGCCATCTTAGCTTACTTCAGTTCCTTGATAGGTATAGGTTTATGCCTAGAGGTTTGGCCTGGGATACTAGCCATATTGTTATCGATGTTTATGATTTCAGAAACAGGTCAAAACATGGTCTGTAAGATGATTAGTGCCAAGCCAATAGAACGCCAAGAATATCAGAGTACAATTGTTCAACCAATTGCAAAGATAATCCAACAGGAGCGGGAGCAGGGGCTAATCTTACCAGAGAGTATCGAAATTAGGATAATACAAAATGAGTTTCCAGTTGCGTATGCTGTTGGGATGAATCGGATCTTAGTATCTGAAAGCTTACTAGATAGTCCTCATTTTTTAGAATCTAAAATTAAGTTCGAACTTCATCGTATTCATAATATGGCACCGAATTTGCTACTCGTTGTTGTTGGAGCTAATTTACTATTGGTGTTGGCTGGACTAATAGTCATGTTGTCTGGGAGTTTGAACAAAAACTATGGTGATTGTAGAAGTTCATTCTGGACAGGTGGTAGGTCACAAGCCGCTAATGGAGCTATTTTATACTACGGAAGTTTAGCAGCCTTGGCTGCAATTCTCGGACTAACCTTTCTTTTTGTTAAATCTGTTGTAAGACGTGATGTCGAATTGTCTGATGGATTTATGGTAAGGCAGGGGTTGGGGCAGGTACATTGTTTATATCTTGATAAGGTTAATACTTTTGATCAAACGATGTCTAAGAAAGTCTTTGAACTAGGTTTTCCAGATATAGACACTCGAATTGCGGTGATGCAAAATCAGCATGGCGTCAATTACCAGGCTAATTAAAGAAAGGAGAAGTTATGGTGACTAAGGAAGAATGGATGGTATCCTTCGAACAAGAACATGGTCGCAAACCCGTACCTAAAGAATTTGTTGAGGCCCGTCAGAATGGAGAATTTGAAGTTGCGGATACAGAAAGCGTTCTTGTTAGCAATGTTGATTCTGTGGTTGATGCAATAGACTTGACGACCGAAAAGGAAGCGACGATAGAATCCAATCTTGCTAATGATGATAAGGCAAGTGCGCCGAAACTGGAAGAGTACGTAATTGGTTCCAAAGTATTTTGTTTTAATTGTGGAAAAGCGAACCAGACAAGCGCTGAAACGTGTATTCAATGTGGGACAAAGTTATCGAGGGGGAGAGAGACTAGGTCTTTCTTTTCAGACTTTACCTCTAAATTGACGGAAGTAAGTGCCATTGCTAGTAAAAAAACGAAGGAACTCACTCATAGTGCCCAAGCCAATGCTCAGATTTTCTCAGAAAAGAAAAAACGAGAGACTCTGATACAAGCATTGGGGAATGCCTACTATGAAAGGAACAAAGAGAAGTCAGGTGGCGAGTTCCAAGAGCTTTTTGATGAAATAAAAGGCATTGATAAACTGATTCAAGACCTTAATGAATCAATCAAACAGAATCATTAAGGTGTTAGCTGAATATTGTTGGGATAATGGAGGAGAGATGATTATGCTAAATAATTTTTTAAAGTAATTGACAATGGAAATGGCGAACAGTTCAATATGTATGCAACAGTAAGTGGGCTCTTTGGACCGAGCTTATTCTTAGTGGTGTCGATAATTGAATTAGGGGCGGTTTTTACAAAGAATGAAAAGGTATTTATTCCTTTGAGAGTAGTCAATACATTGTGGCTTTTTAACCTACTAAACAATATTTCGACTATTGTGGCGAATGATCAATCAACGACCAACCGTTCAAATAAACTTCGAACATTTGCTGAAATTACAGCAGGTCTTTTTACAGGATGGTCTCCCTCAATTACAAAAATACGGTCTTTTAACTTGTTAGGTGGCTATTCCGTGATACGCTATATTCTTTTCTTTAGTATTTTGGTGTTCCTTGGGTACCTATTTTTAAGGTTTGTGAAAAAACAAGAATTGGAAATGGGAATCGCTCAAAACTTCCTAACCATTCAGGATGTGCTGGTGGCCTTTAACAGGGATAAGCTAATCACGGTTGGCACACTATTGTTATTGATTTCACCATTTTTTAAATTTATTGCCTTGCAGAATTCGCCTATTGGACGAGTCCCAGCATTTGCTACAAATTATATTTTAGCAACAGCTATCGTTGTATTGGCTGGTCTTCTATTGTTGTCATTTTCACGTGGTAATGATAAAGCTTTCGCTTACTATAGTATTGCTATCGCACTTACTTTTATCCGACTTAATCCCTTTTATGTTTTTCAGAATGGGGAACTGAATATAGGATATTTTCTATATCTAGCAGGATTAGGCATTCTAATCTATTATTATTTGACAAAAAAAGTAATCAAACAGTAGATGGAAAATGGAGATAACAAATGAAAAAGATAATTATTGCACTGATTTTTAGCGGTTTGATTTTAACAGCATGTGACAGTAAAACAAATGAGACGACCACATCATCTAGTCAAAATAGTTCAACGGAGCAGATTGAGGAAAGCAGTACCAATTCAAGTGGCTCGAAAAATGATGAATTTCAATTGGTTCCTTATGACGAAGTTCACGAATTTAAAAATGCAAAAGTATCTCGAGGAACTTTGGATGATCAAGGTATATATCGCTATGATTTTCTAAATGAAGATGATGCGGTATATGATGCTATGTCCTACGAAGAAGTTGAAGATATCTATCCTGTCCAGGAACAAGAGGAGATTGAGGTCACTCTTGGAACAAACTTCACGATTGATGATTACAATTTCAATTTAGCTAATGTGACAGAAAATACACTCTATAAAAATATTCTTGGTGAGGAAGAAGCTGGAGGTTTGTTAGCACTCGAACTTGAAAATGGTGAAGCGGAAAATAGAAGGTTGGGATTACCATCTCAAATTGGAGAAGTGATAAAACCAGCAGATATTAGCTATACTGTGATCAACACTGAAAAACGGGCAGTTTCCGCAGGAGATGCTCGATTAAGTAATATTCACGTTGGTCATTATGGAAAAACAATCAGTAAAACCAAAGAAAACTTGGGAGCTCGAATTGCATATGAAGGAATTAACCTCTTCATTACGCGTACTCAGTTTATTGAGAATGTAAAGATAAATAATCCAATATTCCATGATGAAAATTTTTACTACAATAAAGAGTATAATAAGGAGTTCAAAAATGTAAGCATTTCTTATATTTTAGATGCTGGTGCTGACGGAGATATTGCTACAGAGAATGATAACTCAATTGTGACATTCAAATTTGTAGACGAACAGCTTATGAGCATCGAACTTGATTGTACAGATTCTTATCTTAATTTAGAGGTGGAGTAATCTCGGATTGAACAACTATTGGTAATATTTATTAGGATAGCAAATAGCTTGCTGTCCTAATAAATATTACAATATCTTTAACTTGTACCAAATTACTTATCTTTTATCAAAAACCGCTAAAAAAACTATTTTATCTATAAAGATTGTTTGACACACATAGATACGTTATAAAATGACAGAATGATTATAGCGAAATCGTAACTAGAATAGGTGTATTTTTATTAAAAAATGATACGATGTATTTGATTACCCGTGGTGCTAGTTCATTTCAAAATAGCGTAAGTTATGAGCTAGAATAATTTGTTCAATTCGTAACTGTAGTCCGGCTAGCCCTCTAGCTAATGTATGTTCGATGTCAAAAAGACGACTTAGTTTAGAAAAACGTGTTTCAATAGTTCGACTCATGTCAATTACTTTCCAATCGTTATGTTCTTCAGCCCCTACCATATTTTGTCGAAGTGGCATCCATAGATGGTAGCCTTCCCGTTTCAAGTCCTTTTTGAGTTCACTGCTCAGGTAGCCTAAATCACCTAAGATAACTGATTGCTTACATCCCTCTAATAGCTCATAACCACCTTGATATCATAGACAGAGGCTGGTGTAACAACATAGTTCAGAATATAACCAGATAAGGTCACTAACATATGAACCTTGAAACCGTAGAACCAAAGATGTTTAGAGGCATTGTAGCCAATATCGGCTAATCCTTTAAAAATGGCAACTCTGTGATTGCGAACAGGTTGGCAAAGTGGCAAAGGAAAACTATCTATAATGGCAACTCTATCAGATGGAAGCATGTCACTCATAGCTTTTCGGATTAATTGGACGAGCCAAATCAATTGTTTAGACCGACGATTGAAACGACTTCTTTCTAGTAACCGACCACAAGGAAAGAGGTGGCAGATTTTGTAGAAATGGCGTTGTGAGGTCATGCCTAGTTCAGCTTGTAACAAAAGCAAGACTAGGAGTGATTCATCTGAAACTTTAACTAAGCCAACATTACGCCGATGTTTAAAGGAATCTGGGCAATAGTTTTGGTAGAAGTGATGACAAATTTGTGATAATTGGCGTACACTCCATTGTAAATGATGAGATTTAGCAGTATACAGTAAGTGGCTCATTTGGACTAACCTCCTGTATGTTTCGTCACTTACAGTATAGTCCTTTTGGGCTTTTTGTTGTAGTTTGAAATGAACTAGCACCACGGGTATTCAGAATTAATATTTAATTCTTTCTGACTTTTGGCAATCAAATTTTTTCTATAACGCGATCTATTTTCTTTCGAAACAAATTTAGCATTTATAAGACTAAGTATTTCTTCATCTAAAACTAGCGGAGTGTTTGTTGAATGTGCAACGTTAATCTGTTTTTTCAACGGTTTTAAAATCTTCACTTCAACCATCAACGGACTTGACTTTTCTTATCAAAACAATTACAATAAAGGTACGAAGTTTAGTGTAGTTTGATAGTCAGTCCTCTGGTTGTCAGACGCACTTTTTATTTAATTGTCAATGATCTGGGAACTTAGCTTTGAAAGAGGTTATTATTTTTAAGTCGAGTACAACTATTAGTTGTTGATCACATTGTACAACCTACAGTTGTGTTTTATCAAGGGATAATTTGAAAAAAAAGAATAATATTTTTAGAGGTTTAAAATGGAATTTTCGGAACGCTTAAAAGATCTTAGAAAACAAGCAGGATTAACCCAGGTTGATGTCGCAGGAAAACTAGGAATTTCGCAACAAGCTTATGCCTCATGGGAACGTGGAGCAAAAAAACCAACACAAGAAAATCTTGTTAAGATTGCACAAATTTTAAATGTATCAGTTGATTATCTAGTTGGAAATTCTGATGTAGAAAATACGAATAAAGAGTTAGAGGACATTGAACTACTCTTCCGTATGAATTCAAAAGGTTTGAATGATGAAGAAAAAGCAATCTTCAAAAAAGAGCTGATCGAGTTTATGGAAGAGCGGAAGAAGGCTTTTAAAGATTAATTTTTATTTTTACTAGAGTGAGGTATTTATGGAGGATAGCATATTTTGACAAAAAATGAAGAATATTTAAAAATAGCACAAGAACTCCTTGGAGAAGAAGCACCAGAATCAGATATTGAGCGAATACACTTAGTATTGTGTAGTTGGGAAAAACAAATATCATCTGAGGCTTTCCCTATATTTAAACATATAGTCAATTTATTTAACTTCTATTCCACTAGAAAAGCTGTCGATACTTTTATTAATTTAAACAAACAAGAAAAATATTTGTCAAAAAATGAACCACTGTTCTTACCTCTACGCACAAAAGATAGAATGGAAACCTCTATTTCATTGTTTTCAACACTGATTTTAAGTCTTCCATTTAAAATTAATAGAACAAATATGGATGATTCTAGCAGTGTTTTGAGAAAAATTTATAATAAAAAAAGGGAATATGCTCAAGCGGGTAAACTTGCTGGAGACGGTACAGTTGAGGGATTAATAGAAAGTCCATTAACGACTATCATAAATAAGTATAATCAACAAATAATTGAGTTGAAAAAGCAGAAAACAGAACTGGAGGAAGAAAAAAAAGAGATGATTTCTTTATTAAGACAAGGAAATCAGACTCCTAAGGGAGTCAGTATAGGAAATCTAAAAGTAGAATTGAAGAAAATCACGAAAAAGATTAATGAATATGAAGGCAAAAAAAAGGGAGCATTGAATGAATACAGTCATGAGTTTGCTTCTTTTATTCAAACGAAAAATGTAATAATAATAGATGATTTTTTATGTACAGGTACTTCTGTAAAAAATTTTTTAGCAGATAATCTAGAAGACATAAGAAGATTGAAGGATGTAAAATTTTTATTTCTTTTTTTAGAGGCAACTAGTATTGGTAGAGACACGATTAATAGTTTTATAGCTGATAACGAATTGGATAATGTTAAAATTGCTTATGGACAAGATTCAATTAATGTGGATAATGCTATCCAGCAGGATACTAGATTTGATTATTTTACTTTCAAGATAGAGGAGGAAAAAATCAATGAGAATTTCGGTTTAGGGAAATCTGATTATCAATGCCGAACTGCAATTGCCACTTTTATTAATTCTCCTAATTCGAATTGTCGTTTTTTAAATAGTAGAGGTACCGGTAAGTGGGAACCCCTATTTGAGAGAGAAAACCGACGAGAGATTAATATAGATTCAGAGGCATTAAAAGATGTGATAGCTATTTATGCTGATTAGAGGTGTAATTTTGAAGAATTATAAGATTATAGTGTGTTTACTTTTAATAAGAGATTATGATGTTGATGTTGTGATAAATACAATAAATAGGATCTTTTCAATGTCCTATCCACAGACTGTTTATTTTATTAATACGATATTGGAAAAGAAATTAATACAAAATGATTTCACATCTTATGGTTTTTCTTTAACAGAAGATGGCCAAAATTATTTAAAACAATTTGGTCTATTAGATTTAGATGTAAATGAAATAAATAATAGGAAACCCAAAATTAATGAAGAATTTTATCGTAATTATTTTAAATAAATAAGTAAACATGATATAATGAAGCTAGCGACTAGAAATTTTAGCAAGTGCTATTATAAGGGGATATCTATTTATTTTATCACAAACACTTAACTGCGTTCACTTGTTAACTGTTTGTGTAAAAATAAAAGATGTTATCTTTTATTTTCACCAGTAGTCGCTTTTTTGTTTGTATAGATTATAGTTAATGATATGAAATTTAAATTAAATCAAAATATTGCTACTTTTATCGATGTATCGCATGTGCTAGGTACCTTTGAAATTGATGAGCCGATTGAAAAATTTATTGAAAAGAATACTACTACATATTTAGTTAGAAAGCACGATCAAAGCTGTAGAGAAATAATAGTTCCGAGTTTAAAATTAAAAACAATTCAAAAATGGCTGGTGAAAAATATTCTTGGTAATGTTTCTATCTCCGAAAGTGCCCATGGTTTTGTAAAAGGTAAATCGATAATGACAAATGTTCAATCGCATATACATAGTACAGATAATTGGCTGATGAGGATAGATATTAAAAATTTTTTTCCTTCTATTTCTTCGGAGAGTGTGTCGTTAATTTTTGAAAAATTGGGATACCCTAGAGACGTAAGTAGGATTTTATCTAATCTTTGTACTAAAGATGGTAAGCTTTGTCAAGGATTTTCTACTAGTCCTGTATTGGCTAATATTTATATGATAGAATTTGATAGTAAACTAAATTCAGTTATTGAAAAACAAAATTATGAATATAACTTAGTTTATACAAGATATGCTGATGATATAATAGTATCTGGTCTTAAGATTTCGGGTTATATAAAGATTGTACGGGATATTAGGGATGATGTAGAAAAAATATTAGCAGAATCTAATTTAATGATAAATAAGCGAAAAACTAGTATTCAAAAAAAAGAAAGAAAAAAAATTACTGGACTATATATTGAAAATAATAATATAATCTTGTCAAATAGTTATCTAAAAAAATTTGATAGTGAAATTTATTATTGTCGAAAATATGGAGTTTTAAGTCATTTAAGGTATCATAATATTCTTGGAATTAGCAATTTCAAGGGATATATGTATGGTAAGGCAGCTTTTATAAAAATGGTTAACCCTTCTTTAGGTAAACAATTTAAAAAAAAATTAGATTTGTTGGATTGGTAAAATAACGCAACTAGTAGACAATCGTCTACTGTTTTTATACAATAAACTCAACCAAATTGGTTTAGTTTTGTCATTCATACTTAAAGGAGGTACCGTTCTTTGGATGAATTGTATACAAGAATAAGTAGTACAACAAAACAAGTATTATATCAGTTTATGAAAGACCAAGATACCTTATTTTCAATTCTCACCAGAAACCCAATACTTGGATAGAAAATCAGCACGAAAGAAGCCGCAGGACCTGCTTAAACACCAGATTGCTTTTGCCAATGCGGACGGAGGTCAGTTAGTTATTGGTATTGAAGATGAGAAACAGAGTATTATTACAGGTTTCAAAGATGGGAGAGCTGGTCCGATTGAAGACTTCAAAAAGATTGACCGTGAGATGCGTGAGACTCCTTTGGATTTATCTTTTGAAGAAATCCCTGTGGTTAATCATAAAGGTGAAGAAGACCTTATTTTAGTTATCTCTGTGGAATTGTCTTCAAATCATGTGATTGCAGCACCAAATGATGATGTTTATCTTCGTCAAGGAGATGAATCTGTCAAGTTGAGTTATGAGCAACGAACTCAACTCAGTTATGATAAAGGACAACGCTTCTTTGAAGATGAGGTTGTCCCTGATGCCAGTCTGGAAGATATTGACGATAGCTTGGATCAGGATTTTAAAAATCGTTTTGATATTTCAGAGCGTTCTGTGGAAGTGATTCTTAAAGCACGTCGATTTCTAATCAATGGGAAATTAACCAAGGCAGCTATTTTGCTTTTCGGTAAATATCCGTCAGCATTCTTCCCTCAAGCGCGTGTCCGATTCCAGCGATATGATGGTACAGATATGGGAACTGGGAGTAGTTTTAATGTTATCAAGGAAGTGACCTTTGATGATGCTTTGCCTACCTTGATTATCAAGGTTAGAGATTTTATTCGTACTCAGCTTCGTGAATTTCAGTATTTGGATGACAACGGTCAATTCCAAATTTTTCCTGAGTATCCTGATTTTGCCTGGTTTGAAGGTGTTGTCAATGCTGTAACGCACCGTGATTATTCCGTCTATGGCGATCACATTCGTGTGCTTATGTTTGATAATCGACTAGAGATTCATAGCCCAGGGAAATTACCCAATATCGTTACCGTTGACAATATCAAGCATGAACGTTTTTCACGAAACCCTCGCATTGCCAGAACCTTGACAGAGTTCGGGTGGGTACGTGAGATGAATGAAGGAGTAAAGCGTATCTATTCTGAGATGGAATTTGCTTTTCTCCATGAACCTAAGTATTCAGAACCTGGGAACAAGGTTGTCCTGACTCTTGAGAATAATATTGTCATCCGTCATCTGCTCACACAAGACAGTTTGGAAAAACAGTTCTCTGATTTTGGTGAGTTAACAGCAGACGAGCAATTGATTGTCCACTATATGTATAACTCAGGCAATAAAATGACAACGGCAAAAGCCATTGAGCTTACAGGTAGGAGTCGATCATTTGTTGTTAAATTACTTCATAATCTTCGTGACCTAGAAATCATTACTTGGTTTGGTTCAAGTAAAAATGACCGCAATCAGTATTATCTTTTAGTTGATAAATGATTGCAGTCAGGATACTATTAGTAATAAGAATACAGTAGAATTATTTATATTTAATTAGAACATAGCTGTTTGGGAAGAAAATTGAGATCTGATAGAAAGGGGAATAATATTCATGATTTTTATTAGTTATAATCACAATGACCAACAGTTAGTAGATATGGTTGCAAGGCAACTTGAGATAACATTTGGTAAAAATAATATTTTTTACGATAGATGGTCAATGAAGCCAGGGGACAGCATTATCAGTAAAATGAATGATGGACTGGAGAGATACACTACTTTTTTCTATTTTTTATCTACTAACTCCTTAGCTAGTAATATGGTTACAAGGGAATGGCAAAGTGCTTTGATGAGTAGTGTTAACTGTGATTTAAAATTTGTTCCTATTCGCCTTGATGACTGCAATCCGCCTGCTATTATGAAAGATTTACTCTATATTGACTTATATGGTATTGGTATCGACGAAGCCATTTATCAAATGAAGTCAGTCGTGAATCAAGAAAATAATTATAAACCCTTGGAAGATAAAGAAAATCTTATTGCAACTCTTCATAAAAAATCAGATTTTGAGATTGAATTTGAAATTAAAGCAACAATGTTTAGTGTACAAAGCGTTGACTTTGCCTTTGTATGCAATAATCCGATTGATGAGTTTGAGGTTATACCGTTGGACGAACAAATAATTTACACTAGGGGAGGAGAAGCGTTTAAAGATTATCCTAATGGGGAGCGTAGATATATAAATGCAATTATTAAAACTTTATATAGGGTTTTAACACCTAATAAGCCATTTAGAGGTATTTTGAAATCCCAAAAATCCCCTCTAAATTTTGAAGGGATAATTCAGATTTTATCAGAAACAGATATTAAAGAGTTAACTATTATTTGGAAATGATATTCTAAATGGTGTGAACTTTTCGGTATAAATTAGCTCAATTCGTGTATTTTGGGGGTAAAATTCACACCATTCAGATGAAATTAGTTGAAATTGGATGAAATTTTGAGTTTTGAAAATCCATAAAAACGTTGATTTTAAAGGATTTTGAAATTTATTCAAATAAAAATCTTTCAAACCAGGTCTTAAGAAAGCACGTAAAGCTTCACAATTCTCAAAACGTTAATATCCAGTTATATCAACGTTTCAGAGCACTCAAGAGTTTACCTCATGGGTGCTTTTTTGATGATTTTTTGAAAAGTTCACCTTATAGTTTACCTCATTTTCACCTTATTGATTCAGAGATTTTAGTGTAAATTCTCCAACAGTCATAGGAACGACATTAGAAGTATTAACATAAATTTGAGTTGTGGCAGTATCGCTATGAGTTAGAGCCTCTGAAATGGCTTCTAAGCTCATGCCAGCTTGTTTAGCAAGTGTTGCTCCAGTATGGCGTAATTTATGAGGTGTAGCGTGTGCTAGCTCTTTATGACGGTTTCTGACGGTCTTCATTTTATTATTTAAGTAGTCCGAATGTAGACGTGCGTTAACATTACCTTTGGTATCAATATAGGTAAAAACAAACTGTTCAGGATTACTAATAATTCCAAACCTAGCCAGTTCCTGTTTTTGTTGTTCTTTCCATGAGTTGAGAAGTTGAACTAAGTCATTTGAAATTGAAAATATCGTTTTCTTATTTCCTTTGGTTGATTTAACTTCCCCATATCTATCTAGAGCTTGAATCAGTTGGATTTGTGAGGTTGAAAAATCAATGTGTTTCCATTGTAAAGCATAAGTTTCCGATTTCCTATCTCCTAGAAAAAAAGTCAAATAGAAGAGGACATAGTCTTTTAACGAGATTTTATCATCATCCAAATCTTGCTTGAATGCAGTAAACCATGCTTGTAATTGTTCCTGAGTAAGATAGAGGTCTTCATCTTTTCGAGCCTCTGCTAGTTGGATTTTCTTTGTTGACTTGATACGGCGTAAGGTTTTTGCGATACGATTAGCTTCAAGATATTCAAGTTCTTCTGTCCAGTCAAATATTGAAATAACGTAACTTCTGAGAGTTTTGAAGTTAGCGTATTCATTCGCTTTAGCAGTCATTAAGTTCAGAATAACTTGCTTGTTCTGATTGAGAAATTGAATTGTATAGTTACCTAGCAAGGGTAAGATGTGTTTTTCAAAGCAAGTTTTAGTATTGGCAATAGTTGACCGAGTTGGTGGTTTAGAAGTCGAGGTTGTTTGCCCTGATTTGTAGGGGTTCCACCAAATATTTTCATAGAAATCTTTGAACAATATTTCCCCTTTACCAAGCCCTGTAAACTCGTTATTTTCAATCTGATTTAGTTTGGTTAATATGACAGAATGGAGAGCAATTATTCATTATTAAAGTCAATTCTAGATATAGAATTTGAGAAAGAGAATCTCTCTGCTGAGGGTAGGTATCTATTAGATGGTCGGGAATCATTTGAGTTGCTTTTTAAGAATCATTCAATGAAAACATTTAGAGAAGCGTCTCAAAATAGAAACTTTGATAAAATCAAAGAGCTAGAAAAATTGTATAGAAGAACTGTTGAGTTTCTTAAATAAATGTTGTCTGGCTTACTGTCCAAGGTTGTAAAGAAAGTATAAGTACCTCTGAAATCAGAGGTACTTATTATTATATCTATTCTCTCTTCAATTTTACAGTTCCGAAGCCATCTCCACTTACGGTTAATGTGTTTCCCGAAAGAGAATATTCAAGCTCTTCTCCTTCTACGTTAAATGTTTTGTTTTCTTTGTCCACTGTAAAATCTGTGCTAATATTGTCTACAAATAGTGAGCCTGAGCCATCACCAGCTTCAATGCTAAGTGAACCATCTTGCCCATCAATTATAATCGTCATGCGACTTCCGTCTTCTTCGTAAGTATATGTTCCATCCAAACTTTGGTTACTAGCAGAACACGCAGTAAGGAACAGTGTAGCTATAAATGTCAATAAAAGTGCTTTAATTTTCTTCATCATTTTCTCCTTATCTTATTCTTCATCGTCAGCGCTATCTGAAGTTACTTGAACATTGTTAGGTCTCAAATCGTAGGTGTCATAAATTAGAGTCACGTTTTCTCCTTTTCTTTGCTTTGTGACAAACGATGGGAAACCAATATATTTCACATCATCTACTGATTTTGAAGCAAACTGAGAGTAAGCTAGATATGCAGTGAAAGGCTCTTCTTTAATAATATAAGTATAATCAATAACATTATCATAGCTAAGTTTTTTGACAGGAATTGTTAGGGTTTCCTCTAATGTTTCCTCTAAGTCCTCATCAGGTAAAATTTTCAATTGATAATCTGATGCGACCTTTTGGTTATATTGATTTTCAATTTCTATCAATTTGTTTATTTCTGAGGTGGTATCTTTTCTGTCAACCAATTGCCTGAGCGCAAGTGATACTTTTTCAAAAATAACTTGTCTATGGGTGCTAGCCTTTTCAAATGCTTTAGCCTGTTCAATAATTTCATCATCTGATAATGTTGAAATGCTTTGAAGAGTAAGAGTATCTGGAATTGTAATATCAATGATTCCATCTGCATTACCGTCTTCAGTATCATATTTTTTGACAATATCCGTTAGCATTTCTTCAGAAATTTTTTCCGCTGTATCTGTTCCGTAGAAACTATCAAAGAAGCCTTGGGCATGTTGACCAGTCGAATAAACGTTTTTTCCAACATAGTCCGCTTTAAATTGTGCAGAAGAAATTGTTGTTTCGGTGTTTGTACTTTTTTCATAAGAAGTATCATAATAAATTACTTGATTATCTTCAAAAACATATACTCCCTTGATAACTTCCTCACCATCTATTTCATACCAGAGCTGGGGAGCTTTTTTAGATTGATTTATATAGTTTCCGATACTGACTTCTTTTGTTTTTTCAGAAGAAGTTTTCTCTTGAGAGTGAGAAGTATTTGTGGAAGGTTTGCTGGTATTTGAACAGGCCAAGAGAATTGTTGTCGAGGCCAAAAAGGTTGCACCTATTAATAGATATTTGTTTCGCTTTTTCATTTTGAAAAGTCTCCTTTAGTATTTTAAGTATTATTATTTTCAAAAATAATACTTAGTTATCTTTTATTTTACCACAAAAAATATCTTGAGTATTGTTTTTTAATAAAAAAATACACTAAAAACCTACAAATAATTTCTGATAAGTCATAGTCTTAGTGTATAGAATTAGAAAAGGGAGCAATGCTATGTCATTAGGAAAAAGTGTATCTAACCGAATCTATGAATTGAGGATAAAAAAGCAACTAACTCAAGAGATGTTAGCTGATAAGGCGGGGATGGATGTCAATGCTCTTGGTCGAATTGAAAGAGGACAAAACTCTAATATCAAGTTGGAAACTCTAAATAAACTAATTGAAGCATTGGAATTAGACTATCAAACATTTTTTTCATTTACAGATAGTGACAATGAGGTGGCTAAATTAATTGCTAAATTGTCATTAGTGGATGATGAAAAAAAGTATCTTGAGATTTTTAATAAGATATTGGATATAGAGTTGAAGTAAGTAGTGGAAACTTTTCTTTATTTTTTGTTGATTAATTTTTAGAAGAATTAGTAGGAGAGCGATATGGAATATGATTTCAAATATCTAGTCGGTAAGTATGGGGAAGCAGGGGCAAGGGAGAAATTTGAAAAAGTATGCATTGAAGCATTTCAAGAAAAATTTGGTCCGAAGGCTAAAGAAGTTGCGGTTTCGAAAGGAGACGATGGGATTGATATCTTAGTAGGCGAATTAACTGATAGGCCACTGGTTTATCAATGTAAATTTTTTATTAACGGAATAGGAGAATCTCAGAAACAACAAATTAGGGAATCGTTTAAAACAGCAATTAGTAAGCATCCGAATATTTCTTCATGGTACTTATGTGTACCAATAGGATTAAACATACAAGAACTACAATGGTGGTCAACATGGAAAAGTAAAACAAAGGCTCAGCATAAAATAAAAATAGAATTGTGTGATGGGGCATTTCTATTGAAAGAATTTAAAAAATGTAGTGGCTATAACTCAACATTTGATGATGATATCAGAAATGATTTGGAGCAGGTTAGAATTTTCCTTGAGGATGCCAATAGAAGGGTATATGAAGAAGTTTTATATGGTGAAGATGATATAGATGATATTTCATCTATGTACAATGATACGGTATTCATTTCGATGTTGAAAAGTGCACAAATCATAGAGGTTGAGGACTTTAAGATTGATTTTTATAATGCAGAAATTGCTAGGCATGAGTCGCTTAGCAAAGACGATATTATTGGAAAGAGACAATATGATAATTTAAGACAGAAACTACTGTCAATTTGGAGAACTCAATATCGACAGTATAAGCATTCTAGTGATGGAAATACCTTGATAGATAAAACTTATCTTAGGGTTGAGGATTTAGATTCTAGCACATTAGCAAGTCCGATAAATAACTTCAATTTATTAGCTAAAAAAGGCATCTTACATCAGCTTGCTGATGATAAGGAGTTGGGCTGGGTTGATAATTATCTAGAAGTTTTGGATAGGTATATGGAGGCAAAAAATGATAGAGATAGTTGATGGTATAAGTTTTCAAGAATATTGTTTGACTCGAAATAGGGTAGCGATATTGTTAAATTTTTTGGGAAAAGAGCATAAGAAAGATACAATTAAAGATAAGTTGATCATCAGTGATTTCTTTCTAAAATTTCCAGAGTTAACAGCGGATGAGATTGAGCTCAGTAAATTTGATACAAAGTTTTCATATTTCCATTGGAAACCTAATTATAAGTTATATAATGCAGTTCTAGCTGATTTGTTAGCTAGGGGTATTATAACTTTCAATTCTGTAAATAATAGGTATTTAGTTACGGATAGAGGAACAGCATTCGTTACGACTTTATTTAGTGTAGAAGGGGTAAATTGGGACGAAAAGCTGAATTCTTGTAAATATATAGTTTCTAAAGTTCTAAACAAACCTGTATCAACTGGTCATGCTCTGATACAGAATAAGTTAGATAAAATACGGAGGGATTAGATGAAACTGTTATTAAAGACACTGAGATTAATAGGTGTAAGAAAAAACTATGAAGTACATTTTCATAAGGGGTTGAATTATATATCGGGTCCAACCTCTACTGGTAAGACAGCAATTTTAGAATTAATAGATTATGCTTTAGGAAAAGCTAAGCACAAATCATATATTGAGATTGGAGAAAGTTGCACAGATGTAGAGTTAGAGTTTTATATATTGGAAAATCTATATAAAATTAAGAGACCGCTATCAGCATTTAATGAACCTGTTCTTTTGCAGACTTACGATAATGTCAAAGAAAAATTTGCACAAGCGCGTACTTTAGAAATTGATGCTCCTTCAAATGAAAAATCATTATCATATTTTCTATTGTCGAAACTTAATCTTACTAACTTAACTATTAGAGGAGATGATTTTAGTTTTAGGGATTTATTTAAATTTTCATATTTAAAACAGACAAAAATTGATAATGAAAATATTCTTAATGAGCAGAACTGGGCACTTAATGGGAAAGAAAAAGCAACTTTTGAGATTATTTTAGATATTTATGATAGTTTACTGGGTGACTTACAACAGAGTCTCAAAATTGAAAAAGAGAACTTAAAGGAAAAAGAGATTAGATACGATGCTGTAAGAGAATTTCTAAAAATTGCAGAGGTTGAGAACTATGAAACAGTGCAAGTGAAGTCAATTGACATTGATTCTAAATTAAACGATATTAATTCTAAAATAGAAAACTATAAATCGGATATTCTGAAAACAGAAGTTGGAAATGATATTAACGATTTAGTAGTTTTGGTTAGTATTCAAAAAGAAAAGTTGAGTAATCTAAGAAATAAATTTTTAGAACAAGAGCAGTATATACAAAAATTACAGTTACTGGAAAATCAATATTTTGCAGATATCGAAAAAATTAGTGAGCAACTGGCAGGTATCAAAGCTATTAATAAATACGAATACATATACTGCCCAAATTGCTTACGACCGATTTCACTTCATGAAGAATCAAGTTGTTCATTGTGTCATCAGAATATGGATGATATTGTAATTGAAATCAATAATTTAAAAAAGGAGCGAAAAAAACTTACAAAAAAGAAAAATGAGCTTCATGCTTATATTGATTCAGAAAAGGAAAAGAGTATTAGAGTAGACCTAGAAATAAATAAGCTACAGGATAATATCAACCTAGATGAAAAGAAATTAGATGGTTTAACCAGACAGTATATTAATCCTTTAGCTACAGAAATTAGTTCATTATCAATAAAAGTCGGTCAATTGTATGAAGAAAAGAAGTCGCTAAATGAGAGCTTGAAATTTATTGAGGAACTTACAAATTTGGAAATGATGCTTTCTGAAAAAAGGGCAGAAGTTAAAGGGATAGAAGAGCAAATTGACCGCCAAAAAAATAAAGGTTCTAAAGAGGACAAGATGAGACAATTGTCTGAAATATTTTTTAATATATTATCATCTTTTGATTTTCCAAATTTATATGAAGCCTATATTGATACAAAGAACTACTTACCTTATGTTAGGGGGCGTAAGTATAGTGATTTAGGTAGTTTAGGTGCCGTGACCTTGATAACGATGGCTTACTATCTTTCAGTAATGATTTGTTCAGAAGAACTGCCTGGCAACCATATAGGATTATTAATGATTGATACACCTAGAAAAAATTTAGGTTCATCTTCAAAAAGTGCAGAGTTTAGAGATGAGCGAATATATGAATCTATCATTAAATATTTTATAAAATTGGGGAAAGAGCGTGAAAATGATTTTCAACTAATTGTTGTTAACAACGGCTATCCATTAATACTGCCTCAATACTGCTTAGTGAAAGAGTTTTCTTCGGATGGCTTAGATGGATTGATTGATGATTATAATATGACTGATGAATAGAGAAAGGTGTGATACGAAAATCGAGAACTCGAAGAAATCGATTTTGTTGACTCTCCCACACGCAGTTGGGCAGAACTATAAAAACTGATAAAATCAGTGTATCAGAGTCCGCTCAATCACTGTATCTAGTCTACTATACAAGATATGAGGGACTGAACAAAAACTAAAAAACCTCCGATTAAAAATTTGAACAATCAAAAACAGCTTAGAATTAATGTTCTCGACAACGCAATTCTAAGCTGTTTTATATTTTTAAGACTTGCTCAGTCTCATCAGTTCATTTTTTATAAATTATTTATTATGAAAGTCATAGACATATTTACATAACAGTAAAGTGTAATTATCAAATTTACAAGAACTCGCTTTATAATACCACATATTATGCTTGGTATAAACTATATAATTTGCAAACTTTATCATTAATCAAGATAAGGTAAACTTTTGTATTTTCTGGTTCGATTTTGCTTATTTTACTTGAAAATTTACCTTATTTTGATGAAATTAGTTGAAATTGGATAAAATTTTGAGTTTTGAAAAACCGTGAAAACGTTGATATTATAAGCTTTTGAAATTAGTTGCAATAAACAATGCTCCAACCAGGTCTTAAGAAAGCACGTAAAGCTTCACAATTTAGTAAACGTTAATCCATACGATTATATCAACGTTTCAAAGCACTCAAGAGTTTATCTCATGGGTGCTTTTTGTTTATAAAGAATTTCTCTTGTTATTTTTGACCTGTTCATAATCAACCAATCCAGTAGATCATGTGAAGTATGGATATGCAAGTGGTGGTAATTGTTTAGTAATATATGGGGAAATTTCTAAATTCTTTAGGAAATATATAAGATATTAGACGTCTTCTTTTCTTAGGAACCTATGGTATAATGAATATTGAAAACATTTGGTACTGATTCTATATGAAGAGGTCCAATGAAATGAGGTTATTATGATTACATCGGAAGAGATTAAATCACGTCTGTGGGATGGAGCAAATGAATTACGGGGCTCCATGGACGCTAGTCGTTATAAGGATTACATGCTCGGACTAATGTTCTATAAATTTTTGAGCGACCAAACGCTGAAAACATTTGCGTTGGTTTTTGAAGCGTCAAGTGAGGATACTTTGTATGAGGCTTATGTGAGAGAACATGCTGCACATGGTGAAATGCTTGAGACGCTCATTCAGAATGTAGCGGGTTACTATGTCCGTCCAGAACATCTTTACCAAACTTGGATAAAGGATATGAATGCAGGTCGTTTTGAAGTGCAAAAGGTTGCGGATAGTTTAAGCCAATTTGAGCGCAGTATAGCCGTGACTAAGGGAGCAGATGATTTTAAGGGGATCTTTGCCAATTCAACACTAGATTTGTCAGACACAGCTCTAGGGAGTAACCTAAATGAGCGTAGTAAAAATATTCAAGCTCTGATTCGTTTGTTTGAAGATTTGGATATGGTTGCTCTGCAAGATGGTGATGTGCTCGGAGATGCTTACGAATACCTAATTGGTCAGTTTGCTATGGAATCTGGTAAAAAAGCCGGAGAATTCTATACGCCTCACCAAGTCAGTGAAGTAATGGCGCAAATCGTTGCGACAAATCAGAATATCAAATCGATCTATGATCCGACAGTTGGCTCTGGGTCGCTTTTGTTGACGGTTAAGAAGCATTTATCTAAGGATCAACAAAAAGAGTTAAATTACTATGGACAGGAAAAGAATACTGCAACTTACAACTTGACACGAATGAATCTTTTGTTGCATGGAGTTCTTCCGAATAAGATGACGATTAAAAATGGTGATACGTTATCGCACGATTGGCCAGAGGATCCAGAAAGACCTAATGAAGGAGTGCAGTTTGATGCTGTGGTTATGAACCCGCCTTACTCTATCAAAAACTGGAATCGTTCTGGTTTAAAACCAAGCGATCCTCGTTTTGAGATTGCAGGTGTACTGCCACCAGATTCAAAAGGAGATTATGCTTTCCTTCTTCATGGGCTGTATCATTTGGGAACAACTGGGACGATGGCCATCGTTTTACCTCATGGTGTGCTGTTTCGTGGAGCGGCAGAGGGGGAGATTCGCAAGCGTCTGCTGGAGAAAAATCAGATTGATGCAGTGATTGGACTTCCGAGCAATCTTTTTACCAATACGGGCATACCAGTTTGTATCATTATTTTGAAGAAAAACAGACCGTTGAATGAGCCAGTTCTCTTTATTGATGCATCTAAAAACTTTATCAAGTCTGGCAAGCAAAATGCTCTTCAAGAGAAAGACATTGCTAAAATTGTGGATGTGTATAAGCATCGTCTGGAAGTAAAAGGGTATAGCCATCTAGCGACACGGCAGGAGTTAATACAAAATGACTATAATATGAATATCCCACGTTACGTGACAGCTATCGATGAAGAAATACCACATGATGTAGATGCTCATTTATACGGAGGGATTCCGGTACACAATATCAAGGAATTGAAGGTTCTGAATCAGACCGTTGCTGATGTTCTGGAGAGGGCATTTACAGAGAAATATCCTAACTATCTAGAGTTGACGAAATCCATAGAGGAATTATCTGGTGATATTCTTTCGCATCCTGTTGTTCGGGAAATATCTGAAAACGTTAAGAAAGTATTTTCAGATTATATTGAAGAATACTGGACAGGTTTACATCAGCTAACCAATACACGCATGCTGAAAGAGGCGATGCTGGAGGACATCAAGCAGCGTCTGTCTGCCTTTGAGCAGATTGATATCTATGAGGGGTATCAAATCATTGCAGAAATCTGGACAGAATTCCTGACACATGACGCTGAATTGATTGAAAGATTGGGCTACTATACAGCAGGTCGGACGCGTGAGCCAAACATGGTGAAAAAAGGGAAAAACAAAGAGAAAGTACAAGATGGTTGGAAAGGTGTTATTATCCCAAATAGTCTGATTGCCAGTGAGCTTTTTGTCAGCGAGCAGTCGGACATTGACAATCTAAAAACAAGGATGTTAGAGATTGATAGCGAGTTGAGCGAGTTGGTCGAGGCAGCCAAGGTAGAAGATAGTGAAGAATACAATGCTCTCTTTGATTCTCTCAAGAAAAATGTTGAGGGAGAGCCACAGGATAGCTTTGACAATAAACTGTTGAACCAAGCACTGAAACAAGCAGACAAGCTATCCGAAGAGTATGCTCTTTTGAAAAAAGTAGCAGACAATATGAAGGAAAAAACCACCATTAACAAGTCCATCAAGGCAAAAGAGCAAGAGTTGAAAGAGTTGGTATCTGATCGTATCGAACACTTGACAGATGATGAAATAGATCAACTGCTTTACAAAAAATGGTTTGGTCATGTGATTGAGAAAGCCTTGACCTTAGTGGAAACACCTCTTAAGGTAGAAATTGCCATCATTGAAGAACTCCATAAACGCTATTCAGATACCTTGGATGATATGGATGCTGAGATTGCCCAACTTGAACAAGAATTTGAGGCTCTGATGAAAGAATTGGTGGTGGTTTCATGACAAAAGTGAATAGAAGCGTGCCGAAACGCCGTTTTAAAGAGTTTGAAAATGCTGGCGATTGGGAAGAGCGAAAAGTAGAAGAGTTGTGTTCAATTTCAACTGGTAAGAGCAACACACAGGATAAAATTGATGATGGAAAATTTCCGTTTTATGTACGTTCTCCTATAGTTGAACGCAGTAATAGATATCTGTATGATGAAGAAGCAGTATTAACTGTTGGTGATGGTGTTGGAACTGGAAAGGTGTACCATTATGTAAACGGGAAGTATGATCTTCATCAGCGTGTTTATAGGATGTTTAACTTTTCTAAGGAGATAGTTGCAAAGTATTTTTACTACTATTTTTCAACTCACTTTTATGATAGAGTCATGGCTATGACAGCTAAAGGATCTGTAGATTCTGTACGCTACGAAATGATTTCAGAAATGTCCATCTATATTCCAAATATTGACGAGCAGAAAGTCATATCTTCTATGATTAAGAATTTTGACCGTCTCATCACTCTTCATCAGCGTAAGCTTGATAAGTTAAAAAATGTAAAAAAAGCCTATTTGTCAGAATTATTCCCTGCCGAAGGAGAGCATGAGCCTAAACGCCGCTTTTCCGGCTTTACTGACCCTTGGGAACAGCGGAAGTTGGGTGAAATGGGAAGTACATTTACTGGTTTGTCTGGTAAAACTGCTTCGGATTTTGGTCATGGAGAAGGCACATATATTACTTATATGAATGTTTTTTCTAATCCAATTTCTAATCCTAACATGATTGAAAATGTTGAAATTGATTTGAAACAAAATGAGGTTGAGGTGGGAGATATTTTCTTTACTACTTCCTCTGAAACTCCTGAGGAAGTTGGAATGTCCAGTGTTTTAAAGGAAAAAATAGGAACTATGTATCTTAATAGCTTTTGTTTTGGATTTAGACCATCTGTCCAGTTTGATTTAGATTATCTTGCATTTATGCTTAGATCTGGATCGGTGCGAAAGCAAATCACACTTTTAGCACAGGGAATTTCTAGATTTAACATATCAAAAACAAAAATGATGGATATTAATATTCAAGTACCTAATATTGTCGAACAACAAGCTATTGGCACTTTTTTCTCCAACCTTGACCGCCAAATCGCTCTTCATCAGCGGAAATTGGATAAGTTAAAAGATATGAAAAAGGCTTACTTGAATGAACTTTTTGTTTGATTTCAGTGTGCGCAGTATAGACAAGACATAGAAAGGATGCTCAAGTAGATGACAGATAAAACCGCCTCTGAACAGGCTTTTCAGGACAATTTTGTAGCAGAATTGACAAAGTATAGGTGGCAAGCACCGGACGAGCTCAATGGGAATGCAAGAACAGTTACTGTTCAAGATTTGGTAAATAACTGGCGTAAGGAGTTGAACAGAATCAATGCAGATGTGTTGGAAGGTGTAGCCCTTACAGATGCAGAATTTGCCCAGGTCATGTCAAAAGTCAAGCAGATTTCCAATAGTTACGAAGCGGCGAAGATATTATCTATGGAAGGTTCCACCGGAAAGATAGATGGGATTTACCGTGATCCTCATCCAGATGTGACACGCTCGCAGATTACACTGACCCTACTGAAAAAAGCTCAAGTCAGTGGTGGTGATTCAAGTTATCAAGTGGCGCGTGAAGTGTGGTTAGAAAATGGCAAGCGTTGTGACATTGTCCTGCTGATTAACGGTCTGCCCTTGATTAACATTGAGCAAAAGCGGAGCGACAGGACACTTGACGAAGCTTTTACCCAGTTCAAACGCTACTATGCCAATGGGGAATATACCAATAACTTTATGGCGTTCTCGCAAATGATGATTGTGACATCAGATATTGAAACACGTTATTTTGCAACACCCAAGTCTATCAATGATTTTAATCCGTCTTTTGCTTTTCATTGGTCCGTTACTGAAAAGAGCCAAGAAGACGGACAGTATATGAGGCAACGTGTTTTGACAGATTATAGGGAAGTCATCGAGCATTTTCTAATGGTACCAATGGCACATCAGATGGTTGGAGATTATCTCATCATTGATGAAGATCCAGTGAATGAAGAAAATCGTCGCCACATGCTGATGCGTCCCTATCAGGTCTATGCACTACAGGCTGTTGAGAAAGCGGCTTTCGGCTGGGATCGTCCTGATAAGATCCCACATGGTGGGTTTGTTTGGCATACTACTGGGTCAGGTAAGACCATTACGAGTTTTAAGACAGCTCAATTTTTATCAACACGAACAGAGTTTGATAAAGTTGTCTTTTTACTTGATCGAAAGGATTTGGACGAGCAGACTTCAAAGGCTTTCAAAGCCTATGCAGCTTATGAGTCGATCGAGGTAGATGATACGAAGAATACCAAACAGTTGCGTGAGCAACTCATGTCACAAAAGAAGGGCATTGTAGTAACGACGACTTTTAAACTTAACAATTTAGTCAAGGACTTGATAGCTGGTGATGATAGAAACCTAGCAGATAAGAAAATCATTTTCATCATTGATGAAGCTCACCGGACGACGATGGGGGATATGATGGGAGTGATAAAAGATTATTTCTTTAAAAACAGTCTGTTCTTCGGATTTACTGGTACACCTCTTTTTGATGAAAATAATGTAAAAGGAAAAGTCAACGAATACAGTGAGGTCATCAATACGACGGAAAAATTGTTTGGTCCTCTTCTTCACAAATATACCATTGATCAGGCGATAGCAGACGGCAACGTTTTGGGCTTCCATGTGGACTATATCAATACAGGCGAATTTGAGAGTTATGAAAATTTGCGTAAACAATTGATTGATAGGACAATCCGACAGAAACCAGAACTTGGTGAAAAAGCTATTCAACGACAAATCCAGCAATTATCAGAATTAGAGGTTGAAAAAAGAGCCGTTAAAGAAGGGCTGTTAATCTACCAAGATGAAACACATATTCCTCAAGTGGTAGAGAAGATCCTTTTAGAATGGCAGGATCAGTCACAAAATGGTGAGTTTAATGCGATGCTGACAGTTGCTTACAAAGAACGTGTTGTCGCCTATTATCATGAGTTTAAGCGACAGATTGCTGAGAAGTATCAAGTTGGTGAAGCTAGTCCTAATATTGCCATGACCTTTAGTTTTGGAAATGAAAATGACCCAGATAATGTGGCAAGAGAAGTAATTGAAGAAATGTTTGCTGACTATGCTACGATTACCGGACTTGCATTTTTACCTGGTGACAAGAAAAAGGGAGAACAAGCTTATTTTGAGGATGTGACGGAACGTTTTAAACGTGGGGGCAGTGGTCGAAATCCTAAAAATATTGACATCATTATTGTGGCAGATCAGCTATTGACAGGTTATGATGCTAAGCGTTTGAATACTCTTTATGTTGATAGACGATTGGAACTACAAGGGTTGATTCAAGCTTATTCGCGTACCAATCGTGTCTTTGGCTCTTCCAAGGAATTTGGTACGATTATCAACTTCCAGTATCCTCGAATAACGGAAGAAACTGTTAACGAGGCTTTAAAATTATATGGTAGTGGCGGTCAAAGTAGTCGAGTTCTTGTAGAAAAATATCCGGATGCAGTCAGAATGTTACGGGGATGTGTGGACGCACTCGTAACAGAGTTGGCAAATCCAACGGACTGGATTCGTCTCAAGCCTGATGAGGATGGGCGAGAAAAATTCAAGCAGGCTTTTAAAGATACTACTAAACAATTAAGACGTGTTGAACAGTATTATAAATTTAGCTGGGATGATGATGCTTTTGGTATAACAGAGCATACATGGTTGCAATATGTTGGTGCCTATAAGAATTTATTCCCACGAGACAGTATTTCTGATCCAACTGAAGTGAGGGAATTAGCAGGGAGAACAAAATTACAGGCTGTTCAGGTTATTGATGCTCAAACCCTATTTAAGTTGATAGGTGAAAAAACACAGAATCAAGATGGTAAGATGGTTATCAACGATGGAAACCTTGTCTTAATCTTGGAACAAATTCAAGAATTAAGTAATATGGGTGAAAATGAACTGGCAGAGGATTTGAAAACCTTTATCAATGAGGAACTCGTTACAGGTCATTTACCAGCCACACTTGATTTTGATGAATCCTTTAAAAAATGGCAAGAGGAACGACAATTCAAGGAAATTCAGTGTTTTGCTGCAGAATGGGGAGTTGATAGTCTTTTATTACAAAAATCTTTGAGAGAGTTTGATACCAACAAGCCAGAAGAAGTTCCCCATCTATCGGATATTTTGATGAAATTAGATCCGAAGAGTGCGACCAATCAGTTTTCTGGAAAGAAATTGTTACTGACCATGGAGCTGAATAAGATTTTACCCCAATGGATGCTAGAAACCAAACAGAAATATACATAAGACCCAAAAGATCAAGAAAATGCTTGATCTTTTTTGTCCGATTCAGGAGTAGAGGGCTTGAAGGAAATACTGTTGGAGAATGCGGGTAATTTAGTAGGATGATACAAGTTCCTTTACGGATGTCAGAAAAAGTTTAATTTGGATTGATATGAAGGATTAGCTATTTTTGAAAGCGTTGTAATTGTACTATAAAATATGGTAAAATATGGATAAATTATGGGGGGATTTGGAGTTGAAATATGTTCGTTACATCATAGGATTAGTGAGATTGGGAATGGGTCAACAATTGATTAGAACTGGTTTTATAGAACCATGGGCTGAAGATAGGCAATCGTTTTTAGTTTTGGGAATACTAGGTCTTATCTCTTTGGTGGTTGGTTTATTTTTAATTGGAAAACTTTTTCTTATAATGATTAAGCAGTATAATCAACATAATCAGGTCGTCACTTCTGTATTAGTGGCTCTTGGAGTCAGTCTTATCATATATACCAATTCCTGAACTAAAATAATATTTGGGAGAATGCAATGGACTATTTTATTAAAAATATAATCAACTATGAAGTTCGTATTGTAAATGTAATGCGAATAATATCAATTGTTGTGGCATTATCTTATTTATGCTTTAGTAATTCGAATATAAGTAGTATTATTTTTACAATATCAATTGTACTATTTATTTTATTACTATTGATAATTAATATTTTGCCATATCTGATCGATAGATTGATAGCTAAAATAGATATAGATAGCTATGAAAGATATCTTATTCAATTGTATCCTATGATTCACAAGAGAAATATATATAAAAATTATGCTTTATTTAGATTATCAGAGTTTGCTTATTTATGCGGTAATTTTGAAGAGAGTATAGCCTACTTAAAGGAAGTAGACATTGATCAATTATCTATATTGAAATATGGAGGCAAAAGCAAGTTAGATTATTATTTACAAGCATTTAAAATCAGAACTGCAATGAACGATTTATCAAAGTTAGAAAATATTAAATTGCAATTGATGATGCAGACACCTAAGTTTTCTATAGAACGTTCAAAAAAATTGCTTTATCTAAATTATTGTGAATTTTATAATGATATTTGTATAAAACATATTCCTAATGATATGTATAAGCAGATGCCGTCAAATAATTTTTTGAACGAGTTGCAAAAAAAATATTTTATGGCAAAATTTTATAAATTAAAGGGAGATAGCATCGAGGTTGAACGATTATTTTTAGAAATTTCAAAGAATGATAAAAGATTGTTCATGGTAAGAGAAGCAAAAGAATGGCTTGATAAAATGAAAGCAGATTGATAAGAAAGTGAAATCATCTAGAATTTGTCTAGGTGATTTCTTTTTGATGTGTTAGAATAGGTGCTGGGGTTCTGACAATTGTGGGGTAGGGGATACTAGCAGCTACTGGTGTAGGTGTAGGCGTCAGTGCAGGATTTGATTATCTTTACAAGAATAATATTTTAGGTATCCAAAATGGTTTAGATTGGATTGGCAATAAAATTGATAGTGGATTTGATATTTTATTTAATACAAAAAAGGAGTTTTCTAGTTCATGAATCTGTATAGTCTTGAATTGCAACAATTGTCGAAAAACAATCGATATCGTTTATTTAACTTAGGTAGTTATTATTATTTGTTAGACTGTGACTCAACATCATTATTTTACTGCTTTCCTTTTTTAGTTTATTTTGCAAAACATAAATGTTATGAAGTATCCAAAATGGAATTTGAACAATGGATAATACCTCAACAAGTTCAAAAAAATTATTTGGCAAATATAAAATCTAGTTCATATCTAGCTATTATCATCTGTATGTTACTTCCTATTTGTATGAATATTATTAATCCATATATATTAATTTCTAATATAGTATTCAAGTTTATGATGATTATTAGTATTTGTATGGGGCTAATTTTATTTCGTGTGCTATATACCAAAACTCATAAATTACCCTTAGAATTTAAAGATAGGCATTATATTAAAATTAAATTGCGTCCTAAAGTGCTAAAAAAATATTACAAAAAATATACATTTATTTTTTTACATTGATATTTTTTATACTATTGTTTTTTGCACTTTTGACAGTTTCAAAAGCTAATTATCTTGTTTTATTTAGCTTGGCTGTATTCATGTTTATATTTTTGTTTTTAAATAGTATCTTGTTAGGAATTGGTAAATATAGTTATAAAATATTTGAATAGTATTTATTGAGTAAGAAATGATTGACTAGATATTTTTGATATGCTCATTCCATATACGACTAAGGAAGATCATTACCACTATTACGAGACAAGAAACTATGTCAATGATGTCAACCGCAAGCATACTCAAGTCCTTCAGACCTATGATGACTATCTCAATAAACGAGAGAGTTATAGCTACGGCTACGGTAGAAGTCGCTACATCAATGAAACTAGTGGAGACAGTTACAATTACCTAACCAACCGATCTGGCTCTGTGACAGGATTGACCCAGAATGGTCAATCTGTAGCATCTAGTAGTTATGGTCTCTATGGCTCCATCCAGCAAACCACGGATACTACTGGCAATCCGTTTGCCTATAATGGTGAAGCTAGAGATGTAACCGGACTTGATTATCTCCGCGCACGCTATTACGATAGTCGGGCAGGTAGCTTCTTAACCGGGGATAGCTACCTCGGAAACCAGACAGATCCACTCAGTCAGAATCTATACGCTTATGTACAGAACAACCCAGTCAACTACACAGACCCAAGTGGGCATAAGAAAAACTGGTTCCAAAGAGCTTGGGATCATACGAAACAAGTTGCTAGGAATGTTTATAATGCAGGTGCTCGGTTTGTAAAAGATCCGATTGGTACTATCAAAAATGTTAGTCGAAACATTCTGAATGTAGCTGGGAATATTGGTCGTGCAATTGGAAATATTGGAAGAACAGCCTTGAATATAGGACGCTCAGTCGGAAGTTGGGTGACACAGCAGATTAGCCGTTCTTTATCTTCGCAATCATCCTATATCAATTCTAGTTCATATGTAGCTCATCAACGTTCGCAGGCACAAGCACAAGTTATAGCACAATTACGTTACCAACAACAAGTTACTCGAGAGTTTACACAAGCTACTGGTATCAAAGGAACTCCTAAGACAAGAGAAGCACAGAATCTCTTTAAGAATTGGAGCAATGATCTCAAAGATATGTATAAACATGTTTGTACGACAGCAGAAAGATGGAAAGATGCTGGAGTTAATTTTGCCAAAAATATTGATTGGAAAAATGTTCTCAAGACATCAGCATACATAGCGGGTGAGTTTTTCTCGGTAAATGATATCTATCGCGTTGTTACAGGAACAGACCCTCTGACAGGAGAAAAGGCTAGTCGATTAGAAGCAGCGGCTTGATTAGCGGCTGATATCTTGACTTTAGGCAGTAGCAAGGTTGGAAAAGTCGCTAAAATAGCGACTAAAGCTAATAAGTTAGTTGATATGGTAAAAAGTTCCAAGGTTGTCTCTCGAGCCAATAAGTTTGTGGATGTAGCTAAAGCCTCTCAAACAGCATCTAAAGTTAATAAGGTAGTAGATAGCAGCAAAACTTTTGTCAAATCTAATGTTAATAAGTTGTTAGATACACCATTAAGATTCTCTCCTCAACTTGTAGGAGCAAGTGGAAGAACTATAAATGTAGGTGGTACAACTTTTCGTGAAATGGGACAGAATGCTAAGAAGGGTTTTGATAATTTAGTCCAATCCTTTGTCAAGAATGGGGATGAGATTGCTCAGGGAAGTGGAAAACCAAACCTAACCAAGTTCATCATTATGCTACTAATAGGAGTAAAACCTATACTCCAGAGATGGAAAGAATAGCGAAAGATTACGGTCTCAATTTAGATGATGCTTGGAACAAAGATCTGCTACCACACCAAGGAAGACATCCAAATGAATATCATGATATGGTCACTGAAGCTATGCGTCAAGCAGATACAATCGCACAAGGAGATACTAGGATATTTATTAGATATATTTGATAAAGCAGTAAAATCTAAAGTTAGGCAAAATCCTGATATACTATATAAAGATTACTGGAGGAATTTAGGAAAATGATATATAAATTTTGGATTGATGCTGATTATTTTGATAATATTGATGCAGTAATTCTTGATGATAGCAATATTGCAGATATTCAATACAAAAGTTTCAGAAAAGGTTGGTTTAAGTTGGCATTTGAAAGTGGTAATGATATAGATTTATCATTATTACCAGATATAAAGTTTTACTATGATTCTCTAAAAGGTAATATTTTCTCAGAAGTATTGATAAATGCTTTTGGAGTAGTAATTGTTAGTAATTGTATTAAAGAAACTTTTATTGAGGAGGGAATTTTGGGAATTCAATATATACCAATCACAATTGAAGATAGATCTGGAAGCAGGGTTTGTGACGATTATTACATAATAAATTTTCTAGATATTATAGATTCTATTAATCTTGATTTAAGCACATATGATTATTTAGAAGAATATAATATGTATACTTTTTTTGGGAATAGTATCTGTTTTAACAAAAAATCAATAGAAGGTCATGATATTTTTAAAGATGTTAAAGCAATAAAATCCATTTTTGTATCTGAAACGGTAAAAAATGTATTTATAAAAATGGGATGGAAAGGAATTAATTTTACTCCTTTAATGGTTACAAAAAATTAGTAAGCAGCATGATAGTTAAAGCATTTATAAAGTGATAGAAAACACGGAAGATTTGAAAAAAGTAGCTCAGTTATGCTTGGCTGATTTTCATCTTATGGTGGAATTGGTTTGTTAGGTTTCTTAAGTGATCGAAATAAGAAAAAAGGACTCGATTTATTTGGTACAGGTAGTGTTGAAGTGGAATTTCCAGAATTAGGTACTTCTGGAAAAAATGGCGGGTACTCTTTGTATCAAAAAACGAAAGTTAGTTCGGCAATTGATGGCGGAGGGATGATTAATTTAAACTGGACAAACGGTTGGCAACCATCAATCAACTTTAATTTTTAAAATGTCTCTGGTACGATCGGATTATCAGGAAATAATTTTGAGATTAGTGGCTCGCTTGCTAGTGGCAATAAAGATAAGATGACGTTTAGCGATAATGTTTCTATTTCTATGGGATTAGACGGCTTAAGTTATAGCTCTGTGAAAAAAATTGAAAATAAAAATGGCGGAGTAGGAATGGGTACAGGTATTAATTTGAATCTAGATACAAATAATGGTGTACTAGGCGGTTATCAAATTTCCGAATCTATTTCTAAAAGTGGAAACAGTACAATCACTACTCAAACACAATCTGGTATTAGGACAGGAGATACTGGACAAATTGGTATTGCTGTTGGATTATTAACTTCACCGATATGGTTACCTCCTATAACAATTGGAACAAGTGGTTTAGTTACAGCAACTACATCATCTATAATAATACTCAAAGCATTATTTGATAAATAGTTATATTAGGAGAAAAAATGAATCAAAAACTATTAAATTTATCTGCCTCCACTCTGTATTTTTTGGGAAATATTTTAGGTCCTTTAATGATAGTTATGATGTTTCTATCTTACAATATTTTTACGAGACTTAATATTTCATCACCTTTTTATGAGATATGTTCTCTTATTATTATTTCTATACCATTAATGTACAGTTGGTTTGCAAAAAAAATAGATAAAGTGTTGATTATTTTGTTTGTTGAAAAAATAGATATAAAAAAGTATGAACTTTATTGGAAAGAACATATTAAATCCAAATTAGGTAGTAAAGTATTGGGCTATCATGGTTTAG
>JAKTNI010000005.1:42018-108497 GCA_029593505.1 Streptococcus suis
TTGTTGAAAAAATAGATATAAAAAAGTATGAACTTTATTGGAAAGAACATATTAAATCCAAATTAGGTAGTAAAGTATTGGGCTATCATGGTTTAGGTGTTACTTCTTTTTATCAAGGTAAATTTGATGAAAGTCTGTATTATTTTGATAAGTCTCGTCAAGAAAAGATGCAAACTAAAAAACTTCGTCTGACTTTAGAGGAAAGTAGAAAGAATTTTATAATTCAAGCAAAAATTTTTTTAGTTCAGTGTCAGAAGGGAAACTCTTTTTTCAAGGAGACAGAGCTTGCAGAATTATTAAAAGAGGCCGATGTTTATATGAAAGCTATTATGGATGTTATGTATTACAAACAACCCAATACTTTTTTTGAACAGAGCTTTGCCCCTTCTTCCCAAAAACTTGATCGACTAATGTATAAGTTTTATCAAGCTGAAAATGCTTTATTGTTAAATGATGTGTATCAAGCGAAAATTTTATTTGAGGAACTGTCTCAAGAAAATCGAGAACTCTATATTGTAAAAGAAGCAAATAAAAAATTAGCTACATTGTAATGCAAGGTTGTTTCCTTTGGGTCAATAGCTATTGAAATCATCTAGAATTTTTCTAGGTGGTTTCTTTTTGATATGTTAGAATATATATGTAGGATTTGATTATCTTTACAAGAATAATATTTTAGGTATCCAAAGTGTTTAGACTGGATTGGAAATAACAATGACTAATACACTAAATGCTGATTTCAAAACGTTAAATGGTCCCCAAGTAGTAGCTGTACTTTCAATAGTTGCCCTATTATCAGGAAATCCCCAACCAATACAGCGCCTACAAATAGAACCATTGATACCATAAAAAGTGAGGATATATGGAAGAATTAAAAACAAATGCTCTACTAAATAGATGGAGGATTGAAAGAACTCTAAAGTCCATACTATTCATTCAAGTTATATTTAACATAGGAAGTTTATATTATCCTAAGTGGCTAACTACAATATTGCCTATTTTGACAAGTTTAGAGATTGCTTTACTAATATTATTTTATTTAATGATCCCTAAAATAGAGAAGGATATTCTATACAATGTTAATATTGAGGTTATTGAACAATATGTCTCTAGGATTGAATCTCGTATTTTCAAGGGTAAAGAAAAAAATTATTATTTACTAAAATTATCAAGCTATTATTATATTTTTGGTAATTTTGAGCAATCAATTGTTTTATTAAAACAAGTTGATTTAGAGAAAATGCCTATTGGACCATATAGCGTTCTAGACTATTATTTTCAAGCTTATATTAGTCGATTAAAAATGAAAAGCTGGAATAAACTTGATAATATTAAATATTATTTTTTAACTTACCAAAGTAATAAACTATCAGAACATAAGAAGAAACAAATTTATATAAATTATCTAGATCTCCTTGAGAAATTATTTATTCATCAAACGGAGATTGATAATCTTACGTTCGAAGAAAATACACCTTATGAATATATTCGTTGTCATTACTTTTTGGCAGTCAATGCTTTGAATAAACAAGATAGAAATTCGGCTAGAGAGGAGTTTGAAAAAATCTCTCAATATTCTGAAAGATTGTTTATGGTTAGAGAAGCAAAAGAATGGTTGCAAAATAATAACTAAACACACAATTTTTCTTAAGTTATTTTCTTGTATGAAATCATCTAGAATTTTTCTAGGTGATTTCTTTTTGATATGTTATAATATATATGCACCATCGTGACAAAGAAGAAATATCGTTACCAATGCAACCTGGTAATTGATGTAGGAGTAGAATAATGTTAAGAGCTAAAGTTGAAAATATTATAGGCAGTTTGAGATATAAAGTCGTTACTGTAAGTGATGATGAATTTTATTTGATGGATATTCAACCTTCAATAATATTAATTATATTTCCATTTCTGCATCCACTTTTTTATAAAAGATGTTATAAAATAGATGTAACATCATACAACAAATTAAAAATGGATGCTGCAGTATCGCCTATTAGTGGACTAAGGATTGGAGAGTTGGTTGGATTAAGTTTAATAGCTTCTATGATATTTCGTATCTTTCCTATAATATATTTAGGTGTTGATGAGTTATTAATAAATTATATTATTTTGTGTTTCATAATTTGTTTAGGAGCTTATTTTCGTTGGAAATACTCGAAAACTTCTATTGATGTTAAGAATATTATTAATCATCAACCTGTAGAGTATTTTAAATTATACTATAATGATATTAGGATATTTATTATTTATCTTTTAATTTTCATATTTTCCTCTTTTATTTATATGATTTTAAAAGAAATATTTATCTCACCGGACAGAAGCATTGTTTTATATTTTATTCTATTCTTTCTATATTTTGGCTATTTATTTACAAGTTTAATGTTTTATAGCGTTGGTAATTATACAATAAAGAAATAGCTTGTTTTTACATTATTTATGCATTTTAATAATAAAACTATATTCAGTATAGTCAATAGTCTATTCCTCTGAAGTTACTGATGTGCTCATTCCATATACGACTATACCACTATTACGCGATAATCTGTTTATAACTGGGGATCGTCTAAGACTAGGGAAGCAGATAATATTGTTCGCAATTGGACGAAATCACTTGAAGAAACCATCAAGTACGTGTGTGAGGTAGTAGCAAAAGCTAGTGATCGTTCAACAACATCTACACCAAATAACAAAGCTTTATTCATGGCATTATTAGCTAGTAGTGCTGTTGGAATGCTTATTATTCCCGATATTAGAAAGAAATTTAATATATTTGGAAAAACTGAACAAGCAATAGATGTTTCTTCACCTGATTGGAGAAGTCAAAATTGGGCATATAGTAGTTATGTGAAAACATCTACAAAAACAGAAAAGCCTGGTAGTGGAATATTCCAAGGTCAATTTACTAATGGAGAATTTTCTGGAGTAAAACTTAGTGTGTTGGATGTTATTTCTGGAAGTTTAGGGATTGAGAATGGTAATGCACGAGCGAATTTAAAGATTAGTTTATTTGGTCACAGCATTGAAGTAAATACTGGTATTCGTAAAGACGGAATAGATGTTTCAGCAGGTGCAGATAATGGTCATAAAGGATATGATATTGGGCTGAATCTCTCCCCAGATTTGGCAAATGGTCTAGTAGGAGCATATGCTAAGAATCGAACGATAACAACTGCAGATAATGGTTTGGTAACGACTCAAACGCTTGAAAGTGGATTTAGAATACTTAATTGGCAAGAATTAATAGTCGGTGGTTTAGTATTATCTGCACCAATTTGGGTACCAGTAGTTGGCATTTCTACTAGCGGAGTGATAGCAACTGCATCAGCTTTAATCGTAGTGAATTTTATATTAAATAACAAATAGTTAGAAAGTATAAATAACTTTTATGAATGAAAAATTATCAAATTTGTCTGTCTATACTCTATATTTTTTAAGAAATATTTTAGGTTCTTTTAATGCACTATTACTAGTGTTAGCACTGTTTTTTGTAAATAAACAAAATTTGCCACCTATTATTTATAATATCCTTATTATTGTACTTCCTTTATTTCCGTGGTTTTACTATATATTTGCTAAAAAAATAGACAATTTTCTAATAGACTTATTAGTTGAAAAAATAGATATAAAAAAGTATGAACTTTATTGGAAAGAACATATTAAATCCAAATTAGGTAGTAAAGTATTGGGCTATCATGGTTTAGGTGTTACTTCTTTTTATCAAGGTAAATTTGATGAAAGTCTGTATTATTTTGATAAGTCTCGTCAAGAAAAGATGCAAACTAAAAAACTTCGTCTGACTTTAGAGGAAAGTAGAAAGAATTTTATAATTCAAGCAAAAATTTTTTTAGTTCAGTGTCAGAAGGAAAACTCTTTTTTCAAGGAGACAGAGCTTGCAGAATTATTAAAAGAGGCTGATGTTTATATGAAATCTATTATGGATGTTATGTATTACAAACACCCCAATACTTTTTTTGAACAGAGCTTTGCCCCTTCTTCCCAAAAACTTGATCGACTAATGTATAAGTTTTATCAAGCTGAAAATGCTTTATTGTTAAATGATGTGTATCAAGCGAAAATTTTATTTGAGGAACTGTCTCAAGAAAATCGAGAACTCTATATTGTAAAAGAAGCAAATAAAAAATTAGCTACATTGTAATGCAAGGTTGTTTCCTTTGGGTCAATAGCTATTGAAATCATCTAGAATTTTTCTAGGTGGTTTCTTTTTGATATGTTAGAATATAGAGGAAAATAATTATAACTTCAGATAGTGAGTAGCTTGGTAATCACTCGAAAGCTTGAAAATGGATTTAGAACAGGAAATTGGAAGTGTAGGGACAGCGACGCCTGTAGCTACTGCGATTATTGGAACAGCTTTGGCTATTATCAATAGAAATTAGAAAGATTGATGTATGAGAACTGTATTATCAAAAATCGAATTTAATAAACTTATCCATATAAAAAATATTGTTACTTACATTTATTCTTTTATATTAGTTTTGGTATTAGGAATATTATCTCTTGTTCTTAGTATAAATGATACAAGTAAAATAGTGGCAGTGCTTTGGTTATTTATTTTTATTATAACTGTAAGGGGCTACTTGAATGAGCAATTTGAGAATACAATCAATGATTTTCTTATTGAAAAACTTGATATAGATGCATATGATTATTGTATAGTAAAGGAAATCCATTTACCAATTATTGGTAATAGAAAATATTTTAATACAAGAAAGAAAATTTTATTAGCATATACACAAATGTTAAGGGGGAATTTTCAACTTTCTTTGCAACAGCTAGAGAAACTAGAACCAAACTGTTTTTCTAAGAAAAAATATTCCATATTGAAGCAACAAGCTTTTTATCTCATATTGATAAATAAAATACTTTTAGAAGATCCTAAAGTCTTTAATACCACATTATTGAGTACAGAAATTGGTAACAATTACAAAGAAAAACTTCAAGCGATATATGATATTTTTATATTAAGTAAACCCAACAACTATTTCGATGAGACAATTGGAAAAAATAAATTGGAGAATATTGAAATAAAATATTATAAAGCGCTGAATACCAAATTAAGAAATGATATAAATTATATTAAAACATTTGAAGAAGTTGCTAAAAAAGATAGTAAATTATTCTATGTCAGTTTTGCAAAGAAACAATTAATAGCAGTAGAAAGAGATTAAAATGTACCTAAAATTATTATATTATTTTAAAAGAATATATCAGTATGAAAGTTTAGTATTTTATAGTATTAGAAGTTTACTAATATTATCGGTTATAGCCTGTCTTTACTTAATGAAAGATTATTCATTTTATACCGTATTCATACCTTATTTAGTCATAGTTATTATTTTGCATCTCATTAGATATTTATTTGCTATTGCTATGACTGATTTACTTTACTCTCTTGAATTTACTAAATATGTAAATTATATTCACTATGCAGAAAAGAAAATGAATAAAAATGGTTCTCTCAAAAATTATTACCTTTTTAGAGTTGCTCAATATAAATATTATAGTGGTCATTTCGATGAATGTATAACATTATTAAAAGAGATAGATATTTCAACATTTAAGTATAGAAAATATGTAAATTATGATTTATTGGATTTTTATTTTTTAGCATACAATGCTAGAATAAGATTAGATGAATTGGAGAAATTAAATAATATTGAATATCATATTCAGCATATTCCAGTATATACCTCTCGTACCAAATATAAGAAAAATATATATTTAAAACAAATAAAATTTATCCGAGAAGTTTTATTGGAAAATAAGGAAAATGATTTCTACGCTAATAAGCAACCAAACTCTAAATTGGAAAGTATTTTAATAAATTATTATCAAGGATTGAATGGAATAGTAAAAAACGACAAAGCTATGACACATAAGTATTTTAAGAATATTGAACATGAAAGCGACTTTCTATTTGCAGTGAGAGAAGCAAAAGAATGGCTTGATAAAACGAAAGCAGATTGATAAGAAAGTGAAATCATCTAGAATTTTTCTAGGTGATTTCTTTTTGATGTGTTATAATATATATGTAGTTCTTTCTGATTGAGTGATCTGTTATTTTATAAAAAACAAATACCTATGACCAAAATGGAAATCGTATCTTAGTCTCGGAATTAAAGTTTAGCTTGATTGGATAGGTAAAAAATTGATAGTGGAATCAATAAAGTATTTAATCCTCCTAAAAAAGAATTAATTTTGGTGTAATGATGAATAAAGTTATTTTGAATAAGATAAATAAGAATGCTCGATATCGTATTTTCGAATGGAAAAATGAATTTTATTTATTAGATTGTGATTCTAGTATATTAGCTATATTATTTCCTATTAGTATTTATTTTAAAATTCACAAGTGCTATCAGTTGACTAGAAAAGAATATGAAGAACTAGAGCAAGTTATTTTAAATCCTTATTATTTTTTTGGAATAGGATTATCAATTCTTTTATCTACTACAATATTGAGAAGGTTTATCGTACAACAGTTGTTGTCAAATATACCCAACATAGATGGATTATGGAAAGCAATTTTGTTAACCTTGATTTTCCTAGTGGTATTTAGTTTTAGAATATTTTACTCTAGAAAATTATTAATAAGAGGATATAATCAAAATAAAGATTATATATTAATTAAATTAATTCCAATCAATTGGAAAGCAGCATGTGGAAAAATTTTTAGCTATATATTCATTTTGTTTATTTTAATAACCATAGTTTACGGAATACTGATTAGTAACGAAGTAAATTATGTGATAGTACTTGGATCCGTACCATTTCTTTTGTTAATTCTATTTTCAAATATTTCTATGTTTGATATAGAAAAATATAAGATATCGATACATAGCAAACTAATAAAGAAATAATTTTATATAAATAATAAGAGTAGTGTAATAAAATGAAAGCAAATTAATAGGAAGTTGAAATCATCTAGAATTTTTCTAGGTGATTTCTTTTGGGTATGTTGGAATATAAAGAAAGATGATGACCAACTCAATAAACGAGAGAGTTATAGCTACCTCGGAAACCAGACAGATCCATTTAGTCAGAATCTATCCGCTTATGTACAGAACAACCTAATCAACTACACAGCCCCAAACATATGTTTCAGAAGCAATTGTTGAAATAGGAAATAAATGGGTTTACAAAATTGTTGCTTACAGGATAACTGGCATGAAACGAAAGAAAATAATTTAAATGGATGTTTTATTATTAGAAAACTAAACAACGAAAAAGCGAGTCAGAAGGATTGACTCGCTATTAACTAAACGGTTGACTTTGTTTTAGATTAGCTTGTTGGTGATGCAAGGTAAAAAATTAGATCATTTACTTCGTTATTTCATTTAAACGAAATTGAGGATGAATTGATAAAGCAATGCTCCTAAAATTCCACCGATAATTGGCCCAATAACAGGAATCCAAGCGTATTCCCAATCACTATCTCCTTTATTTGGAAGAGGTAGTAACGCGTGTATGATACGAGGACCCAAATCTCTTGCAGGGTTAATTGCGTAACCTGTTGTACTACCAAGCGAAAATCCAACTGCAAATACAACGATCCCTACGATTAATGCTCCAAGACCTGGTGCGACATTATTTGGTGCAATTGACATAACTGTAATGACTAAAATTGCTGTTCCAAGTGCTTCCCCAAGAATGTTTGACCAAGTATGACGAATAGCGGGACCTGTTGAGAAACAAGCTAGTATTGTGGAAGAGTCTGCTGTTTCTCTCCAATGAGGATAGTAGTGAAGGTATAGAACAAGAGATGCAAGCATTGCCCCTAAAAATTGAGCAATAATGTAATTGATTGCACTAGCAATAGATAGATTTCCTAACACAGTCATTGCAATCGTTACGGCAGGATTTAAGTGAGCTCCACTGATAAATCCGGAAATATACACTGCAACCATCACTGCAATTCCCCAACCTAAAACAATTGCAATCCAACCAGCATTTTCAGATTTTGTCTTTTTCAAAACATTTGCTGCAACGACACCATTCCCTAGTAAAACAAGTATAAATGTTCCTAAAACTTCTCCGATAAATTCTTTCATAATAGTTCTCCTATTTTTTAATAGCTAATTCTTCTAGTTGTTTTAAAATACTGTCTGTAGTAACCCCTGCTTGAAGTAACGCAGCAGCTATATAAGCACCTTCAACCATTGCTACATTTTGGATAAAAAGTTCCTTATTGGTTGTTTCGCCAACTAACTCTAAATTCATCCTTGCAGAACCAAGGTCGTAAAAAGCAAGTAATTTATTTGCAGGATTTGCTTCAACAGCTATTTGAACACCATCAAAACTTGAACCTATTCCATCATCTTCAGTACCACCAATATATGTTAGTGGAATATCTTTTGCAACTTCACGGATGATATCAACAATGCCTTGCGCTAGTTGCTTTGAATGAGATATAATCACAATTCCTAAATCACTCATATGTAATACCTGACTCTAATAATGCTTCAAAAAGATATCCTGATGATTGAGAACCTGGATCGATATGGCCAATGGATCGCTCACCAACATAAGAAGCTCGTCCTTTTGTTGCTTTAATATTTTTAGTTGTTTCAACGTAAAATTGTATCTTTTCTGAAGATAAACGATTTTCTTTGATATCTTCAATAACTGGTGTCCAAACATCCACCATAGTTTTTTCACCTATTTCCGCTTTGCCACGTTTGATAATCATATCTAATGCTTCTTGCAGACTTTCGGACAATATGTTGGCATCAATGACTTTACTAAGACCAATAAAAGCAGAACCAAACAGAGGTCCAGAAGCCCCACCTACTTTGCTAAGCAGCTGCATACCAACTGTTTTAAAGATATCACTGGTTTTGGTAAACTCTTTTTTCGTGAGCTCTTCCATAACAGATTTCATACCACGAGACATATTACCTCCATGGTCGCCATCCCCAATTGGAGTATCTAATTCACTTAGATAATCTTTATTATCTTGGATTTTTTTATTGAAAATTTCCATCCAGGTTAAAGCTTCACTTATTTTCATATTATTCACCTTTCTACCATGCTGGAGTAATAACTGGACTCTCTAATGCCTCTAACCAATCATTGTTTTCGATTTTCATTAATGTCAGTGACAAACCAGCCATATCAATAGCTGTCATATAATTTCCTAGTTTCTTATAGACAACTGACAGTCCTTTGGCTTCTAATAGCTGGGCGACATCATTTGCAAACACATATTGCTCCATAAGTGGTGTGGCACCCAATCCATTTATAAGCAAAGCAAATTGTGTTCCCTCTATATTTTCAAACTGTGTTAACAACTGGCTAACCAATTCTTCAGCCAATGTTAAAGATGGTTGAAGTTTTTCTTTTCGATAGCCAGGTTCCCCATGTATACCAACACCATATTCAAATTCATCATCTTCCAGAATAAATCCCGGTTTTCCAACTTCTGGGACAGTTGCTCCAGATAGTGCTAGACCTACTGTTTTTATATTTGTTATCAATTTATCAGCAATTTCTTTTAATTCAGAAAGAGTTTTTCCTTCTCTTGCATAATGACCAAGTATTTTATGAACAAAGATAGTACCTGCTACACCACGTTTGCCTTGAGTGTATAGGCTATTTTCAACAGCCACATCGTCGTCAACAATGATGCTGGCTACCTTGATATTTTCCATCTCAGCTAGTTCTTGAGCTATTTCAAAGTTCATAATGTCGCCAGAATAGTTTTTTATAATCAAGAATACCCCCTCACCTTCATCAGCTGTTTTAATGGCCTCAAAAATCTGGTCTGGTGTTGGAGAGGTAAACACAGCTCCACAGACCGCTGCTGACAGCATACCTTCACCAACAAAACCTGCATGAGAAGGTTCATGTCCAGAACCTCCACCAGATATGAGTGCTACTTGCCCTCGTTTTTTTGCCTTCCGAACAATAACATCAAAATTATCTAAACGTTCCACTATGTCAGAATGGATGTAGCCAAACCCTTTCAACATTTCATCAACGATGTCGACTGGATTGTTCATGATTTTTTTCATTTGAGTTCCCTCATTTCTTTTTTATAGATTTATTATAAAATGTTTTAAAATAAAAAATAAGGGACAGAATTTACTTTCTGTCCCATTTTTTGAGAAATTATAGCATATTTTTGATAAAATTAGAGGATATCATTAAAGAGGAAAACTATGGCATCTTCACTCATTACCAAAAAGAGAATAGCTAAAGCTTTTAAATCCTTACTGTTAAAGGTCGATTTTGATAAAATTTCTATTGTGGATATTATGGAAATTGCACAAATTCGGAGACAGACTTTCTACAATCATTTTCTCGACAAATATCAGTTACTGGACTGGATTTTTGAAAATGACCTCCATGATCAAATTACTGATAATCTTGACTTTATTTCTGGAAGACAGCTTCTTATAGAACTGTTTAGTTATTTTGAGAAAGAAAGATGGTTTTATGTCAAATTATTTGAAATAAGAGGACAAAATGATTTTTATACTTTCTATTTTAATTATTGTAAAACTTTAGTGGAGAAAATTTGGAGAGAGTATGCTTCAGGCAAAATAGATATGGATTTTTATCAATTTCATTCTACTTATCAAGCACATGCTATGGCTGAACTAACAAAATCTTTTGTCTTATTAAAAGAACCTTTCCCTGACCCAAACTATATTATTAGAGAAATCACCTTTAAAAAGTATTAGGAGAAAAATAGTGACATTTATTCATAATAAAAAAGAAAATATTATATCTGACTATGTATCGGGACAACTATTGCCTTACTCACATTTGAAGCATCATGAAACTCTTCCGTTAGTTTATAATAAATTCGCTGATGATAACTGCATTCCTGTTTTATGTGGTGGAGGTTCTGGTCATGAACCATCACACATTGGTTTTGTAGGTGATGGAATGCTAACCGGCGCATTGTACGGTACTTTATTTGCGCCTCCGACTGTTGAACAAATCGCTGATTCTATTCGATTTCTTGATAAAGGTAAAGGAGTATTCCTAATTATTAAGAATTTTGAAGCAGATTTAAAAAATTTTCGAGAAGCTATGCTCATTACAAGAGCTGAAGGACATAATTTAAAATATATTATTTCCCATGATGATATTTCTATAGAACCAAAAAGTCATTACCAGATTAGAGGTAGAGGGTTAGCAGGCACTATTATTCTTCATAAAATTATTGGAGAAGCAGCACGACAAGGTTACACTTTGAATCAATTGGAAGAGTTAGCATTTGAAGTTTCTACTCAAACTGCTACAATCGGATTTGCGACCAAGCCTGCTGTATTGCCTAGAGCTGCTCTTCCTTTATTTGACTTAGAGAACAATACAATTTCTTATGGTATAGGTATTCATGGTGAAGAGGGGTATCGAATTGTTCCCTTTACATCATCGGAAAACCTTGCTAATGAAATTACTAATAAGTTACGACTACATTTTCATTGGAAAAAGAATGACCAATTTATTCTGATTGTCAATAATCTTGGAACAACAACTGATATTGAAATGGGAATTTTCCTGAATGATGTTTCACAATTATTAGATTTAGAAGATGTAAAAATGGCAAGGATAAAATTAGGAAAATATATGACAAGTATAGATATGGCAGGTATTTCAGTAACTTTGTGTCATATCAAGAATATTGAAATTCTTAAGTTATTTGATGCACCGACAAATGCATTTGCTTGGTAATCTTTAACTCTTATTCATTTTGTTAAGTGGTTAGAGATAGATGAGTAAGTGTTTTAAATTTCATTCTCATTTCTTTGGTCCTTTTATGATCATAAAAAATGTTATTTTATGATTCAGATTCATGAAGCAAAGAGACGGATTGCTTAGGGATATATGATCCATCACCTGATAATTTTAGTCGAATCTTGGATGTAGGTATCAATGATTTACCAACTGATGATGCGCAACCAAGCAGGAAAGCATTTATATTTTATCTTCTGGTATTGATAATTATTTTAAAGTCACTGATTTTTAGTTGTAAGCATAGTAATGCTTTTAAGACATTTATCAAAATAAAGTGGTAGACATAGAAGAAAATAAAACAAAAGGAGTGTTTTATGGAATGGTTAGTGAAGTTTACAAAAAAGAAAAGTTAGTTAAAAAGCTCTAGATTTTTGTATTGTACAAGAAGAAAAAGTTTAATATAGTGAAACTTTATTTCTTTCAGAAACTGTGAGTTTCTTGAATGTCTATTTACATGAGGTGATAAGTATAGCTACTTAATTCACCCATATTTTTCTTAACTTTAATAGTATTTTTTGTTATACTATTTCTAAATAGAAAACGATTTCAAGAGGTGTTGTGATGGAAATTAAAGAAGTTATGCAATTACTAGAAGATATGAAAGTTGGAGTTTTTGCGACGGTTGATAAAGAGGGATGTCCTCATGCTCGTCATATTCATATAACCGCAGCAAATGAGGATGGTGTTTTTTTTATGACAGGTCCCGATACACATTTTTATAATCAGTTAATAGAGGATGGACGAGTAGCTATGACTGCTTTATCTGAGGAAGGCTATCTCATACAAGTTGTACGGATAGAAGGGTTGGTTCGTCCAGTAGAAAATGAGTATTTACGAACTATTTTTGCAGATAATCCTTATTATCAGCATATTTATAAAGAGGAAACTAGTGATGCTATGCAAGTCTTTCAGATTTATGATGGTAAAGGATTTTATCACAGCCTAACTCAAGGACATAAGTATGTTTTTCCTGTTGGCGAAGGGAAAAGTGGAACTGCAAGAACGATATAGTTCGTATTTAAAGGTATCTATCGAATAAAAATGAGCATAGATTGACTATTTTTGGTACAATGTTTTCTATAATCACTCACTCATGAAGGTAGGTATTAGAATATATGAGGGAAGATATCAAGTTATATGGCTGTGCAGCAAGGTTCTCCAATCAGCTAGTACAAGTGTTGGAAAGCATTTATGATCCAGAGATTGAATTAGATATCTATAATTTAGGTCTGGTTTATGAAATTTTAGTAGATGATATTGGGTTCTGTAAAGTTACAATGACGTTTACAGATGCAGGTTGCTCTTGTGCAGATACGTTACCAAATGAGTTAGTTATCGCTCTTAAAACAATTGATGGCATTACAGATGTACAGGTGGAAATTGTATGGTTCCCGGTATGGAAAATGACAAGAATTAGTCGTTTAGGGCGCATTGCCTTAGGTATTAGTCCTAAATAGAAGAATGATATCTATGAAATTTTGAGAACGCTTTATAAGACAATAATAGTAGAAGTGTAAATTGTTTTTATTTTGAATGTTGTGGCAATAGAAAGTAAGACTGGATAGGAATATCCAGTCTTACTTTTTATAATGTTTATCATAAGTTTGATGGAGTGTTTCCATCGTTGCATAAATAGGTCTAGGAATCATGATGACTTGTGGTTCCAAGTCGATCATTTCAAAACTTGGGTCAATGCATTCTGCCCAATATTCCAAATGCTTTTTATCAATGTAAGATTCGGAATTTTCTACTTCAATACCGCCTTCTGCCTGAATGGAGTACCAGTAGAGAAATTCATCTCCGTTTAGAGTTTCACGGAAAATTGTTTCAACATACATTTTTTCACCTTCTAAGGTGAGTAATGTATCTTCAAGATGTTCGTTTAGGAAATCCATCCATTCATCAACGACAGCAGACTTCCCTGCTTTTACGCGGAAGCGAGACAATTCGACATTTAGTTTCATTTTTTCACCTACTAAAAACGTATTATAAAAATTCATATTGGCTACGTTCTTTATAAGGAGTACGTAGCGTACACATTTAATGGCTATTTCTTTCTTTTCCCGTACGCTCAGGTCTCCAAAAATCTGTAACCGCTCCTTTAGAAGCCGAAGATACGGTATGTGCATATTTCCCTAATACACCGCGAGAATAGAGTGGTGGAATAACAGTTTCTTTCTGACGTCGCTTGATTTCCTCTTCAGAAACTTTCATGGTCAATTCTTTGGTATCTTGGTCAATGATAATGGTATCTCCGTCACGAAGATAGGCGATTGGTCCACCATCTTGAGCCTCTGGTGCGATGTGCCCTACAACTAATCCATAAGTACCACCTGAAAAACGGCCATCTGTCAGAAGTGCGACAGATTCTCCTTGTCCTTTTCCGACTAAGATAGATGAAAGTGAAAGCATTTCGGGCATACCCGGTCCACCTTTTGGACCAACATAACGAACAACAACGACATCTCCTTCGACGATATCATCAGCAAGAACGGCTTCAACGGCTGCTTCTTCTGAGTCAAACACTCGAGCTGGCCCTACATGTCGGCGTACTTTTACTCCGGATACCTTGGCAACTGCTCCTTCTGGTGCTAGATTTCCATGGAGGACGATGAGAGGACCATCTGCACGTTTCGGCTGTTCTAACGGCATGATAACATCTTGACCGGGCGTGAGATCGGGAGCATTTTCTAGGTTTTCAGCAACGGTTCGACCGGTACAGGTTAGGCAATCACCATGTAAGAAGCCGTTTTGATAGAGATATTTCATAACAGCTTGAACGCCTCCTACTTCGTAGAGATCTTGGAAAACATAACGTCCAGAGGGTTTTAAATCTGCTAGATGTGGAACTTTTTCTTGGAAAGTATTAAAATCATCTAACGTTAATTCAACATTGGCGGCGTGAGCCATAGCGAGCAAATGTAGAGTGGCATTTGTTGAACCGCCAAGTGCCATTACAACTGTAATAGCATTCTCAAAAGCTTTACGTGTCATGATATCAGATGGTTTGATACCAAGTTCTAACATACGAACAACAGCACGTCCAGCTTCTTCGATGTCATTTTTCTTCTCTCTGGATTCTGCAGGGTGAGAGGATGAACCGGGTAAGCTCATGCCGAGAGCTTCAATGGCAGAAGCCATTGTATTTGCTGTATACATACCCCCACATCCACCTGGTCCGGGACAAGCATTGCATTCTAAACGACGAACTTCTTCTGCTGTCATATCGCCGTGATTCCATTTTCCAATTCCTTCAAATACAGATACAAGATCAATATTTTTTCCGTCTAAATTTCCTGGTGCTATTGTTCCTCCATAGGCAAAGACAGCAGGGATGTCCATGTTGGCAATAGCAATCATGGAACCAGGCATGTTTTTATCACATCCTCCAATAGCTACAAAAGCATCTACATTGTGTCCTCCCATTGCTGCTTCAATTGAATCTGCAATAATATCGCGAGATGTGAGAGAGAAGCGCATACCGGGTGTTCCCATAGCAATGCCATCTGCAACTGTGATGGTGCCATATTGGACAGGCCAAGCGCCAGCTGACTGAATTCCTTTCTTGGCTAATTTTCCAAAATCATGTAGATGCATATTGCAAGGAGTATTTTCGGCCCAAGTAGAAATAACTCCGACGATTGGAGCTTCGAAATGCTTGTCTATCATACCAGTTGCACGAAGCATAGCGCGGTTTGGGGATTTTACCATTGAATCGTAAACGGAGCTACGGTGACGAAGAGTATTAGAGTGATTTGTAGCAGTCATATGTGCCCTCCCTTTTTTATTTTCCCTATTATACCATAGATTAAAAATAATAAGAAATTTCTGAATACTTAAACTTCTTTTATCTGCTAGGTATGGTGTAGGCTAATTTTTACTATTATGTTCAATTTTTTAAGAAACCGAACGTATGTACGAATTTTCTGAAAATTCCTTGACATTATTTTTGCTTATGATATTATATTGAGAAATATATTTTCAGAAGGGAGGAATATTCGTGCAAGAAATTTTATTAGATCAGCCACGTTCAGGTTCTTATTTAATTTTAGATACATTGCATCAATTGGGGATCGATCTTGTTTTTGGTTACCCCGGTGGAGCAGTACTACCTTTGTATGATGCGATTTATCAATATAAAGGTATCCAGCATGTATTGGCTCGACATGAGCAGGGAGCGGTCCATGAGGCAGAAGGATATGCTAAGTCATCAGGAAAGGTGGGTGTGGCGATCGTTACATCAGGGCCAGGAGCGACTAATGCGATAACAGGGATTGCAGATGCTATGGGAGACAGTGTTCCGCTTTTGGTATTTACAGGTCAAGTGGCAACGCGGGGAATTGGTAAAGATGCTTTTCAGGAAGCGGATGTTTTGGGAATGACGATGCCCATTACTAAGTACAACTACCAGATAAGAGATACAGCTGATATTCCTCGTGTGATTACTGAAGCTTTGCATATTGCAACGACGGGACGTCCGGGACCAGTTGTCATAGATATTCCAAAAGATGTTCAAGAACGAATAGTTGAATCGTATTATGATCCAACAGTACACTTACCTAGTTATCAACCGACTATTGAACCAAATGTTCTTCAAGTAAAAAAAATACTTCAGCAATTGACGAAAGCTAAAAAACCGGTTATTTTGGCAGGTGGTGGTGTTAATTATGCGAATGCTAATGAGGAGTTAGTGGTTTTTGCAGAACGCTATCAGATACCAGTTGTTTCTACGTTATTGGGTTTAGGAGCTATTCCAATTGAACATACCCTATCTTTAGCAATGGGGGGAATGCATGGTTCCTATGCTGCGAATATAGCGATGAACGAGGCTGATTACATCATTAATATCGGAGCTCGTTTTGACGATCGTTTAACAGGTAATCCTGCTACATATGCAACACATGCAACGGTAGCTCATATTGATATTGATCCTGCTGAGATTGGAAAAGTTGTCAAAACAGCTATTCCAGTTGTTGGAGATGCTAAGGCTACATTGACAGCTCTTCTAGCACTAAAGAAAGTTGATACGGATTATGCTGATTGGACCAAGGAAGTATTAGAAAATAAACGTCGATCACCGTTTTGGTATGATACAGATTCGGAATGTATCAAACCACAAGAGGTTATCGCATTGATTGGTCAATTAACGAAAGGGGATGCTATTGTTGTTACAGATGTTGGACAACATCAGATGTGGGCAGCTCAATTTTATCCGTATAAACATGCTCGTCAGTTGGTAACATCAGGTGGTATGGGGACGATGGGATTTGGTATTCCAGCTGCTATCGGTGCTAAATTAGCGAATCCTGATAGAGAGGTAATTGTTTTTGTTGGAGATGGTGGGTTCCAAATGACCAATCAAGAACTAGCAATTTTGAATGGTTATGGAGTTCCGATTAAAGTTGTTTTGCTGAATAATCACTCATTAGGAATGGTTAGACAATGGCAAGAATCATTTTATGAAGAACGTCGCAGTCAGTCGGTATTTGATGCAGAGCCAAACTTTCAATTATTAGCAGAAGCTTATGGCATTAGCCACTATAGTTTTGACAATCCAGCTACGTTGGCAGAGGATATGAAGGTCATTTTAGAAGATAAACCGATGCTTGTTGAAGTGCATATTTCACGTTCGGAGCATGTATATCCTATGGTACCAGCTGGAAAGAGTAATGCGGAAATGTTGGGGGTGAAGTTTAATGCGTAGAATATTGACAGCGACATTACGAAATTCTTCAGGCGTTCTCAACCGATTTACAGGTGTCTTATCTCGGCGTCAAATCAATATAGAGTCTATTTCAGTTGGACAAACAGAAGTGGTAGATGTTTCACGAGTAACTGTCATTGTGGACGTAGCGAATCATGATGAAGTGGAACAGATTATCAAACAACTTAATCGATTGATCGACGTTGTCCAAGTACGCGATTTAACAGATATTCCACATTTGGAACGAGAAACCATTCTTATCAAAATAGTGGCTCCACCAGTTAAGCGAGCAGAAATACTAGCTATGATCCAACCTTTTAGAGCTAGTGTTGTGGATGTGGCTCTTAATACGATTACGATTCAGATGACAGGAGACGGTGATAAAATTGAAGCTTTACTCAGAGTGCTTCAATCGTATGGTATAAAAAAGATTGCAAGAACTGGTACAACTGCTTTTGGTAGAGATTGACACGTTTGCGAAGATATTTTAAGTGTAAGACAATCCATTTAATAATAGAAAAGAGGACAATATGACAGTAGCGATGCAATATGAAAAAGACGTAACAGTAGCAGCACTTGATGGCAAGCGAATTGCTGTTATTGGATATGGCTCACAAGGACATGCTCATGCACAAAACCTGCGTGACACAGGACATGATGTCATTATTGGAGTGCGCCCAGGAAAGTCTTTTGACAAAGCCAAAGAAGACGGTTTTGAGACTTTTGAAGTAGCTGAGGCAACCAAACAAGCAGATGTAATCATGGTACTGGCACCAGATGAAATTCAGGCAGACCTTTATAAAGAAGAGATTGCTCCAAATTTGGTAGCAGGAAACGCTCTTGGTTTTGCGCATGGTTTCAATATTCACTTTGAGTTTATCAAGGCACCAGCTGATATTGATGTTTTTATGTGTGCACCAAAAGGACCGGGGCATCTGGTTCGTCGTACATTTGAAGAAGGCTTTGGAGTTCCGGCTCTTTACGCTGTTTACCAAGATGCGACAGGTAATGCAAAGCATATTGCTATGGATTGGGCTAAAGGATTGGGTTCTGCGCGTGTAGGTTTATTGGAAACGACTTTCAAAGAAGAGACAGAAGAAGACCTATTTGGAGAGCAGGCTGTTCTTTGTGGTGGTTTGACAGCATTGATGCAAGCAGGTTTCGAGGTGTTGACAGAAGCAGGTTATGCGCCAGAGTTGGCTTACTTTGAAGTGTTGCACGAAATGAAACTGATCGTGGATTTGGTCTATGAGGGTGGTTTTAAAAAGATGCGTCAGTCTATCTCAAATACTGCAGAATTCGGAGATTATGTATCTGGTCCACGTGTGATTACTGATCAAGTCAAGGAAAATATGAAAGCAGTGCTCGCAGATATTCAGTCTGGTAAATTTGCAAATGATTTTGTCAACGATTATAAGGCTGGTCGTCCACGTATGGAAGCGTATCGTAAAGAAGCAGAAAATCTTGCTATCGAGCAAGTTGGGGCAGAATTGCGTAAGGCTATGCCATTTGTTGGTCGTAATGATGATGATTCATTTAGAATTTATAATTAAAGTTCTTGAAATAATGAAAGATTATCTGGGTGGTTTGGGTTAAAGAAATGTAAGCCTGATATTATTTCTCAAGCTTATTTGCTTATGAAAAGGTCAGAGGCATAATCGACTACCTGAGTTAAGAGTAGTTATATTGTTCATTAACAGATAAGTGTATGGGTAGTGTATCTACCGATACACTTTATTTTACATTTTTGGTGATGTCTAGGGGATATGCGATAATGATAAGACTATAACATATCTCTTAGAATACATTAAAATTTTATGTTTTTACTGGAATTTTTTTGTAAAATTTGCTACAATAATATATAGAAAGCGTTTAGTAATAAATATGGTTACAGCAAAAAAAGTAGAGCAGGCCTATGCTGTTCTAAAGGATGTCGTTCTCCGAACTCCAATGGATTATAGTCGGTATTTATCAGAAAAATACGATGCAAGAATCTATATTAAGCGTGAAAATGAACAACGTGTTCGTTCTTTTAAAATTCGAGGCGCTTATTATGCCATTTCTCAATTATCAGAGCAAGAAAAGTCACAAGGTGTTGTCTGTGCTTCGGCAGGGAATCATGCCCAAGGTGTTGCTTACACGTGTCAAGAAATGAAAATTCCTGCAACGATCTTCATGCCAAATACAACTCCTCAGCAGAAAGTTGGGCAGGTAAAGTTTTTTGGTGGAGATTATGTTGATATTCGTCTTGTAGGTGATACTTTTGATGAGTCGGCTCAAGCAGCACAGAAATACACTCAAGAAAGTGGAAAAATCTTCATTGATCCATTTGATGATGTTAACGTACAGGCAGGTCAAGGTACAGTTGCTTATGAGATTTTGGAAGATGCGAGAGAGCAGATGCTTCATTTTGACCAACTATTTGTTCCCGTTGGTGGAGGTGGTTTAGTTGCTGGAGTAGCTGCTTATATGAAAGATCAAGCACCTGACATTCAGATTATTGGTGTTGAAGCAAGTGGAGCGCGCTCTATGAAAGCTGCTTTTGATAAAGGTCGCCCTGTCAAGTTACCAGAAATTGATAAGTTTGCAGATGGCATTGCGGTTCAAAAAGTAGGAAAATCAACCTATGAGATTGCACGTAAGCATATAGATTTGTTAATTGGTGTTGATGAAGGATGGATTTCAGGAACGATTTTAGATTTGTATTCTAAGTTGGGGATTGTTGCTGAACCAGCAGGAGCGGCGACTATTGCAGCTCTTGAAGTGGTGAAGGATCAAATTAAAGGTCAGACGATTTGTTGCATTATTTCGGGTGGTAATAATGATATCAACCGTATGCCTGAGATGGAAGAAAGAGCACTGATTTATGACGGAATTAAGCATTATTTCGTTGTGAATTTTCCACAGCGTCCTGGAGCTCTTAGAGAGTTTGTAAATGACATTTTAGGACCTAATGATGATATTACTCGTTTTGAATATATTAAGCGAGCTAATAAAGGGACTGGACCTGTTCTGATAGGTATCGCTTTAGGAGATAAGAACGACTATACGCAGTTTATTACTCGGTTGGAAGCATTTGATGCTCACTACATCAATTTGCATGAAAACGATTCGCTTTATAAAATGTTAGTTTAAGGGAGGATTTGTATGTTTTTTGGTGCATATATTGTTGTATTTTTACTATTATTGTTGGTTGCTTTGGTATTATTGATATCGGGTCTTTATGTTGTCAAACAGCAAACAGTTGCGATTATTGAGCGTTTTGGTAAATATCAAAAGACCTCTACATCTGGAATTAATTTCAAAATACCTTTTGGTGTAGATGTGATTGCAGCTCGTATTCAGTTGCGTATGTTGCAAAGTGAGATTGTGGTAGAAACTAAAACGCGAGACAATGTGTTTGTGACGATGAATGTAGCCACACAGTATCGGGTAAATGAGAATAACGTTACCGATGCTTATTATAAGCTCATGCATCCTGAAGCACAGATTAAATCGTATATTGAAGATGCATTGCGTTCTTCAGTTCCTAAATTGACTTTGGATGAATTGTTTGAGAAAAAAGATGAGATTGCTCTTGAAGTACAAAAGCAAGTAGCAGAAGAAATGTCGACATACGGCTATGTCATTGTTAAAACCCTGATTACTAAAGTGGAGCCTGATGCTGAAGTAAAACAATCAATGAATGAAATTAACGCAGCGCAACGAAAACGTGTAGCTGCTCAAGAGTTGGCAGAAGCTGACAAGATTAAGATCGTAACGGCGGCAGAAGCAGAAGCAGAAAAAGATCGCTTACATGGTGTCGGTATTGCTGAGCAACGTAAAGCGATTGTAGATGGCTTGGCGGATTCTATTCGTGAGTTGAAGGATTCAAATGTCAATGTATCTGAGGAGCAGATTATGTCTATTTTATTGGTCAATCAGTATTTAGATACCTTGAATAATTTTGCGCAAGGAGGAAATCAGACCATTTTCCTTCCAGCCAATCCAGAAGGTATTGAGGATATTCGTACGCAGATACTATCTTCTTTAAAAGTGAAGTAATGGTAAAAGCCGAACAATTTGCTTGACAAAATAGGTTTACTTATATTATACTAAATCGCATAAACAAATAAGAAAGGGGTTTCTCATGACTAGTTACGAAAAAGTGGCTGCAGTTGTTGAATGGGTACGTGAAAAGAAAATCACAGGCTACCGCATCAGTAAAGAAACAAATGCTCGTGAAATGTCAGTTATTGCTCTTGCACAAGGTCGTGCTAAAATTGATAACATTTCATTTGCAACTGCTTTGGGGTTGATTGATTTTTACGATAAAAACCACAAAAAATTTGAAAAATAAATCTAAATCTGAGTATTTAGACAGATTGTTTAAGGAGGAGTTCATGTGAACTTCTCTTTTTATGTTCTCGAAATACTATAAAAAACTACCCACTCTTTTGGGGTAGGTAGTTTTTTCTTATCCTAAGAAGCGTTTGAGAAACTCGCGTGTCCGCTCCTCTTTAGGGTGTTCAAAAATTTGCTGAGGAGTTCCTTCTTCGGCGATGACTCCTTTGTCCATAAATATGATACGGTCAGATACATCGCGTGCAAATTCCATTTCATGAGTTACGATAACCATTGTTAAGCCTGACTTTGCTAAGTCTTTCATTGTTTTAAGAACTTCACCGACCATTTCTGGGTCAAGAGCTGAAGTTGGTTCATCGAATAGGATAACTTCAGGGTCAACAGATAAAGCGCGAGCAATAGCTACACGTTGTTTTTGTCCACCGGAGAGCTGGTTTGGTTTAGCTAACCAATATTGCTCGGTCATTCCGACTTTATTGAGGTTTTCTTTAGCTATTTTCTCTGCCTCAGTACGATCGCGTTTTAGTACAGTTGTTTGTGCAACGATTGCATTTTCTAAGACATTGAGATTATTGAAGAGATTGAAAGATTGGAAAACCATTCCCAGTTTTTCACGGTAGAGATTAAGGTCGTAACCTTTGGCGAGGACATCTTGTCCATGATAGAGAATTTGTCCTTCAGTTGGTGTTTCTAAGAGATTGATAGAACGAAGAAGGGTTGATTTTCCAGATCCAGATGAACCGATGATGGAAATAACCTCTCCTTTTTTGACAGTGACAGAAATATCCTTGAGAACTTGATTCTGTCCATAAGATTTCTTGAGATTGTTGATTTCTAAGATGGTAGTATTAGTCATTGAGAACCTCCACTTGCATTTGATTAGCTCCTGTTGTATAAGTATCTGTGTCAAATCGTTTTTCAAACAAACGCAAGATACGGGTTACGGTAAATGTTAGAATGAAGTAGATAATCGCAATAACTGTAAAGGTTTGGAAGTATTGATAGGTCTGAGTTGCAACTGTATTTCCAGAGAAATAGAGCTCAACTACAGAAATAACATTCAATACAGAGGTATCTTTGATATTGATGACAAACTCATTACCTGTTGCTGGCAAAATATTGCGGATAACTTGTGGAAGCACGATTTTACGCATAGTTTGGTTATGGGTAAAGCCGAGTGCAGTAGCTGCTTCGAATTGCCCTTTGTCCACTGCAAAGATACCACCACGGACAATCTCGCTCATGTAGGCACCTGTGTTGATAGATACAATGAAGATGGCCGCTAGCGTTCGATCAAGATTTAAACCAAATGCTTGGGCAGTTCCATAGTAAATAACCATTGATTGTACAATCATTGGGGTACCACGAAACACTTCGATATATATATTTATGAGCCAACTCAATAGTTTTTGTCCAATAGCCAAGATATGATTTGTAGCTTTTGGTGCTGTACGGAAAACTCCAATCAATAGGCCGATTGCGGTACCGATGATAGTTCCTAGAATAGAAATTAGGAGTGTCATACCCGTACCACGAAGCAGCTGTTGCCAGTTATTGATTACAATGGTCCATACTTGGTTGAAGAAGCTTGGTTTTTCATCGGTTGCTTCCTCAGCAGGTTGGTTTTCAATCATCTGGTCCATAAGAGCTATTTGGCCATCTTCTGTAAGTGTAGCAAGAACTTGATTGACCTGTGTGATACGTGGGTCATCTTGGCGCATACCGACAGCGATGGTCACATCTTCTGCATTTGTTTCAAAACCATTTTTCAAATCGACCATTTTGAACGCCTTATTCGCCGCTTCAGCTGTGCGTCCTTCTGGACGTTCAGAAACATAGGCGTCAATGATGCCTGCTTCTAATGCTTGACGGATTTGTGAAAAATCCCCCATGGCAGTTTGTTTGTTTGCTCCCTCTATCTGATCAATTAAATCATAGAGATAAACCCCTTGTTGAGCTGTGATTTTTGCTTTTTCAAAGTCAGTCAAGCTTGTTGCAGATGCGTACTTGCTATCTGCTCGAACAACTAAGGTTGGGATAGACGTGTAGTAGCTATCTGAAAAAGCAATTTCTTTTTTACGTTCTTCGGTAGGGCTCATGCCGGCGATGATCATATCAATCTTTCCAGATGTTAGGGCTGGAACCAGGCCCTCCCATTTGGTTTTCACTACCAAGAGTTTTTTGTCCATAGATGTAGCAATTTTTTTCGCTATTTGAACATCGTAACCATTGGCAAATTGATTGGTCCCTTCAATAGGAACAGCGCCGTTACTGTCATCTTCTTGAGTCCAGTTAAATGGGGCATAGGCTGCTTCCATGCCAACCCGTAGGTATTCATCTGCTCTGACACCAGTCGCTGTAGAAAAAATAGCAAGAAGTGTAAGCAGAAATATACTAAGTTTATATTTCATAATGTCTCCTTATTATAGATGGTATTGTACCATTTTATTAAAAATTCTGACAAATTTCAATATACTCATACTATGAATGTGTTGTTTTTTTATGATATAATGGAAAAAGTAGAAAAAAGGAGCTTTGTATGCTATTAGAATTATTAAAAGCTATATTTTTAGGAATCATTGAGGGGATTACAGAGTGGTTGCCGATATCTTCTACGGGGCATTTGATTTTAGTTCAAGAATTTGTAAAGTTGAATCAGAGTAATCAGTTTGTGGAGATGTTTAATATTGTCATTCAGTTGGGGGCTATCTTGGCCGTGATGACGATCTATTTTAAGAAGTTAAATCCTTTTCAAGCTGGTAAAACCAAACGTGAGATTCAATTGACGTGGCAATTATGGGCAAAAGTGGTACTTGCGTGTATTCCGTCTATTTTGATTGCAGTTCCGTTGGATAATTGGTTTGAAGCACATTTTAGTTTCATGGTGCCGATTGCGATTGCATTGATTGTTTATGGAGTTGCATTTATTTGGATTGAAAAACGAAATCAAGCTGTTCAACCTAAGGTTCAGGAATTAGCTAAAATGTCTTATAAAACAGCCTTTTTGATAGGTTGTTTCCAAGTATTGAGTATTGTTCCAGGAACCAGTCGTTCTGGTGCTACGATTTTGGGAGCCATTATTTTGGGAACGAGTCGCGCAGTGGCAGCAGATTTTACATTTTTCCTAGCGATTCCAACGATGTTCGGCTATAGTGGTTTGAAAGCTGCGAAATATTTTTTAGATGGAAATCGTTTAACAATTGGGCAGTTTTTCATTTTGTTAGTAGCAAGTGTGACCGCTTATTTTGTGTCACTTGTAGTTATTCGCTTTTTGACTGATTTTATTAAGAAACATGATTTTACAGTATTTGGCTACTATCGTATTGTATTGGGGGCAGTATTGCTAGTGTATTCTTTTATTACATTTTTGTTTTAAAAAGTGGGGAAACCTGCTTTTTTTTTGTCTTTCAAGCCTCCTTTTAGTATAATGATGTGAGATATGTATGAGAATAGAAAAGAGTCATTGTCAAATAAAATAGGCGAATGACAAATAGAGTGAGGTCTTTTATGAAAGTAAAGCAAATTAGTGATTCAACATTAAAAATCACGATAAAATTAGATGATTTGGAAGAGCGAGGGATGGAACTTTCTGATTTTCTGATTCCACAAGAAAAAACAGAAGAATTTTTCTATGCTGTACTGGATGAACTGGATTTACCAATGACGTTTAGGGAAAGTGGAATGCTGAGTTTTCGTGTAACACCTAAACCTGATAGAGTAGATATTTTTGTGACAAAATCAGAGATAGAACAAAATCTGGATTTTGATGAATTACCAGATTTGTCTGAATTGGGGAATGTTGCGAATATGACTCCAGAAGAATTTTTCAAGAGTTTGGAGCAGACTGTGCGTGAGAAGAGCTCTGGTGATAGTGTTGCTGTTCGTCATTTGGAAGAGGTGGAAAAAAATGAGGAGCTGGAACAAGGTGAACAAGAACGGTATATTTACTACATTTTAGAGTTTGCTAAGATTGAGGAAGTCTTAACATTTGTTCATACAGTAGACTATCCAGTTGAAGAGTCTGAGCTGTATAAGATGGAGGGACGTTACTACATGACTGTCCTAGTGAATGTTGAAGATCGTTCTAAGCAGTACCCAGATTATCTCTTAGCTCGAATGTTGGAATTTACAAATGATACTCAATTAACTAGACCGGTCTTACAAGAGCATGGAACACTTATAGTGCCAATTGCTGCCATTGAGGAATTAAGGAAGGTTAGTCTAGTATGATTCCTTTTGCTTTGAAGTATATTATGGTGATTATTGCAACGATGGTTGTTGCAGCAATCATGACGCCATTGGTTCGTTCTTTATCATTGAGAATTGGAGCAGTGGATAACCCTAATGCTAGACGTATCAACAAGGTTCCCATGCCTTCGGCAGGTGGTTTAGCTATCTTTATTGCGTTTTCGCTGTCTACGCTTGTTTTGTTACCTGTTTTTGTAACCCATGTTCATTATCATGGCACTTATTTGAGATATGTTTTGCCATTGCTAGTCGCTGCGAGTATTATTGTTTTGACAGGGTTTATTGATGATGTGAGAGAGTTGAAACCAATCCCAAAGATGACAGGAATTCTTGGTGCAGCTAGCATTATTTGGTTATTTACAGAATTTCGATTTGATAGTTTTAAGATTCCGTTTGGTGGTCCGTTGTTGCAATTTCCAATTTGGTTATCTTTCTTCTTGACGGTCTTGTGGATTGTTTCGATTACGAATGCTGTTAATTTACTAGATGGGCTGGATGGTTTAGTATCAGGTGTATCTATTATTTCTTTGATGACAATGGGAATTGTTTCTTATTTTTTTCTGCATGATAGCAATATTTTTCTAACGCTGACTATTTTTGTCCTAGTTGCAGCTATTATAGGTTTCTTGCCTTACAATTACAATCCGGCTATTATCTATCTTGGAGATACAGGAGCTTTGTTCATCGGATTTATGATTGGTGTTTTGTCTCTTCAAGGTTTGAAAAATTCAACCGCTGTTGCTGTTGTTACTCCGATTATGATATTAGGTGTTCCTATAACAGATACTGTAGTTGCTATTATTCGTCGGAAATTGTCTGGACAAAAGATTTATGAGGCAGATAAAATGCATTTGCATCATAGACTGCTATCTATGGGATTGACCCATAGAGGTACGGTTTTGGTCATTTATGCGATTTCATTTCTCTTTTCTTTAACATCTCTCCTGCTGAATGTTTCTAGTCGAATAGGTGGACTATTTTTACTATTGACAATGGGGTTAGGTGTAGAGGTGTTTTGCGAGTTGGTGGGAATTTTTGGAGATAATCGAACTCCATTATTAAACCTTTTGCGGTTTATTGGAAACAGTAGTTATCGTCAAGAGAAAATAGAAAAATATAAAAATCGTAAAAACAAATCGTCTTAAAAATGAGAATGTTTCTAAACATGATAGGAGCCAGTAGGCTCTTTTTTTGATATAATTAACGATATAAAATGAAAAGGAGTACAGCATGTCAGTATTAGAAATTAAAGATCTCCATGTGGAAATCGAAGGTAAAGAGATTTTAAAAGGTGTCAATTTAACCTTGAAAACAGGAGAAATTGCCGCAATTATGGGACCAAATGGAACGGGGAAATCTACTCTTTCGGCAGCGATTATGGGGAATCCTAGCTATGAGGTGACAAAAGGTGAAGTTCTATTTGACGGAGTAAATATATTGGAATTGGAAGTTGATGAACGTGCTCGTATGGGCTTGTTTTTAGCTATGCAGTATCCGTCTGAAATTCCGGGAATTACGAATGCTGAATTTTTACGTGCAGCGATGAATGCTGGTAAGGAAGATGATGAGAAAATTTCTGTTCGTGATTTCATTACTAAATTGGATGAAAAGATGGAACTTTTGAATATGAAAGAAGAAATGGCAGAGCGGTATCTTAACGAAGGTTTTTCTGGCGGTGAGAAAAAGCGGAACGAAATTTTACAATTGCTCATGTTAGAACCAACATTTGCATTGTTAGATGAGATCGACTCTGGTTTGGATATTGATGCTCTAAAGGTTGTTTCAAAAGGAATTAATGCGATGCGTGGTGAGGGATTTGGCGCTATGATCATTACCCACTATCAGCGGTTGCTTAATTACATCACTCCAGATGTTGTTCATGTTATGATGGAAGGACGTGTGGTTCTTTCAGGTGGACCGGAATTGGCACAACGTTTGGAAAAAGAAGGTTATGTTCAAGTTGCTGCGGAACTTGGCATTGATTATAAAGAAGATGACATTTAAGGCTTTGGAGGCATTCATGACTGCAGAAATGATTCAACAATTTTCACTAGAGCAGACAGAGCCACATTGGCTAACGAGTTTGCGTCTTAAAGCATTTAATAAAATAGCAGAGCTGGATTTGCCAGTGATTGAGCGAGTTAAATTTCATCGCTGGAATTTAGGTGATGGACAGTTAGCTGTTAATGAAGCGATTGAAACAGTACCAGACTTTACAGCACTTGGAGATAATCCTAAGTTGATTCAAGTGGGTAGTCAGACGGTTTTGGAGCAATTACCGATTGAGCTGGTTGAAAAAGGTGTTATCTTTACCGATTTTTTATCTGCTATGGATAGTATTCCTGAAGTATTGGAACAATATCTTGGATCGGTGGTGGCATTTGATGAGCACAAGTTAGCGGCCTATAATACTGCTTATTTTAATGCAACAGCTGTCTTATATATTCCAGATAATGTCGAAATTGATCAGCCAATTGAGGGGATTTTTTATCAAGATTCACGAAGCGAGGTTGCTTTTAACAAGCGTGTTTTGATTGTCGTTGGAAAAAATAGTAAGATCAATTATTTAGAACGTTTTGAAAGTTTTGGCGATGAAACTATTAAAACTTCTGCCAACATTGTTGTAGAAATCGTTGCGAAAGCGGGTAGCCAAATTAAATTTGCAGCGATTGACCGCTTGGGAAATCATGTGGATACCTATATGGCACGCAGAGGTCTGTTAGGCAACGATGCAAGTATTGACTGGGCTTTAGGTGTGATGAACCGAGGTAATGTAGTAGCAGATTTTGATAGTGATTTAAAGGGACGTGGTAGTCATGCAAATCTTAAAGTTGTGGCACTTTCATCTGGTCGCCAAGTGCAAGGTGTGGATACTCGAGTGACGAATTATGGACATAATTCAGTAGGTCATATCTTGCAACATGGGGTTATTTTAGAGAGTGGCACTTTAACGTTCAACGGGATTGGTCATATTGTTCGTGGTGCAAAGGGAGCAGATGCCCAGCAAGAAAGTCGCGTGTTGATGCTGTCTGATAAGGCACGTTCAGATGCCAATCCAATTCTCCTAATTGATGAAAATGAAGTGACAGCTGGACATGCAGCTTCTATCGGGCAAGTAGATCCAGAAGATATGTACTACTTGATGAGTAGAGGTTTGGATCGAGCGACTGCAGAGCGTTTGGTCATACGGGGGTTCTTGGGATCAGTTATCACAGAAATTCCTATCAAGGAAGTACGTGATGAATTGGTTACGGTAATTGAAGAAACATTGGCGAAGAGATAATATGAGGGATTTAAACAGTATTTATAAAGATTTTCCCATTTTAAATCAAGTTATCCATGATGAACCGTTGGTTTATTTAGACAATGCTGCAACAACTCAGAAACCTCAGCAAGTTTTGAACGTTCTTGCAGACTACTATCGGTCAGATAATGCCAATGTTCATCGTGGTGTGCATACATTGTCCGAACGAGCGACAGCTCGCTATGAGGCAGCGAGGCAGACAGTAGCAGATTTTATCAATGCTCAATCTAGTAAGGAAATTCTATTTACTAGAGGGACAACCACTAGTTTGAATTGGGTGGCTCAGTTTGCAAAGGAAATCCTTCAGCCAAATGATGAAGTTGTCATTTCTATCATGGAGCACCACTCCAATATCATTCCTTGGCAAGAAATTTGTCGAGCAACAGGAGCCATTCTTCGCTATACTTATTTGAAAAATGGTGAGTTTGATATAGAAAATTTTCAATCGGTCTTGTCTGAAAAAACAAAGTTTGTTTCGTTGGCTCATATATCAAACGTTCTTGGAGTAGTCAATCCTATCAAAAAAATAGCAGAGTTGACGCACCAAGTTGGTGCCTATCTTGTTGTAGACGGTGCCCAATCTGCTCCTCACATGAAAATTGATGTGCAAGATTTAGATGTTGATTTCTTCGCTTTTTCAGGTCATAAGATGTTGGGACCGACAGGAATCGGTGTTCTTTATGGAAAAGAAGCCGTACTTCACCGCATGTCGCCAGTTGAATTTGGAGGTGAAATGATTGAATTCGTCCATGAACAATCTGCTACTTGGAAAGAATTACCATGGAAATTTGAAGCAGGAACTCCTAATATTGCAGGAGCGATTGGACTAGCTGCTGCTGTTCATTATTTAAATGAAGTCGGCATGGAAGCTATTCAGCGACATGAGGAAGAGCTAATAGCTTATGTCTGGCCTAAATTACAAGCCATTCCAGATCTTACAATTTACGGTAGTGCAGACATCAGTAAACGAACAGGGCTGATAGCTTTTAATTTAGGTACATTGCATCCGCATGATGTTGCAACTGCCTTAGATTATGAAGGAGTTGCGGTGAGAGCAGGACACCATTGTGCGCAACCTTTGCTTCGCCACTTGCAAGTGCCAGCTACGGTACGAGCTAGCTTTTATCTGTATAATACAAAGGCTGACTGTGATCGGCTGGTTGAAGCTCTTATCAAAACAAAGGAGTTTTTTAATGGCACTCTCTAAGTTAGATTCCTTGTATAAAACGGTTATATCAGAACATTCCAAATCTCCCCGTCATCGTGGTAGTTTGGTAGGGGTCGAAAAAATAGAGCTACATAATCCAACCTGTGGAGATATTATTGAACTTTCGGTTCAAATTGAGGACGGAAAAATTACAGATATAGCATTTGACGGAGTTGGTTGCACCATTTCTACTGCATCCGCCTCGATGATGACCGAAGCGGTTTTAGGAAAAGAACTCTCTGTGGTCAAAGAACTCGCCATAGTATTTTCTAAAATGGTTCAAGGACAGGAAGATAGCCGTCAAAAAAATCTAGGTGATGCCTCTCTACTTGCTGGTGTGGCTAAATTTCCTCAGAGAATCAAGTGTGCGACATTATCGTGGAATGCTTTGAATAAAGCTATTGAGCGCCATGTCTGTTCTGGTACGGATATGTAATGAAATGGAATGCTATGAAAATGTTTGAGAAAAATAAATAGAAAGTAGTATTATGTCAGAAGAAAGAATTGAACCAACTCCTATTGAATTAGGAGAATATAAATTTGGTTTCCACGACGAAAATATTGAATTAGTTGCCTCGACAGGTAAGGGATTAAATGAAGATATTATTCGTGAAATCTCTCGTATCAAAGGCGAGCCTGATTGGATGTTGGAATACCGTCTGAAATCTTATGAAACCTTTAGAAAAATGCCTATGCAAACATGGGGGGCAGACTTATCTGAGTTGAATTTTGATGATATTGTCTATTATCAAAAACCTTCGGATAAGCCAGCTCGTAGTTGGGATGATGTGCCAGATAAAATTAAGGAAACATTTGAACGTATCGGTATCCCTGAGGCAGAACGAGCGTACTTAGCTGGTGCATCTGCTCAGTATGAATCAGAAGTGGTTTACCACAATATGAAAGAGGAATATGATAAGCACGGCATTATCTTCACAGATACGGATACTGCATTGAAAGAACATCCTGAACTATTTAAAAAATATTTTGGTAAGTTGGTGCCTCCGACAGACAATAAACTGGCGGCGCTAAATTCAGCAGTATGGTCAGGTGGTACATTTATTTATGTACCGAAAGGTGTTAAGCTTGATATTCCGTTACAGACGTATTTCCGTATCAATAATGAGGGCACTGGTCAGTTTGAACGAACACTGATCATTGTAGATGAGGGAGCAAGTGTACACTATGTGGAAGGTTGTACAGCGCCTACTTATTCGACAGCTAGTCTTCACGCTGCGATTGTGGAGATTATTGCTCATGAGGGGGCTTACATGCGTTATACAACCATTCAAAACTGGTCTGATAACGTCTATAATCTAGTAACCAAGCGAGCTCGTGCTGAGAAAAATGCAACTGTAGAATGGATTGATGGAAATTTAGGTGCGAAGACGACTATGAAGTACCCAGCGGTTTACTTGGAAGGTGAGGGAGCACGTGGTACCATGCTATCGATTGCCTTTGCAAATAAAGGTCAGGTACAAGATACAGGCGCTAAAATGATTCACAATGCTCCGCGTACCTCTTCATCTATTGTTTCGAAATCCATTGCGCGTGGTGGCGGTGAAGTGAACTATCGTGGTCAAGTTACGTTTGCTAAAAATTCTGCCAAATCCATTAGTCACATTGAATGTGATACTATTATCATGGATGATATTTCAAAATCAGACACTATTCCGTTTAATGAAATTCACAATTCACAAGTAGCTTTAGAACATGAAGCGAAAGTATCCAAAATTTCTGAAGAACAACTATACTATTTGATGAGTCGTGGCTTGTCAGAATCAGAGGCTACAGAAATGATTGTTATGGGCTTTGTTGAACCCTTTACCAAAGAATTACCAATGGAATATGCAGTTGAGTTGAACCGTTTAATTTCATATGAAATGGAAGGATCCGTTGGTTAAAATTAGTTTCATTTAAGTAGTAGGCAATCTGTCTTAATGCTGGAGAGGTTTTCGTTATAAAAACAAACACGCTAGGTTTAGTCTAGCGTGTTTGTTTTTATAATTTCTCATTGACATATTTGACAAAGTGATTCCACCAAGAAACAGGCCAAGATGCTTCTTTGACATCAGTAGATAGCACCATATCAATGGTTTCCTGTTTTGCGATATAACCTTGTCCTATAAGGTCTTGATCTTTTAATTGAAGTGTACCAATTAGGGTTCCAGCAGAGAGTGGAGCGTCAACTTCATACGCTGTCGGTTTGTAGATGGCCGTTGCTGAATGTTCAGCTTGTTTGCGTTGCACAACATATAAATCGGTTGCTGCAACAACTGGGTAGGTTTCTTTCTCACCATTGAATACCTTAATGTTACTATTTTCAAATGTCTGTCCTTTTTTTACCAGCGGGACAAGAGAAAAATTAGAATAGACATAGTTCATCAAATCGCTAGTTGTAACAAAGCGATTTTCTGGCGTGGTCACTCCATCATTCGCATTTAGAACGACTGTAATAATGCGCATATTGGCTTGTTTGGTGGTGGCAACAAAACTTGCACCTGCTGAATCGGATGTGCCTGTTTTTAGTCCATCTACTCCATTACGAGCATGTGTACCATCGCTGAGCATTTGGTTGGTACTGTAGTAAGTATAGCCACCAAAGTTATAGGCACTTAGTGATGTAATATCCAGTACTTGTGGATAATCTAGTATAAGCCGTCTTGCGATAATGGCGATATCTAAAGCAGAGAATAAGTTTGTATCTTCCGGACTAGACCCGGGATAGATGTTGCCACCTAAATCACTATTATCTAAACCGGATACATTGACAACTTTGCTACCAGTGATGCCCCACTCTTTTAGTTTTTCTTTCATTCGATCCACAAATGCAGGCTCGCTACCGGCTATCTTTTCAGCTAGAGCAATAATGGCACTATTTGAGGAGGTAATCAAGGAAGCGTGAAGCAAGTCGTCTACGGAGTAATAGCGTTCATCTAAATTGACATTGCTCAGCTCTGTATTAGCTGTTAAACCGTAGGAATAGTCAGAGATATTGACCATAGTATCTAGTGTGATTTCTCCCTTTGCTAAGGATTCGTAGACTAGATAAATACTAAGAAGTTTGCTAATGGAAGCAACACTGGCCTTGGTTTCGACATCTTGTTCGTAGAGAATTTTTCCTGAACTCACTTCAACAGATACAGCATGTTTGGCTGGAACGGAAAACTCTTCTGCTAAAACAGAGTTTGAAAAGATAAAGAGAGTAACAATGCTAATGAATAAAGAAAGTAATTTTCGCATGGCAAGTCCTTTTAATCGTATTTCTTTCATTATATCACAAGAAATGTGAGAAAAATAATGAAAATAAAAAAGAGAATGATGTAAATTTTCAGAAAATACTAAAAAATAAGATTTTTACAAAATTTTCTGACAAAAAGCCTTTTTTTAAGAAAAATTTATGGTATAATGTCATGTAAAGACATAAATATCATGTCAAAAAAGAAAATAGAGGTATTTTATGAAAAAGACAAAACTTCTTTCTCTTGCAGGAGTGGCTTTGCTTTCTGCATCTGTTCTCGCAGCCTGTGGCTCTAAGTCGTCTTCTGGTGCTAAACAAGATTTATCTTTCCCGTCAGAAGTTACGAATGAAGGTACAGCTATTAAAGGTGGTCAGTTGAACTATGCGGTTGTTTCAGCAAACAGTGCGACTGGGATTCTTCATGATGAGTTATATTCTACAGCACTTGACGCTGAATTTTTGACAATGGTTGACTCATCTATGTTTGGATACGATGGTAATCGTAAATTAAATGATTCTGGACTTGCAAAAGTTGACTTTGATATTGAAGGAAAAAAAGTTACAGTTACTTTAACAGGAAAAGATTACAAGTGGTCAGATGGTACACCATTTACAATTGATGACTATATCTTCACTATAGAAAGTCTTGCAAATCCTGCTTATCCGGGTGTGCGCTTTGGTGATGGTCATAAAAATATAATCGGTGTGGATGAGTATCATGCTGGAACAGCTGATTCCATTTCTGGTATAGAAAAGGTTGATGATTATACAGTAGTACTTCATGTGAAGCAGATGACACCTTCTATGACATATTCTGGTGGTGATGTTCCTGCCTTTGTGATGCCAAAACATATTTTTAAAGACATTCCAATAGCTGATTGGGAAGGAAGTGAATACTCTCGTACAGCTAAATATGTAGGTATGGGACCATTTAAAGTAAAAGATGTTACTAGTGGAGAGTCTATTACCTTTGTTGCTAATGAGTATTACTATAAAGGAAAACCAAAAATTGATAGTGTAAAAGTAGATATCGTTTCGCCAGATACAATTGTTTCAGAAGTGAAAGCTGGTAAATATGATATTGTCGAAATGCCAGAGGATCAGTTTGACTCTTACAAAGATTTATCAAATATCAAACTTACAGGGGCTATTTCGCCATCATATGAATACATTTCATTCAATATGGGAACGTATGACCAAGCATCTGGTAAGAATGTAATGGATGCAAATGCCAAGATGAATGACGTCAAACTTCGTCAAGCGATTGCTTATGCAATTGATCCTAAGACTGCTGGTGAAAAGTTGTATAATGGTCTTTACCACCAAGCAAATTCTCTTATTATTTCATTCTTTGGGGATGTGCATGATTCTGAATTAGAGGGTTATTCTTATAATCCAGAGAAAGCGAAGAAACTTCTCGATGAAGCTGGCTACAAAGATGTAGATGGTGATGGCATCCGTGAAGGCAAAGATGGAAAAGAGTTCAAGATTAGTTTCGCTGCTCGTAAGCGTACAGATGCAAATGAAGCTTTGCTACAACAGTATATCGCGTGGTGGAAAGAAGTTGGCTTGAATGTGGAATTGTACACTGGACGCACAATGGAATTGAACTCATTCTACACAACTATTGAAGCCAATGACGCAAATATAGATATGTTTGCTGGAGGATGGGGAACAGGACATGATCCGAATCCAACAGGTTTGTATGGTCCAGATGCTCCGTTTAACTATTCTAGATTTGTATCAGATGAAAATACAAAATTATTAGAAGCACTTAACTCAGTAGAAGCATTCGACCATGACACTAGTGTGAAGGACTTCTATGCATGGCAAAAATATGCTGCTGAACAAGCATATGCTATTCCAGTGTTTGAAAGAGAGACTTTAGTAGCTGTTAATAATCGCGTGAAATATTATGACAGATACTTTGGTTCAGATTCAAAATCTAGCTGGGAGCAAGTTGAATTGTTAGCCGACAAAGGTGAAGCAGCTAAATAATTGAATAGATTGAAAAAGCCAACTTGTTGGCTTTTTCAAATAGCTATTGGAATTTTCAGATAATTATGGTATAGTATAGGTATTATACCAAAAGCGATTCGATGCATTTTAATAGACTAGAGAAGATAGAAGAGAATGTGGAGTGTTTTGAAAGCGATTTAATCACTTTTGTAAACCTGTCGGATTAGCTGGAAAAAATAAAGGAGGAAGAGCGTGGCTATCGAAAAATCGCTTTTAAAAATCAAAGATTTGCATGTCGGTTTCCGCATTGGTGATGAGTTTTATGATGCTGTTGACGGGGTAGATCTTTCACTTGAAAAGAATGAAATATTGGCCATAGTAGGCGAGTCTGGTTGTGGTAAATCAACTTTAGCAACAACCATTATGGGATTGCATAATCCCTTAAATACTAAAATCCAAGGAAGTATCCAATATAATGACACTGAATTGGTAGGAATGGAAGAGGCTAAATACAATACGATCCGTGGAAATGATATTGGTATGATTTTCCAAGATCCGTTGGCGGCACTTAATCCATTGATGACGATTGGAGCTCAGATTGATGAAGCGCTTTTCTATCATACGGATTTAGATGCGAATCAGCGTACAGAGCGTGTCTTGGAGTTATTGGCTCAAGTAGGTATTCCAAATCCTAAGAGAACTTTTAAACAATACCCTCATGAGCTATCAGGGGGAATGCGTCAGCGGATTATCATTGCTATTGCTTTGTCTTGCAAGCCGCCAATCATCATTGCAGATGAGCCAACTACAGCATTGGATGTAACCATTCAAGCACAAATTTTGGATTTGTTAAATGAGATTCAAGCAGAGACAGGTTCGGGAATTATCCTGATTACTCACGACTTGGGTGTTGTAGCAGAAACTGCTGATCGCGTCGCAGTTATGTATGGGGGACAATTTGTTGAAGTCGCTCCTGTGGAGGAACTGTTTACGAATCCTAAACATCCCTACACACGCTCGTTGTTAAAATCGAATCCACAATCGGGTGGTGAGGGTGGTGACTTACATGTCATTGAAGGTATTGTTCCACCAATTACAAAAATGATTCGCAAAGGGTGTCGTTTTGCACCACGTACTCCATGGATTCCTGCGACTGCACATGAGGCAGACCCTAGCATGCATGAAGTTTCGCCAAATCATTTTGTACGTTGTACCTGTCATGAAACATTTTATTTTGAAGAGGAGGTCAAGTAGTGGGATTTATAGAAGTAAAAGATCTTAAAGTTCATTATCCAATTCGAAGTGGCTTCCTTAATCGTGTGACAGATTATGTTTATGCTGTTGATGGTGTGAATATTGAATTTGAAGAGGGCAAAACGTACGGTCTAGTTGGGGAATCTGGTTCTGGAAAATCCACTATCGGTAAAGCTATTATAGGGTTAGAACGTGCTACTTCAGGAGAGATTCTCTATGAAGGAAAAAATGTCACTAATAAGTCACGTCGTTCAAGAGGAGACTTTAGCCGTGATGTGCAAATGATTTTCCAAGATTCATTATCAAGTTTTAACCCTAAAAAGCGTATTTTAGATATCATTGCCGAGCCCATTCGTAATTTTGATCGTCTTTCACCAGATGAAGAAAAGAAGAGAGTGCTTCAGTTATTAGACACGATTGGCTTAAACGAAGAAGCCTTAATCAAATATCCACATGAATTTTCAGGTGGTCAACGTCAGCGTATCGGTGTCGCTCGTGCTTTAGCAAGTAATCCTCGTTTGATTATTGCAGATGAACCTGTTTCAGCTTTGGATTTGTCTGTTCAAGCGCAAGTATTGAATTATATGAAACGCATTCAAGATGAATTTAAGTTGAGCTATCTCTTTATTTCACATGATCTTGGTGTTGTGCAACACATGTGTGATGAATTGTTCATTATGTATCGTGGTCGTTTTGTGGAAACAGGTAGTAAAAAGGATATCTATAGCGATCCACAACATATTTACACCAAGCGTCTATTATCAGCTATTCCAGTTATTGATCCAGTCAATCGTGTAGCCAATAAAGAAAAACGCTTAGCAGCTGAAAAAGAATATCAAGAAAAACAAGGTATCTACTATGATGAACGAGGTCGTGTTTATGATTTACAAAGTGTTTCCTCTACTCACAAAGTAGCCTTGCCGACAGGAGGTAAGAACTAAGATGTGGAAAACAATTTTACGTCGTTTATTGATGATGATTCCTCAGCTTATCATTCTTAGTGTTATCGCTTTTGCAGTTGCTAAGATGATGCCGGGTGATCCTTTTACAGGTATGATTGATCCTAATATTGATCCAGCGGCTATCGAAAAGTTGCGTATAGAAGCAGGTTATTATGATCCACTTCATGTGCAGTATTTCCGTTGGGTTGGAAATTTATTACAGGGTGATTTCGGACAAAGTGTGATGTTCAAACAACCTGTGTTAGTTATTATTGGCCAGCGTCTAAACAATACGATTTGGTTATCATTGTTAACGATGGTATTAACTTACCTCATTGCCTTACCTCTTGGTATGATTGCGGGACGTTACCAAAACTCTATTGCGGACAAAGTAATTGGTGTCTACAATTTCTTAACGTTTTCAACACCGACATTTGTTTTTGCAATCTTAATGCTATGGTTGTTTGGTTTCAGTTTAGGCTGGTTTCCAACGCGAGGATCGGTTGCTTCTGGAGTACAAGGTTTGGAGTTGATTGTTAGTCGTTTTCATCATATGGTTTTACCTGCTGTGACAATGGCTATTTTATCGACGACAGTAACCATTCAATATCTTCGGACGGGAATAATTGATGCGAAGGGGCAAGATTATGTGAGAACCGCTCGTGCAAAAGGTGTACCTGAAAAGATAGTATATAACCGCCATATTTTCCGTAATTCGATCTTACCAATTGCTTCGTTTTTAGGATATCAGTTGACAGGGATTATAGGTGGTTCAATCTTTATTGAATCCATTTTTACCTATCCTGGTATGGGACAATTGTTCTATACTTCTTTATCTAGTCGAGATTATAGCGTCATTCTTACCTTGTTATTATTCTTTGGATTTGCGACATTGTTGGGTACTTTGCTGTCAGATATTATCATGAGTATTGTTGATCCACGCATTCGTGTGAAGTAAGGAGGGGTAAAGTGAGTAAAGAAACAAAAAATACTAAATCAGTATCTACTCCTCCGGGAGGACTTCAGGTTATTGCAAGAGAGTTTATAAAGGATCGTTTAGCGCTAACTTCCTTAATTATCTTGCTGACTATTTTAGCGACTGTATTTGTTGGTTCCTTGATTTTGGACCAAGAACAAGTGATGAAAGTTGATTTATTGAGTCGCTTTTTAGAACCTGGCGTAGAAGGTCATTTGTTAGGAACAGATGAAGGTGGGAAAGATATTTTCGGACAATTATTGATTGGTGCTAGAAATTCTATATTAATTGGATTTTCAATTACAATCATTACAAGTTTTATTGGTATATTTTTAGGAGTTGTATCTGGCTATTACGGCGGTAAATTGGATGGAATTATGATGAGAATTGTTGATTTTATTATGATTCTTCCAGATTTGATGATGATTATTGTCTTTGTAACCGTTGTGAAAAACTATACAATCTATCACTTTGTTTTTATCATGAGTATGTTCTACTGGACAGCAAAAGCACGTCTCTTCCGAACAAGAACATTGTCAGAAGCGAGCTTAGATTATGTAAGTGCTTCTAAGACGTTGGGTTCTAGTGATTTGATGATTATGTTCCGTGAGATTTTGCCAAACTTGAGTTCTCTTATTATCGTCAATTTGACATTGAATTTTGCCGGAAATATCGGGATTGAAACTTCATTGACCTATTTAGGATTTGGTCTTCCGTCTAACGTACCAAGTTTGGGAACGCTAATTTCTAATGCTCGTAATGCAGATGTGTTAGAAAATAAAACGTGGATTTGGCTACCTGCAGCTATTTTTATCCTTGTCATGATGTTATGCATCAACTATGTCGGACAAGCATTCCAACGTGCAGCAGATGCTAAACAACGCTTAGGTTAATCATAAAAGGGATTGGATCAATTATCCAATCTTTTTTGTATATGAAATTTTGTAAGTTGACAAAGAAAAATTTTCATTTTATGGCTTAGAAAATCGGCTGTGACAATCTTGTTTTTTACAGAAAATAGAAAATGTGGTAAAATGGAGTGATAAAACTATTTGAGGTAACGAAATATGACTGTAAAGATCAATACTAAAGACGGCCAAATTGAATTGACTGATGATGTGATTGCCACAGTTGTCGGTGGAGCTACAACAGAAATTTTCGGTGTTGTTGGAATGGCTAGTAAATCGGCGATTAAAGATAATTTTCAAGCTCTATTAAGAAAAGAGAATTATTCCAAAGGTGTTGTGATTAAGACCTTGGAAGACGGTCGTATTGCGGTTGATGTTTATACTGTCATGAGTTACGGTGTAAAGATTAGTGAAGTATCTCGTAATATTCAAGAGCGTGTGAAGTTCAACTTGGAAAATCAATTGGGTATTGCAGTAGATACTGTTAATGTTTTTATCCAAAATATTAAAGTCGTAGGAGAATAATTGTGTCTAAAATTACAACTAGTTTATTTCAAGAAATGGTGCAGGCAGCATCTACTCGTCTGAATAAACAAGCCGAATATGTGAACTCGCTCAATGTCTTTCCTGTTCCAGATGGCGATACAGGAACGAATATGGGAATGACGATTGCAAATGGTGCGAAAGAGGTAGCTGATAAGTCAGCGACTACAGTTGGTGAAGTGGCACAGATTTTATCCAAAGGCTTGTTGATGGGTGCGCGTGGAAATTCAGGCGTTATCACGTCTCAACTATTCCGTGGTTTTGGTCAATCCGTGAAAGATAAAGAAGACTTGGATGGAAAAGACTTGGCTCAAGCTTTCCAACATGGTGTAGAAGTTGCTTACAAAGCAGTGATGAAACCTGTTGAGGGAACGATTTTGACCGTATCACGTGGTGCAGCCACTGCGGCATTGAAAAAGGCTGAAGAGACAGATGATGCAGTTGAGGTTATGCGTGCGACCCTTGAGGGCGCTAATCGTGCATTAAAGAAAACTCCTGAGATGCTTCCGATTTTGAAGGAAGTTGGCGTGGTGGATTCTGGTGGTCAAGGACTTGTATATATTTATGAAGGCTTTTTAGCAGCTTTGACAGGTGAGTATATCGCGTCGGATGATTTTGAAGCAACTCCAGCCGTTATGTCAGAAATGATCAATGCTGAACACCACAAGTCTGTTGCAGGACACGTTGCGACAGAAGACATCACATTTGGATATTGTACAGAGATTATGGTCGCACTTCGTCAAGGTCCAACATATGTTAAGGATTTTGATTATGAGGAGTTTCGTAATTATTTAAATGATCTTGGAGATTCACTTTTAGTTGTTAATGATGATGAGATCGTTAAAGTTCATATCCATACTGAAGATCCCGGTCTAGTGATGCAGGCAGGATTGCAATATGGTAGTCTAGTCAAAGTAAAAGTAGACAATATGCGTGAACAGCATGGAGCACAAGTAGAAAAAGAAGCAATCAAAAAACCTGCTGAGCAAAAAGAATATGCTATTATTGCAGTAGTTGCTGGAGATGGTTTGGCAGAAATCTTCAAATCTCAAGGTGTTGATTACATCATATCAGGTGGTCAAACTATGAATCCGTCAACTGAAGATTTTGTCAAAGCGATTGAGTTAGTGAATGCACGCAATGTGATTTTGCTACCAAATAATAAAAATATTTTACTAGCAGCTCAGTCTGCTGCTGAAGTGGCAGAAGTTGCTGTTAAAGTCGTGGAAACAAAGACAATTCCACAAGGTTTCACTAGTCTATTGGCTTTTGATGCTAGTCATGATTTAGAGACAAACTTTGATGCTATGACAAGCTCTTTAACAGAAGTTAAAAGCGGAAGTGTAACGACAGCCGTACGAGATACTCGAATTGATGGTTTGGACATTCATGAGAATGATATTCTCGGTATGGTAGACGGCAAGATAGTTGTATCGCATCCAGATATGATGGAAACATTGGTAGCAACCTTTGAAAAAATGTTGGATGAAGACAGCGAGATTGTTACGATCTATATCGGTGAAGATGGAAACGAGCAGGTAGCACAGACGCTTGCAGAACAATTAGAAGAGAAGTTTGAGGATATTGAAGTTGAGCTTCATCAAGGAAATCAACCAGTCTATCCATATCTCTTTAGTGTGGAATAATAAATTAAAACATCGCAGGTGACCAGTGCTTGCGATGTTTTTCATTCATTTTAGAATTTTGGTTTAGCTATGACAAACCTATGTAGCTATGATATAATAAGCTGTATGTATACTTATAATGAAATGGAACTCGTTGCGATTGGTGAGCGGATTGGAACTTTATGTGAACCGGGTCAACTCTTGATACTATCGGGCGATTTAGGAGCAGGAAAGACTACTCTGACGAAAGGATTGGCAAAGGGATTGGACATTGATCAGATGATAAAAAGTCCAACTTATACGATTGTTCGTGAATATGAAGGAACAATGCCACTCTATCATTTAGATGTCTATCGTATCGGTGATGATCCTGATTCAATTGATTTAGATGAATTTCTCTATGGTGAGGGTCTAACAGTTATTGAGTGGGGAGAATTATTGGATTTGACCATGTTAGATGATTACCTCTTCGTTCGTATAGAAAAAGAGGGAGAGGGACGTCGTCTTTCTTTTCAAGCATTTGGTGCAAAAAGTGATAGGTTATTAGCGAAGGTTCGGCATGGTTAAAAAAGAGATTTACTTTAGTGAAGCGGATCCAAGTGATGCATTGGCTTTTATTGATTTTATGAATCAAGTAGCAAGAGAAACTGACTATTTGGTAATGGACGAGACAGGATTTCGATTTACTCAACAAGAAATGGAAACCATTTTTGAAGCTGGAATTGAGAATCCACGTGAAATCTGTCTGCTGGCTAAAATAGATCAAGAGGTGATTGGTGCTATCTCGGTTAAATCTTCACGTCAGTTTCGAATTAATCATATTGGGACGATTTTTATTGCAGTAAAAAAAGATTACTGGGGTCATGGTGTAGGATCGATTTTGCTAGAAGAAGTGATTCATTGGGCCAAGGAGATGGAGTTGTTGAAGCGGTTGGAATTAACGGTTCAAGTTCGCAATAAACCAGCGATTCATCTGTATCAGAAACTAGGATTTGTCATTGAGGGTACTCAAGTGAGAGGAGCTAGAACAGATACAGGAGAATGGCTTGATCTTTATTATATGGGAAGGCTGATAGGTGAGATATGAAGATTGGGAAAAAAATATTTTTAATGTGTTTAGCGATTGTCGGTTTGACTCTTGGAGCAGGATTAGTTTATGGAGCTAATTTGTTTCAGTTTTCATCGGGTGAGATTTCAAAAACATTTAAGCAATTAGATGGAGAAGAGATTACACCAATTGATGCCACAGAGCCGTTGACCATTCTCTTGATGGGAGTGGACATGGATCAAGCAACTCGTGGAGGTGACTGGGAAGGTGGCCGTAGTGATTCGATGATTTTGGTAACTGTCAATCCTAAGACAAGAGAAACAACGATGATGAGTTTGACTCGTGATATTATGGTTGAGATTGCAGATGCGAGTGGCCAGTCTACAGGTACGGTGGAAAAGTTAAATCATTCCTACAGTTATGGACAGGCACCGATGGCGATAGCGACTATTGAGAAAATGATGGACATCAATATCGACCGCTATATTGAAATCAATATGGACGGCTTGGTTGAGCTTGTAAATGCTATTGGTGGTATTGAAGTGGATAATACTCTCGGTTTTCCGATTTCTATTTCCGAATATGAGCCAGCCTATACTTCCATTGTTCCGACTGGAAGACATCTAGTTAATGGTGATCAGGCACTAGTGTATGCACGGATGCGCTATGATGATCCAGAGGGAGATATTGGACGTCAACGTCGTCAACGTGAAGTTATTACAGCTATTGTCAAGAAACTCTTGAAATTGGACGGTTTTACACAATATAAAAATGTTCTACATGCGATTTCAAATAACATGCGCACCAATATTGAAATTAGTCCAGCAACAATACCTAGTTTACTAGGGTATAAGGATTCTGTAGGGAAATTAAATTCCTATCAGTTGCAAGGAGTGGATGAATTGATTGATGAACTATACTATCAATTACCACCTAGTCAGCATTTGTTGGATATGCAAAATGTATTGAAAAAATCAATAGGAAAAGAAGAAAAAAATGATTTGGTAACGAATGTTAAAGTCTATGAGGGTAAGATGGGGTTGCCTAGTCCTGTAAATGTCTATGATGTTTACACAAACCTATTGGAATTAGAGGCTAGTCCGTGGGCTCAACCAATTACTTTAGACTCTACTCATGATACCGCACCACAGCTCCCTACAGCAGAAGGACAGTTAACTGAAGTTCCGACAGGGACTGAAGAGGGTATCGGTTCAGAATAAAAATAGAGGATAGAAAATATCTATCCTCTATTTTTATTCTTGTTCAACTACTATCAGAGAACAAGTTGCATACTCCCTATGACTCTTCTTGTTTTGTATATTTTGAACGGATTTTTTGAATCTCTTCAAGATTGCCTGCAATGCTTTGCTGGTATACTCTGAGTTTATGTTGTAAATCTTTCGTCATGTCCTGTAGAGGGCTTTGCAACTCTTGGATAATAGCTAATTGATCCTTAATATTGTTTTTATTAGCATTGATTGTTGTTAAGAGTTCTTTGGTTTCTTTGGCTTCTTTAGCGATACGATCTTTTTGACTGACAATGCGAAAGGTAACGCTAGCAGCACATGCTGCCAACAATAGATTGCGAAAGTTCATGTTATTCTCCTAGATAAAGCTCTTTAGCTAGTTGGGAAAGCGCAGGAAAGTCTGGCTCATTAGTTGTAAAACGAATATCTAAACCATCATTTTGGTCAAAACGAGGTAGTAGATGGATGTGTGTGTGAAAAACAGTTTGACCAGCTACTTCTTCGTTATTATTGACGATATTCATTCCTTTAGCTCTCAGTTTTTCTTTGAGGTGGCGTGCGATAGTTGGAACTACTGAGAAGAGATTAGCAGCAGTTTGTTCATCCATATCAAGAACATTGCGATGGTGCTGTTTGGGAACGACCAGTGTATGTCCTTTTGTGACTTGTGTGATATCCAAGAAAGCTAATACGTGTTCGTTTTCATAGACTTTAGAAGCAGGTATTTCCCCAGCTATGATGTTACAAAAAATACAATCTGACATAATGGCAACCTCTTTCTAAGATTTTTGTTATAATAATTATATCAAATTCTAGGAAGAAATGTATGTTAGAAGTTAAAAATATAACGGGTGGTTATGTCAATATCCCTGTTCTGAAAGATGTGTCTTTTACTGTTGGTAAGGGAGAATTAGTTGGATTGATTGGCTTAAATGGCGCTGGAAAATCAACCACTATTAAGCAAATTATTGGTTTGTTATCTCCTTATAAGGGGCAGATTTTGATAGATGATCAGAGTTTAGCGCAAGACGTCGAAGTCTACAGGAAGAAGATTGGTTTTATTCCAGAAACGCCTAGTTTGTATGAAGAATTGACCTTGAAAGAGCATTTGGAAGTCGTAGCAATGGCTTATGATATTCCATGGAAAGAAGCGTGGAAACGTGGAGAGTATTTTTTAAAGCTGTTCCGTTTGTCAGAAAAGTTAGATTGGTTTCCTGTTCAGTTTTCTAAAGGGATGAAGCAAAAGGTAATGATTATTTGTGCTCTGATAGTCAATCCAAGTTTGTTGATTGTCGATGAGCCTTTTTTGGGCTTAGATCCACTGGCTATAGCAGATTTAATCGCTTTGTTGGAAGAAGAGAAGTCGAAAGGAACATCTATTTTGATGTCTACGCATGTCTTAGATTCTGCCGAGAAAATGTGTGATAGATTTGTCATTTTGCATCATGGTCAAGTGTATGCAGAAGGAACCTTATCAGAGTTGCAAGAACAGTTTTCTATGGAGGGAGCAAGTCTCAATGAGATTTATCTGGCATTGACCAAAGAGGGAGTGGCCGGATGAAAGAGTTGTTTCAACAACGGAGAACAGTTTTCCTGAAGCGTTGTGCTAAGTATCTACGTTATGTCTTGAATGATCATTTTGTTTTGGTATTATTAGTGTTTATGGGTTTTCTTAGTCTTCAATACCGTCAGCTATTGGTAGACTTTCCAAAGGATACTCGTTTAGTATTGTTTGGACTGTTTGGTGTCAATCTGATTCTATTGTTTTCAGGGAAGATTGGGACATACTTGGAAGAGGCAGATCAGGTTTTTCTATTGACCAAAGAGGTGGATGTTAGCAAGGAGTTTGTCTCGGCAACTAAGAGGAGTTTTTTGATTTGGACTGTTCTTCAGTTTCTAGTGCAATTGTTGTTGTTACCAATCTATTTTAAATTAGGATTGCCTTTATGGGTATTTCCAATTTGTTGGCTTGGTCTTTTGTTGGTCAAAATATTATTGGTAAAACGCCAAAAGGATGTCTACTATGTTCAGGGGAATTTTTCTTGGGCAGAGGCGATTCGGAGAGAAAAAGCTAGACAACAGAGTATTTTGCGCTTTTTTGCTTTGTTTACAACGGTCAAAGGTATCACAACAACTGTTAAGCGTCGTAGGTACCTAGATTGGTGGATGAACGGTATCAAGGGACGATATGGGAAGACATGGGTCTATCTTTATGTTCGTGCTTTTGTAAGAGCAGGTGATTATTTGGGATTAACTGTGCGTTTGCTCTTTTTAGGTATTCTGTCTTTGCTATCTATTGAGGATTCTTGGTTGTCTATTGGTCTGGTAGTGGTGTCTCATTATTTATTGCTGTTTCAGTTGCTTGGTTTATACAAGCATTACGATTATCAGTATCTGACAGAATTGTATCCGCTTGATAAACGACAGAAAAAATTGGATCTTCAATTGTTTCTACGCATGTTACTATATACTCTTGTAGCAGTAGAAATGATTGTTGCGTTAGTTTTTATACAAGAAAAAAGGATGGTTGTATTCCTGATTTTTAGTGGTGTCTTGTTGCATGAGGTGTATTTGCCTCTTAAATTAAAAAAATTGATTGACTAAATACCTGAAAATTAGTAAAATAGTAAAGAATTTTTGAAGGAGGAATGGCATGCAGTTTGAAACCAGTGGGCTACAATTACAGTCTATTTCAGGAAACAGTGGCAAAGCGTTTAAAGGCCTACGGTCAGACGGGACGCCAGTTTTTGTGAAGTATGAAATGCCTCCGATTGTTTCTGCCCTAGCTCGTGAGCAAATTACACCGCCTGTATTGAATACAAATCACGAGATTGGTATAGGAAATCGTGTGGAACAGGAATGGCTGAATGGTCGCACTTTGGAACGTCGTGACATGATGAGCAAACAGGTTCGTCAGATTTTGGTAAGAATGCATTATTCGCGATTTTTGCTAAATCAAGCCTTACAGATGAAGTACACATACATGGAGCCACAAGATTTGGTCTACCGTTGGCAAAAAGAGGCTCCTGTTCGTTTGGGACAAAATTCGTATTTGCAATCCATTTGTCAGGAATTGTTGGAACATCTGCCTAGCTTTCATCAGGAAGTGGCTACATTTGTTCATGGTGATTTACATCATAGTAATTGGGTAGAAACAACCTCAGGTTTTGTGTATCTAACAGACTGGGAAACAGCTTGTTTGACCGATCGAATGATGGATGTGGCTTATATTTTGACCCACTATATTCCATATCAGTCTTGGGAGGAGTGGCTTAAAGAATACGGATACAAGTATAATCGTACAGTGTTAAGTAAGGTCTATTGGTATGGTCAATTGGGTTATCTTAATCAGATTGCAAAACATGTAGAGAGTTACAACGTGTTAGCAGCTAATAAAGAGATTTATGCATTGCGTCAATTTCGTCAAAATTTTGGTAGGGAAGTATGAGAGTTAGAAATCGTAAAGGAGCTAGTGAGCTTCTAGCAAATAATCCACAATATGTTATCTCTAATCCTGAAGAATGTAAGGGAAGATGGGCTGAAATTTTTGGGAATAATCATCCGATTCATATTGAAGTAGGTTCTGGAAAAGGCCGTTTCGTGACAGGGATGGCAGCTCAAAATCCAGATATTAACTATATCGGTATTGATATTCAAATGACGGTATTGAGTTATGCTTTGGATAGAGTATTAGAAACGAATTTACCGAATATTAAGTTATTGCAAGTGGACGGTTCTAGCTTGACGAATTATTTTGGTCCAGCTGAAATTGATCGTCTGTACTTAAATTTTTCGGATCCGTGGCCTAAGAAACGTCATGAAAAGCGTCGGTTGACCTATCGAACCTTTTTGGATACGTATAAAGAAATATTGCCAGACAATGGTGAAGTTCATTTTAAAACAGATAATCGTGGATTATTTGAGTATAGTCTAGCTAGTTTTTCGCAGTACGGTATGGTATTGAAGCAAGTTTGGTTAGACTTACATGCAGATGGTTTTGAGGGTAACATCATGACGGAATATGAGGAAAAATTTTCCAATAAAGGTCAAGTTATTTATAGAGTAGAAGCTTATTTTTAGTAGAAAAGTCAAAACACAATTCATAATATAGCGAGTCATCTTCTGATGGCTTGTTTTGCTGTTTCGTTTTTTATTATAACATGTACCTTAGATAGGTTTATGCAATTTAGAAAGAGATCAATGTTAAATCTGTTGCCAAAAAGCTATAAAACTTTACTAATTCAAATAAAAGAGATACAATGAGGTGAAATATTTACACTTTTTGTTCCCTCTCTTTTTAGGACTGGAAATGAAAATAGAAGTAAGAGGAAATAAGAATGAACAATAGAGAAACTAAACAGAGATGGTCTATTCGCAAGACAAAATTAGCAGTTGGTTCTGTTTTAGTTGGAATTATCGGATTGGAAATGTCCGTTTGTCAGAATAATGCCAAAGCATTGGAGACTTCTGCGGTGATGACAGAAGTGGTTGCGCCAATGCCTAATGGTGAAACATCAGCTGTTATAGATGTGGAAAATACAACTCCTTCTGCTAATACAGCATCTACAAATATTGTTGCAGAAGTAGCTAGTACGACAGCTTCTGTTAGTTCAGAAACTACGAATGTTTCTGCAACAATAGTCGATACAACATCTTCTTCTAATACAGCATCTACGGATAGTGTTAAGGAAGCAGCTACCACAATGGTTTACCCTAGTACAGAAGTTGTAAGTGGTGCATTTGATACAGGAATCTCTAATAGTGCAACGGTTTCTGCTGATACTGTTACTATTTCTGCTCCACAAGATATAGCAAGTGGTGCTACAACGTTAGACACACAGCCATCTTTGCAAGAAAGTAGAATGGCTGCTGTTTCTGCAACAACTACTCCTACTCCTACTTATCTGCTCTCGGATGTTCCTAATCAGCAGTTTACAGATGCGGCTTCTTTGCGAAACTCTATCTATTATCTAGATTGGTTTGATACTTCGGCTACGTTAGTAGATGCTACTGGCACTCCAGTCTCTCGAACAGGAACTTCTATTATCTTACAAAAGGGGATGGTTTGGACCAAGACAGTAGCTAATGGATATACTATTCAAGTAACAGTATCCGATTTATCTCCCTTAAAAGACATTCCGAATACAATTCCTGCTGGTACAAATGAAACTGTCAAAGGTGGAACAACTAACATTATTGTTACCAAAGATGTTGATCCAAGCTGGACAAATAATAATCGTTTTGGTGGGTTAGGAATATCAGGTGGAGTTGCAATTACAACTGACCAAAGTGGTGTTAATGCTGGGTTGACATTGGATATCAAGGCTATTTTGGCAGATGGTAGTGAAAAGCCGGTGTCGGTGGTAACTTTTGATTCTGAGGATATGAATTTACACGAGGCTACTGTTTTTAAAACAAATGGTACAGGATGGGATTTATTTGCAGAGTTATCAAATTTGGGAACCACAACTACTGTAGAGACCTCCACAATAACATCTGGAGCACTTCGTGAAGAGGTAAAGTCTCTTCCAAACTCAGGTCTACAAACATGGACAATCACTCCAGTTGATCCTAGTGCGTCTGGAAGTGTCTTAGATTTGGCACATCTTTCAACATATAATTCTGTTTATGGATTAACACAAAATTCTAGTGGACAATATGTATTAACAGATTTGAAAAATGTTAATAATTACAGAATGTCTGAGTTTGATAGTTTGATTGTAACGGGATATGATTTATCTCTGAGTAAACCAAACGGTTCAACAGATATTACATACTCAGCGTTAAATGTAACCAGCGGTGGAATGGCTCAGACACTGATTAGTAATTTAAATAGTGCTACTACATTAAAGACACAGAATGTAGTAGGTCAGACTGTATATACTTATACATCGCCGTTAATTGCAGCACCAACTCAAAGCTTAAATTATTTCATAGAAACAAATACAATAACTGAGGAGGAACGTTTTCAAGCAGGAACAACGGAAACTATTGTCAGAGCATTGTTTGGTGTGGGAGGAACTAACAATCCCATTAATGAAACAGCTATACGTAATGGCATGACTGCTCAACAGTGGCGAAATTTTCTAAAGGATTATGCGGTTCCTTCAGGATTAGCCCCAATGTCAAAACTTGGTACAGACTTTTTGATTAGTCAAAAAGATTTTTTGACCAATACAGTTTATACGGGTTCAGAGTTATTGACTGTTTTAAGAAACAATCTGGGTTTAGCAGGCTTTGGAACCAATATCATAAAAGCTCTTCCTAGTGCTTATTTTGCTAGTTCTACTACAGCAACCGCTAATTCTCTTTCTATTCCCATGTTGATTACTAGAGATGCAACTCAGATTTCTGGTTATATTTTTACACCTAATAGTAAGCAATCTATTTCATTTGGTTTTGTTATTGAAGATCAAGGAGATGCACCTTTGTCATATGGGACAGCTACTCATGTTTTATTAGCTAAAACACCTGGTAGCAATGGAGTGGAACTACAGCAGCCATATTTAGGTAAAGTAGCTCCCGATATTGATACGCAATTCAATACGGATTCCGAACCTTGGGTGGCTGATGATTTAGACACAATTGCGGATGAAGGGCTTAGTCAATTACTACCAAACTCAGATCAACATGTTATTGCAGTTATTGATGGTTATTATAAACATCCCTATAAAGCAGACATAATTGTTTCTTCATCTACTAAGTCATCCACTGATGGATCGGGGCAGTCGTCTGCATACGTTTATGGCTGGATTGATTTTAATAATGATGGTATTTTTTCCGAGGATGAACGTTCAGAATTATTAGAAGTTCCAGCAGGTACTACTCAACAGGCTATGACTTTGAGATTTAAACAGTACGCAAATTTAAATGATCCGAGTATTAATGGTTTAGGAATGAGAGTTCGTATTTCCACTAAAATCAATGAAATAGAGTCACCAACAGGTTTGGCATCTAACGGAGAAGTTGAAGATCTATTTATCCCCATTGTGCGTACTGGTTCTGTTAGAGTGCAATACATAGAATTAGATTCATCTAATTTACAAACCGAAATTGGTAAAATTTCAGATGACTTACTATACTTTGATGGTCATTCCGATGAAGTTAGAAATTCTAGGGAAGCAATTGGAGGAACGGAATACACAACAATACAACCAGATTTTGATAACTATAATTTTGTTAGAAGTTCTTCAAACACAAGTGGTACAGTTATAGAGCAAAATGAAATTCTTGTTAGCTATTATTACGTTCATAAGAAAGGTTCTGTTAAAGTAAATTATATCAGTGCAGAAACTGCTGATATTTTGAAAGATTCTATTTTCCTTTTAGAGAATGTTAATACAAACATCGGATATGATACAACAACTGCTCGCTTAGATCGCATCACAACTAGCGATGGTCGTGTATTTATATTATTATCGGATCAAACAGTTGGCTCGGAAACTGGATCGGTAGAAGAAAAAACGACAGAAATCACCTATGTTTATCAAGAGGTTACCGCTTCGGTTTTAGTGAACTATGTGGATGCTTCAGGTACAGTACTTCAATTGCCAGTAAGTGCAGTAAGTGCTGGTTCCATCGGCTCTAGCTATGATACTAGTGATCGTCGTCTGGACCGTATTGTTACAGCAGATGGTCGTGTCTATGAGTTGGTTCCAGGCTCTACTCAAGGTAGTGAGAGCGGAACCGTTCCAGAGGGAGGCACTAGTGTTACCTATGTTTATCAAGAGGTTACCGCTTCGGTTTTAGTGAACTATGTGGATGCTTCAGGTACAGTACTTCAATCGCCAGTAAGTGCAGTAAGTGCTGGCTCCATCGGCTCTAGCTATGATACTAGTGATCGTCGTCTGGACCGTATTGTTACAGCAGATGGTCGTGTCTATGAGTTGGTTCCAGGCTCTACTCAAGGTAGTGAGAGCGGAACCGTTCCAGAGGGAGGCACTAGTGTTACCTATGTTTATCAAGAGGTTACCGCTTCAGTTGTAGTGAACTATGTGGATGCTTCAGGTACAGTACTTCAATCGCCAGTAAGTGCAGTAAGCGCTGGTTCTATCGGCTCTAGCTATGATACTAGTGATCGTCGTCTGGACCGTATTGTTACAGCAGATGGTCGTGTCTATGAGTTGGTTTCAGGCTCTACTCAAGGTAGTGAGAGCGGAACTGTTCCAGAGGGAGGCACTAGTGTTACCTATGTTTATCAAGAGGTTACCGCTACGATTGTTCCAGACGAAGTCATTAAAGAGCTTCCTAAGAATGATACTAAGAACCACAATTGGTCTACAGATTCTAAAATAGATGATTCAAAGGAAATTAAGAATGATGAAATAATGTTGCCAAACACAGGTTCAGAATCATCGTTATTATTTACTTCACTTGGAGTTGGTCTAATGCTTTCAATTATTTCTAAATATAAACTTAAGAGAGATGAAGACTAATATTTAGCATTTTTCTTTACAGATGACATAAACTATGCTATACTAATCATAGTAGAATAAGATAAAAGGAGGGTTGGCATTGCGTCAACCCTTTCCCTATACACAAATTTTTAGCTGAATTAATGTGTAGGTAAGTGTAAAATAGGAGGTGTATATGTCTTCGATAATTGAAACGGTCATAGCTGCCATTTCTCCCTTTATTCAATCTCCCTATGAATTGGTTGATGTAGAATATGGTAAATTGGGTGGTGACTATATTTTGTCTGTTTTTGTGGATAAAGAAGGAGGAATTACCCTTCAAGATACGGCAGATTTATCAGAAATTATTAGTCCAATTTTAGATACGATTCAGCCAGATCCTTTTCCAGAACAGTACATGTTGGAAGTGACCAGTCCTGGATTAGAACGTCCATTAAAAACACCAGATGCTTTGGCAAAAGCAATTGGGAAATACATTCATGTTAGTCTTTATCAGGCGATTGATAAAGTCAAGATTTTTGAAGGAACATTAGTATCCTTTGATGGAGATGAATTAATTCTGAATTATATGGATAAAAATTGCCAGAAAGAAATCACGATTCCTTATCAAGCTGTGGCAAAAGCACGTTTGGCTGTGAAAGTTTGATGTTTCTTAATCAAAGATACAATGAAATGATGGTTACCAGCTAGCTGTTGGTTGTATTGGATAGATTACTATTTTTAAGCAAGAAAGGACCTTTTGTTGACAAAAGGAAAAGATAATGAGTAAAGAAATGCTAGAAGCCTTCCGAGTTTTAGAGGAAGACATGGGGATAAAAAAAGAAGATATCGTTGAAGCTGTGACAGAGTCGCTTCGCTCAGCTTATAAGCGCCGTTATGGACAAGCAGAATCTTCTGTTATTGAATTTGATGAGAAAAAAGGTGATTTCCATGTATTTACTGTTCGTGAAGTAGTAGACGAAGTATTTGATAGTCGTTTGGAAATTAGTTTGAAAGATGCTTTGGCAATTTCATCAGCCTATGAAATAGGTGATAAAATAAAATTTCCAGAAGATCCAGCTGAGTTTGGTCGAGTTGCTGCACAATCAGCCAAGCAGACAATCATGGAGAAAATGCGAAAGCAAAAACGTGCGATTACATACAATACGTATAAGCAACATGAAAATGAAATTATGTCTGGAACGGTTGAACGGTTTGATAATCGTTTCATCTACGTTAATCTTGGAACGATTGAAGCACAATTATCAAGACAAGATCAAATTCCGGGAGAAGTTTTTCAAGCTCATGACCGCATAGAAGTTTATGTCTATAAAGTTGAAGATAATGGTCGTGGTGTCAATGTCTTTGTGAGTCGTAGCCATCCAGAAATGATCAAACGTTTGATGGAACAAGAAATTCCAGAAGTGTATGATGGAACAGTTGAAATCATGAGTGTTTCCCGTGAAGCAGGCGATCGTACCAAGGTTGCAGTACGTAGTCATAATCCAAACGTGGATGCTATTGGTACGATTGTTGGTCGTGGTGGATCCAACATCAAGAAAATCACGAGTAAATTCCACCCAGCTCGTTACGATGCCAAGAGTGATCGTATGATTCCGATAGAGGAAAATATTGATGTCATCGAATGGGTAGCTGATGAGGCGGAGTTTATTTATAACGCTCTTGCACCAGCAGAAGTGGATCAAGTTTTATTTGATACAGAAGATGGTAAACATGCTACAGTAGTTGTACCAGATGATAAGTTATCATTAGCGATTGGTCGTCGTGGACAAAATGTTCGTTTAGCGGCTCATTTAACTGGTTTCCGCATTGATATTAAATCAGCGTCGGAGTATGAATCAATGGAAGTTGCAGCTGATGAAGACGTTGTCCATGCAGATGAGCAAGAATAATCATTAAAGGAGTAGCTATGGCAAAAGCTAGAAAAATACCTTTACGCAAGTCTGTGGTGTCTGGTGATATTATTGATAAGCGGGATTTGCTTCGTATCGTGAAAAATAAAGAAGGTCATGTATTTATCGATCCAACTGGCAAAGCCAATGGACGCGGTGCCTATATTAAACTAGATAATACAGAAGCGATTCAAGCTCAAAAACGTCGCGTATTTGACCGATCTTTCGGTATGGAAATAGCTGATTCGTTTTATGAAGAATTGATTGCTTATGTTGATCATAAGGTCAAGAGGAGAGAGCTTGGACTCGAATAAGAAAGATAGAGTTTTACAGTTGTTAGGACTCGCACAACGAGCTGGACGGTTGATTTCAGGAGAGGATATTGTAGTAGAAGCAATCCGAAAACACCAAGTGAAATTAGTTTTTTTGGCTAATGATGCAGCGAATAATTTAGATAAAAAAGTAAGAGATAAAAGTAATACTTATCAAGTAGAAGTTGTAACCGCGTTTTCAACGCTGGAATTGAGTGCAGCTGTCGGAAAGAGCAGAAAAGTTCTTGGAGTGACAGACGCTGGATTTACAAAGAAGATGAGGTCTATTATGAAATAGAACAGGAGGACAAAGTATTGTCTAAAAAAAGATTAAATGAAATTGCCCGTGAGTTAGGCTTAAGTAGCAAAGAAGTTGTTGCAAAAGCTCAAGAATTGGGATTTGCAGTGAAAAGTCATGCTTCCAGTGTAGATGAAGCTGGAGCTAAGCGGATTGCTGATAGCTTCTCAGCGAAACAGCAGCCAGAAACAAAAACAGTTGAAAAAGACATTCTTGCTGATAACATTATAGAAAGCAAGAATGCTAAGAAGCAAGTGAAGGAAGAAGTTGTAAGAGAGAAGGAAGTTCCTACAGAAAATGCTAAGCAGACTTCACGTCGACCACAAAGTCGTAATTTTAAGGCAGAGCGGGAAGCACGTGCTAAAGAGCAAGCAGCTAAACGTGCTAAAAATCAAGGAAAGCGTCCAGAGAAAGAAGTACATGATCGTCGCGAAAATCGTCAACATGTACCGGAACATTCTAAACGTACTCAGAAAGAACAAGGTTCTCGTACCCCGCGTCCAACTGAACGGAAAGATACTGGTTTTGGAAAACGTCAAGACCAACGTGATTCACGTCGTCAACAGAATCCATCTAGAAAAAACGGTAGCTTTGATCGTAAAGAAGAGGTTAAAAGTGCCGTACCAAAGATTGATTTTAAGGCGCGTGCAGCAGCTTTAAAAGCAGAACAAAATGCTGAATATGCGCGTATGAGCGAGGAACGTTTCCGTCAAGAGCAAGAGTTAAAGAAAAAACAACCCAAGCCAAAAGAAATCAAGTTTGAAGAACCAGTTGTAGATAGTGTGCCAGTGACCTCACCGACACCAGCAGTACCGGTTCAGGTGGCAGAAACACCTGCTTCCCCTCGTCGTAAGAAACAAGCTCGACCAGATAAAAAGCGTGACTTTAATAGTGACGAAGAAGATGGTCTCAGAAAACAACAAAGAAATCGAAATAGTCAGAATCAAGTGAGAAATCAAAGAACAAGTAACTGGAATAACAGCAAGAAAAATAAAAAAGGCAAGACAAATCAGCCTGCAAAATCTATCACCGAACGTAAGTTCCATGAATTGCCAACAGAATTTGAATATACTGCTGGTATGACGGTAGCAGAAATTGCAAAACGCATCAAACGTGAGCCAGCTGAAATCGTTAAAAAACTTTTCCTTATGGGCGTAATGGCTACTCAAAACCAATCTCTTGATGGAGATACCATTGAGCTTTTAATGGTAGATTATGGTATTGAGGCTAAGGAAAAAGTAGAAGTGGATAACGCAGATATTGAGCGTTTCTTCGTAGAAGAAGGATACCTTAATGAAGAAGCAATGACAGAACGTCCACCAGTTGTGACTATCATGGGACACGTTGACCATGGTAAAACAACCTTGTTGGATACCCTACGTAATTCTCGTGTTGCAACGGGAGAAGCTGGTGGTATTACGCAACATATCGGCGCTTACCAAATCGAAGAAAATGGTAAGAAAATTACCTTCTTGGATACTCCAGGACACGCAGCCTTCACTTCTATGCGTGCACGTGGTGCATCTGTTACCGACTTGACCATTCTTGTAGTTGCTGCAGATGACGGCGTTATGCCACAAACAATTGAGGCAATTAACCACTCAAAAGCTGCCAATGTTCCAATTATCGTCGCAATCAATAAGATTGATAAACCGGGAGCCAATCCAGAACGTGTTATTGGTGAACTAGCAGAACATGGAGTGATCTCAACTGCTTGGGGTGGTGAGTCTGAATTTGTTGAAATTTCAGCGAAATTCAATCAAAACATTGATGAGTTATTAGAAACAGTTCTTCTTGTAGCAGAAATTCAGGAGTTGAAAGCTGATCCCACCGTTCGTGCGATCGGTACGGTTATTGAAGCTCATTTGGACAAAGGAAAAGGAGCTGTTGCTACACTTCTCGTTCAACAAGGAACACTGAATGTTCAAGATCCTATTGTGGTAGGAAATACCTTTGGTCGTGTTCGTGCCATGACAAATGATTTAGGTCGTCGTGTTAAAGTAGCAGGACCGTCTACACCAGTATCTATTACAGGTTTGAATGAGACCCCAATGGCAGGAGATCGTTTTGCAGTTTATGAAGATGAAAAATCAGCTCGAGCAGCTGGTGAAGAGCGTGCAAAACGTGCTTTATTGAAACAACGTCAAGCGACTCAACGTGTTAGTCTTGAGAATCTCTTTGACACTCTTAAAGCTGGTGAAGTGAAGTCTGTCAATGTGATCATCAAAGCAGATGTACAGGGTTCAGTTGAGGCTCTTGCTTCCTCTCTTCAAAAAATAGAAGTTGAAGGTGTTCGCGTTAATATTGTTCATTCTGCGGTAGGAGCTATCAACGAATCAGATATTACTCTTGCAGAAGCTTCAAATGCGCTTGTGATTGGTTTTAATGTTCGTCCAACTGCAGAAGCTCGTCAACAAGCAGAAACTGACGATGTAGAAGTTCGTCTTCACAGCATCATCTATAAAGTGATGGAAGAAATGGAAGATGCCATGAAAGGCATGCTTGATCCTGAGTATGAAGAGAAGATTATCGGTGAGGCAATCATCCGTGAAACCTTTAATGTCTCAAAAGTTGGTACAATTGGTGGATTCATGGTTGTTCGTGGTAAAGTAACTCGTGACTCAAGTGTTCGTGTCATTCGCGATAGTGTCGTGATTTTTGATGGTAAATTGGCTAGCTTGAAACGATATAAGGATGACGTTAAAGAAGTTGGAAACGCCCAAGAAGGCGGTCTTATGATTGAGAATTATAATGATATTCGTGTAGATGATACGATTGAAGCCTATATCATGGAAGAAATTAAACGATAAAATGTGTCAATCGCTACAATTACATTTTATGGGTGAGTTGGATAGATAGTCTGTTTGCTCAGTTAGTAAAGTGGTAGCTAGTTTTTCTAAAATATGAAATAGTTGCATCAGTTAGAAAGGATATCTATGGCAAATCATTTTCGTACAGACCGTGTCGGCATGGAGATCAAGCGTGAAGTCAATGAAATTTTGCAAAAGAAAGTCCGCGATCCCCGTGTTCAAGGAGTAACCATTACAGATGTGCAGATGGCTGGTGATCTTTCTGTAGCGAAAGTATATTATACTATTATGAGTACTCTTGCTTCGGATAATCAAAAAGCACAAACAGGTCTTGAAAAGGCTAAAGGAACAATCAAGCGAGAGTTGGGTAAACAATTGACTCTGTACAAGATTCCGGATTTGGTGTTTGAAAAAGACCAATCCATTGAATATGGTAATAAGATTGATCAAATGTTGCGTAATCTGGAACAAAAAAATTAAAACGAAAGTCGAGTGGAAACATTCGGCTTTTTCTTTTTTGAAAAAGGAATTTTTTTACAAATAGTTGGTAAAAATAGTTGTAAGAGTAAAGTATATACCTTAGTAATTTAAGGTTTTTTTAGGGAAAATTTAATGTTGGTTTTAGAAAGAACCTATATACTATGAGCATATCAAGAGGAAGGAATATTCCTCTAAAAATGTGAGGATTTTTATGCTAAAAATAAATTTTAAACAATTACTTTTCTCAAGTGTAACACTGTTCAGTATTGGTGTTCTAGCAGCATGTTCTTCTGGTTCAGGTACCACAAAAACTTTAGCTTCTAAAACGGACAATCAGTCGCTTACTACCAGTGCATCAAATACTAACGTTGCTTCAGGAGTTGGTTCAATTGATTGGTCAGCGCTACCGACAAAAGAAGTCACTTTGTCTAACGAAGGTCTAACTATTACAGAGGGTGGAACATATGTAGTGACTGGTACAACAACTGCTGGGATAACAGTTGAGACAGATGCGAATGTACGATTGATTTTAGCAGGGGCAACGATTTCAGATAGCGATAATGCAGCAATCAATGTGTTAAAAGCAGATAATGTGGAAATTAACCTGAAAGATGGAACAACAAATATGGTTAAGGATACGGACCAGCATTTTGATGCAGAGATTGAGGGGGCAATACATGTAGAAGCTGATTTATTTATCACAGGAAACGGTAATTTGACAGTAGAAGGGAATTTCCAAGATGGAATTGTCTCAACAGATGATATGGTAATTAGTTCTGGAAACATTACAGTAACAGCTGTTGATGATGGTATTCGCGGTAAGGATTCTCTTACGATTAATGGAGGTGTTTTGAACGTAACAGCAGGAGGAGATGCTATTAAGTCAACCAATGATGAAGATGTTACTAAAGGGTATACTACAATTACAGGTGGCGACATAACGGTTAAGGCAGGCGATGATGGTATTAAAGCTGAGTCTACTTTGACAATTGAAGGTGGTACGATTAAGGTATCTGAATCAGTGGAAGCTCTAGAAGCCACAGCTATTACAATCAATGGTGGGATACTGGACGTATATGCTTCAGACGATGCGATTAATTCTTCTAGTTCAGTCGTAGGTGCAGACGTATTTATCAAAGTGACAGGCGGTGATTTGACAGTGGCTGTCGGAAGCGGTGATACAGATGCATTTGATGCAAATGGTAATCTCTATATTTCAGGTGGGAACATTACAGTAACAGCACCGACATCTGCTTTTGATTTTGATGGCATTGTTGAATTTACAGGTGGAACTGTGACAGTTAATGGAGAGAAAGTGACAGAGATTGTTCATACAGGTCCAGGAGCTGGCGGACCTAGAGGTTGGTAGAGTGAGTAAAAAAGAGAAAAAGGTCTGAAAGCTTCAGACCTTTTTCTTACGTTCCATATTGGGAAGGTTTATTTTATATTTGATGACCAATAATCTGATAATTAATGAAATGATAAAAATACTGATAAACGTTGGAATTTGTGGGAACTGCCAGTCGACAACTAAAAAATGATACGTCATTCCTGAAAACAAAGCTAGAACGGCATAGACATCTTCTTTTAAGACGATGGGAGTTTCGTTTACGAGTAGATCTCGAGCAATTCCTCCGCCCACTCCGGTTAACGCTGCTAGGATACCGCTTGTCATAGCATTTAATTTAAGAGAAACTCCAGTATTGGCACCAATGAGAGCAAAAATCACAAGACCAATCGCATCAAATACTAAGTTTGTTTGAGATAGTACAAGAATGATTTTTTTATCAAGTAGCTGATCTATTCTTAGATGAATGGCAATCATGTACATGATAATAGCTGTAGCAATAGAGAGGTAGATAGTTGTTGGATCAGTTAAGGCTAGTGGAATTCGGTTTACTATAATATCTCGTAACATACCTCCTCCAACAGCTGTAATGCAACTGAGTAAGGCGATGCCAAAAATATCTAAGTTATTTCTAAAGCCTTTAATAGCACCAGATATAGCAAAAGCAATGCTGCCAATATAGTTGCAAATAACGAGAAATAATTCAAATTCCATAGAAACCTCCGTACATATCTTAACAAAAACAAAATAGGCTTTCAAGCCTTTCAAAAAAAGTTTGTGAAAAAACTTTGTGTTAATCCATTTTTTTCTAATAATATTGTGAAAAAATGCACGAAATAGGGGAGTTTCAAGAAATTTCTAGCAAAAAGAAAACGGTTAAAATACTTGCTATTTGTGAAATATTGGTCTATCATAGTAAGGAACGAGAAAAACCTTTGGAGGAAATTATGGTATCTATCTCAAAAGAACAACACTTGGATATGTTTCTAAAAATGCAACAGATTCGAGATGTTGATATGAAATTGAATAAATTGGTACGTCGTGGCTTTGTACAAGGTATGACACACTTTTCAGTTGGTGAAGAAGCTGCGGCTGTGGGTCCAATTGCGGGCTTGACAGAGCAAGATATTATCTTCTCACACCATCGTGGACATGGACATGTTATTGCAAAAGGAATTGACATCAATGGTATGATGGCAGAGCTTGCTGGTAAAGCAACTGGTACGTCTAAAGGACGTGGTGGCTCTATGCACTTGGCCAATGTTGAAAAAGGAAACTTTGGTTCAAATGGTATCGTTGGTGGTGGATATGCACTTGCAGTAGGTGCAGCACTTACTCAACAGTATCTTGGTACAGACAATATTGTTATTGCATTCTCTGGCGATTCGGCAACGAACGAAGGCTCTTTCCATGAGTCAATGAACTTAGCAGCTGTTTGGAACTTGCCAGTTATCTTCTTTATTACCAATAACCGCTACGGTATTTCAACAGATATTTCTTATTCTACAAAGATTCCTCACCTTTACCTACGTGCAGCTGCATACGGTATGCCGGGTCATTATATCGAGGATGGTAACGATGTTGTTGCAGTTTACGAGAAAATGCAAGAAGTTATCGAATATGTTCGTGCAGGTAATGGTCCTGCTATGGTCGAAGTTGAATCATACCGTTGGTTTGGTCACTCAACAGCTGATGCAGGTGTTTACCGTACGAAAGAAGAAGTGAACGAGTGGAAAGCAAAAGATCCATTGAAAAAATATCGTGAGTACCTAACAGAGAATAAGATTGCAACTCATGAAGAGTTAGATGCTATTGAGGAACAAGTGGCTGAACAAGTAGAGGCAGCTGTTAAATTTGCACAAGAAAGTCCAGATCCAGATATCTCAGTTGCGTACGAAGACGTATTTGTAGATTAAGAAATACGAAGTTTACATGGACAGGGTAAAAATAGGGGAATTGTTGAAAAACGAGATTTTTCATGATTGGTTACTCTGTATAGGATATGTGAATAGTATGACAGGTTTGTTTTATGACAGCAATAAAACAAACATCGGATTGACGAATAAAAATCAACTCATATTTATAATAGGAGCAAAAAATGACTGAAACAAAAGTAATGGCCTTGCGTGAAGCAATTAACTTGGCTCAAAGCGAAGAAATGCGTAAGGATGAAAAAGTATTCTTGATGGGTGAAGATGTCGGTATCTACGGTGGCGACTTCGGTACATCAGTTGGTATGTTGGAAGAATTTGGTGAAAAACGCGTTCGTGATACACCAATCTCAGAAGCAGCTATTGCAGGTTCTGCAGTTGGAGCAGCGCAAACAGGTCTTCGTCCGATTGTTGACTTGACATTTATGGATTTCGTGACAATTGCTCTTGATGCAATTGTCAACCAAGCAGCTAAAACAAACTATATGTTTGGTGGCGGTTTGAAAACTCCAGTGACATTCCGTGTAGCTTCAGGATCAGGAATTGGTTCAGCTGCGCAACACTCACAATCTTTAGAAGCATGGTTGACACATATTCCGGGTATCAAAGTGGTAGCACCGGGTACAGCTAATGATGCTAAAGGTCTTTTGAAATCATCCATTCTTGATAATAACCCAGTTATTTTCTTAGAGCCAAAAGCTCTTTATGGAAAAAAAGAAGAAGTGAATTTGAATCCAGATTTCTACATTCCACTGGGTAAAGGCGATATTAAACGCGAAGGTACAGATGTTACAATCATTTCGTACGGTCGTATGTTGGAGCGCGTGTTAAAAGCTGCGGATGAAGTAGCAGAAGAGGGCATCAGTGTTGAAGTTGTTGACCCACGTACGCTTATTCCTCTAGATAAAGAATTGATTATCGAATCTGTTAAAAAGACAGGAAAAGTTATCTTGGTAAATGACGCTTACAAAACAGGTGGCTTTATCGGTGAGATTGCTTCTATTATCACAGAAAGTGAAGCGTTTGATTATCTTGATGCGCCAATTATCCGTATTGCATCAGATGATGTACCAGTTCCTTATGCAAACATTCTTGAAAATGCAGTGTTGCCAAATGTAGAAAAAATCAAGGCGGCAATTTACAAACAAGTAAACAAGGGTTAATGATGGTAGAAGGACGGGAAACCGTCCTAGCCTTGTTTGAATAGGATGTAAGAAAGGAAAATCAAAATGGCAATTGAAATTATCATGCCTAAGCTCGGTGTAGATATGCAAGAAGGCGAAATCATCGAGTGGAAAAAGCAAGAGGGCGACTTTGTCAATGAAGGCGATGTCATCTTGGAAATGATGTCTGATAAGACAAGCATGGAATTAGAGGCAGAGGACTCAGGAGTTTTACTGAAAATCGTTCATGGTAACGGTGCGACAGTCCCTGTAACAGAAGTGATTGGTTATCTTGGTGCAGAGGGTGAGGCTGTTGAGACTAGTACAACTTCTTCATCAACAGTAGCACCAGCAGCAGTTATTGAGGAAGTACCAGCAGGTCGTACACCTGTTATTTTTGCTCCAGCAGCGGTAGCAAAACCTCAAGGTGGTGGAAAAGTTCGTGCTACTCCAGCAGCACGTAAGTTAGCGCGGGAATTGAATATTGATCTTGGTATTGTACCAGGTACGGGTGCTAACGGTCGTGTTCACAAGTCCGATGTTGAAGACTTTAAAGGAGCAGCTCCTAAAGCCACTCCACTTGCGGCTCGCATAGCAACAGAAAATGGTATCGATCTGGCAACGATTGTTGGAACAGGTGTCAATGGCAAGATTGTAAAAGAAGATATACTTGCTGTTCTTGCCCCAGCTACCGTAGTAGAGACAAGTCCAGCTCCAAAAGCAGAAGAAAAATCTGCTAAAGAATTACCAGAGGGTGTTGAAATCATTAAGATGAGCCCAATGCGTAAAGCCATTTCAAAAGGTATGGTCAATTCTTATTTGACAGCTCCAACATTTACGCTCAACTATGATATTGATATGACAAATCTGATGGCGTTGCGCAAACAAGTTCTAGAGCCAATTATGAATAAGACAGGTTTGAAAGTAACGTTTACAGATTTGATTGGTTTAGCGGTAACACGTACCCTGATGAAAGAAGAACATCGCTATTTGAATGCGTCATTGATCAACGATGCTCAAGAGATTGAATTACATAAGTTTGTCAACCTTGGTATCGCTGTAGGTCTAGATGAGGGCTTGGTAGTACCAGTTGTTCATGGTGCAGATAAGATGAGCTTATCAGACTTTGTTGTGGCTTCAAAAGACGTGATTAAAAAAGCTCAATCTGGTAAATTAAAAGGTGCTGAGATGTCAGGTTCTACCTTCTCAATCACTAACTTAGGTATGTTTGGTACTAAGACATTTAACCCGATTATTAACCAACCAAACTCAGCTATTTTGGGTGTGGCAGCTACTGTGCAAACACCAGTTGTGATTGATGGTGAAATCAAGATTCGTCCGATTATGGCTCTCTGTTTGACCATTGACCATCGTATCGTTGATGGTATGAACGGTGCCAAGTTTATGGTTGACTTGAAGAACTTATTAGAAAATCCACTAGAATTACTGATTTAAGCATTCAAAAATAGTGTATAATTGAGATAGAAGTCCTTGCAGATTTTTGATCTAGTAAGTTGAAAGACCTGCTTGGCTATTTTTCAAAAAAGAAAGTGAGAAAAAAATGGCAATTGAAATTATCATGCCTAAACTCGGTGTAGATATGCAAGAAGGTGAAATCATCGAGTGGAAAAAACAAGAAGGTGATTTCGTCAATGAAGGCGATGTTATCTTGGAAATGATGTCTGACAAGACTAGTATGGAATTAGAAGCAGAAGACTCAGGTGTATTGTTAAAAATCGTTCACGGTAACGGTGCAACAGTCCCTGTAACAGAAGTGATTGCTTACCTTGGTGCTGAAGGTGAATCAGTTGAAGTGGGTAGTGCACCTGCACCAGCTGGGGTTGCACAAGCAACTGCAGACTTGAAAGCAGCTGGTTTGGAAGTTCCTGCAGCTCCTGTAGCAACCCCACAAGCTCCTAAGGCTGAATTGGCTGCAGACGAGTATGATATGGTTGTTGTCGGTGGTGGTCCTGCTGGTTATTACGCAGCAATCCGTGGTGCTCAATTGGGCGGTAAAATTGCTATCGTTGAAAAATCAGAATTTGGCGGTACGTGCTTGAACAAGGGTTGTATCCCAACTAAAACTTACCTCAAAAACGCTGAAATCCTTGATGGCTTGAAGATTGCTGCTGAGCGTGGTATCAACCTTGCTTCAACGAACTATACTGTTGACATGGATAAGACTGTTGACTTCAAGAACAAGGTTGTTAAGACACTTACTGGTGGTGTTCAAGGTCTCTTGAAAGCGAATAAAGTGACAATCTTCAATGGTCTTGGACAAGTTAACCCTGACAAGACAGTTGTTATCGGCGACAAAGTTATCAAAGGTCGTAGCATCATTCTTGCGACAGGTTCAAAAGTTTCTCGTATTAACATTCCGGGTATTGACTCTAAATTAGTGTTGACATCTGATGATATTCTTGATCTTCGTGAAATTCCTAAGTCACTTACTGTTATGGGTGGAGGAGTAGTTGGTGTTGAGCTTGGTTTAGTTTACGCATCATACGGAACAGAAGTAACAGTTGTAGAAATGGCTGACCGTATCATTCCAGGTATGGATCGTGAAGTTTCTGTTGAATTGCAAAAAGTCCTTTCTAAGAAAGGTATGAAATTCTTGACATCTGTGGGTGTATCTGAAATTGTTGAAGCTAACAACCAATTGACAATTAAATTGAACGATGGTTCAGAAATTGTTTCTGAGAAAGCTCTTCTTTCAATTGGACGTGTGCCACAGTTGGCAGGTCTTGAGAATCTTAACCTTGAACTTGATCGTGGTCGTATCAAAGTTAATGAGTATCAAGAGACATCCATTCCGGGTATCTACGCACCGGGTGATGTCAATGGTACCAAGATGCTAGCTCACGCTGCTTATCGTATGGGTGAAGTTGCAGCTGAAAATGCTATTCATGGTAACCACCATAAAGCTAAATTAGACTTCACACCAGCAGCAGTTTATACTCATCCAGAAATCGCTATGGTTGGTTTGACAGAAGATCAAGCGATTGAGAAATATGGCAAAGATAATATTCTTATCGGTCGCAATAGCTTTACTGGTAACGGACGTGCTATTGCCTCTAACGAAGCGCATGGTTTTGTAAAAGTCATTGCAGATAAGAAATACCATGAAATTCTTGGTGTTCATATCATTGGTCCAGTTGCAGCTGAAATGATCAATGAAGCGGCAACCATTATGGAATCTGAATTGACAGTTGATGATGTAGCAGCATCTATCCACGGTCACCCAACCTTCTCAGAAGTTATGTACGAAGCATTCCTTGATGTTCTTGGTGTGGCAATCCACAACCCACCAAAACGTAAATAAAAAGATTAAAAAGAAAGTCCGATTGGGCTTTCTTTTTGATTAATGTGATGTTGCAATAATTTGGGTATTTGTACTATTAAATAAATAATTATATAGTACACCCGTGGTGCTAGTTCATTTCAAAATACAATAAAAAGCCCAAAAGGACTATACTGTAAGTGACGAAACATACAGGAGGTTAGTCCAAATGAG
>JAKTNI010000006.1 GCA_029593505.1 Streptococcus suis
AAGCTGTCCTTAATCTTTTCAGAAACTTGTTGCTTTCGCTCTTCAAACTTCGATTGGATAGCCGCATTCTTTGCCTGGCATTTCTGTGTAATGGTTCGAATGGTTTCAAGTCTGGAATAATAGAGGCTTGAATATTGTTCGCTAGCTGATTTAGGGTTTCGGAATTGATGTGAATAGTGGGAGAACTGAGACTGATGCCATAGGGCATGTCGGACAGAAAGAGGTTTCGTGGGCTGAATCGTTCTGTAGGAAGGTTAATATCGATACGTCCATCACCGTCAATGTCAATAGATTTTGGGAGATTTGCCTCATTGACAATTGCACCTAAGCTATCTACAATATATCCCTGCTTATCTGTTCTCCATGCTGCTAAACCATGATAATAATTGACGAGAGTATTCGGATAGTTTATGACTTTCTCTTCTGTCATATCTCCATAATCTACATAACGAGCAATTCCAAGTATATCCGTTCCGTAGTTTCCGATCATGTCACGACTATTGCGATAATTCACGATTATATCTGTGTTCTCTCTCGCCCAAGCTACTTCTTCAGGAGATAAAAGATGTGTAAAGGATTGCGGACCATTAAATGAGGTAACAGGCGATTGAGTTTTAATAGCTAAATACATTGCTAAATAGCCACCTAATGAATGACCGGTATAACTGATTTTAGCATGAGGATAAGTAGCTCTCACTTGTTTATCAAAATCTAAAGCAGAATCGAGTTGACTATCTCTAGTCGCTGAACTGCTGGGAGTAATTGTTAAGCCTTGACGACCCTGAATAACATTTTCCAGATCTGTACGACGATCGTTTGGATCTGAGAAATTCGTGCCTGCATAAGCGATCACAATCTGGCTATAATCTGGCTGACCATGTATTAATGGAGCAATAGCCATGGCCTGCATACCGTTGCTTGTATTATCTTCAATCTTTAAAACTTTGAATTGATCAAGTGAAGAACTATTTTTTTCAAAATAATATGTGCGATTTTCTTCTATAGGATAATCAATATCTTGTCTACTACTGTCAAGCCAATAAGAATATTCAGCTAATCTGCTATTTTGTTTATCTGAAATCATATCATTCTCCAAGATAAATAATATTTAGGTTATCTAGATTTACTTTTGCATCATCATCTAACAATTCTTTCTTTAATAATATTTGAAACTCTTCCACAGGATCCAAATTTATTCTTCCGTTTTGATTGTCAAACATATCATAATCATAAGTCATGAAAACTGTACCCAAATTATCATCGTTATTAATTTTTATACTCAAAACATAGCTACCTGTAGATCTATTCATGCCAAAATTAGTAAATTCAATTGATTTAACATCATACCCTCTAACAATCCACCTCACCACATTATCTTGTTGTTCTTTTGTTAATGTTACTTCCTTTGATGTCATACTGCATCCTCCTAATAAACCGATTATACTTAGAAATAATACAAGTCGTTTGAATGTGTTCATTTTTCAAAAAAAGAGCATTTATACTTAAAGAACAACGTTGTCAACTTACGAGTAATCATAGTTCCTATAAAAAGAATGGAAACTAATATCATTCTTTCATCTCTCTATCTCTTACACTGAGACAGTGTTCTATTAACTTGTTCTGCATACGACTGATCATCACTTAAACTCGCTAGATGATTAATCATACCAATAGCAAATAACTCAATCAAAACAATAAACCAAATTCGCTTGTAAAATGGTTTCTTTTGCACATAAACATTTCCATGTACATCTCTAATTTTCTTTGCCATGATTACCTCCTAAGTGTCGATAACACCATTATATATATTGTCAAGTGGTAAAATAAAAAATTAGAAGTTTTTCTCCTAATTTTTATGTTTAATCTTTGACTTCTTTTCTTGGATTAACAGCTCCAACAGTATAATCCTGTACAAGACCAGTCTCATCTAAAACAATTCCATGTAAAACTCCACCATAGACAGCACCACCATCTATCCCCAGTTTTCCATCAGAACTCGTCCATATTTGACTGATACGAAGCCGAGTTTGATAAAGGTTATAGACAGGTGTATGCCCAAAAACAATCATTTTTCCTGTATTATTTTCTGCTTCATGAAATGGTTTACGTAGCCATACTTTATCATGATTACTGGTTTCTCGCCAGTCTACAAGGGTCAAATCAATACCTGCATGGACAAAAATATGGTCTTCTGTTTCCCAATGGTAAGGACAGGATTTGATAAAATCAACCAACTCTTCATACTGCTCCATCACAGCATGTGCATCTACCAGACCATCTACCACAGCATCCAAAGGGCGACCAAGAAGAGAGTTAATAGTGGTATCTCCACCATTTCGACGATAGTGATCATAGCGCTTAATAGGATCTCTCAACCAAGCTAAGAACATCCGCTCATGATTTCCCATTAGACAAATAGCACCGCTTTCTCGAACCAACTGCCAAACCAACTCTAGACAAGCCTTAGAATTTTCTCCACGATCTATCAAATCTCCTAGAAAGATAAGCTGTTGCTGTTCTTCTTTCCATTTCTTCAAAATATCACAGAGAAGTTCATATTTTCCATGCACATCTCCTACTACAAAATAGTTTTGCGACATACTCTCTCCTTCAGTATTCCTTACCTCTTATTGTACCACAATTAGACAGAAAAACCGACCAATGGTCGGTTCTGTTTCCTATTAGAGACGTGCATTTAATTCTGCACTGAGCTCTTCAAATCCAGGTTTACCTAATAAAGCAAACATATTCGCTTTGTAGGCTTCAACACCTGGTTGATCAAATGGATTAATGCCATTTAGGTAACCAGATACAGCAATTGCTAATTCGAAGAAGTAGATAGTGTAACCCAAGGTAAACTCGTCTTGTTGTGGTAGAGTTACAAACATATTTGGTACCCCTCCGTCTGTATGTGCAAGAAGTACACCATCTGTGGCTTTTTTATTCACAAAATCAACATCTTTTCCTTGAAGGTATCCAAGCCCATCCAAATCTTCTGCCATTTCTGGAATCAAGATATTTTTTCTTGGCTTGTCAATACGGATCACCGTTTCAAACAAGTTACGGTTTCCTTCTTGGATAAATTGGCCAAGTGAGTGCAAATCTGTCGAGAAGTTTGCTGATGTTGGGTAGATTCCTTTTTGATCTTTTCCTTCTGACTCTCCTGCCAACTGTTTCCACCACTCACTAAAATATTGAAGCGAAGGCTCGTAATTTGCTAGAATTTCTGTTACATAGCCTTTTCTGTATAAGATGTTACGAACTGCTGCGTATTGGTAAGCAGCATTTTCAACAATTTTATCAGAAGTATAGTCCTTACGCGCCGCATTAGCACCCTCCATAAGAGCATCAATGTCTGCACCTGCTGCTGCAATTGGTAAAAGACCAACAGCTGTCAATACTGAAAAACGTCCTCCAACATCATCTGGAACTACAAACGTTTCCCAGCCATTAGCATCTGCTTCCACTTTAACAGCACCACGTACTTTATCCGTTGTTGCATAGATGCGTTTGTTGGCTTCTTCTTGACCATACTTTTTAACTAGTAATTCTTTGAATACACGGAATGCAATCGCTGGCTCAGTGGTTGTACCTGATTTAGAAATCACATTGACAGAAAAATCTTTGTCTGCTACATAATCTACCAAATCAGCCAAGTAGCTAGACGAAATTGAATTTCCTGCATAAAGAATCTGTGGAGCTTTACGTTCTTCACGTGTTTGTAAATTAGCAAAGGATGTGTTTAGGAAATCAATAGCTGCTTTAGCGCCAAGATAAGACCCTCCAATACCAATAACAACCAGCACATCACTTTCATTTTGAATTTTAGTCGCTGCTGCTTTGATGCGAGCAAATTCTTCCTTATCGTAGTTTTCTGGTAAGTCCAACCAGCCAATATAGTCACTACCTGCACCTGTACCTTTGCGTAACAATTCATCTGCAAGACTTACTTGTGCTTGCATATAATCAACTTCATGTGGTGCAACAAATTGACCTAACACTTTTGAATAGTCAAATGTAATATGTGTCATAGTATTCCTCCATCTTTCTATATACCCATGATAACGTTTTATCTTTTTTTTTTCAAGAAATTTATCAACTTTTATATATTTCCAATAAATGATATTCAGACATTTATATGAAAAATATATCGTCAAGTTTATTTACTATTGAGTTATAAACGTTAGCTATTTCTATCAAAAACAATAATATTGGATTCAATATTTTAATTAAAAATAAAAAAAGAGCACACACTCGAAATCGCTTAGGGCTGCTGGATTCCTCCCCTGACCCGCTTCACGCACAAGTGTTGCTCCACTTATTACTATACCATACTTCTTTATAAAGAGCAAGTGTCGACACAGACAATATAAACAGAATTTCAGGCTATTTACCTTCTCTTGCTATCTTTTGTTGATCTCTACGATGTTTAAAAAAATCTTGCATTATCCTTGCGCACTCTTCTTCCAAGATACCTTTTTCAACTTCTACACGATGGTTTAAGCGTTCATCTGTCAAAATATCGTAGAGACTGCCTGCTGCACCAAATTTTTGATTAGAAGCTCCATAGATTAGTCGAGGAATACGTGCTAATCCAATAGCTCCACTACACATAATACAGGGCTCAATCGTCACAAAGAGCGTTGTATCAAGCAAGCGCCAATTTCCCTCTTTCTGATTGGCTTCTTGAATTGCCATAATTTCTGCATGCATAATGGCTTGGTTAAGTTCTTCACGCGCATTGTGTCCACGACCGATAATTTCTCCATCCTTAACAATTACACACCCAATCGGAATTTCTTCTTTCTCAAGGGATTTCTTGGCTTCCATTAGCGCTTCTAACATAAAATATTCTTTTTCTTCTTGAGTATAATTCATATTACCATTGTACCAAAAAACAGCCTCGAAAGGCTGTTAAAAGTAATATTATAATTGACCAACAAGTTTTACAACATTGTCTACAGTAAAGCCGTAGTTATCCATTACAATTTGTGCAGGGGCTGAAGCACCAAAAGTATCAATACCTAAAACTTTACCATCAAGACCGACGTATTTGTACCAACTTTGCGTTGCTCCCATTTCAATCGCTAAGCGACGGCGAATAGCATTTGGAAGGATTTCTTCCTTGTAGGCTACATCCTGTGCGTCAAAAAGCTCAGTTGATGGTACAGATACCACACGTACTTTTGTACCCAATATTTCCAATTCTTTAGCAGCTTTAACAGCTAAGTTTACTTCTGAACCTGATGCAAGAAGGATGGTATCAAAACCTTCTGCCTCATAGACCACGTAAGCACCTTTTGCAACCTTGTCAAAGTCTGTTCCTTCTTCAACTGTCAAGTTTTGACGAGTGAGAACAAGTGCTGATGGAGTAGATTTGCTAGTCAATGACAAGTACCAAGCAGCTTGTGTTTCACGTGCATCTGCTGGACGGAAAACATTGAGGTTCGGCATAGCACGAAGTCCTGCCAAGTGTTCAATTGGTTCATGTGTCGGTCCGTCTTCACCAACTGCAATAGAATCATGAGTGAAAACATATGTTACAGGCAAGCCTTGAAGAGCTGATAAGCGAATGGCCGCTTTCAAATAATCAGAGAAGACGAAGAAGGTACCGCCATAAACTCGAAGTCCACCATGAGCTGCCATACCATTTAAGATTGTCCCCATAGCAAATTCACGCACACCAAATTGGATATTACGGTTCAGTGGATTTGCTGCATCCTGCAAGCTATCTTCCTTGATGTAAGTCATATTTGAATGAGCTAAGTCAGCCGAACCTCCAAGGAAGGTTGGTAAGACTTTCGCAGCTGCATTGATAGCATCTTGTGATGAATTACGAGTTGCTTGTGAGAAGCCATTTTCATAAACAGGAAGATCTTCTGGCTTGATTTCTACTACATCACGACCTTCCAAAATCGCTACTACTTCTTCTGCTAATTCTGGATAAGCTACCTCATAATCTTCTACCAATTTTTTCCAAGTGTCATAAGCTGCCACACCACGATCAGCTACATTTTCTTTAAAATCAGCATAAACTTCTGCTGGAATCTCAAATGGAGCATAATTCCAATCAAGAGCTTTACGAGTTGCTTCTGCTTCTTCAGGACCTAAAGGAGCACCGTGAACAGCATTTGTTCCTTGTTTATTTGGAGAACCATGACCAATTACTGTCTTGATTTCGATTAGAGATGGTTTGCCTGCTGCTTTAGCTTTTTTAATTGCAGCAAAGATCGCATCCACGTCTGTACCATCTGCCACAAGATCTGTGTGCCAACCGTAAGCATTGTAGCGTGCGCGTACATCTTCGGTAAAGGCATCCTTTGTTTCACCATCTAAGTTGATATCATTAGAATCATAAAGCACGATAAGTTTGTCTAATTTTTGAAGACCTGCATAAGAAGCTGCTTCAGAAGCCACACCTTCCATAAGGTCACCATCACCACAAATAACATATGTGTAATGATCAAAAATTGGGAAACCATCACGATTGTACTTAGCTGCAAGGAAACGTTCTGCTTGTGCAAAACCTGTCGCCGTAGAAATCCCTTGTCCCAAAGGACCTGTTGTTGCATCTACACCAGCTGTATGACCATATTCTGGGTGACCTGGTGTTTTAGATCCCCATTGACGGAAATTTTTAATCTCATCCATGCTCACATCAGCAAAACCTGATAAATGAAGCAATCCATACAGCAACATGGAACCATGTCCTGCTGATAAAACAAAACGATCTCGGTTGATCCAATTTGGCTGTTCCGGATTGATACGAAGTTCTTTTGTAAACAGACTATAGGCCATTGGAGCAGCACCCATGACTACTCCTGGGTGACCTGATTTTGATTTTTCAATGGCATCAATACCAAGAAAACGAATTGCATTAACTGAAAGTTGTGACATTTTATTCTCCTTTTTAAAAGTCCTGATTGTATTATACCACAAAGCTTGTTCTCTGTCCGTTCCTATTTCACAGAGAAAACTGTACAAAACAGAGACTGGCTAAAAGTCCAGTCCCTGTTTAGTTTATTGATATAAGTGTTTTTATAACAACGCTTTAAACTGGATATTTGAATCTTCTAAGAAGCAATCATCAAACCCTCGTGGGTGGTGGTACTCAATTCTATCCTTATCAAGTGGATAAGTATATTTGCCACCAACTTCCCAGATGAATGGGTGGAAATCATATTGGAGGCGTTCTTTACGCATCTTCCAAAGTTGCAAGATTTCATCTGTTGAAGCCATAAAGTTTGACCAGATGTCATAGTGAACTGGAATGATAACTTTTGCACGTAAGTTTTCTGCCATACGAAGAAGGTCAATAGACGTCATCTTGTCTTGGATACCGATCGGGTTGTCACCGTAGTTGTTGATAGCAACATCAATATTGAAGTCGCGACCATGTTTTGCAAAATAGTTAGAGAAGTGCGAGTCTGCACCGTGATAAATGGTTCCACCCGGTGTTTCAAAAACATAGTTGACTGCCTTGCGTGCCATGAGTTCATCTGTCACTGGAAGTCCTGCTAGTTTACCGCCATTTTCATCATATCCTTCAATCGGAAGGGTTACCAAACATGTACGGTCAAAAGATTCAACAGCGTGAATTTTAATATCTTTAAACTCAAAACTATCGCCCGGTGCGATACGAATAATACGGTCTGCTGGAACTCCCCATTTTTCCCATATATCGCCACTCTCCACAGGACCCACAAATTTCACATGATCTAATTTTGGATTATTGATAATGGCTGCAGCAGTACTGATATCCATGTGATCACTATGAACATGGGATACAAGGTAGTAATCCAACTCATTGATAGCAAATGGATCAATAACCATTGGCTGTACACGTAAGTTTGGTTGTAATTTACGCACACCAGCCATGTTCGCCATCTGGTGTCCCCAAACCATATCTTTCACTTTCTTTGTTGATTTACCACGAGAAGACCATAGATCCATTACAACATTGGCACCACCGGGTGTTTTAATCCACACGCCACAGTTGCCTAGCCACCACATAGCAAAGTTACCTTCTGGGACAACTTCTTCTTCAATTTCTTCATTAAGCCATGTGCCCCACTCAGGGAAAGTTGATAGAATCCATGATTCTCTTGTAATATCTTGTACTTTAGCCATTTTTTATTCCTCCTATAAGGTACATTGTATTTCTATGCTTCTAGTATATGCTCAAGAGGTCACAAAAAAAAGACCAAATAAAACACAGGTTTGTGTTCACTCTTGGACTTTTATGTTTAATAAAGATCGATATCAATATCTGGGCTAGACAGATTGGACAACAATTCATTTGTTATCAATTTTTGCAAACGTTGTTTTAGTTCCTGAGCCAATTTTCCATCTGTTATGTAACCTGATAATAACTTGTCTAACTCCACAGCAAAACCTTGCTTTTCATCTGTCAAACTGTGGTATTTCGCAAAGTGGATGATTCTCAAAACATCATCAAAATCCAGTATTGGATGAACCTGAACGAGAGGAAAATGCGTCTCCAAACCATCACTAGTGGTAATCAAAAAATCAACTTCCAACAAGTCTTCCACACTTTTAAACTGCTCGGTTGTGAAAACTGCTCCGATTTTCTTATCTGGTAGATGGTGCTGACATTGCTTATACAGCAACCGTTGAACAGAAACGCCCTCGTCACAAATGAGATAAATCGTTTGACTGTATGGCTTACGACTTCCACTTCGACGAATCGCTCCGCCTAAATGAATGGTTAGATAAGCAATATCTTCATCAGACAGTTTAATTTGCCATTCTTCCTCTAGAATTTTTCCAGATACTTGAGTGAGAGCAAATAGAGTTCCATACTTATCTTGAATTTGCTGAACCATCGGATTTTTAGATAAGATACCATAGGTTTTTCTGAAAAGGAGAGCTTTGCAATGAGCTAAAAGATGCTTCGCCAAGTCCTCTGTATTTTCCAACTCAAACGATGAATGCATTTCAAAATGGTGAATAAAGCGCTCTACGACTCGCTTTAAATCGATAAAATCTTGACTGGAAACATGAATATCGCTATCTTTACGATAAGATAACAACAAGACTGCAATTAAAGATATTTCAATCTCGTCTAATGTCAAATCAAAGGTATCTAATAGGGCCACACCTAAATCTTGAGCGACATGGTATTCCATTCGTTCACGAACTTGCTCAAATTCCTTGATAATAGCTCGTTCTTCTATCCTATCTAATACTATATTTCGATAGCTGAGGAGGATAAACGGAAGCACCTTGAGCATAAATTCAATTTCATAGTGATTGATTTTTTTACCTAATTTTCGCTCTAGAATAGATACCTGACCTTGTAAGAAATCAGCCATTTCTCCCGAAAAAAGCAACTGACAGCCGATTAAATCGTTCAGCTTTTCTTCTAAAACCTGCAAGAAACCCTTGTTAGCATCTAAAAAAATAGTATATAAGAGAGAGTGGATATATTGAATCTTGTTGAGAGGATGACAAACTAATCTATAGCCTTGACTTTTTGATACATAGAGAGTCATCTTATACTGTTCTTGAGCTAACTTGGAACGAATTTCATTTAGATCATTCAAAACGGTATTACGCGACACTTCAGTTAATTCCATCAGCTTCTCAATGGTCACGCGCTCTGGGGTAACCGAAATATAAATCAGCATTAACTGAATTCGCTCAGACATATTTAAGACATACGTATAGGAATCAATGGAATCTAATAATTTTCTACAAGCCTCCCTCTGTTCATCTGATAGACGAATACCAATACGGGGGAGACTTTCCAACGGCTCAATATTATCAGGCAAGGCATCATTTATTTTCTCTAGATGATAGTAAATTTTCCTCCTTGATTGCTGCAATTCCTTAGAAATAGCCATTATCGTTTCTGGTTCATTTAGTCCAATTAAATATCGTAATAGAGCACAACTACTCTTGTCTAATAACAAGCCATTTCCCCTCCCTTCTAATACTATCTTAACATATCTATAAGAAAAATTTAAATCGCAAAACTAGACTCCTATAGAGCTCGTTCCTAAAAAATTGAATACTATTTCCATTAGCTAACCGTTTCATATCACACTTGATACAGTGCGCTTCTTATCAAAAAAGAAGAATGAGAAAAATAGGTTTCTCTCATTCTCTCCTAAAAATGTTATCCTTAATGTACCTCCCCTTTTTGTCCATAATAGGCATTTGGACCATGCTTACGGAGATAATGTTTATCCATAATATAACTTGGTGCTGGCTCCACTTGTGGATTGATTTGCTCTGTGTAGCGATTCATACGTGCTACTTCCTCAAGTACAACACTATGATAGACTGCCTGTGCTGGATCTTTTCCCCACGTAAACGGTCCATGATTACGAACAACAATACCCGGCACTGCCATAGGGTCAATTCCTCGCTCTGCAAAAGTTTCAATAATCACAGAACCTGTCTCTTTTTCATAGGCTGTATTTACTTCATCTGCCGTTAGAGAACGGGCACACGGCACTGGACCATAAAAATAATCTGCGTGCGTTGTGCCATAAAAAGGAATATCACGTCCAGCCTGAGCCCAACCTACCGCTTCTGTCGAGTGAGTGTGAACAACCGCTTGAACAGTCGGCCAAGCCTTATAAAGCGCTACATGTGTCGCTAAATCAGAGGACGGGTTGAGTTCTCCCTCAACAACATTACCATCCAAATCTGTTACAACCATGTTTTCTGGTGTTAATTTATCATAATCAACACCAGAAGGCTTGATGACAATACGCCCCAATTCTCTACAAACTTCTGAAACATTTCCCCATGTAAACTTCACTAAACCATGAGCTGGTAGAGCAAGATTCGCTTCATAAACACGTTGTCTCATCTCTTGTAAATCTTTTGGCATTTAGTTCAACCCCGCTTTCTCAATCAATGGATAAAGGAAATCTTGTGCTTCTTTAATAGCCGCTCGTGTTTCCTCTACGGTTTGACAATTTTCTGACCACATTTCAATTAGGAAAGGGCCTTGATAGTTGGTTTTTTTCAAAACAGCAAACACATGTTCCCAATCCACACATCCTTGTCCAAATGGTACATCACGGAATTGACCCTTAGAGTTTTCTGTTACAGCGTACGTATCCTTGAGGTGAAGTGCTGCAATAGAACGATGTCCCAAGTAAAATTCACTGTAAATATCATTATGCCAAGCTGAGACATTTCCTGTATCTGGATAAACGAATAGATAAGGTGAATCAATCTCTTTCTCAATAGCAAGATATTTTTCAATCGAATTGATAAACGGATCATCCATGATTTCGATAGCTAACATGACCTGAGCTTGTTCGGCCCAGTCACACGCTGTACGAAGATTCTTAATAAAACGTGCTCTCGTTTCAGGAGACTTTTCTTCATAGTAAACATCATAACCAGCTAACTGAATGACACGTACCCCCAAGTCTTGTGCCAACTCAATACACTGTTTCATCGTTTCCAATGATTTAGCTTCAAGAACTGGATTATTAGAACCTAACGGATATCGACGATGCCCTGAAAAACAGATTGTCGGAATCCGTACTCCTGTTTCATAAATCGCTCGAACAACTTCCAAACGCTCTTCCTTACTCCATTCCAAACGTGCTAAACGAGCATCGCTTTCATCAACGGACATTTCAACAAAATCAAAACCTAATTCTTTGGCAAACTCTAGTCGTTCCTTCCAGTTAAAGTGTTTTGGAGTTGCTTTTTCATATATTCCAATCGGTCGTGTCATGGGTCTTACCCCCAAATACGACGGATTTCGTCTTTAAATTCACGTGCTGCTGCTGCAGGATCTGCTGCCTCTGTGATACCACGACCTGCAATAAAGGTAAATACATCCACACCTTCAAAAAGTTTGAGAGTATTTACATCCAAACCACCTGTAACAGATACTCTAAAGCCCATGTCCACTAATTTTTTAACTTTGTTTAAGTCTTTTGCTCCCCATGTCTCGCCCGCAAGAAGAGCATCACGAGATTGATGATAAATAGCTTGAGAAATTCCTGCATCTAACCAAAGTTGCGCCTGTTCGTAAGTCCAATCGCCATAGAGCTCTACTTGAATTTCTCCTCGATCACCACGAACTTCCTTAATTGCTTTTAAGGCAGCTTCCATTGTTGGAATCGTCGCTGAACAAATACATGTCATCCAGTCTGCACCACGAACGGCATTATTTTTAGCAACCGTTCCACCTGCATCAGCACATTTTGTATCTGCAACAATCACCTTATCAGGAAAAAGGCTACGAAGAACTTCGACCAATTCACTACCAACCTGTAGTAAACAAACCGTTCCCGCTTCAATCACATCAACTTCGTGACCAACTGAAACAGCAGCTTTTATAGCTCCTTGCAAATCTGAGTGATCCAATGCAACTTGTAAATTTGGAATATGCTTTGTCATTGTTAAAATACCAAGAGCAAACAGAAAACACTCCGTGCTTCTGTTTAAGCTCCTATCCTTTCTTTCATAAATAGTAAAATTTGATGATCTTGTTCCAATAGCAACTAGCTCTCTAAATCTAAGCCTTCTAAATATGGACTGTTTTTAGATTCTTCAACCATTTCTAGTACTTCTTCTGGTGTTTGACATGCAATCAAACGTTCAATTGAATTTTCTAATTCAAATAAGGCAATGATTTGCGGAATGGCTACAGAAGTATGAATTTTAGGATCTGTTGCTGCTAAGGTAAGAAGAACAGAAACCTCTTTTCCATCTGAAAAAGTGACCGGTTTCGTCAATGTAATGAGAGCAAAAGAATCTTTTAATACTCCAACCCCTGCCTGTGCATGTGGCATTGCCATACCTGGCATCAAAATATAGTAAGGACCATATTCTTCTGTGGAAGCAATGATGGCATCATAATATTCTTCTGTCGCAGCACCGCTTTCGATCAACGGCTCTACTGCTAAGTGAACTGCTTCTTGCCAAGTTTCTGCTGTCAAACCCAAACGAATGGAATTATTGTCTGTAAATGCTTTTTTTAGATTCATATCCGTTCCTTTCTATAAGAAAGGGGAGGGAAATTCCCTACCCCTAAACATTCATTATAGTACCGCTTGCAATTTTGTTTTAATTTCATTATCATCCATCAGATTATCTAAACCAACCAAATGACCTTGAGTTCGTCCTTCTAATTCTGCAATCAAATGATTTGATGCAACGATAATATCATAACCAGCAGCCAATCCTTTTGCTTCTCCCACTGAGCAAGAAGCTGATTGAAAATCTGTAACGCCTAACTGACGCAGTGCATTTTCCACTTTCATCTTGATAACCATAGACGAACCCATACCGTTACCACACGCTGTTAATACCTTAACCATACTATTTTCTCCTACATTTATATAACTATTCTGTTCATTTTCTTTCCAAACAATGAACAAATGTAATTCATCAAGCAATAATACACTTACTCACCTTGTGCTTCACCACGATAGTAGGCTTCTTTATCTTTTGCTTTTGCAAATTGAAGTTGTGGGATAGCCAACAAGAAGAGACATACCAACACGTAACCAGCAATACCGAGATATTTGAAAGCATAACCAAATGGTAACCATGGAATTTCAAAGTCAATATTACCGTGGTAACCACCGCTTAGCTCAAGCAAGCCTACACAAACTGCACCAAGTGCTACTTGAAGGACACCTGACACAAAGGACAAGAGAGCTGCCGCTTTCCAACCACCGCGTTTATCGGCATAAACCGCAATTGCAGCATTGTCGAAGAATACAGGTACAAAACCAGTGATGATAAGAATTGGACTCTTAAAGACAATCAAGAGAGCAATTGTGATCAACTGACCAATCAAACCGAAAGCAAATCCTGATAACACCGCGTTAGATGAACCGAAACCATAAGAAGCTGCTACGTCTACCGCTGGGAATGAACCCGGAAGCAATTTGCTTGAGATACCTTGGAAAGCATTTGTCAATTCAGCAACGAACATACGAACACCTTGCATCAAAATGAAAAGATAAACTGAGAAGGTAAACGCTGTTTGAATCACATACATAAGGAACGCTTGCTTAGCTGGGTTATATGGAGTACCTGAAGTAATGATTTCTGGATTTGCCATAATTTCTGGACCTAAGATAAACAAAATCACACCAAAGAATACAAGCATCAATGTCGCAGAAGCAACCACTGTATCATGGAAAATGTTGAGGAAGCTAGGCAACTTCAAATTATCCAAGTTTTCTTCTTTTTTACCTAATTTTGGAGCAATTTTATCTACAAACCAGATTGCAAATTGTTGTTGGTGACCGATAGCAAAACCGCCACCACCTGTCAAGCGTTGTGTCGCTTCAACTGTCATATTTGAACTAACTGCCCAGTAAATACCACAGATGATACCGATAGCTGCTGTACCAAATTGATTTCGTAGAGCTGGTATCAAGAAAAGCACCATTAATGAAACAGTGGCTGCTTGTTGCACCATGATATGACCTGTGATAAAGAGTGTCCGTACTTTTGTAATTTTACGAAGAGCAACCAAGAGGATATTGACACCAAATCCAATCAACAGAGCTGTTGTTGCGGCAGATACAAAATCAGGAAATTCTTCAGCAATCTTACCATTTGCTGCTGCAAGACCAAAATAAGGATCAATAACAGCTGCATCTATCTGGAATTTGAAATTGAGAGCTGCTAGAATCGGACGGAAAGTTGTTACCAAACCACCTGCTGCAACGTTCAAAATCATGTATCCGACCGTCGCTTTGATAAAACCTGCAAAAATATCATGAGGTTTCTTTTTCAAGAGAGCATAGCCTACCAGCACCAATAGACCGACGAAGAAGGCTGGATTCTGCAAAATATTTTGCGAGAACCAGTTTAATGGGGTTTGAAGGAAATCCATTTTTCATTCTCCTTTTTTAAAATGATTTTTTATAGCTTCATTATAAAACATGTAAGCGGAAACAAAAAGACCAAATAAAACACAGGCTTGTGTTCACTATTGGACTAATATCAGATAGACAGTCACTACAATTGTTTTCTCGCTCAACTGTACACAAAAAAGACACCAGCTGTTGCTAGTGTCTAAACTGTTTTGCTACGTTACGAACTTTTCTGTATACGAGCCAAGAATTGTTTCGTTCTCTCTTCTTTTGGATCTTCAAAAATATCTTCTGGTCGACCTTCTTCAACAATCTGACCACTATCCATAAAAATGACTCGATTAGCTACTGCACGCGCAAACCCCATCTCATGAGTCACAACTATCATTGTCATTCCTTCTTTAGCCAACTGAATCATAACAGATAAAACCTCACCTATCAACTCTGGATCCAAAGCCGAGGTCGGTTCATCAAAATAAATTACTTCAGGATTCGTTGCTATAGCCCGTGCAATACCAACTCGTTGTTGTTGACCACCAGATAACTGACTAGGAAAGTAATCATATTTATCTGATAGACCGACCTTATCAAGAGCCTCTCTACCAATCTTTTCTGCTTCTTCCTTAGCTATTTTTCGTGCTACAATCAGTCCCTCTGTTACATTTTGCAAAGCAGTCTTATTAGAAAAGAGATTGTAATTTTGAAAGACAAAACCTGTCCGCTTTCGAATCGCTGCAATTTCCTTTTGTGAAATCTTTGATAGATCGTACTGCTCAGTACCAAATATCAACTGTCCCGCATCAGCTTTTTCTAAAAAATTGAGAGATCGTAATAATGTTGTTTTACCCGATCCAGATGGTCCTAGAATGACAACTACCTCTCCTGTCATGACCTTCACATCAATTTTTTTTAACACCGGATGACCTGCAAATGCCAACTCTACTCCTCTTGCTTCAATCATATAAACCTCCTAATACGCTGCCAGCTTCTTCTCTCCATATGCCTGAAGTTTCGTTAGCACTGTTGAAAACAACAGATAAACGAACGCAACTTCACAATAAAGAATAAATGGCTCATATGTTCGCGCTGCAATTTGTTGCGTGACCATAAACATCTCTAAAACCGTAATATTAGCCGCAAGAGAGGTATCTTTTACCAAACCAATTAAGGTATTAGACAGAGGCGGAAAAGCTACACGAAAAGCCTGTGGTAAAACAATCCGTCGCATGACCTGATTAAAGCTCATACCAACCGAGTAACCTGCCTCCAACTGTCCCTTAGGTACCGATTCAATAGATGAACGAATCGTCTCTGCAGCATAAGCTCCTGTATTAACCGAAAATACTAAGACAGCAGATGGAAATGCTTCTAGTACAATTCCCAAACTGGGTAAACCATAAAAAATAACATACAATTGTACCAAGAGAGGAGTGCCACGTACCAGCCAAATATAAAATCTTGCGACTTGTTTGAGGAACTGGAGATTAGCAATCTGTACCAGAGCTGTTCCGACAGCAATTAGTAATCCAAAGGTAAAAGCTAAAATAGTCAATGGAATAGTTACCAACAGGCCGGGAAGGAGGATTTGCAAAAATGAATCAATCAATAATTGCCATATTCTATCTGTCATACCCTCTCCTACTTAGATTGAGATACATCCTCGCCAAAATACTTTTTCGAAATCTCAGCAAGTTTTCCTTCATTTGCCAGTTCTTTCAAAGCCTTATCCATTTCTTTCACAAAATCTTCATTACCTTTTGCAACCGGAAAAGCTGTCGTAGAAACATCATCTGTGAGCGCTGCTACTTTAATAGGAGCATCTGAATGTTGTTTCACATAATCCAAGTAGACTAAGTTATCGTTAATCGTCACATCTACACGACCAGTATTCAGCAGCTCAACAGCTTGTGAAAAGCCGTCTACACCAACTACTTCAGCTCCATTCGCACGAGCTAAATCCGCCCAATTACTTGTCAAGCTATTTGCAGACTTTTTACCAGATAAGTCTGCAAATGATGCAATAACTTCATTATCTTTTTGAACGACCAATGCTCCATATATATACGTATACGGTGTTGAAAAATCATATTTTTCTTTCCGCTCATCTGTTATACCAACTTGATTTGCAATTGTATCAAATCGTTTAGCATCTAAACCAGCAATCATAGAGTCCCATTTTGTTTCTATAAATTCAACTTGAACTCCCAACTTATCAGCAACCGCCTCTGCAACTTCGACGTCATAACCAACTAATTTTCCATTCTCATCATGGTAGGAATACGGAGAATAGGTCCCCTCTGTGCCAATCTGAATCACCCCTTCTTCTTTAATCTGTGTTAAGAGAGAGGTCTGATTAGAATGAGTTGATGATGAGGAGGAGCTACAAGCTACCAAACTCAATCCCGCAATAATCAAACTTGTTAGTATAGCCAATTTTTTCATTTTATCTTCTCCAATATTTTTTTGATGCTACTTATCATATCATTAAAGTAGTAATCTTCACCAATACAATTTTTCTATCAGAGTGATTAAAATTTTTTAAGTCAAAAAAAAGACCAAAGTTCATTGGAGATCAGGATATTTCATCCCTTATGGATGAAAAACATTCCTACACTCAACTTTGGATCTTTCACTAAATTCTTTATGAAACTATTTTCCTTGATATAAAATCATTCAAAAAATTGCTTTTAATCTACTAATTCTGTCACATAACTGATTGCACTCAATACGTAGAGCGGAGCTGTTTCTGTACGTAAAATACGCGGACCAAAACCAGTCTTTACTGCACCTGCTTTTTCGAAAATAGCTACTTCATCAGGCGATACTCCCCCCTCTGGACCAATAATCACTAAAATAGACTGACCTGCTTTTAGATGTGATAAAGTCGTAACTAGATTAGATCTTTCGCCTGCTTTAGCTGCCTCCTCATAAGCTAAGATAATGGAATCAAACGCTGGTAATTGAGCTATAAAATCTGATTTTTTTTCAAAGAGTTGAATAGAGGGTATAACATTTCGCTTGCTTTGTTCAGCTGCTCCTTGAACAATTTTTTCCAGTTTTTCAACTTTTTTAGCTAATTTTTTTCCATCCCATTTGACAACAGACCAGTCAGCTGGAAACGCCCAAAGGGCCGATACTCCCATCTCTGTTGCCTTTTGAGCAACAAATTCCAACTTATCTCCCTTAGGAAAACCCATTACAATGGTGACAGAAACGGGTAATTCGACATCATCTGTCAATTCCTCAATGACTTCAACAGACTGGCTTTGGCTGTCCACCACACGCGCCAATCGCTTGATACCGTCATCAAATACTAGAATCATCTGATCATCTGCCTGCAAACGCATCACAGAAAACATGTGCTTAACAGTATCTTTGTCAGTAATCTGAAAAGAGCCTTGCGGAACTTTACCATTTATAAAATACTGTTGCATCCTATCCCCCAATAACTCCTGCACGCTCCGTTGTTTTCTTAAAGATACAACAATTCCACTCCCCTTGAATCATATGGGTTTCTAAAAAGAATCCCGCTTTCTCTGCCGATTCTCGCACCATGTCCCATTTCTCAGAAATAATACCACTCATGATAAGATATCCCTCATCCTTAACCAAGCGATAAGCATCATCTGTCAAGTGAATGAGAATATCTGCCAATATATTCGCCACAATAACATCAGCCTCTATCTCTACACCTCGTAATAAATCACCTGTAGAAATATGAATATTACTCGTGTGTACATTCAAGTCAATATTTTCCTGAGCCACGCGCACAGCAACCTCATCCAAGTCATAGGCGTAAATCTCTTTCGCACCTAAGAGGGAACTGGCAATGGAGAGAACACCAGATCCTGTACCCACATCAATAACCGTTTCACCACCACGAAGAACCTGCTCAAGAGCAAAAAGGCTCATCTTGGTAGTTGGGTGAGTTCCTGTACCAAATGCCATACCGGGATCCAGACGAATAATCTTCTCGCCAGCTGTCGCTTCATAGTCCGTCCAAGACGGCACAATGGTCAAATCATGGGTAATACGTGCTGGCTCATAGTATTTCTTCCAGTTATCTGCCCAGTCTTCCTCAGCCAATTCCTGACTTTCTATACTAATTTGACCTATCTCCAAGCCAAAGCCTATCAAATCTGCTAAGCGATTCGTCAACTCTTTTTTTACTTCTTCAATATCTAAAGTATCAGGGTAATAGGCTGTAATAGCAATCATATCCGACTGCTCCACCTCGGGATAAAGTTCACCGAAACGGTCCTCCTGCCCCACATAGTCAGCCGAGTCGCTAATAGCCACCCCCTGACTACCCGTTTCAATCATCAGATTTGAAACTGCCTCCTCCGCATCACGATGCACGTGAATCGTTAATTCTTGCCATGAGTTCATGTTTGTTTTCCTTTTCTTCTATAAGCATCAATCACTGTATTATTGTACCGATTTCTAGTTTATTTTACAAGTTAATATTGCGCAATAGGAGTCTAATAATACTTTTTCAAAAATTTTCTAATCATACAGCTGATAAATATATGCATAAAAATTTAGACGGTGGTTCCGAGTTTCTGAGCGGAGGTGACATCCATGAAAGTGGACAGCAAATCTGCTAGAAAGACTAGCCCATACCAAACTGTAAGTAAAATTACTCATCTGGCAACAACAAATCCTATAAGATTTGTCTAGAGCTCGCACTAGTTTGAGTTTTAAAAAATATCGTTTCAAAACTCAAACACCGGAGATCTGCGGATTAAACTATTCTTTCACTCCTTGTAAGTCTACTTGTTGAAGTGCTGAGTTTGATAATCGTTGTCATTTTGATAAAAAATAACCGTCAGCAAACCTTGACACAGTTCTAACGGTTTAATCTAACGAACTGGACCATCGTCTAATGGTCCTACTGGGCGTTGAGCTGGAACTCAACGCCTTTTATATTTTCGGAATAGCAAATTTTTCGTTCACAGTCAAGCAAGAGAGAAAACAGAGTATCAAATAGAATCTACTCCCCTCAATTCTATACCAACTGCACCATACTATTCTAATTGTTCTCGTGAATAGTAAACTTCCATGTCTTCTGGTTTCGCCTCTCTGACATTCCTTTTCGTATAGCCACAAGACAACAAATCCAGTTCTTTGTATAACTGAGTAAAATTATTAAATATATGAAGATCTAGTACTTGCGCCTCCATCGTTTGCGCCTGATTTTCTGTACAATAAAAACGGATGCTATCTCCAATTCGTATATGCCTGCGCTTCTCGTCATAAAGTCGTAGCTCAATGGTCTTCTGACCAGATTTCATCATTTCAAAAGGTTTTGGAGTCAATAACATTTCATGAACCATCTCAATACCTCGGATATGGGTAAAATTCCCCTTCCACTAAGTCTGATCTGCCTTTTTCAAAAGCTTCCGAATTCCATACAATCGCAAATTCTTGTGCTTCTGGGTCTGCCAAAAAGTCCATGAGGTCATCTAAACCTTGGTCAGCGGTGTCCTTCAAAAATACTGCAAAATAGTTGAGAAACTCTGCTGAAAAGCCTTTCTTAGCATCAAATGGTAGAGTGACTAGATAATCTTCCTCATCAAAGTGGGACTTGTCTTGATTATAAAAAAGAACATACTCCTCCAAAAAAATATCCTCCGCCGAAGCATTTCCCTCGTCGTCCACCGTTTCAATCCCAGCCGCATTTTGTGCTTCCAATATGAAAGCCAGCTCAACTGCGTGATTTTTCTTGTCCCAGTTGAGCTCGTAATCATAGATAAAATGTTTGTCCAGTGCCGCCTCAAGCACATCTAAAAAGCCATGTTTTGCCACTGCTCTTCTCCGATATTTCTAAAAATGTAGTATAATAATTATAACACGAATTAATACAAAAGGGAGTAGATATGGTTAAGCATATTATCGTTGTATCAGACAACAATCGAGATAATCTCACGATTTATACAGAAGAACCAGCATTTGTTGCCATCGCTGAAAGAAATGATTTGAACTCTCTAAAACAACTGGAAGAAGCTCAAAAAGCGGGCATTTACATCCTTATGGGTGAAGAAAAACGCTACATAGGGCAGGCTACTCAACTTGCCAGACGCCTCTTTGATCACCTAAATATGGACTGGTGGCATAGCCTTATCTTCTTCGGTAGAGAGGATGGTCACCTGGATAAATCACAACTAGACTACCTAGAGGCATTCCTCATTCAAGAATTTCGTCAGACTAGCTTCAAGGTAACCAACAATACCAAAGGGAATTCCTCTTGGATAGATAAAACAAGCAAGATTCACGCTGATAAGGTTTGGAATATCGCTCAAAATATTCTACAAGAAGTGGCCAATATAAACTTGTTTGAAAACTCAGAGGTGCAATCCGACTTGGATAATGAACCTGTTAACATAGACTACTATATACAACTGACTAACGGCTACAAAATACACGGTAAAAGTGCACGGAATAGCTACATTAATTTTTTCAAATACCTACTATCTGACTCCGAACTGAGACAACGCGTCCATAAACAAGTTTATCTAGGAAAACCAAGTAGTGGAAACCCGCTAGGAACGAAAGCAAAATTTGACAGAAAATCAGTAGCCATGTCCGTCCAATTAGAAGAGGGGCTCCACTTACTAACAACATTATCAACTAAAGACCGTCAGCGACTTCTACTTCGTTTCGCAAAACAAATCAATCTCTCCATCACCATTCATTGGGATTAGAAAGGAAGCTTATGCCTGCTAATCTTGCTATTCGCATGCGACCTAGTAGTATTGATCAAGTCATTGGTCAACAACACCTTGTCGGTGATGGAAAAATTATCCGTCGCATGATAGAAGCCAATATGCTCTCATCCATGATCCTCTATGGACCCCCTGGAATTGGAAAAACCTCTATCGCTTCAGCCATCGCAGGTACGACTAAGTATGCCTTTCGGACCTTTAATGCTACGACTGATAATCAAAAACGATTACAAGAAATTGCTGAAGAAGCTAAATTTTCCGGTGGTCTCGTGCTACTTTTAGATGAAATTCACCGTCTGAATAAGACCAAACAGGATTTTTTACTCCCTCTGCTAGAAAATGGAACTCTTATTCTTATTGGAGCAACCACCGAAAATCCATTCTTTTCTATCTCACCAGCTATCCGTAGTCGAGTACAAATTTTTCAATTAGAACCCCTCGAAATCCTCGATATTCAACAAGCACTGCAAACAGCCATTGAAGATAAAGAACGAGGATTTGACTTTCCTGTTACCATTGAACCTGAGGCATTGCATTTTCTTGCAACATCTACCAATGGAGACTTGCGAGCTGCCTATAATTCACTTGAGTTGGCTGTTTTATCCACTCAAGCAATAGAGGGAGTACGTCACATTGATCTAGAGACTGTTCAAAATAGCTTGCAAAAATCCTATATTACAATGGACAGAGATGGCGATGCCCACTATGATACACTGTCGGCACTACAAAAATCAATTCGTGGAAGTGATGTCAATGCCAGTCTCCACTATGCAGCACGCTTGATTGAAGCAGGAGATCTACCCAGCTTAGCTAGACGCTTAACCATTATTGCATACGAAGATGTCGGTCTTGCCAATCCAGATGCACATACCTATACAGTTACAACACTTGAAGCAGCGCAAAAAATAGGATTTCCAGAAGCTAGAATATTGATCGCAAATATCGTCGTCAACCTTGCACTCTCACCCAAATCAAACTCTGCCTATGTTGCAATGGATACAGCACTAGCAGATTTGAAAAAAAACGGACACCTTCCCATCCCAAATCACTTACGAGATGGACACTATAATGGTAGCAAAGAGTTAGGAAATGCTCAAGGATACCTCTATCCCCACAATTACCCTGAAAAATGGGTTCATCAGCAATACTTACCAGATAAATTACAAGATGCAGACTATTTCATCCCCAATGATACAGGAAAATACGAACGCGCCTTAGGAATGACTTTAGAAAAAATCAAAGAACTAAAAAAGAAAAACAAAAAAATGTGATACCGTTTACATTTTTTGTTTTTCCTCTTGATTTTTCTAAAAAATATGGTAAGATTAAATCATAAATAAGAACTGCTGTGGTATACGAATCCATACCTATGTGTTGACCGACTATTTTTGTATGATTAGGGAAACAAAGATCTCCTAACAGTATGCAGGCCGTCTCACACGGAAGCGACTAAGTTAGGAACACGTTACCCACTTGCTTGTTTTGAGCGGGATCAATACAATTTTTGGATAACCGGTACCAATACAGCTTTTTTTATTATTTGACCTTCCTTAGCTCAGCTGGTAGAGCAGCGGACTCTTAATCCGTGGGTCGTAGGTTCGATCCCTACAGGGAGGATTCGTTGATATGAGGAAAAGTCTTGTTTTACAAGGCTTTTTCGCATTTTTGGAATAAATTTGGTCAAAATCGCTTTTTTTAAATCAACTTAAAAAAGAAGAAAAGAAGTTGAAATTCCAACTTCTTTTCTTTCTACTGTTTCTTCCAAACAGAACGTTCTGCCACCACTGTAAATAAGACATCTGTTGATGAATTCAGAGCAGTTTCACAAGAATCTTGAACTACTCCAACTATAAAACCAACACCGACAACTTGCATAGCCAAATCATTTGAAATACCAAAAAGACTACACGCAACTGGAATCAAAAGCAAAGAACCACCAGCTACTCCAGATGCTCCTGCTGCTGATAGGGAAGCAACAATAGATAGAAGAAGAGCTGAACTGAAATCTACACTAATGCCAAGCGTATGAACCGCTGCCATCGTCAAAATGTTAATCGTAATGGCTGCTCCAGCCATATTAATTGTTGCACCTAATGGTATGGATACCGAATAAGTATCAGGATCTACTCCTAATCGTTTACAAAGCTGCATGTTAACAGGAATATTGGCAGCTGAACTTCTCGTAAAAAATGCTGTAACACCACTGACACGAAGACATTCAAAAACTAGAGGATAAGGATTTTTTCTCATCATAAGAAAGGCAATAAAAGGATTGACAACTACAGCTACAAAGACCATACTTCCAATCAAAACCAAGAGCAATACACCGTAGTCTTTTAAAGCGGTCAGGCCATTGCTCGCAATTGTATCAAAGACCAAGCCCATAATTCCAAACGGCGCCAGACCGATAATCCAAGCTACAACTTTGGAAGTAACTTCTGCTGCTGATTGCAATAACTCCTTTGTTGTCTCGCTTGTATGACGAAATGCCAATCCAAAAACTGACGCCCATGTCAAAACTCCAATATAGTTAGCCGTTGCAAGAGCATTAATTGGATTATCAACAATCCTCAATAAGAGACCCTTGAATACTTCAGCAATACCTTGAGGTGGAGTAATCTCTGTCGCCGCTGCAGTAGAAAGAATTAATTTGATAGGAAACAAATAGCTAACTCCTACCGCAATAAACGCTGCTGCAAAAGTTCCTACTAAGTATAAGTAAATGACAGTCTTCATGTTCGATTTTTGACCAGTAGGTGCTTGCGAAAGAGCATGTGCAACCAGTGTCAACACCAAAAGCGGTGCAATGGCTTTCAGAGCTCCTACAAATAAACTACCCAATAAAGCAATAATGGTCATCTGAGGGAAAATTAGACCTAATACCACTCCCAAAACAACACCAATGCCTATTTTTCTAATCAAACTCATTTTTTTCCAAACAGATGTAATTTTATTCACCAATTCGCCTCCAAATAAATATTTTTTCATCATAGCAGAAAAATTAAGTCAAGTCAATAGCTTTAAAACAAAAAAACTCTGAAAGGTTGAATAATCTTTCATCAATAGTAGAACTTTTTAGATATTTTATTCCATAAACTCATTTTCTTTACGTTCTCATTCACACTTGTTCTCATATTTTTACTTGCTCGTTTTCTTCCTATCTTTCGCTATAAAATATAATGGTGCTAGAAAGAACAGCCCTAAATAAATAAGACGTATAAAAATCGCTGAAAATCGTTTACTAAAAACAGATTCAAAATCTTCCAAAATAAACGCAAAACAAATCGTACAGATAAAAATAGGTACTCATAAGAGCACCTATCTATACTTGCAGTTTATCCCATAAGATGACTTGACCTGCTTCCAAAGAAGCTTGAACATCAATAATGCGTTGATTAGAAGAGCCACGAAACTGTAACATAAGATTTCGTTTTGTTCGATCATAGCGTCCATCTACCAAAATATCTATATGAGATAATAACTCTAGTTTATCCGCAGTCTCCTGCATCAACTCCTCCCATGTATACCCCGTCCAAGACCAAATGTCTTTATCTGGTAATTCATTTCGGATTCGCTTCACTAAAGGCAATACCGTTCCAGTATTTAAAAATGGCTCACCACCCAAGAGGGTCAATCCTTGTACATAAGGTTGAGCGAGATCGACCATGATACGTTCTTCCAACTCTTGAGTATAAGGAATGCCCGCTCTGAAAGACCAGCTAGCCACATTATAGCAGCCCTCACAGTGAAAAAGACAGCCACTGACATAAAGAGAACACCGCACACCCTCACCATCTACAAAATTACATGCTTTGTAGTCAATGATATACCCTTGACTCAGCGCCTCACTCTTCCATTCTTGTGGTTTAGGATGATTCACATGCCACCTCTATCCAATAACGTTCTACTCCCTCACGAACATCCTCTAACTGACCGCCACAGGACAATATCGTCCGACGACTAGCTTCGTTTTCTACCGAACAAGTTACTAAAACTTTGGAAATGTTTTTAACAGCAGCCTCTTGCAATCCCTGTCGCAGTTGCTCCTTAGCATAGCCTTTCCCTCGCTGACTAGGACGAATAGAATAACCGATATGCCCGCCCCTATTGAACAGAAAGTCATTCAGCCGTAACCGAATATTCAGAAAACCTACAGCTTGCCCACTCTCATCAAAAGAAACATATTGGATATACGGAACAAAGCCTTCTGGCAATTCAAGACCCAGTTCAGCTAGCTTCATTCTCTCCAACCAGCCCTCAAAATCTTCACCTACCGTGTAAGTTCCTCCATCCACAGCACTTTTTCTCTGCTCAAACTCCACCATCATATCAAGGATGGTTTCTCTATCAGTAAGAGCGGGACGGCGGAGTTCTAAGACTTTTTTCCAGTTTTTTTCAAAAACTGTTCTCGGAGACTAGCTACCTTATCTTTCTTGTTCATTCCGCTCTTAGAATTCTTCTCATGATAACGCTCCACTAAAGCTTTTCCTTTATCATCCAATTGATATTTTCCCATATTTCACTCACTTTCTTTTATCATCTACAAAACTACAAACTCGAGCCATTCATGTGTTTGACTCTGGCTGAAATTTCCTTGTGTCGTCCGTGGACCATTGGACGTGCTTGCGGATTGCCTAAATAACCACAGGTACGTTTGACAACATCAACTGTCCTCGGATCAGAATTGCCACAACTTGGGCATTTAAATCCTCGTTCTGTCGGTTCAAAGTCGCCTTCAAATTGACACTGGTAACACTTGTCTATCGGAGTATTTGTACCTAGATAACCTACTCTATCATAAGCATAATCCCAAACAGCTTCCAAAGCCTTAGGATTCTGCTGAAGGACAGGATATTCGCAATAATGGATAAAACCTCCACTAGCGCCAACTTCTGGATAAATCTTTTCAAACTCCAATTTTTCAAAAGGGGTAGGATGCTTGCGCACATCGTAGTGGAAACTGTTGGTATAATAAGCCTTATCCGTGATGTTTTCAACGATCCCAAACTTTTCCGTATCCATACGACAAAAACGATCCGTCAAGCTCTCTGATGGGGTAGAGTAAACAGAAAAATGATAACCATATTCCTCAGACCAAGTCTCTGTCAGTTGTTTCATTTCTTTAATGATACGAACTGTAAAATCTTTTGCCTCTGGATTCGTCTCCCACGATCCACCGTAGAAAACTGTAGCTACTTCATACAAACCAATATACCCTAAGGAAATCGTTGCACGACGGTTTTTAAACAAGTCATCTATATTTCCATCTTTTGCTAAACGCTCTCCAAACGCACCGTATTGATAAAGAATAGGAGCATTGGCAGGAATCGCTTCCTTAACCCGCTCCACTCGATAAACTAGAGCATCCTTTGCTATTGCCATTCGTCCCGAAAAAATCTCCCAAAACTTATCCACATTGCCAGCTGATTCCATAGCTATTCGTGGCAGATTGACGGTCACAACTCCCAAGTTCATTCTCCCAGCGGTGACGTCTTCTCCCTTCTCATTTTTCCAACCTTGTAAGAAGGAACGGCACCCCATAGGCACCTTAAACGACCCCGTCAACTCCACAACTTTATCGTAGGACAACATATCTGGATACATTCGCTTGGTAGCACATTCAATCGCCAACTGTTTTATATCATAGTTCGGCGAATTTGGCTCCAAATTCAATCCTCTTTTCAGCGTAAAAATTAACTTAGGAAAAATCGCTGTACGTCCTTCACGCCCTAACCCCTTGATGCGAATCGTTAGAATGGCTTTTTGAATTTCCCGCTCTAGCCAAGAAGTTCCCAAGCCAAATCCTAAAGAGGTAAATGGAGTTTGTCCATTAGAGGTAAACAGCGTATTGATCTCGTATTCCAAAGACTGCATCGCGTCATAAATATCTTTTTTGGTTTTAGCACGCGCATATTCCTCGCGCTTTTCTGGTAAGACCCATTCTGCTGCATCTTGTAAGTGCTTTTGATAGTTCAGTTCTGCATACGGTGCTAGCACTTCATCAATCCGATCGGCTGAACACCCTCCATACTGACTAGAAGCTACATTGGCAATAATTTGAGACATCTGCGCTGTTGCTGTCTGAATAGACTTAGGACTTTCCACATCTGCATTGCCAATCTTAAATCCTTGAGCCAACATCCCCTTGAAATCAATCAAGCAACAATTTGTCATAGGAGTATAGGGACTATAGTCTAAATCATGGTAATGAATATCCCCCTTTTGATGAGCATTCGCAACATGAGTTGGTAAGAGTTTCAAACCAATAGACTTTCCAACTATTCCAGCTGTCAAATCACGCTGAGTGTTAAAAACATCAGCATCCTTATTGGCATTTTCATTGACAACCGATTGGTCCTTACTAAGCAGTCTATCAATCTCAAGGTTAATATCCATAGCTTGATGACGTTTGAAATCACGCTGAACGCGATACTGTATATAGCACTCTGCTAAATCATAGAAATGAGCATGAAGCAATGCCTGCTCTACGATTGTCTGAACCTCATAAATCTGAATATCCTTATCAAAGCGACGATAAATCTCAGACAAAGTTGCTTCCAAAACAAGCTGTAAAGCTGTATTCGAAATGGGATGTTTCAATTCCTGATTGGCTCGCTGTAAAGCTGACAGGATTTTTTCTTGATCAAAAGCTACTGTCCGTCCATCTCTCTTGAGCACGACTAATCTTGCCTTTGACAAATCACTTACTCGCACACTCATCACATCAACCTCCAACACATTCACTTATCATAGTGTATCATTTCACAAACAAAAAATCAATATATTGTATATAAAATGTAAAAAACAATCATAAAGTACAATATCTAGTTTCTATTGTAAATCAAAAAAGCAAGAGTTTACTCAGACTCTTGCTTTTTACTCCATAAGAGATAAAGATTCACACCACAGGCTACCATAAGAATAGCAGGCCATAACAACTGAAGCAAAGGAAGACGATTGGCATTATAACTGATAAAAAGCAAATTCCATACCAGACCAATACTATACAACACGGTCAAAAAAAGTTTCATAAGCACTCCAATCTAAGATATATCATTATACCACAGATAGAATACCTCTTACAAACGACTATTAATATCTTGGATACTACCTTCCATTTTTCGATAATTGATTACAAAAATCAGAGCATAAATCATCATAAAAAGGACCCAGAAAAAAAGAAGACTACTTAGTTTCACGCGAAACCAACCTGCTAAAATCGCAAGCGGAGTATAGCAAAAACTGATTATAAAGAAGTGAGTGACGGACATTTTCAATAAACTCCAATCCTGTTGAAAAATATGATCCGCAGTTTGAAAGAGAATACCAATCAAATCCCAAATACTAACACAAATCAACATAACTGTCGGCTGATTAAAATGCTCTAAATAATAACTTCCCATAGTTGAGAAAGAAGATTATTCGAAGAAAACGCTGTTTATTTTCTTGACTTGAAATGAGGGTTAATGGTGTAATTTGTTACACTAAACATAAAGAAGTTTGTTGAGTAATAACCCCTTACTAGCAAAATCGCATGAAGTATTTCGTATGAAAAGGTTTATTTCATGCGATTTTTTCTTTTAAACTTAGTGATATTTAAAATCTTTACGCATCCCTTATTTTATATGTTGTTTTTTAAATATGAAATCCCAACTGTAATAATGGTATTGACGGTGTAGAAGAATAGAAAGGGAAGCAAAAAAGTTTCAGGAAGTATTGTTTGTAGCCAGCTGGTTAGAAGTAAATTACTAAAAGAGATTACTAGTAACATCAATCTAAGCTGAGGTAATCCTTGAAAAGATTGTTTTAAATAGCAAGCATTTCTATAGATAAGAGTATAATTTAGGGCAAAAAGCAAGGCTACTAGATATTCAAAACTTAATTGGAGGATAAGGTACGAGATGATTAGTATAATGAATTGAGTAAAAATAAGCTGATAGCGTGTCGTTTTATTAACTCTATGATATTTAGAAAAGAGGAAGATAGCTACAGGAGAAAAGAAAGATTGAACGATGTAGTTCATGATAATCAAAACGTCTATAAATTCCAGATGCGTATGAGTTGATAATAACTGTAGAGAAATCAAATTAACGAAACATGAAATAATAGCTATTATGGTAGCTTGACTTATTTTTTTTATTGACATTTGCTCCTCCTTTAATTGGCGGTTTGATTGGTTCACTTTTTGGTGATGTAGAAGGTATTTTATATGCTCTTTTACTATTTATTGTTGCAGACTATGTGACAGGATTAATTGCAGCAGTGATAGAAAACCAACTTTCCAGTAAAATTGGTTTAAAAGGAATATTTAAAAAGATTGTTCTTTTGGTTTTAGTTGCAGTCGCACATTCCATAGATATGCATATATTAAAGCATGGTGGGGCCATCCGTACCACAGTTATTTTCTTCTATCTCAGCAATGAAGGTTTGTCTATTTTGGAAAATGCAGTGCGAATCGGTTTGCCTGTACCAGAAAAGTTACGTGATTTATTGAAATGCTTGAAAGATGGAGAAAGTAAGACATGAATTTTTAGCAGACATTCAAGTAGATAACCTCAGATAGTAGCGACATATTTTAAAATTTTTCTTTCAGTAATAGCCATGATAGTGACACCATTATGAGGAAATGAGAAAAAAATATGATAAATATAAATAATTATTATATCCGCTTTCATATTGACGTGTTTTTTATATGTGTCAATGATTTTTTATAATTTTTAATATTTTTTAATTACAGCTATCGCATATTTTTACATAAAATTAGTATAAAGTAATTTAGTAAAAAAAGCCAGAACATCTGTTCTGACTAGGTACATATTATAATCCCTTCTTCAACTCCGCGACAGCCATCATAACTTCTAGCGGGGTCATGTTATAGATGTCCAAGTTGGCTAGTTGATCAAGGACTGGGTGGTATGGGACTTCTGCTACTAATTCCAGTTGCTCTACCTCTGGCTCATTCATGCTAGACCCACGATTAGAATCAATTGAGCGAGCATGACTTTCTAGTTCTTTTAAGATACTATCTGCTCGCTGTAAAAGTTCCTCTGGCATCCCTGCAATTTTTGCGACATGAATACCGTAAGACTTATCAGCTGGACCAGCAGCAATCTTATGTAAGAAAGTAACGTGACCCTCATGCTCTAACGTTGATACATGGACATTTTCCAAATGAGACAAGGTCTGGCTCAGATCCGTTAATTCATGATAGTGAGTTGCAAACAAAGTCTTAGCTCCAATATGCTCGTGAATATACTCAATGATAGACTGTGCCAAAGCCATGCCATCGTAAGTCGCTGTTCCACGTCCTAACTCGTCAAACAAAATGAGCGATTGAGATGTTGCAAGACGAACTGCTTTATTCGCCTCCATCATCTCCACCATAAAGGTAGATTGCCCACTCACTAAATCGTCTGCCGCACCAATACGAGTGAAAATAGCATCAAAAATTGGCAAACTAGCCTGATCTGCTGGAACGTATGAACCCATTTGTGCCATAATCACAATAATTCCCAACTGTCTCATATAGGTTGATTTACCACTCATATTGGGTCCTGTAATCAACTGCATATGTGTCTCTGTATCTAAACAGATAGAATTTGGAATATAGGTCTGCTTCCCCATCACCTTCTCAACAACCGCATGACGTCCTTTCTCAATGATTGCTTCGCGACTATCTGTAAAGTTTGGACAAACCAGATGTTGCTGCTCAGCAACGACTGCAAAAGACTGTAATACATCAATGCTTGCAATCACTCGCGCCAAACGCTGCAAACGACCAATGTATTTTTCAACTTCCTGACGAATACGCATAAAAATATCATACTCTAAATTAGCAGATTTATCGCGCGCTTCTAACATCTGTCCTTCAATTTTAGCCAATTCCTCCGTCCCATACCGCTCGGAATTTTTCAATGTTGCTTTTCGAAAGAAATGAGCAGGAACATTAGCAAGGTTAGAATTTGTTACATGGAAATAATACCCATCTTTTTTATTATAATCTATTTTTAAATTAGTAATACCAGATGCTACTCGTTCTTTCGCCTCAATCTCTGCAATCCAGCCAGTTCCTTCACGCATAACCAGACGATATTGATCCAAAGTCTCATCAAATCCGGTCTTAATGATATTACCATCTGTTATAGTTCCCTGCGCTTCTGGGTCAATAGCAGCACTAATTAGTGCGTGAAGTTCTGGAATAGGATCCAAACCGTTAATCAAACTAGCCAATGCAGGTTCATCTATCTGTTGTAAAATTGTCTTAATAGCAGGAATATTGCCCAGTGTCTGTGAAAGCTGTAGCAAATCTTTAGGTAATGTTTTTCCAAAAGATACACGACTTGCCAACCGTTCAATATCATAGACACCTTTCAAGGCCTCAATCAAATCACTTCGTTCAAAGAAGTAATCCAAAAAGACTTGAACAACTTCTTGACGGCGTCTAATCCGCTCCTTATCAACCAACGGACGATCTATCCAAGTTCGTAAGAGGCGCATTCCCATGGCTGTTTTGGTTTCATCCATTAGCCAATAAAGACTACCATGTTTTTTTCCGGTACGACTATTTTCTAGCAAATCAAGACTGGACTTGGTGGCATAATCCATTTGCAAGTAATCCTTAATCTCATAGTGCACAACCCTTTGCAAATGAGCCAAGTCACGCATTTGAGTACGGTGAAGATAGCTAAGTAATTTAGCTGTCGCAGCTTGTTCCAAATCTGTCAAAGACTGATCAATTAAAGGACTGTCCTCTACCATTTCTTCTTCAAAAGATAACAGTAGATTCATCTGATTAGAAAAAATCTGTTCCTCATCCTCAGAAAGAGAGTAGCCAACGACCAATTCACGCGCGCGTAAATTACGTACTTCCCCGCACAGACTAGCAAAATCATCTAAAGTCGTGACAAAAAACTGACCAGTTGCCACATCCATATAAGACAAAGCAAAATAGGTACCCATACGGTCAATAGCTACCAAAAAATTACTATCTGCTCCCATCTTAGAAGAATCCGTTACCGTACCCGGCGTAATCACCTGTACCACTTCACGCTTGACAACGCCAACTGCCTGCTTAGGATCCTCCATCTGCTCAGCAATCGCCACCTTATGTCCTAGTTCTACCAACGTCTCAATGTACTGTTGCGCCGCATGATAGGGAACACCAGCCATAGGAATAGGATTCTCTGCATTTTTATTACGACTAGTTAGAGACAACTCTAAAATCTGAGCCGCCTCCACTGCATCTTCGTAGAACAGTTCGTAAAAGTCTCCCATACGGAAAAGCAAAAAAGCATCTGGATACTGCGCTTTAATATCTAAATACTGTTGCATACCTGGGGAAATTTTTTCTATTGCCATACTTTCTCTCAATCTAAATAATAATTTATTTCTGCCTCAACCTGTTGTGCAGCTACTTCATCTCGACAAATTACCAACAAGGTATTGGCTCCTGCTAGCGTCCCTAAAATAGTTTCCGGTTTTTCTGCATCAATGATATTAGCCATTAGAGCTGCTTCCCCCAATTCCGAATGAAGAACCAAAATAAAACTAGCTCGATCCACTTTATAGGCATATTGAGCCAATAATTGAATAAAGTTTACTTTTTCTGCAATGGTTAAAGCATAAAAAGACCGCCCGTTTTCGTAAACCTTGATTACGCCTAACTCTCGCAAATCGCGTGATAACGTCGTCTGAGTTACCTCAACTCCATGAGCAGCTAAGCCTTTCTGAATATCTGTTTGTCTTCCTATCTTCTCCTTTTGAATCAGTGACTTTATCAGTTCATGCCGTTCTGCTTTATTCATCGTCCTACCTCAAAATGTATATTTATAAAAAATATTATAACACTTTTCACCGCTATTAGCTTCTAAATATGATAAAATAGAATGAATCACTTTGGAGGAAATGCTACATGAATCACAAACAACTGATTGCAGAAAAATTGGCTCCCCTACTGCCACAATTAGAAATCGAAACAATCTACTCATTATTAGAACAACCAAAATCATCTGAAATGGGAGATATCGCCTTCCCTACTTTCTCACTCGCCAAGGTAGAACGCAAGGCTCCTCAGATTATAGCAGCAGATATCGTCGAAAAACTAGATGCTACTGGCTTTGAGAAAGTCGTTGCAACTGGTCCTTATATCAACTTCTTCTTAGATAAGGTTGCTATCTCTCACCAAGTCTTAACAGATGTTATCACTGAAAAAGATCAATACGGAAAACTAAATATCGGTCAAGGACACAATGTAACCATTGATATGTCTAGTCCAAACATCGCCAAACCATTCTCAGTTGGACATTTACGTTCAACCGTTATTGGTGACGCTCTTGCCAATATTCATGAAAAACTCGGCTACAAACCTATCCGCATCAATCACTTGGGCGACTGGGGGAAACAGTTTGGTATGTTGATTGTTGCCTACAAACTCTGGGGGGACAAGTCAGCTGTCGAAGCTGACCCAATCTCAGAACTCCTCAAACTTTATGTTCGTATCAATACTGAAGCAGAAGAAAAGCCTGAATTAGACGACGAAGCACGCCAATGGTTCAAAAAATTGGAAGATGGTGATCCAGAAGCACAAGCACTATGGCAGTGGTTCCGTGATGAAAGTTTGGTCGAATTTAACCGTATCTATACCAAACTTGGCGTAAAATTTGATAGTTTCAATGGCGAAGCTTTCTACAACGACAAAATGGAGGAAGGTATTCAAATCTTAGAAGAAAAAGGTCTCCTAAAAGAGTCTAAAGGTGCTAAAATCGTAGACCTTGAAAACTATGACCTACCTCCTGCTTTGATTATGAAAACAGATGGTGCAACCTTATATATCACTCGCGATATTGCAACAGCGATGTACCGTAAACGTACATATGACTTCGTGAAAAGTATTTACGTCGTTGGTCAAGAGCAAATCAATCACTTCAAGCAACTCAAAGCAGTTTTGAAAGAAATGGATTTTGACTGGAGTAATCAGATGACACACATCACCTTCGGTCTTGTTACCAAAGATAAGAAAAAACTTTCTACTCGTAAGGGAAATATCATCCTGCTTGAGCCAACTCTTGATGAAGCAATCTCTCGTGCCTTGTCACAAATTGAAGCCAAAAATCCTCACCTTGAAAATAAGGAAGAAGTTGCTCATGCAGTCGGTGTCGGTGCTGTCAAGTTTTACGATCTTAAAACAGACCGCGACAATGGTTATGATTTCAATTTGGAAGCTATGGTTTCTTTTGAAGGAGAAACAGGGCCATATGTACAATACGCATACGCTCGTATTCAATCCATCTTGCGAAAAGCCAACTTTGCACCAAATAAAGACAACAACTACACACTAGCTGATGCAGAAAGCTGGGATATCATCAAGCACATCCAAAACTTCTCACGTGTTGTGGAGCGTGCTGGCGACAAGTTTGACCCATCTCTAATTGCGAAATATGCCATCAACTTAGCTCAAGCCTTCAACAAATATTACGCACACACACGTATCTTAGATGAAAGCTCCGAACGTGATAGTCGTCTAGCACTTGCTTATGCAACCGGCATTGTCCTTAAAGAAGCTCTCCGATTACTCGGTGTAGAAGCTCCTGAAAAGATGTAATCATCATCTCTTGGCTATTTGTAGCCAAGAGATTTTTCATTTATAAAAATCAAGTTCTTTTTACGAATAAATCACTGAGAAGAAATAAAACTCTACTCAGATTTTTTCAAAAGGAGAACAAATGTATCGTTATATCCAATATATCCCTTCAAAAAAATTCGTCAAATCTGCCATACTACTAGCTGGCATTTGCTTGACTACATTCACTATCGCCACAGCTCCAACTGTTACCGCTAGCGCACGGGGAGATGATTATCCTTATACAGCAATAGATGCTATCGATCCATGGCGCTTATACACACGAGAATGTACCTCTTTTGCAGCTTTTCGTTTAAGTAGTGTTAATGGCTTTACACTTCCTTCAGCTTATGGAAATGCAGACGTATGGGGTAGCCGAGCCAGACAAGAGGGCTACCGTGTTGATATGACTCCCGCAGTAGGAGCTATCGCATGGTGGACATCTCCTATGCATGTCGCTTGGGTATCTGCTGTGAATGGAGATAGTGTTGAAATTGAAGAATACAACTATGGTGTGCGCTATACCTATGGAAAACGAACGATTTCCAAATATGCTGTTAGTGGCTACATTCACTTCAAAGATTTAGAAAACTCAACACCCAATACTCTACCTGTATTAGCTCCAAGTGGTACCTACCATTTCACCAGCCAAATGCCTATCAAATCACAAGCTAGTCAATCCAGCAACACCATTGACTACTACTATGCAGGTGAAAGTGTTCAATACGATAAAATCATTGAAAACGATGGTTACCGCTGGATTAGTTATGTAAGTTATTCTGGTACTAGACGCTACATTCCCGTACAAGCCATTGCAATTACTTCTGATCAGTCAACAACTGTAAGCTTACCGTCATCTGGCACTTACACAACTCAAAATCGAGTCAGCATTAGAAATAGTCCAAGTATATCTAGTCCTGAAATCACTTACTATGGTACTGGATCAACCATTCACTATGATCGGATACTTACAGCTGAAGGACGACAATGGATTAGTTATGTGAGTTATTCTGGCGCCAGACGTTATATTGCTATTTCATAAAATGAAAAAGGCTACGCTTCATAAAGAGGCGAGCCTATTTTATTAAATATCTGTTGCATTCACTGCCATACTTGGCTTTTCTTTTGGCTTACGCAAATGGAAGAAAACAGTAACCCCAAAGTAGATGACAAAGAGTATAATGTTAACCACATAGCTAATCATCAACTGCGTATCTGGCATAAAATCTGGATAAATATGAGACAATCCTTTTGCGCCAATAAAAGCATAGGTGCTTGATACCAAAGTTAGAAATAGATAGCCTAGGTAAGAGTAAGAAGCTTGTTCATTTTTCTTAAGAAACAGAAAAACAATCGTAGCAATCAAAACCACCAAAAGAACAACTGCAAGTCCTTTATTGATACCATTAGTTTGAAAAGCATTTAACTCTTTCATATAAGTGAAGAATGTTTCATCAATTCCCGGCGCACCTTGAAACCATTTACGCGTACTAGCTTCATCATACTTTTGAAAAAAAGCGCTAAATATTCGTAATGCACTAGCGATAGCTGACAATGTTGCAAAAATGTATAAATGTATTGGTTTTTTCATACAAATACCTCCTTGTCACTATTTTATCTATTCTAATATGATTTGTCAATATATTTTTATGGCAAATCCTACTGAATTTAATCAGCTAAACCTGAAAAAATAGTGTACAATGAAGATATAGAAAGCAATTGGAGAAGTCTGTTATAAAAACGTACTCATCAATCTAACAATAACACTCGCTAATGGCTTATACACCACCACAAACCAAATAAGAATCAATAGATTACATCATCTTCTACTACTAAGGAGGCGTATTATGAAGAAATTACCCATCTATGCCGGACCAATCATCATTCTATTCTATTTACTACTGAACTGGCTACTCCCTTCGCTAGCTCAAGCACTCTCTGCAATCGTCATTTGGTTTGTCATCGCTTATATCGCCTATCTTATTTACTATTTTATGTGCTACTGGCGCTATACAAAGCACCGGAAATAACCATAGAACAAACTCCTCTAAGCTCTAGCTCAGAGGAGTGATTTTATTTTACTGCTTCTTTCAAATAAACGTTTACACGACGATAGGTTTCTGTCAAATCAAGCAACTCTGCCTCAATCTCTGGAGTGATTTGTTCTGATAACATTCTCCAAGTCCAGTTACCACCTAAAGTATTTGGTAGATTCATCCGCGCCGAACCATCCAAACCAAGAAGATCCTGCATCGTTACAATTGCCATAAATGCTGTCGATGCAAATAGCGAACGAAATAGTGCGTGAGAAACAGTCTCATCTTCACGACGATTAGTGTACTTATCTAAGAAACGACGCGATGCAACATTCGTTTCATTTTCATACCAACCAAGAATGGTATCATTATCATGCGTCCCTGTATAAGCGACAACATTATTAGTGTGATTGTGAGGAAGTTCAATACTATCCCCTTTTGGATCAAAGGCAAATTGTAAGACTTTCATACCTGGGAAACCTGTTTTGTTACGTAGTTGAATGACCTTATCAGTCACAGAGCCAAGATCCTCTGCGATAATATTTAAATCACCCAATTCACGCTTAATCGTATCGAACAACTCAAATCCCGGTGCTTCCACACGATAGCCATTGACAGCCGTTTCCTCACCTGCTGGAATTTCCCAAAAAGATGCAAAACCAATAAAATGATCAATACGAACCATATCATAAATCTTAAACGATTCACGCAAACGAGCAATCCACCACGTGAAACCATCTGTTTTCATAGCATCCCAGTCATAGATAGGATTTCCCCATAGTTGACCAATCTCTGAAAAAGCATCTGGTGGACAGCCAGCTACCACCGTTGGCTTACCTACTTCATCCGTCTTGAAGAAGTGAGGATTGGCCCACATATCAGCAGAATCAGCCGCAATGTAAATCGGCATATCTCCAACAAACTCAATACCGTTTGCATTAGCATACTTCTTTAATGCATGCCACTGTGTAAAGAACAAATATTGAGTGATACGATGAAAATCGATACAATCTGCTAATAAATGGCGATAATAGTCTAAACGATCCGGTTGACGCAAACGAATAGCTTGATCTTCCCAATCTGTCCAAGATTTAAGTCCAAAATATTCCTTAATCGCCATATATTCTGCAAAGGTATGAATCCAAAAATCATTTTCATTTAAGAATGTTGCATAATCTTCTGGTAACCCTTGTTCTTTCATGGCTCTGACAGCTTTTTCAAGTACAGGACGACGCGAATAAAAAATCGCTGCATAATCAACCTCTCTAGGATTGTTTCCCACATCCAGACCAGCCAAATCATCTGCTGTCAACCAGCCTTTTTCTACCAATTGATCAAAATCAATAAAATGAGTATTCCCAGCAAATGCTGAAAATGATTGATAAGGCGAATCTCCATAACTAGTTGTTCCTAAAGGTAATATTTGCCAATATCGTTGCTTCGTGCGAACTAAAAAGTCAACAAAATCATAGGCTGCTTGTCCCATAGAACCAATACCATATTTTCCTGGCAACGATGAAATATGCATCAATACACCACTTTGTCTCAATTTCATACATTCTCCTTCACTTAAATCCTAACACATATGAATGCAAACGTTTTCTCTTTATTATATACTGAAAACGGTAACAAATCAAGAGCAATGAGATAATTATTGTAACATTTACTGCATTATCTAAACTATTTCTACCTTTGAAAAGATAACTATTTTAAATTTCATTCAAATTTTTTTATCAAAACTCTTGCAAACGTTATCATAATGGTGTATAATAAAAAACGAATTAAGAAAACGTTTGCATCGATTGCGAACACAAACACTATTATCATATCTTCGGAGGAAAGAAAATGAAGAACAAACTCCTTAAAAGCCTCGCGCTTCTTGCTGCATCAACTACTGTCTTAGCTGCTTGCTCAAATTCATCATCTACTGAGAGCAGTTCAGCTAAAGGTGGTAAAGAATTGACAATTTACGTTGACGGTCAATATGAAAAATACATCAACGAGGTCAAAACCAGTTTTGAAAAAGAAAATGATGTGACCATCACTGTTAAAACAGGAGACGCTCTAACAGGTCTTGATAATCTATCTTTAGACAATCAGTCTGGTTCAGCACCTGATGTTATGATGGCACCGTATGATCGAGTAGGAAGTCTCGGTGCAGAAGGACAACTTTCTGAAGTAAAACTAGCTGATAGTAGCAAAACAGATAAAACAACTGAAACTCTCGTAACTTCAGGAGGCAAAGTATACGGTTCTCCAGCAGTTATTGAAACATTGGTTGCATACTACAATAAAGACCTTATCGCTCAAGCTCCAAAAACATTCGCTGAACTAGAAGAATTAGCTAAAGATAGCAAATATGCCTTTGCTGGAGAACAAGGAAAAACAGCTGCCTTCCTAGCAGATTGGACAAACTTCTACTATACTTACGGACTTCTTTCAGGTTACGGAGGCTATGTTTTCGGTGAAAATGGTACCAATCCTAAAGACATCGGTCTAGCTAATGATGGTGCTATCCAAGCTATTGAATATGCTAAAACATGGTATGAAAAATGGCCTCAAGGATTGCAAGATACTTCAGCAGCTGGTAATTTAATTCAAACCCAATTTACAGAAGGAAAAACAGCTGTTATCATTGACGGACCATGGAAAGCATCTGCTTTGAAAGAAGCTGGTGTCAACTACGGTGTAACTACTATCCCAACTCTTGCTAATGGCAAACCATATTCTGCATTTGGTGGTGGTAAAGCTTGGGTTATTCCATCTGGTTCTAAAAATCCAGACGTAGCTCAAAAATTTGTTGATTATCTCACTTCAACTGACCAACAAAAGGCTTTCTACGATGCAACAAACGAAGTTCCTGCTAACACAGAAGCTCGTGAATACGCCGTAAGCAAAAATGATGAATTGACAACTGCTGTCATCAATCAATTTGCAGCAGCGCAACCAATGCCAAATATCTCTGAAATGAGTACAGTATGGGAACCAGCAGCAAACATGCTCTTTGAAGCTGTTAGCGGTAAAAAAGATCCTAAAACTGCTGCAACAGACGCTGTTAAATTGATCGAAGATACAATCGCTCAAAAATACGGCAACTAGTCATAAGGTCAGACTGGGAAGAACTCCCAGTCTACTTTATTACCAAATGATGAACTATACCCTTAGGATACAACAAACTCTTAAACAGTAAAGGAGATAATGATGAAAAAACATCCAGGTAAAGCCCTCCTTTTGTCCTTGATCCCCGGTCTCGGACAAATCTATAATAAACAAAAAGCGAAAGGCATGATTTTTCTCGGCATCGCCCTTGCTTTCAGTGTTTATTTTATAACTATGGCTGCTGGTGAATTAGGAAATTTAATCACACTAGGTAGCCAGCGTGGTCAAGATAACTCACTCTTCATGCTCATTCGTGGCACTTTCCATTTAATTATCAGCTTGATTTACCTCATCTTTTATCTATTTAACCTAAAAGATGCGCATAGTGTTGCACAACGTTGGAATGATGATCTGCCAGTTATCACTACCTTTAGAGAAATGCTTAAAGGGATCTATGAGAATGGTTTCCCCTATCTCTTGATTATCCCATCTTATATCGCAATGACCTTTGCTATCATATTTCCTGTCTTGGTCACCTTGTTTATTGCTTTTACCAATTATGATTTTCAACATCTACCTCCAGGATCACTCTTAGATTGGGTTGGTTTTAGTAACTTTACGAACATCTGGAAATTAAGCACTTTTCGATCTGCTTTTGTATCTGTACTAGGGTGGACTATCATCTGGGCTGTCTGTGCTTCTACAGCACAAATTGTCATCGGTATCCTCACAGCTATTATTGCTAATCAACCATTTATCAAAGGTAAGCGTATATTCGGAGTTATCTTCTTACTTCCTTGGGCTGTTCCAGCTTTTGTAACGATCTTATCTTTCAGTAATATGTTCAATGATAGTGTCGGTGCTATCAATACCCAAGTACTCCCATTATTGAGCAAATTTTTACCGTTTGTTGATAACTTCTTAATTCCATGGAAGACAGATCCTTTCTGGACAAAAGTTGCTCTCATCATGATACAAGGTTGGCTTGGATTCCCTTATATTTATGTCTTAACTTTAGGAATTCTTCAATCTATACCAAATGACCTCTATGAAGCAGCCTACATTGACGGTGCAAATGCTATTCAAAAATTCCGCAACATCACCTTGCCAATGATTTTGGCTGTAGCAGCTCCGACTCTCATCAGCCAGTACACCTTTAACTTCAATAACTTTTCCATTATCTATCTATTCAATGACGGTGGTCCCGGTAGTGTCGGTGGTGGTGCAGGTTCTACAGATATCTTGATTTCGTGGATTTACAAATTAACGACCGGAACAGCTCCTCAGTATTCTATGGCTGCAGCAGTTACGTTGATTATTTCCATGATTGTCATCAGTATCTCTATGGTTGCCTTCAAAAAGCTAAATGCCTTTGAAATGGAGGATGTGTAATATGAAACTATCTGTCATGTTCAAACGTAGACTCAATCAAGTATTGACCTATTTATATTTGATAACACTATCAATTATCATCATTTATCCACTTCTCATTACCGTTCTATCAGCTTTCAAGTCTGGTAATGTGGTAGCATTCAAATTGGAAAGCAATATCCAATTCACTTTTGATAATTTCATCAACCTCTTTAAAGAGACACTGTACGGTACTTGGTATCTCAATACCCTCATTATTGCACTCTTGACAATGCTTATTCAAACCAGTATAGTGGTACTAGCAGGATATGCTTATAGTCGCTATAACTTCATTGCTCGTAAACAAAGTTTGATTTTCTTCTTAATTATTCAAATGGTGCCAACTATGGCTGCTCTTACGGCCTTTTTCGTAATGGCCCTCATGCTCAATGCACTCAACCAAAGTTGGTTCCTTATCTTTCTATATGTCGGTGCTGGAATTCCAATGAATGCTTGGTTAATGAAAGGCTATTTTGATACAGTCCCTATCTCTCTTGATGAATCTGCAACATTAGACGGCGCTGGTCATTTTAGACGCTTTTGGCAAATCGTTCTCCCACTCGTTCGACCTATGATTGCTGTGCAAGCTCTTTGGGCATTTATGGGACCTTTTGGAGATTATATTTTATCCAAATTCCTACTTCGTGAAAAAGAATTCTATACCGTAGCTGTCGGTCTTCAGACCTTCGTAAATGATGTAAAAAATTTAAAAATTGCCTATTTTGCAGCTGGAGCTATTTTAATTGCTCTTCCAATCAGTATTTTATTCTTTTTCCTACAGAAAAACTTTGTATCTGGTTTAACAAGTGGTGGCGACAAGGGATAACCCTGTCCCACCTTTTCTCTTTTTCGGAATCTGATAACTATTGAAAGGAATAATAAATGCTCCCTTACCCATTTTCTTATTTTTCAAGTATTTTCTCACCTCAAAAAATGTTTGCCAATCGTAAACAAATGAACTTATGGCAGCGCTTGTTCACAACACTGTTTTTAATAGGACTTCTAGCGCTTCCAAGTTCCTTTCAAATAATGAAGTTAGATACCTATCCTTTGGAAACTTTTGTTGAAGGTGTTTATGAACCTTTAACAGAATCAGTTGTAGAGGAACTTAGCCAGCACGCGTCTATTAATAATCGTCAGTTTGACTATACTGGAGATCTCAATTGGGAGCGAGTTACTTTCGGTGATACGGTAAGTTCTAGCTCAGATTTCTCCTACCAATTCAAAAGCCAATCCTTCATCATCCGAAAAGGAAACACGATATTAAGCGAATTAACCTATGACAATATGACAACTAGTGATTTTTCTAATAAAGAAAAACTGACAACAGCCATTTCAAAAAAATGGTACCAGTCCAATCAAGCAGTTGTGGGACTAAGTATCTTAGCAATATCCCTATTTAGCTTGACAGCCAATCTACTCTTCATTCTATGTGGAGCCAGCTTCTTTCTCTTTTTGACCAAAACATCACGTTTCTTTCATTTTAAAACATTTTCAGAGTGCTATACATTCTCTCTCAATTGTCTTGGATTACCAACGATTGTGGCTTGTCTGATTGGATTATTTGGTCAACCGATAACAACCATTTTAACGGTACAAAATATTCTATTTGTCCTATGTTTATTATGGGTATTTTTCAAAACAAAATTCAGAGATACAATCTAGGAGGTTTTTATGCGTGCTACCATTAAAGACGTTGCTAAATTAGCTGGAGTTTCACCATCTACGGTTACGCGCGTGATCCAAAACAGCTCTGCCATTAGCCAGAAAACGAAAGATCTAGTCAGAAAAGCGATGTCTGATCTCAACTACCATCCCAACCTAAATGCCCGTAGTTTAGTCAGCAGCTACACTCAAGTCATCGGTCTGGTCTTACCGGATGACTCAGATGTCTTCTACCAAAACCCTTTCTTTCCAACGGCCTTACGAGGAATCGCACAAGTTGCTACAGATCACAACTACGCCATCCAAATCTCTACAGGCAAAAACGAAGAACAACGACTAGAGGCTATTACACAAATGGTCTATGGAAAACGAGTAGACGGACTAATCTTCCTCTATTCCAAACCGGACGATCCTCTAGTACAGTTGGCTCTTCAGTATAAATTTCCTTTTCTCATTTTAGGAAAAGCAGATTCTCCCTTTATCTCGCTCGTCGACAATGATAATATTCAAGCTGGCTTTGAAGCAACGAACTATTTTATCAATCAAGGCTACAAGAACATTGCCTTTGTTGCTGGTAATAAGGAGTTGGTCGTATCCCAAGATCGCTATACTGGTTATAAAAACGCTCTTGCATCACACCATATTGCTTTAGATGAAAATAAAGTTAAGTTTGTTTCTGGATTTCTTTTAGAAGACAGCTCCTATAAAATCTCTAAAAAATTACTTAAACAAGAGATTGATGCTATTGTAACAACAGACACAATGGTCGCTGAAGGAATTGTAAAATACTTGAAAGAAACAGGAACTACATTACCAATTATTTCCTTTGACTCTGTAAAGCCAAAACTTGATATCGAGGCTTATGTTGATGTTCATGCGATCAAACTAGGGCGAGTAGCATTCAATACACTTCACCAAATTATCAACGACAACAAAGAAAACAAACACATTTGTTATCGCCGTGTTATTCCACATACTATTATTGAACTTTAAATTTAGAAAGGAGCCTCTGGGCTCATGGCACTACGACAATTTCAAGCATTTCTTGACGATGTAGCAACGATTCGCTTGGTCATGGAAAAACGATTTCATTCCGAATCTATGACTTTTTCACTTGAATCACACACGGTTACTTCCCAACTTTTTATTCATTCTAGTATAGAAATTGATAACTTAATCATCTTTTATCTCACCACTCTGCATCCAGTTCATCTGGATAAAGACTATACTATTTACGATCAGGATAGAAACAAAGCAGAACTAGGATATGGACATATCGTCCGCTCCACTATCTTTGAGCAAACCTATACCTACGATGGTGCTGATCTCGGTGCAAACTATAGCCAACAATCCACTACCTTTAAATTATGGGCCCCTATTTCAAAACAAGTATTTCTAGTACTGGAACAGCAACCCCATGCGATGACTAGAAGTGCTAAAGGCGTTTGGCAAGTAACCATTGAAGGTGATTTAGATGGATATAGCTATCACTATTTACACAAAGTAAATGGAGAATGGATTTCTGTACACGATCCATATGCTCTATCCTCCAAAGCTAATTCAGGCGACAGTTACGTCATCAATCTTAACAAATTAAAAACAATCAACAGATCTAAAACACAATATCCTATATCGCAAGCTATTATTTATGAAATGAGTGTTCGCGATTTTTCATCACAAAAAGAAGCTAGATTTGAACACCCTAGCCAGTTTCTAGGGCTAATAGAATCTCCCAACCTAAATGGATTGCCACTCGGAATGGACTATATCAAAAATCTAGGAGTAACCCATATTCAACTACTACCCGTTTATGACTTTGGTAGCGTAGATGAACTTCAACCACAAGCAGTCTACAACTGGGGCTATGACCCAATGCAATATAATGTCCCTGAAGGATCATTTTCTAGCCAACCAAATGATCCCTATGCACGAATTTTAGAATTGCAAACAGCGATTCAAGCGTACCATGATGCTGATATATCAGTTATCATGGATGTAGTCTATAACCATGTTTACCATGCCGAAAAATATGCTTTTGAACTGATTGTCCCAGGATACTTTTATCGGTACAATGAACATGGCATGCGAACGGACGGTACATTCTGTGGAAACGACGTAGCTAGCGAACGCAGTATGGTTCGCCATTATATCAAACAATCCATTCGTCAGTGGCTAGAAATCTACGGTTTCGATGGTTTTCGCTTTGATTTGATGGGCATCTTAGACAGTGATACTATTCGCCAAATTCACCAAGAATTATCAGCTATCTATCCCAATGTCTATCTCTATGGAGAAGGTTGGAAAATGTCTACAGGATTGGAATTTGATAAACTAGCTCATCAATACAATGCTGAACAATTACCAGAAATCGGCTTTTTCAATGATCACTATCGTGATACTTTCAAGAAAATCTTACTTGATCCAACTCATTTGACCGACCAGCAACTACACGATCAAGTACAAAACCTTTTGACAGCTAGTCAAGGCTCTCATTTCGTACAACCCCAGCAATCTCTCAACTATCTAGAATGCCATGACAATGCCACCGTTTTTGATTATTTCCATATTGAAAACCCACAATGGTCATCACAACAGCAAAAACGTGCTGCTAGCTTTGGTCTCCAACTCCTCTTGATTTCTCAAGGCATCACTTTTATTCACAGCGGACAAGAATTTTTCCGGACAAAAAACGAGATAGACAACACCTATAATGTTCCTGATAGCCTCAATAGATTGGATTGGACAAGAGCTGTTCACTATCGAGAACATATTGAGTTTATTCAAAAGTTAATTCAATTCCGTAAACACCACCCTATACTTAGTCAAGATACATATAGTACTATCGAAAAAACGTGTGACTTTTATTGGCTGACAGACTATGTCTTACGCTACCAAATTACATCTGCTGATACTACCATTCAGTGTATCATCAATTTTTCCAACTACGACTTCATCTACAATAACAACGATGGGAATGTCATTCAATTTAATTATCCGCCTGTAGCAGATGAATGCTCCAAAACAATTACAATTGCCGGACAAAGCATTTGTATCTTAGAAAAGTAACAACGAGGTCATCACAATGAAACTAGATAAAGAACAATTCATGACGACTATCTATAACTTAATTTTAAATCCTAATATACAAGAGACTGAACGGGATATTCTAGTTCGTTTTAAAAATAGAATTCAAAAATATAGTGATTTTAACAACGAAGTAGGAATTTTGGCAGAAGACATCCGATTACTTTCTATCAAAAATATCGGTGTTCAAACACTGAGTCCAGACATTGTTGCGCTTTATAAAGAAATTTCCTACCACAAAGCATTAGACAAGCAACTACCAATCGGACTAATCTCTAAAATTGGATACTAAAAAGACTTTAAATTACATTTAAAGTCTTTTTAGTATCTTAATTTTTATCGTATGATGTTCGTCAGCTAGACTAATTATTTTGTGACCAATTCGTTCAATATCATTTTGCATACCACGTAATTCAAAGGTATCAATAACCGGAAAATCAAATCGCTCTGCATACTGTTTAGCTGTCAGGCAATATTGATGATTAAAATTACGATTTCCTGATCCTACAACCCCTAGACAAAGAGTTTTATTCTGTTCAAAATTGATAAAATCTCCCAAAGGATTTGTAAGAATCTCTACATCTCCATTATCTACGCCATTCCCACCTTCTAAATAAGTTGGTAGAAAAGCCACAAATGGTGCGTCTAGGCTATAAAAGGGAATTTCCTGCTTCACCAAATCTTTAACATGAATCAATTCAATCGTCCAATCCGTTTGAAATTGAAAAAAACTCTTCAATCTTCTTACAAAACTATCTGTATTTCCACTAAGACTAATGTAAACAAAATATAATTTTCTCATCTTCTACTCACTCTCCACAAAACGACCAATAATGTTTACATTATCTGCTACTGATACAAAGGCAGAGCGATCTACCTTTTTCATGATTTGTTTAAACTCATTAAATTCGGCACGCGTAATAATCGTAATCAAAACGGTTTTCTGTTCATGATTATAGGCTCCCTCTGCACCATTGATAATCGTTACACCGCGATGAAGTTTCTTTTGAATCATCTTCGTAACCTTGTCAGGACAACTAGTGATAATCATAGCCTGCATTCTTTTTTGTTTCACGAAGATGACATCTGTCATTCGACTACAGATAAAAAGTGCAACCATAGAATACAAAGCATACTTCCAACCAAATGTCATCCCAGCAATCAACATAATCAAAGCATTAACAATTAGGGAAATAGAGCCAACCTGCCTACCAGTTTTTTTACGAATCAAAATAGAAATAATGTCCGTTCCACCACTAGAAACATTATTTCTAAGTGCAAAGCCAATTCCAGTTCCCAACACAAGTCCACCAAAAATGGCATTTACCAGTGGATCCGTTGTCAAAGTAACAGGAGGCATGAACTGAATAAAGAAAGAACTAAAAGAAACTGTAATCAGCGTAAAAATAGTGAACTTGTAACCAATCTTATACCAAGCCAATAAAAGCAAGGGAATATTCAATGCATAATAGACTACTGCAATCGGGATACTCCAACCAACATAAGAAATCATTACAGCGGATACGATCTGGGCTAGACCGGTTACACCAGATGAGTAAACATTACCCGGTCGGAAAAAGAAATTCACTGCAATACTGGATAAAAGTCCATAAATAATGGAACCTGATATGCGTTCTGCATATTTTTCCCGAGAGATTCCTGAAAGAATCGTCCAAAATTTATTCTTCCTTGCTTTTCGTAAAAGACGTAGATATTTTTTTCTAAAAAACTTATTCATTCTCAGTACGTACGATTAAAGATAGTTCCTCTAATTGAGTAGCGGATACTGTACTTGGGGCTTGAGTCATAGGATCTGAAGCCTTATTGTTTTTTGGAAAGGCAATAACTTCACGGATATTATCCTCACCAGCCAACAGCATAACAAAACGATCCAAACCAAGTGCTAAACCACCATGTGGAGGGAAGCCATACTCCATAGCTTCTAACAAGAAACCAAACTGCTCATGCGCATCCTCAGCTGAAAAACCAAGCGCTCTAAACATACGTTCTTGCATATCTTTTTGATTGATACGCAGGCTGCCACCACCCAACTCATAACCATTCAAAACAATATCATAAGCCACCGCACGAACTTGAGCTAAATTTCCCTCTAAATGATGAGCTGTATCAACAGTTGGTAAGGTAAAAGGATGATGTGCACTCATATAACGCCCCTCTTCCTCAGACCACTCAAACATCGGCCAATCCACAATCCAAAGGAAATTGAACTTACTTTCATCAATCAAACCTTGCTCTTTTGCCAACCGATTACGCAAAGCTCCTAATGTAGCATTCGCCACTTCTAATTCATCTGCCACAAAGAGAACAAAATCCTTATCTTCCAACTGTAAACTCTCTGTCAACTCTTCTGTAATGTCTGTCAAGAACTTCGCAATCGGACCGACACATTCTCCTTGATTATATTTTATCCATGCAAGACCTTTAGCACCAAACTGCTTTGCATATTCTGTAAGCTTGTCAATATCTTTGCGAGAGTACTTTTCAGCAGCTCCTTTAACAACAATTGCCTTTACAACAGGTGCTTCATAGAACACTTTAAAGTCAACATCATTTACAACATCTGTCAAGTCTTGTAAAAGCATCTCAAAACGAGTATCTGGCTTATCCGAACCATAACGATTCATCGCCTCATCATAAGACATTCGAGGAAATGGCAACGATAACTCTAAACCTTTTGTATCTTTCAGTACCTTAGCAATCAAGCCTTCAACAATGTCCTGAATCTCAACATCCGTTAAAAATGAAGTCTCCAAGTCAACTTGTGTAAATTCAGGTTGACGATCACCACGTAAATCTTCATCACGGAAACACTTGACAATCTGATAATAGCGATCAAAACCAGCATTCATCAACAGTTGCTTTGTAATTTGCGGACTCTGAGGAAGGGCATAAAAATGTCCCTCAGCTAGCCTACTTGGCACCAAATAATCACGAGCCCCTTCTGGAGTTGACTTCGTCAACATTGGTGTCTCCACATCTATGAAGTCCAGTTTATCCAAGTAATTACGAATACTATGGGTTACAGCTGCACGTAATTTGAAGTTTTTAAGCATTTGCGGACGACGAAGATCTAGATAACGATAACGCAAGCGCGTATCATCATTAACCTCAACTCCATCTTTAATTTCAAATGGCGTAGTCTTAGAAGTATTCAATACTGTCAAGCTGGTTACTTGCAATTCAACGCTTCCTGTCGGAATTGTATTATTGACCTGTTCACGCTCAACAACCATACCTGTTGCCTCAACAACAAACTCACTACGAAGACTCTCTGCTTGAGCCATCAACTCAGAATCAACCATCTCTGGATTAATAACCAGCTGCATAATCCCCTCGCGATCACGTAGATCAATAAAAATCAACCCACCCAGATCTCGGCGACGACCAACCCAACCTTTCAAGGTAATTTCTTGTCCGACATGTTCCTTCCGAACACATCCAGCATACATAGAACGTTTCATTTTTTTCCTCTTTTACTGATTTTATACCTATTCATTCTACCATAAAATGACTGATTTTTGGAGCAATTCATTGAGAAAATAAAAAAACCAGTCTTAAATATCTGGTTTCACATATAGCATGTCTACATGTGGGATATTATCTTCTAGATATATATCCGAAACAGGAGCAAAACCAAGTGATTGATAAAAATCTACCAAGTGAGCCTGAGCTCCAATCCTAATCTGTGTCTCATTCCAAACAGAAGTAATATACTCCATAGCCTGCAACATCATAGTCCTGCCTAGCCCCTTTTCACGATAGCTAGATGCTACAACAACACGTCCAATAGAGGCTTCTACATAGCTCATTTTAGGAGGTAAAATCCTCAAATAAGCGACCAGTTGACAATCATCTATCCCAAGAAGATGATAACAATCTATATCTTTGCCATCTGTTTCAAGATACGAGCAGGATTGTTCCACAACAAATACCTCTGTTCTTAATGTCAATATACTGTAAAGTTCATGTAAATCTAGTTCCTCAAAAGATTTCAATATCCACTTCATTCCCAACTCCTAAGGTAAATAATTACCTGCACTCCGATAGATTTCATACCACTCTTCTCTACTTAAATTCACATCAGTTGCTTGAGTAATATTCATCAAACGATCTGTATTCATCGAACCTACAACTACTTGAATAGCAGATGGATGACGCAATAACCATGCTACAACAATCGCTTCATAAGAAACTTGATAACGTTGTGCTACATCTTGTAAAACTGCATTTAATACCGCATAATCTGGATGGTTTACAAAAACTCCCTTTTGCAAATCAATTAAGAAAGGAGACCAAGCTTGAATCGTTATCTTCTTCAATTGACAATAATCAATAACCCCTCCATCTCTCATAATCGCTGCAGAATCTTTCATATTAACATGCAGACCTGCATCAATCAATGGTGTATGAGCAGGTGACAACTGAAGTTGATTAACAACTAATGGTTGATGTAGATAAGACTGTAACAACTCCATTTGGTAAATATTTTGATTACTAACACCAAAATGCAATACTTTCCCATCTTTCTGTAACGTATAAAAAGCTTCTGCAACTTCTTCAGCATCCATTAAAACATCTGGACGATGTAATGCTAAAACATCTAAATAATCCGTATTTAGACGTTTTAAAATACCGTCCACTGATTTGAAAATGTACTCTTTTGAAAAGTCAAAATACCCTTTTCGGATACCACACTTCGACTGCAAAAAGATATCCTCACGTTTTATACCAAGATCAGTCATTGCTTGAGCAAAACGAATCTCTGATTCTCCTCCTCCATAAATATCAGCATGATCAAAAAAGTTCATCCCTTGATGTAGACTAGTACTCACCACCTTACTAGCTTCTTGTCTTGTTAAATCTGCCATTCTCATACAGCCTAATGCAATACGAGAAACAGTCATGCCTGTACACCCTAATTGTTGCATTGTTCTACCACCTCATCAATCTATTATCACAGAATTAAGCCACCTAATACAATAAAAATAGCTATGAATGTCATAGCTATTTGTTTAGTCTATATTAAACAACTTTTGTAATGTTTGTTGCTTGTGGGCCACGTTGACCTTCTTCAATGTCAAATGTTACCTTCTGACCTTCATCCAATGATTTAAAACCATCTGATTGGATTTCAGAAAAGTGTGCAAACACATCTGAGCCATTTTCTTGTGAAATAAATCCAAAGCCTTTTTCTGCGTTAAACCATTTTACTGTACCTTGTGTCATTTGAGTTACCTCTTTTTATTTATTTTGTAAAAACTAGCAAGAGGAAAAACAAAAGATTACACTGATACTTAAACTCTAAAACTTATTTACAATCCTTATACTAACACGATCATAATGATAAGTCAAGGATAAAGTCCACTATATCTTAAAAAGAAAATCTTAATATACTATTTAATTAAATTTTTCAAAAACTCATTACCAAAACAAAAAGCCCATTTTTGTAGGCTTTTTGTAAGATATCTCTTAAAATTAAAGCATTTTGTTGTAGAATTCAACGACAAGTGCTTCATTGATTTCTGGGTTGATTTCATCACGTTCTGGTAAACGAGTCAATGAACCTTCCAATTTTTCAGAATCAAATGATACAAATGCTGGACGTCCAAGAGTTGCTTCAACAGCCTCAAGGATAGCTGGAACTTTCAATGATTTCTCACGAACTGAAATCACTTGACCAACTTCAACGCGGAATGAAGGAATATCAACGCGTTTGCCATCAACAAGGATATGACCGTGGTTTACGAATTGACGAGCTTGACGACGAGTAGTTGCCAAACCAAGACGGTAAACTACGTTATCCAAACGACGCTCCAAAAGAAGCATGAAGTTAAAACCAAGAGTACCTTGTTTAATTTTAGTAGCTTGTACGAACAAGTTACGGAATTGTTTTTCACCCAAACCGTAAGAGAAGCGCAATTTTTGTTTCTCAGCTAATTGCAATCCATATTCTGATAATTTAGAACGGTTATTTGGTCCGTGTTGACCCGGTACGTAGTTACGACGTGCCAATTCTTTACCTGTACCTGTCAATGACAAGCCAAGACGACGAGCTTGTTTCCAAGATGGTCCTGTATAACGTGACATATAAATGTCCTCCTATAAATAATAATATTTGTAGGAAATAACGTATTAAGTAAACCTGATTCGTGCAGAAAGCCTTCATCGAAACAGCAACGATTACTCTTCTTGCTGACCTTCTGTTGACGAGCTTCATTTCACTCTGCTGTTATTTCACACAAAATTTAGTATAACATATTCTGAAGATGCTGTAAAGTATTACATACTACTTTCGAAAGCTCTAACGAGACCCTTGACTAGACTTAAAATGTTTAACATTCTTGCTAACTCCTGAACAATTTTACTAAACAGTAAGATAATGTAACATGCATTTCCGAAACTGTCAACCTATTGTAATTCTAAGTAGGTTAAAATATCTTTTTTATAAGTCAATTTCGCTATTTCAGGATTTTTTTCTTCTCGCCAATTCATTTTCAATTCTGCAATAATTTGCCCTGGTTTATTATTCAAAATGTAGATACGATCACTAAGTTCAATCGCTTCATCAATGCTGTGGGTTATTAAAAGAGTTGTCAAGTTTAATTGCTTATGGATACTGAGATACCATTTATGAAGTTCCATTTTTGTCATCTCATCTAATGCGCTAAAAGCTTCGTCTAATAAAAATACATCTTGTCCGAACATATAGGTGCGTAAAAGCGCAACTCTCTGTCGCATTCCTCCGCTTAACTCGTGGGGATAACGATTGCGAATATCTGATAAATTAAAGGTCAATAACAATTCTTCTGCACGTAGCACAGCATCTTTCTTTGCAACTCCTTGAATGATCAAAGGCAAAATAATATTACCCAATACTGTTTTATGCTCTAGAAGTAAATCCTTTTGAAGCATGTAGCTGACTTTCCCACTTGGATTGACAACATTGTCAACTAAAATCTGTCCTTGTTCAACGGGTAAAATTCCTGCAATTAGATTGAAAAGAGTAGTCTTTCCAACACCACTCGGTCCTAAAATAGAAACAATTTCTCCTGTTTGAACTGTTAAATTAATCTGTTTTAAAATTGCTGTGTGATCGTAACGATACGACACATTTTCAAGTATTATCTTAGTCATTAGTTGATGTATTCATTTGAAAAACCTTTATCTTTCAAATCATTTTCTAAAATTCCATTTTCATTCGCCCATTTGTAAAAAGCATTCCAGCGTTTTGCATCAAATTGTCCCCATTTTTCAGGGTCACTTGCATACTGACCAGAAAGATACTTTTGTGAAGCAAGAACAAATTCTTCTTGTGACTGCAATTCAGGTGCGTTTTTTATAAGAATTTTAGCACTTTCTTCAGGATATTTGATGGCATATTGATAACCTTTTTTTATGGCTGCTAATACTTTTTTGGCTTCTTCAGGATTTTGGGCTAGATAATCATTGTTTGCAATAATGACTGGTGAATAATAGTCAAACTCCGAAGCATAATCACGTAAATAAAAGAAATTCGTATCCATACCTTCCCGCTCCGCCATAATACCGTCCCAGCCTTGATAAATCCACGCCGCATCAAACATACTATTAGCAATCGGGGTTACCGAATTAGATTCTGTATTTGGAACTTTTTCTACTTTTTCAAAATCTCCACCTTGGTCTTTCAAAAGCGTTGTTAATATGGCTAATTCAACGGGATCATTCCATGTACCATATTTTTTCCCCTCCAAATCTTTTGGATTCGCAACATTTGCCGATCCAGCAGAAATAATGCCAGATGTATTATGTTCTATAATTGCAGCAACCGCTGTTATTCCAGCACCTTTTTCCAATTTTTTAGCCATACTATCTTGGAAATAAATAGCAAAAGGAGCTTTTCCGTTGATGACTAAATCAGAAGAGCTATCTTCTGGTGGCAATTTTATATCCACATTTACACCAGCCTCTTCAAAGTAACCTAATTCTTTGGCAACATAAAGACCAGTATGGTTGGTATTTGGAGACCAGTCCAATATAAAATCAATAGTTTTTGCTTCTGATGAGGAACTTGTAGTTTGTTGTTTATCAGAAGAACAAGCTGCTAAACTACTAAGAGTGAGACTAGCACATACTGCCAATCCAAGTTTAAATACCTTTTTCATAATAAACTCCTTTCTATTGATGCTCTGGTTTCCATTTAATGACCCATCTTTCACTAATATCTACTAATTTCATTCCTAATAAACTAATCAGTGATGTGAGAACAATAATGGCAAACATCGTGTCGTATTGGAACAGTTTTCTGGACTGAATCATATAAACTCCCAACCCTTCAAAACCACCTAACCATTCAGACACGACTGTAGTAATAAAAGCATAAGAAACACTGACACGAAGTCCAGCATAAAAATACGGAAGACTATTTGGGATTTTCAAATGCCACAAAATCTGCCAAGGACTAGCTCTCATAAGACGAAAGAGGCATAACATATCTTGATCACACTGCCTAAAACCATCTAAAATACTAATAATAATAGGAAATGTCGTCGTTAAAATAATCAAAACAACCTTAGGAATTACGCCATATCCCAACCATAAAATTAAAATTGGTGCCATCGCAATAGTAGGAATGGTTTGAATAATGACCAAAACTGGATACAGCATTTCATTAAACCAACTAAAACGATCCATCACAATAGACAGTAAACAAGCAATCAATACTCCCAGCATCAGTCCAATAAGAGCTGTTCGTAAGGTAAACCAAGAATGTTGCCACAAAAGTTCACGATCTCTGATAAAGGCACCTAGAATAGCAAAAGGTGTCGGCATAATGTATTTAGGCAAAAGTTTCATCCAACCAGCTACCTGCCAAGTAATGAGAATAGCAGCAATTCCCAACCAACTCATTTGTTTATGAACGATAGTTTTCAATTTTTTCCTCAATTGATAAGATATTCCCATAATTTATTTTGACATTTGCAAATATATTATCTGCATCTTCTCCTGCAATTTCGATAGCAGATTTTAAAATAGGCATGAGAACCTCCCATTCTCCTTCCAAAACTGTTTCAAAGGGGGTCACGACTTGTTTGACAGGTTGCTTCTGTAAATAAGCAATTACTTTCTCTATCACAGCTAAACGATCTGAGCTAGATAGAGGAAGAATTTGCAACGCAATACTAGCTTTCATACTTCCTCCTTTCTTTTCTCTATCACATAAAAAAAGCGCACTTCTCCCATGGAAAAATGCTTACTCTTGTCTTTATCATTCCCTACGCTAGCATTACCTAGATCAGGTGCGGTCGAAGCTTACACTTCCTCTCAGACTGTACACAGACTCCCATAACGATTATTATAGTGAAAATAGCGTAAAAAAGCAAGCGAAAAAAACGCTTGCACAATGTTCGACTAATCCAAATAATGAATCAAAATTTTCTCGGTTAAAATATCCGAATAAGTATAAGATTCCACAAACGTATTATTTGGGTCTTCAAATTCAACAATGAATAAGGATTGGTAAACTTCTAGAATACGACCTCGCTTATTTTTTTCGCGTTTACGACCATTTTCAAGAGTCAATTCAACCACCTGTCCCTCATGATCCTTAATGTCCTGTTTAATTTGTTTCATTTTAGCAACATCTGTAAATGCATCACTCATTCTTTATCCATCCTCTCTCTTAGAAATGCTTGCAAATTTATTATATTCTTTCTGGAACATCAGTTCCACCGTACCACGCGCACCTGAACGGTTCTTCTCGATAATCACCTCAACTGTATTATTCGGAATACCACCATCAGTCTTCTCTCCACGCTCGTAGTAATCATCTCTATAAAGAAATGCAACAATATCCGCATCTTGCTCAATCGAACCTGATTCACGAATGTCCGACAAAACAGGACGCTTATCTTGCCGTTGTTCAACTCCACGTGAAAGCTGGCTAAGAGCCATCACAGGCACTTTCAACTCTTTCGCTAAAATTTTTAGTTGACGAGAAATTTCCGAAACCTCTTGTTGACGATTTTCACGACCAGTTCCCGTAATCAACTGTAGGTAATCAATCAAAATTAGACCCAAATTGCCTGTTTCCTGAGCTAATTTACGCGCTCGAGAACGAATTTCTGTAATCTTAATCCCCGGCGTGTCATCAATGTAAATACTTGCTCGGGCAAGATTAGCTTGAGCTACCATGTACTTGTTCCACTCTTCCTGAGTTAAATGCCCCGTACGAATAGCTCTTGAATTGATAACACCTTCTGAGGCTAACATACGGTCAACCAAGCTTTCCGCACCCATCTCCAAAGAGAAGATAGCGACTGTCAGCCCCAATTTCGTACCAATATTTTGTGCAATATTGAGGGCAAAGGCTGTCTTACCAACAGCAGGACGAGCTGCTAGGATAATCAATTCCTCTTCATGAAGACCAGTCGTCATCGCGTCCAAAGCTGGATAGCCTGTTGCAATTCCTGTAATCTCCGATGTCTGCTTAGCACGAGTTTCAAGATTATCAAAGTTAATGTTTAAAACATCATCAATGCGCTTGAATCCACTCCGACTGGTTCCTTCACTAACATCAATGAGAGCTTTTTCTGCAGTAGCAATAATATCATCTGAAGCATCTGCTCCCTCATAAGCTTGATTTACTGCATCAGTCAGACGAGAAATCAATTTACGCAGGTTTGACTTTTCAGCTACTATCTTGGCATAAAATTCAGCATTCGCCGCAGTGGGAACAGAACCAATAATCTCTGCCAAATAAGCTAAGCCACCAATATTTTCTAAATCACCGTGATTCACTAAGTAATTACGCATAGTGGTCGCATCAATTGCTTCATTTTTATCAGAGAGTTCTATCATAGCTTTGAAAATCAGCTTATGAGCATATTTGAAAAAATCATCTGCCTCAATATACTCACGCACAAAAACTAACTTACTCTCATCTAGGAAAATGGCTCCCAAAACAGATTGTTCCGCTAAAATATCTTGTGGTTGAACTCTCAATTCATCTACTTCTGCCAAGATTTCACCTCCTCTCACATGGATTTTTTACTACTAAGCTTCTTTAATGCTCAAATTGATTGTACCAACAACATCTTGATAGATTTTTACAGGTACATCAATCAAGCCAATAGCACGAATAGGATGATCCAACTGAATATTTCGTTTATCAACTTTGATACCAAATTGCTTATCCAATTCGTCTGCAATTTTTTTGCTAGTAATGGAACCAAAAGTACGACCATCTGGTCCTACCTTCTCTACAAATTGAACGATGGTTGTTTCTTCAGCCAACTTGTTTTTAATAGCTTCAGCAGTAGCTAACATTTCAGCATGTGCTTTTTCCTTCGCTTTTTCTTGACCACGAAGAGCACTGATTGCTTGATTTGTTGCTTCCTTTGCTAAATTTTTCTTAATCAAGAAATTGTTGGCGTAGCCAGTTGGTACTTCTTTGATTTCTCCCTTTTTCCCTTGACCCTTTACATCTGCTAAAAAAATCACCTTCATATGTGTTCCTCCTATTATTCTTTGATTTCCTCACGGATTTGTTCCGTTACTATTGCACATACAGATTCAATCGTTTGATCATATACTTGAGCAGCAGCTAAATTAAAATGACCTCCACCACCCAGGCTTTCCATTATTCGCTGAACATTTACCTTATTACGACTTCGAGCAGAAATGGCGATATAGCCTTTAGTATTTCTAGTAATAACAAAGACTGCCTCAATTCCAGCCATATCTAGTATGGTGTCAGCTGCTTTACTTGGAATGATCGTATCATACTCTTTCATATCATCGCCACAAGCAATAACAATGCCCTGTTCTATTTTTTGTCCTTGTAAAATCAACTCATTAATCTGTCGGTAATCATCAAAATCGGTTGCTGAAATCTGCTGAATTTCTATATTATCACTACCACGTGTTCGCAAATAGCTAGCCACATCAAATGTTCGGCTCGTTACTCTAGATTGAAAATTTTTAGTATCCAGCATAATTCCAGCCATTAGTAAACTAGCTTGTAGACGGTTTAACTTATGATGTTTATCGTTTTGAAATTGAATCAACTCTGTCACCAACTCACTTGCCGAACTAGCTCCGCTCTCAATATAAGTTAAAACAGCATTGTTAGGAAAATCAGTATCTCTACGATGATGATCCACAACAACTACCTGAGTGAATTGTTCATAAAAATCCTTATCCAGTGTCAACCCGATTTTCGAATGATCAACCATGATTAGTAAAGACTGCATGGTTATCATTTCTTTTGCTTCTTCCAGCCTTATCAGATTAGAGCAATTTTCCTCACTCAATTTTTGAATAGCACGGGCAATATCAGGTGCCATTTCCTCAGATTTATAAACAGTATAGGCATTACCCATAATATTTTGAGCAAAATACTGCATGCCCACAGCTGCACCCAGAGCATCCATATCTAAATTACGATGCCCTACAACAAAGACAGCATCTACTGACTTTAACTTATCTGATACAGCGGTCATCATTGCACGGGTACGTGTACGGGTGCGTTTTGTTGATGATGCAGATCCTCCTCCAAAGAAGAGCGGTTGTCTACTTTCATCATTTTCCTTCACGACAGCTTGGTCTCCACCTCTAACTTCAGCCATATTGAGATTTTGGAGAGCAACTTGTCCTATTTGATGGTGATTATCATTGCCATAAGCTAATCCCATACTCAATGTTAAACCAAGCTCCATCTTCTTAGCTTCTTCACGAAATTTATCAATAATCGAAAACTTATTATCAATTAATTTTTCTAAAACAGCATAATCCGTAAAAAAGTAGAAGCGATCCATCGTTCCACGCCGATAATAAATCTGGTAATCGTGACAAAAATCTGATACAAATTGAGCCAAAAAAGAGTTGACTTGACTGATTTCTGAATCAGTTAATACATCTTCCAATTCATCATAATTATCAATCGAAATAATACCAATAACAGGACGACTACCAATCAAATTATTGGTAGCAAAATATTCCATTGATGTATCAAAGAAATAGAATAATCCTTGTTCCAGATCTGCAGTGACAGCATATCTTTTTCCTGAAATATTGATATAAGTCTGCTCATCATCCAAACCAACATCAATGATTTCACGTAGACTTCTCTGATTAAATTCCCCATTTTCCTGCGCAAGAATCAACTCGGCAAAAGGATTACACCATTCCACTTCACCACTACTAATAAGAATTTTCACAACTCCTACAGGCATTTTTTTCAATAGCGACATTAAACCTGAATTAACCTGATTATTTAGATAATCAATTTGTTCTAATTCGCTAAGCTCATAAGAATGTTTTTGGTAAACAAAAATTACTGTCAGTAGTACAAGACTGAACAAGAGAGCAAAGATTGTAAAGGTACCTGTTGGAAATAGTCGGTGGACAATACCAACTACCCCAAATAAAATAATACCTATCATAACAAAATGAATTGTCGAAAAACGAAATTTTTTCATCACTAACCTCTGCCTGCCATTGTACCATAAAATGAGTAAAATGACTAGTTTTCACATAATTTTAAAGCGACTGTTATAAAGTTGACACGAAACAAAAAGACAGCCTTACTGACTGCCTTTTTCCCTAGCTTTAGAAATAGATCGACTGCGACCTTCTAAGTAAACCATTAAGATAGAAATATCTGCTGGATTAACACCAGATATCCTACTAGCTTGACCAATCGTTTCAGGAGAAATAAGCTTAAATTTCTGACGTGCTTCTGTAGCAATCGAGTCAATATCATCCCAATCAATATCTGATGGAATGCGTTTTTCTTCCATCCGTTTCATCTTTTCAACCTGCTCTAAGGCTTTACTGATGTAGCCCTCGTATTTAACTTCGGTTTCAATTAATTCAATGATCTTGGTCGACAATTCCTCACTTGCGGGACCGATAAATTCTACCACATCTGCATATGTCACATCCGGTCGTCTCATAAACTCCTTAGCTGTTAGAGCATCTGTCAATGGTTTAAAGCCCATCGCAACGACTTTTTCATTTGTTTCCTTGATAGGTTTTAATTTAATGGATTCTAAACGTCGCATTTCCATATCAAACTGTGCTTTGTGAATTTGGAAATGCTCATACCGTTCATCATTCACTAAACCTACTTGACGACCAATTTCTGTCAGACGCATATCTGCATTGTCATGACGCAAAATCAAACGGTATTCCGCACGACTAGTCAACAAGCGATACGGCTCTACAGTTCCTTTCGTCACTAAATCATCGATCATAACACCAATATAACCGTCACTTCGCTTCAAGATTAATTCTGATTTTCCTTGAACTTTCAAAGCTGCATTAATACCTGCAATAAGACCTTGCCCAGCAGCCTCCTCATAACCAGAAGTTCCATTTGTCTGACCAGCTGTAAATAAACCAGATATTTTTTTCGTTTCTAAGGTTGCTCGCAACTGGTGTGGCATCACTACATCATACTCAATAGCATAACCTGTTCGCATCATTCTAGCATTTTCTAAACCTTTAATAGAATGAAGCAAATCCTGTTGAACATCTTCAGGCAAGCTGGTAGATAATCCTTGCACATAGATTTCATCTGTATGTCGTCCCTCTGGCTCAAGAAACAGCTGATGACGTTCTTTGTCTGCAAAGCGAACAATTTTATCTTCTATTGATGGACAATAACGTGGACCGATTCCTTTTACAATGCCTGAAAACATTGGTGCTCTGTGCAAATTACTATTAATGATTTCATGGCTCTGAGCATTAGTGTATGTTAGCCAGCAAGGTATCTGATCCTTTAGATAATCCTCATCCTTGGATAAAAAAGAAAAATGATTTGGTTTTTCATCACCCGGTTGAATTTCAGTTGCATCATAATTGATAGATTGAGCATGAATACGAGGAGGAGTTCCCGTTTTGAAACGCCCAATTTCTAAACCAAGTTCTATCAAATTATCTGCTAACGATACAGAAGCTAAACTATTGTTTGGACCAGAAGAATACTTAAGATCACCAATAATAATCTCACCACGAAGGGCAGTACCTGTTGTAACAATTACAGCTTTTGCTGAAAATTTCTGGTTCGTAGCTGTCCGTACACCAACTACTTTTCCTTTCTCCACTAAAATCTCATCAATCATAGCTTGTCGTAGCGTCAAGTTTTCTTGACTTTCTACGGTACGTTTCATCTCACTTGCATATGCAGCTTTATCAGCCTGAGCACGTAAAGCTCGAACCGCTGGTCCCTTTCCCATGTTGAGCATCTTCATCTGGATATAGGTCTTATCAATGTTGCGACCCATTTCACCACCTAATGCATCAATTTCTCGCACAACAATTCCCTTTGCAGATCCACCAATGGAAGGGTTACACGGCATAAAGGCAACCATATCCAAATTGATCGTCGCAAGTAATGTTTTACAGCCCATACGACTAGTAGCTAATCCTGCTTCTACACCTGCATGACCTGCGCCTATAACGATCACATCGTATTCTTCATCAAATATATGTGTCATTTGCAGTTCCTTTCTTTATTTACTACATGTTGCAATTGTCCATCCCACTTTGGCAATGCGGTTTTCAAAAACACCGGATTGAGATCTATTTCAGTTAGTTCAGTAAATGGTATCCACTCACAGTACCTATCCGTGTTGCCTTCAACTAGTTTATTAAGTGGCTCTTCTAGAGAAGTGACGATATATTGAAATTCAATTTGATGATACTGTTTTTCATCCAATTCAAACTGATTTTCAACAATAAAAGCAAGTTGATGAATCTCTACATCAACACCTACTTCCTCTTTTAATTCCCTTTTGACAGCATCCTCTGTCGTCTCACCTACTTGAATAGCTCCCCCAAGTGTATAATATTTTCCCTTAGGTGATCTGATAAGATACAATTCTTGATTTCTTACCAAAAGTCCTGTGGCACGAACTCCAAAAACACGATCATCACACAATGCTCTAAAATCCATTAAAAAACTCCTTGACACTGCCTGTCAACTAAATATACTGACAAGGCTCTCCGTCTTTATAGGCTATGTCAATCATACCACCACCTAAACATTCCTGTCCATCATAGAAAACAACAGCTTGTCCTGGGGTTACCGCACGTTGTGGTTCTGCAAAAATCACTTCTGCCTTATCGCCTTTCACTTTGATAATAACTTTACTATCTGGTTGACGATATCGAAACTTAGCTGTACACTCTAGTGTAAATTCTTCTGGCATGTTTCGTGTAAACTGAACTTGACTAGCATGTAAAGAAGTTGACATTAATGATTGATGATGAAAGCCTTGACCAACATAAAGAATGTTTTTCGAAAGATCTTTACCTACAACAAACCACGGCTCATTGTCACCGCCAATTTGTCCACCAATACCAAGTCCACCACGTTGACCTATAGTATAGTACATGAGACCTGTGTGTTCACCCATATCACGTCCATCAATGGTCATCATACGACCGGGCTGAGCTGGTAAATACTGACCTAAAAATTCTTTGAAATTCTTTTCACCAATAAAACAGATACCTGTCGAATCTTTCTTCTTAGCTGTTGCCAAACCTTCTCGTTCCGCTATTTCCCTTACCTGAATTTTTTGTAAATGACCGAGCGGAAACATGGTTTTCTGTAACTGTTCTTGTGATAATTGGCTCAAAAAGTAGGTCTGATCCTTACCATTATCTGCACCACGTAACATGTGAACAGTTCCATCCTCATCACGTAAAATCTGAGCATAGTGTCCAGTAGCTATATAATCTGCACCTAAATTCATGGCATAATCCAAGAAGGCCTTGAACTTAATCTCCTTGTTACACATAACATCTGGATTTGGAGTGCGCCCTGCTCTATACTCTGCAAGGAAGTATTCAAATACACGATCCCAGTACTCCTTTTCAAAGTTGACAGTATAATAAGGAATACCGATTTGGTCTGCCACCGCAGCCACGTCCTTGTAATCTTCTGTTGCGGTACAGAAACCATTCTCATCCGTATCATCCCAGTTTTTCATGAAGATACCGATGACATCATACCCCTGCTCTTTGAGCAACAGAGCTGTAACCGATGAATCGACACCACCACTCATGCCGACAACCACACGAACTTTAGAATTGTCAGTTGACATAATTTTCTCCCATCAATTTAATCTATAAAAACAATGATACAGTGTCTATATTTACTAAATTATTGCATTTTCCATAAATATTTTTAATGTATGATCATCTTTATTTAATTCGACAAATGTCGCTATTGTCAAAAAACGATTGAAGGTCGATTTTGAACATGTTGTATTATACCATATTCTAATGCTCTTGAATATAAATACAACACTGTATACTTATTAAATTCTAAACATGTTACTTCCTATCAAAATTTGATATAATACAAACATAATGAAAATATGAGGTTAATTATGAAAAACTTAAAATTCCAATCTGTCTTTGATATCATTGGACCTGTTATGATTGGACCATCTTCCAGTCATACTGCTGGAGCTGTTAGAATTGGCAAAATTGTCTCCTCTATTTTTGGAGATACACCAACAGAAGTTGAATTTCAATTGTATAACTCTTTTGCAAAAACCTACCGAGGTCATGGAACCGATGTAGCTCTAGTAGCTGGAATTTTAGGTATGGAGACAGATGATCCTCGCATACCTAACTCACTAGATATTGCTAGAGAACGTGGTATAAAAGTTTACTGGCGTGTCAACAAAGATAGCAACACTCCTCATCCCAACACTACTCGCATTATTATAAAAAATGATAAGAAAACAATCTCTGCAACAGGAGTTTCAATCGGAGGTGGTAATATTCAAGTGACCGAACTAAATGGTTTCTCTGTCAATCTGAATATGAATACTCCGACTATTATTATCGTTCACCAAGATGTTCCCGGCATGATTGCTAAAGTGACAGATGTGCTCTCTAAATACGATATCAATATCTCTCAAATGAATGTGACACGTGAAAAAGCTGGAGAAAAAGCTATTATGATTATTGAAGTTGATGCTCGTCAATGTGAACATTCTATTGCTGAAATTGAAAAAATTGAACACTTGCATAATGTAACATTTTTCAACTAGAAAAAGGAGAGAATATGTTTTTTACAATCGAAGAATTGGTAACACAAGCTGAATCATTTTCGGGCAATGTTGCTGAATTAATGATTCAAACAGAAATTGAATTAACCGGTCGCAGTAGAGAAGAAATATTGACAATTATGTCAAGAAACTTGACAGTTATGAAAGATTCCATCATAGATGGTTTAACAGAAAGTAAGTCCGTATCTGGTCTAACAGGTGGTGATGCTGCCAAGTTAGATACATATATCAAGAAAGGTTTTACATTATCAGATAATTCTATTCTGTCTGCTGCACGAAATGCAATGGCTGTCAATGAATTAAATGCAAAAATGGGTCTAGTCTGTGCCACTCCAACAGCAGGATCTGCAGGATGCTTACCTGCTGTATTAGGAGTTGCGATAGAAAAATTAAACTTGACAAAAGAACAGCAACTTGACTTTCTCTTTACAGCAGGTGCCTTTGGACTTGTCATTGCCAATAACGCCTCTATCTCAGGTGCTGAAGGAGGATGTCAAGCAGAAGTTGGTTCAGCTTCTGCTATGTCAGCAGCTGCCTTAACTTTAGCTGCAGGCGGAACTCCTTATCAAGCTAGTCAAGCAATTTGTTTTGTTATTAAAAATATGTTAGGACTTATATGTGATCCTGTAGCAGGACTTGTTGAAGTTCCTTGTGTCAAAAGAAATGCTATGGGAGCAAGCTATGCAATGGTAGCAGCTGATATGGCACTGGCTGGCATTGAATCAAAAATACCAGCAGATGAAGTCATTAATGCTATGTATCAAGTAGGAACAGCTCTACCAACTGCCTTTCGTGAAACAGCTGAAGGTGGTCTTGCTGCAACTCCAACAGGACGACGTTTAGCACAAGAAATTTTTGGAGAATAAATTGACACTATCTTGACAAAATAAAAATAGCTTGGGAAAATTCCCAAGCTATTTTTTCTTTTAAATCAATACCAGCCATTCACTAACCAGAAAGCCTTAGCAGCAGACCACGAACCATAACGACCTGCAACATAAGCATCTGCGACACGTTCTTGGTTTTCAGGAGAATAATCTCCATTTAGATAGGTATTTGTCAATTGATAACGACCAATATAGATACCGTTTTGAGCAGTATAGCTTCCACCAGATTCTTTCTGTGCAATCCACTCCTTAGCTGCTGCATCCTCAACACTTAGGTCTGATGAATAAATTCTCTCTTCACTACTTGACACTGTTGTTGTAGCAGTCTCTACTGATGTAGGCTCAACAACTTCTACTGGATTTGTAGTAGATGGGCTTTCTTCTGATGTGATGACCTCATAAAGTTCAATAGTTTGACCCACAACGATAAAATTTGGATTTGCAATATTGTTTCTTTCAACCAATACATCAACAGTTGTATTGTATGTCAACGCAATTTCAGATAAAGTATCACCATATTTAACAGTATATAGTGTCTTGTTCTCAGCATTTACAAGACCAGTGGCCAAAAGTGAGATGCCTGCAACTAAACCGGTCATTGTCATTTTTAATTTTTTATTAAATGTCTTGTTCATAATAATAACATTCCTTTCTTTACTATATAAATGATACTCTATAAGTATTACTTGAAAGTTGTGAAATGATGACAAATATTACAAAGACATTGAGATTATACGATAAAAACGCTCGTTTTAGCGTTTTTATCCATTTTTTAAATAATATAGTAAGCAAGCTAAGATAAACATAGAGACCAATACCAGTGTGTCTGCTAATTTCCAATCTAAAACACGATACTTAGTGCGGCCATCTCCACCTTGGTAACCTCGTGCTTCCATAGCTGTTGCAAGAGCATAAGCGCGTTTAAAACTAGAAGCAAATAAGGGAATTAAAATAGGAATAACTGATTTAACTTTCTGAAACAAATTTCCTTCATTAAAATCAACTCCACGCGCCCGTTGAGCATTCATTATACGCGTGGTATCATCCATAAGAGTTGGTACAAAACGTAAACTCATGGACAACATCAAACCAATTTCATGAACAGGAACTTTAAAACGTTTTAGCGGAGCCAAACCAGACTCAATACCATCTGCTAAATTCAATGGAGTAGTAGTTAGCGTCAATAAAGTAGAAAAGAAAATAATCAATATAAAGCGTATAAAGATGATTCCTGCTTGTCTAAAACCTTCAATCGTTAATTTAAATATCCAAAACTCCCATAAAACTGTCTCTCCGGGTGTAAAAAATACCTGAAAAAAAGTTGTAAATAAAAGAATGCCAACCATTGGTTTAAGACCATTTAGAAAAAAAGTTATACGGATACGCGAGACAAATACTAGACCAAAAACAAAGCACATTAGTAAAACATTCGTTACTACATTATTAGCCCAAAAAATCATCAAAAGAAAACTGAACATAGCTAATAACTTACTACGAGGATCTAATTTATGAAGAATGGAATCTCCCGGAATATAGCGCCCTAAAATTAATTTATCCATTGCCCACCATCCTTGTAAATTCTTCAATTGTTATAGGCAATCGTTCAAAAACAAACCCTCTTCGCTCTAAATTCGCTGCAAATCTAGTAATTTTTGGAACACCAAGTTGAATGGATTCCAAAAAATCTACTTCTTGAAAAATCTCTACAGGTTTGCCAGAGCGAACCAACTTTCCTTTTTCCATAATGTGAACAAAATCAGCATACATAGCCACATCATCCATTAAATGTGTAACCAAAACAATAGTCATACCCGCCATATGCAGTTGTTGAAAAATGGTCATCAATTCTTGACGACCAGCGGGATCTAATCCAGCAGTTGGCTCATCCAAAACCAATATATTTGGCTCCATCGCTAATATTCCAGCAATGGCGACACGACGCATCTGACCACCTGAAAGTTCAAACGGACTTCTGTCAAACAATTCTTCTTCAATTCCTACTAAAATAAGTTTTTCACGCGCAATTCTCTCGGATTCCTCTGTTGAAACACCAAAATTTTGTGGTCCAAAGGCCACATCTTTTAAAACTGTCTCATCGAAAACCTGACTTTCTGGAAATTGAAAAACCAATCCAACTTTTTTTCGAAGGTGTTTAATGTCCTTATTTTCAGAAATTGCTGTAATAACAGTATCATCAATAACCACAGCACCATTCGTTGGTACATTCAAACCGTTTAATAGTTGTAAAATCGTCGATTTGCCAGATCCTGTATGACCAATAATAGCTGTATATGATTCATCACTAATAGTCAAATCAACATCAAAAAGCGCACGCCCTTCAAAAGGCGTACCAGGCTGATAGGTATAACTTACTTGTTGGAGATGAATTCCCATAAAGTATCCTCTAAATCTTCCTCCGTGAAATAACGATGTGGTAAATCGAATCCTACTTGATGCAAAGATGTAGCAAGCTTCTTCGTAAAAGGCTGCTCTAAATCTAATTCTTCCAAATCATCTCGCATAAATAATTCATTCGGCTTACTAATGGACTCAATTTCACCATTCTTCATTACAATTACTCGATCACTCAACGCCATTTCATCTAAATCATGGGTAATTGAAATCACAGTTACATCATGTTGCTCTTTAATCTGTTTTACAATACGAATTAAATCTAATCGCCCCTCAGGATCCAGCATCGAAGTTGCCTCATCTAAAATAATAATTTTTGGACGCAAGGCCACAACACCAGCTATAGCTACTCGTTGCTTCTGACCACCTGATAGACGAGCTGGTTCTCGTGTTTTAAAATCAGCCATACCAACCAATTCTAAAGCTTCATTGACACGATGACGCATCTCATCTAAAGGAATTCCTTGATTTTCCAAACCAAACGCAACATCATCTTCCACGGTAGCACCAACAAACTGATTATCTGGATTTTGAAATACCATACCAATCATACGTCGTTTATCCCACACATTATCTACTGTCAATTTATCACCAGCAATATAAATATCACCGGATTCAGGCTCTAACAAACCATCAATAAGACGAACAGTTGTTGATTTTCCAGATCCATTATGCCCGATAATCGACAGCCACTCTCCCTGTTTCACGTGAAACGAAACATTATTCAGCGTGTAGGCAACAGATTCCTCATCATATTTGTACTTGAGATTTTTTACTTCAATAATATTTGTCATTACTTAAATGTATCTTTGAATAAGTGAGAAGCACCCTTAAAATAATCATAACCTGAATATAGGGTGAAGAAAAGAGCAATATAAAGCATAATTTGACCTAATAAACTCCAATGAAACAAAAGAAATATAATTGCAAACATCTGTGAAAATGTCTTAATTTTTCCTGGTATTGCTGCTGCAAGAACTGTTCCACCCGTTTCTACTAGTAACAAACGAAGACCTGTTACAGCTAGTTCTCTACAAACAATAATCGCTACTATCCAAGCAGGAGCCAAGTTCAATTCTACCAACATAATAAATGCGGCCATCACTAAAATCTTATCAGCCATAGGATCCGCAAATTTACCAAAGTTGGTTACTACCTTCCACTTTCTCGCTAAATAACCATCTAAATAGTCTGTCATACTGGCTAAAGCAAAAATAATAGCTGCCAACACATGACTACCAACAGTATTCCATAGTGTTAATAAGAGAATAAATAACGGAATAATCAAGATTCGACCTACCGTCAAAGCATTTGGAATATTTTCTTTTTTCATATGGTTTCCTTATCGTCCTGTTTCAAAATGGAGCGTAATAGTAGCTGTATCGCTAGTAATAGCTGAAATATCTAGCTTATGTCCACCTATTACAATGTCAACGCCCTTGACAACTCCCAATACCAACTCACTAGAACGAGTCCCTTCTTCTACAGTTGTTGTTATAGTTGGATTTGTTGTACTTAAGACAATTCCTTCTGAAAGAGAGGTGTCAGAAAGGCTAATCCAACTCGTTACATCTTTAGCAGTCAATGTTATTTCCAAAGGATAATGCACATTTTTAACAGTAGCTGTAATATGTGAACCTGATCCAGAAATAGTTATATTCTCTTCAGCAAGACCACTCGAACTAGTAGAGGTAGATTGTTCAGCTGAACTATGAGGTATTTCTGTAGTATTTGTATTAGAAATAGTCTGATTTACAACAGTGTAATCAGTAGTTTCTGGAACAATAGACAGATTTCGTTGAATACGACCATAAACAACATAAGTAACAAAAATCACAATTAAACTGGCCATAAGAAGTAGATACATCAAAGGGAGATAAGAACGCTTTTTTCGTTTACGAACTTTGTAACTCCTCTTTAACTCCAAAGCCAGTTTTTCTTCCTCACCCTGTTCATAGTATTTTACCAAACTATTCGTATTATAAGCCTCTAGCAAAATCGCTGCATCCAGATCAAGGATCTCGGCATATCGAGTCAACATCAGACGGACATCGTCTGCATTTGAAATAGAATCAAAATCATTGTATTCAAGTGCCTGTAAATATACAGCTTGAATTTTTGTCATTCGTTGTAAATCAACAAAGTTCCAACCCCTATTTTCCCTTGCAGTTCTAAGTACTTCACCTACACTCTTTTGTCTCATAATCCCCCTCTTCCTATTCCTCATCGTATACAGTATACTATTTTAACAAAATTCTAAGAAAATTTCGATGTATTAAAACAGTTTATTTTGGAAAAATCATGAAATCTGTCATATCCGAATGACTAATAAAGCGTTCTCCAGCATCCTTAATATCAGCTAGAGTAATTGAATGGATAGTATGAGGTATATCAAAAATATCCTCATTATCCGAATAACGAGAAACAAAATAGCTAGCTGTAAATTCTAAAGAATTCAAACTGCGTAAAAAGTCACCATACATTTCTTTTTTTAGCAACTCAAGATGATGTTCACTAACATCTTTATCTCTATCAAAATTAGAAATAGCTTTCATCAATGTACCTGATAAAGCTATTGGCTCCTCTGTATCAGCTGAAATAATCAAGTAATGATAATCTGGTGTTACTTCCAATTGAAATTGAAAAGAAGCATCAATTGTTCCTTGTGAATAGAGTTTTTGGTAACGTTCAGAAGTCCAACCAAATAACATAGAAAATAACAACTGCAAACTCAAACGATATTTTGGTATATTCTCTTCATCAATTTGATCGTTTCCTCTTAAACCTACAGCCAATTTTGGCATGGTCACATCCAATTTTTCAGTTCTGTGCTGAAGAATAGGAAATTTCTGAATAGGTTTGCTTTCAAATAATGGTTTCTCACCATCCATCTGAGCCGTCTGATAACTTAAAATTTGTTTCCAAACTTGATCCACGTCAAAACGACCAATAAGCAATAAATTCATATTGTTAGGATGATAAAACATCTCGAAATTATCATACAACTCCTTTGTTCCTATCTTTTGAATAGACTCAACTGTGCCAGCAATATCGTTTGCCAATGGAGTATGTGGATAAAGTGATGCTAATATTCCTGTAAATAGACGATAATCTACATCGTCTTGATACATTTCAATTTCTTGCGTAATAATTCCTCGCTCTCTCTCGACATTTTCTTCCGTAAAATACGGCTGTCGAACAAAAGATTGGAGAAGCGATAAGCATGGCAAGATCTCTTGTGTCGTTGAAAAAAGATAGCTCGTCTGCCTAAAACTAGTATAAGCATTGGCACTAGCGCCATACTTGGCAAATTGATTGATAACATCTTCATTATCATCCGTTTCAAATAATTTATGTTCTAAAAAATGCGCAATTCCCTCTGGATATTCAAGTTCACGACCATTATTCAAGCAAAGTCCTGTGTGAATACCTCCAAAATTTACAGTCATAACTCCATAGGTTTCATGGAACTCCTGTTTTGGAATCAAAACAACTGTCAATCCATTGTCAAGTTCAGCATAATAAACTGAATCTCTCATATATGAATATCTTTTTTTCACTAAGCTCATTTATCTGTTCCTTCCATAAAGTAAACAGCTTGTAAACGAATCAATTGAGCTACCTTGACAACATCCTCTCTTGATACAATATTTACAGCTTTTATCCATTCTGACCATGTCATATAACGATCTCCAAACAATTGCTGAAGATAAGCTTGCTCAATTAGATGCTTCTGCCCATCCTGAGACAATTTCATGGAATGAATGAGCATGTTTTTTGTCAATTCTAACTCACTATCTGTAAACTTTCCATATTTTAAATCAAGAAGCTGTTTACTAATTAGCCTCATTACTCTTAACTTATCTTTACGATTGATTCCAGCATATACTGTCATCATACCAGAAAAAATTGATACATGGCTGCCAATTGTATAAGCAAGACTCTCTTTCTCACGTATATTCGTAAATAATTTTGAATGAGAAAAAGCTCCAAATAAACCATTAAATACTAGAAGAGCCGGATGGTTTACATCGTTGTAAATTACCTGTAAATGATAAGCAAGTTCTAAAATAGACTGTCTTGTTTGTTTTCGGATAAGTTTTTCTTTTGTTATAGTTGAAAAATCCTGCTGGTATTCAAATGATAATTTTGGTTTTCGATACGTAAACCCAAATGATTTCAATTTTTCTTTAACTAGTTCTTTATCTACTTTACCTAAAATAAAAATATCAATTTTATCCATTCGCAACATATTACGATAAATCTGAAAAGTGGATTCAGCAGTTTCTTTTTCAACCAAGTCTATTTGACTAACACGCGGAATTTTGATTGACTCATCCTGATAAAACAGTTTGCTTATCTCAATATCAGCATGATAAAAATGATCTTCCATCTCTGCTTCTAGAAAGCAAATTAAATTATTCTTTTCAATATCGAACAGTTTCGTATCAAAACCTCTACCCTTTTTTAGTGGCTTAAATAGACAAGAATATAAAAAATCAAAAATATCCGCTGTAATATCTTGACTGTCTGGCAAATAACTAAGATTAACATAGGAAATCATTACATCAACATAATGAACTCTACCTCTTTTAGATACTGCCGTTGAAAAATGGGCACCATATAGAGCTGCTAATCTTTGACGAATAGCTTGTGTTGTTGGGAAATCTTCATTTCCCATTTCAATAAGATTAGAAACCAATACCCTACCTGCAACTGTTTGTGCACTCATTTCAGCCGCAAAGCGAAGACAAATACGGTTTGTTGTAAACTGTTCTGACTCAATAAAATGAAGATCAACACCTTCTTGTAATTTCATCTTCTTCCTCTTTCAAACATTGTAAGCTTTATTATACCATTTTGTGATATAATATTCTGTAACGAGGTGACTTATGGAATTTAAATTATTTGATGAATACATCACTTTACAAGCACTACTAAAAACAACTGGAATCCTACATTCAGGTGGTGCAATAAAAAAATTTTTAGAAGACAATACAATTCTTTTCAATGGACAAGATGAAAAAAGACGTGGTAAAAAAATTCGAATAGGAGACATCATTACTTTACCCAAGCATAATATTGAGATTATAATTGTAGCTCCTAATTCAGAGGAAATACAACAATATCAAGATGATCAAAGTGAAAAAAAACGTGTCGCTGCTATTGTTAAGAAACTAAACCAAAAAAATAAACGTGAAAAATCTACTCATGAAAAAAAATCGGATAAAAAACCTATCCGATTCCCAGGAACCTAATCATGTGGCTAGAAAAACTACAGTTACATCAATTTAGAAATTATGATCACCTAAATATTGCATTTCATAAAGGACTCAATATATTTTTAGGAGAAAATGCCCAAGGTAAGACAAATATCCTAGAGTCAATTTATTTTTTGGCCTTAACACGTAGCCATCGAACTAGAGCGGACAAAGATTTACTACAATTTTTGAAAAAAGAATTATCCATAAACGGATTACTTCATCGTAAAAACGGTATCGTTTCACTTGACATTAACTTGACAGAAAAAGGAAGAATAACAAAAGTAAATCACCTTAAACAATCAAGATTGTCCGACTATGTAGGCAATATGAATGTTGTTTTATTTGCTCCTGAAGATTTACAGCTAATAAAAGGAGCACCGGCTCTAAGACGAAAATTCATTGACGTTGAATTGGGACAAATCAAATCTATCTACCTTTCTGATTTGTCACATTACAATCATGTCTTAAAACAACGAAATACCTATTTAAAGTCTGCAGAAAAAGTGGACATGGAATTTTTAACTGTATTGGATTATCAATTAGCTGAGTATGGAAGTAAAGTCATTCAGCATAGAATAGAGTTTCTGAAAAAATTAGAAAACTTTGCCAAACAAAAAATAAGTGAGCTATCTAGTCAAAAAGAAGAGTTGAGAGTTGAATACCATTCTTCAATAAACTTTACAAAAACTGTCAACATGGTTGATGAATTCTTGACAGAGTTGACAAAAAATCGTAAACGTGATCTATTAAAAAAAAATACAAGTATCGGTCCACACAGAGATGATATAGCATTCTTCATAAATGGAGTAGATGCCCATTATGGTAGTCAAGGACAACATCGAAGTCTTGTTCTATCCTTAAAACTAGCTGAAATAGAGCTAATAAAAGATGTTACAAAAGAATATCCAATTCTACTACTAGACGATGTTATGAGTGAACTAGATAATATTCGACAGATTAAGTTAATAGAAACAATTACTGACAATATACAAACTTTCATCACGACAACGTCTTTAGAACATTTACATAGTCTACCGGATAATCTAAAAATTTTTACTATTTCAAAAGGAACTGCCGAAGAAAGTATATAAATTTTGTTGACATTTTTTTGCAGTTTATCGTCAACAAACTGTAAAGAGGCTCTGCTTAGCAGAGCCTCTCTTTTATTGTACTGAATAATTTGGAGCTTCATTCGTTATTTGTACATCATGTGGGTGACTTTCTTTCAAACCAGCTCCTGACATTTCAACAAATTGAGCATTTTCATGAAGCTGTAAAATATTTCCTGCACCGACATAACCCATACCAGAACGCAAACCACCAACCATTTGGAAAATCATATCAGCAACAGAACCTTTATAGGCAACACGACCTTCAATTCCCTCTGGAACTAACTTATTAGCCTCATTGACAGATGATTGGAAATAGCGATCTTTCGAACCTTGCTTCATAGCTGCAATAGAACCCATTCCACGATATGTTTTAAACTTACGTCCTTGATAAATTTCAGTCTCACCCGGTGCTTCATCTGTTCCTGCAAACATAGAACCAAGCATGACTGCATGACCTCCAGCTGCTAGAGCTTTAACAATATCACCCGAATACTTGATACCGCCATCAGCAATAATAGTCTTACCATACTCACGCGCAACACTTGCTGCATCATAAATAGCAGTTACCTGAGGCACACCGACACCAGCAATAACACGTGTTGTACAAATAGAACCAGGTCCAATACCAACTTTTACAACGTCCACACCAGCTTCGTAAAGAGCACGTGCCCCCTCAGCTGTTGCAATATTTCCAGCAATCAAAGTACGATCTGGGAAATGCTCACGAATTTCTTTAATTTTACGAAGTACTCCTGCGGAATGACCATGAGCAGTATCAATCACAATAGCGTCTGCACCAGCTTCAAAAAGTGCTTCTGCACGTTCAAAAGTATCCGAAGTTACTCCAACTGCACCTGCAACCAAAAGTCTTCCAAACTCATCCTTGGCAGCATTTGGAAATTCTATCACTTTTTCAATGTCTTTAATCGTGATTAAACCTGATAGACGACCATTCTCATCCACTAACGGAAGTTTTTCAATACGATGTTTATGTAAAATTGCTTCTGCAGTAGCTAAATCTGTTCCAACTGGAGCAACCACTAGATCATCACTAGTCATATTTGTAGAAATTGGCTGTGAATAATCAGTAATAAAGCGCATATCACGATTCGTAATGATACCAACCAGTTTACGATTTTCCATTGTTTCAACAATCGGAACACCTGAAATACGATAAGTGGACATCAATTTTTCAGCTTCCGAAATAGTATGATTCGGTGTTAGAAAAAATGGATCAATAATTACTCCGTTTTCAGAGCGTTTTACTTTACGAACTTCATCAGCTTGCTCGGAAATAGACATGTTTTTATGGATAATCCCTAATCCACCTGCACGAGCCATAGCAATAGCCATCTTACTATCGGTAACTGTATCCATTGCTGCCGAAATAATCGGAAGATTTAAAGTCAAATTTGGAGCTAATTGTGTTGTTAAATCAATATCATGTGGCAAGACGTGACTCTCTGCCGGAATAAGTAATACATCATCAAAAGTAAAGCCTTTTTTCAAAAATTTTGTGTCCCAGTTTGACATATTCTTCCTCTTTTTCTTTATTTTATGTACTTGTATTTTATTTATGATAACATTTTGAAATCATTTGTCAATCATTATTCGTCTTGATCTTATTTTTCAAAAAAATTCAGAAAATTCTATCCACATTTCCATTTTAAAATCGAACGTTTGGCTTTTTCTGAAAAAATAAAATGAAAGAGTACTATCTTACAATAGTACTCTTTCATTACAAATAGTATTAAAAATAGTTAATTCCCATTGCTGACTTCACTTGTTCAAGTGTGGTTGCCGCTACTTGACGAGCTTGACGGCTACCTTCTTCAAGCATCGCATAAATTTGTCCCATGTCCTTAGCAAATTCAATACGACGCTCACGAATTGGACCTAATTCACGTTCTAAAATATCTAAAAGATAGCGTTTAGTCTTTACATCACCTAAACCACCTCGTTGATAATGTTCCTTCATAGCCTCAATATCTGGTCTATCCTCCTCACGACCAAACACATCTAAATAATGAAAAACCATATTTCCTTCTATCTTACCCGGATCCTCTATACGAATATGATTGGGATCAGTATACATAGACATGACTTTCTTTTTAAGCGTATCCATATCATCAGATAAATAGATTCCATTTCCTAAGGATTTAGACATTTTTGCATTTCCATCTAGACCCGGTAAACGACCTGCTGCTTCATTTTCAGGGTATATTCCTTCTGGTTCAACCAAAATATCTGTTTGATAGGCATGATTAAAGCTACGAACAATTTCACGTGTTTGTTCAATCATTGGTTTCTGATCATTTCCAACAGGTACAAAATTAGCCTTAAATGCTGTAATATCAGCTGCTTGAGACACAGGATATACCAAGAAACCTGTAGGTATACTTTCACCAAATCCTTTTTGAGCAATTTCCGTTTTGACAGTAGGATTTCGTTCTAGACGAGAAACAGAAACCAAATTCATGTAGTACATCGTCAATTCTGCCAACTCAGGAATTTGACTTTGAATAAAGATAGTTGTTTTAGTTGGATCAAGACCAGCAGCCAGATAATCTAATGCAACATGACCAACTGACTCGATAATTTTCTTTGGTTCCTTTGCGTGGTCCGTTAAAGCTTGTTGATCGGCTAAAAATACAAATAATTCATATTGATTTGAATCCTGTAACACGACACGATTTTTTAATGAACCGACATAGTGACCAATATGCAATTTCCCCGTCGGTCTATCTCCTGTTAAAATAATAGGTTTACTCATGATATTTACCTCCTCTTTGTATCAAACTAAAAACCCACGCACAAAAACTGTGCGAGGGCGTCAAAGACACGGTGCCACCTCACTTACAGATAACTAATTTATCTGCATCTTAATGAATATAAGAACTTCTATACTAATTAAATTCCATGTAAAATCAGCCCATTCGTAAGTAACTCTTGCTTGCTCGCACCAACCACAAACTCTCTGTAAATTGTATTCTCACTACTCTTCTGATTCCTATCTATTATAGCTTCAAAAAAATAGAAAGTCAAGTTTGCAAAATCTTGACGAGATTATCTAAATTAGGGATAATAGAGATTATGTGTATGATATAGAAAACAGGAGGATGAATGTATGAAAGAACGTATAAAAGATTTTTCTTATGTGACAATGGGATCCTTGATTATGGCATGTGGATTCAACATGTTTTTTTTAGGTAACAATATTGTTTCTGGAGGAGTAGGAGGACTGGCAATAGCATTAAATAAGATTTTAAATTGGAATCCCTCCGATTTTGTTCTATATTCTAATATTCCATTATTGATGATTTGTTTATTCTTTTTGGGTAAATCTGTCTTTATCAAGACAATTTTTGGTGCAATTATTTATCCACTTTGCATCAAGTTGACAGAAAGTTTACCAACCTTGACACATAATCCCCTATTAGCTGCTATTTTTGGTGGTATTATTATTGGTTTCGGATTAGGACTTGTATTTCAAGGTAATTCTTCAACAGGAGGTACGGGAATACTGATCCAATTTATTCATAAATATACTCCACTACCACTTGGATTAACAATGATAATCATTGATGGTATAATTGTCAGCATTGGTTTTATAGCTTTTGACTCTGACACTGTGATGTATTCTATCATTGCTTTAATGACGATTACCTATATTGTTAATCGAATGATGTCTGGTACAGAATCATCAAGAAATGTTATGATTATTTCTAAAAAATATGCCCAAATCAAAGAATATATTACAACAACTGCCGATCGTGGTGTAACTGAATTTCCTGTCATTGGAGGGTATACAGGAACTCCAAAACACATGCTAATGACAACTGTATCCATCCCTGAAATGCAAAAACTTGAAACAGCTATTTTATCAATTGATGAGATGGCTTTCATCGTGGTGATGCCAGCTAGTCAAGTACGAGGTCGTGGATTTAGTATTAATAAAGATTATGGCAATTACGACGAAGATATCTTAATTCCGGGATAATTATGATTGAAGTTTAACTTTCTTTCTAGTACAATAAAACTAGTAGACTAAAAATATAGGAGAAACTATGCTTACAGTATCAGATGTATCACTCCGCTTCAGCGACCGGAAATTATTCGACGATGTAAATATCAAATTTACAGCAGGAAATACCTATGGCTTAATTGGAGCAAATGGAGCAGGAAAATCAACTTTCTTAAAAATTTTAGCAGGAGATATTGAACCAACAACTGGTCATATCTCACTCGGTCCAAATGAACGTTTATCCGTACTGCGCCAAAATCACTTCGATTATGAAAATGAGCGCGTTATCGATGTCGTCATCATGGGAAATGAGCAGCTCTACGCTATTATGAAAGAAAAAGATGCTATCTACATGAAAGAAGATTTTTCTGATGAAGATGGTGTTCGTGCAGCAGAATTAGAAGGAGAATTTGCAGAACTTGGTGGCTGGGAAGCAGAGAGTGAAGCTTCTCAACTCCTTCAAAATTTGAATATCAAAGAAGAACTGCACTATCAAAATATGAGTGAGCTGACAAACGGTGAGAAAGTTAAAGTTTTGTTAGCCAAAGCTCTTTTTGGTAAACCAGATGTTTTATTACTAGACGAGCCGACCAATGGTTTGGATATCCAGTCTATCAATTGGTTAGAAGATTTCTTGATTGATTTTGAAAATACCGTAATCGTCGTATCCCATGACCGTCACTTCTTAAATAAGGTATGTACTCACATGGCCGACCTTGATTTTGGAAAAATCAAAATCTTTGTTGGTAACTATGACTTTTGGAAACAATCTAGCGAACTTGCTGCTCGTTTACAAGCTGATCGCAATGCAAAAGCAGAAGAAAAAATCAAAGAATTACAAGAATTCGTTGCACGTTTTTCTGCCAACGCTTCAAAATCTAAACAAGCAACTTCCCGTAAGAAGATGCTTGAAAAAATTGAGCTAGAAGAAATTATCCCATCAAGCCGTAAATACCCATTTATTAACTTTAAATCGGAACGCGAAATTGGTAATGATCTCTTGACAGTTGAAAATTTGAAAGTTATGATTGATGGTGAGACTATCTTAGACAATATCAGCTTTATCTTACGTCCAGGTGACAAAACTGCACTTATCGGTCAAAACGATATTCAAACAACTGCTCTCATTCGTGCACTGATGGGAGATATTGAATATGAAGGAACTGTCAAATGGGGTGTAACAACCAGTCGATCTTACCTACCAAAAGATAATACAAAAGATTTTGACAGTAACGAATCAATCCTAGATTGGTTACGTAATTTCGCTAGCAAAGAAGAAGACGATAACACCTTCCTACGTGGCTTCTTAGGACGCATGTTATTCTCTGGTGATGAGGTCAATAAACCTGTCAATGTATTGTCTGGAGGAGAAAAAGTGCGCGTGATGCTTTCAAAATTAATGCTATTAAAATCAAATGTACTAATTCTTGATGATCCAACGAATCACTTGGATTTGGAATCTATTTCAAGTCTTAACGACGGATTAAAATCTTTCAAAGAATCAATTATTTTTGCTAGTCACGACCATGAATTTATTCAAACCCTAGCGAATCACATCATTGTTATTTCTAAGAATGGTGTCATTGATCGTATTGACGAAACCTACGATGAATTTCTTGAAAATGCTGCTGTTCAAGCAAAAGTTCAAGAACTTTGGAATGCAGAATAAAAATAAACAGGCGATACTATCGCCTTTTCTTGTAAATCTATGAAAAAAATATTAACCAAAAAATCCATATATTATTTATTATCATTCTTCTTACCATTAATACTTATATCCATTGTATTAGCAACAAAAGGAATATGGTGGGGTAGTGAAACTACCATACTCGCCAGTGATGCCTTTCACCAATATGTTATTTTTAATCAAACTTTACGAAATATTTTACATGGTGAAGGCACTCTTTTTTACACTTTTACTAGTGGTTTAGGATTGAATTTTTATGCTTTATCTGCTTATTATTTAGGTTCTTTTCTTTCTCCTTTCGTATTTTTCTTTGATTTACAATCCATGCCAGATGCACTATATCTTGTCACTATTGTCAAGTTTGGATTGATTGGTTTGTCAAGTTTCATCAGTTTAAAAGGAATATATGCTACTCTAAATCATAGTTGGACAATATTACTTTCCACAAGTTTTTCTCTAATGAGTTTCGCAACTAGTCAACTAGAAATAAATAATTGGTTAGATGTCTTTATTTTAATACCTATTATTTTATTAGGTTTACACAGATTGATACGATTTAAGGGGCAGGTACTCTACTATATCAGTTTAACTTGTCTCTTTTCTCAAAATTACTACTTTGGCTACATGGCTGCAATTTTTCTAATTCTGTGGACACTAGTCCATCTTACTTGGTTAGATGGTAGAAAAATAAAAGCTTTTCTTAACTTTACAATCGTGTCAATTTTATCTGCTCTAACTAGCATGTTCGTATTATTACCAATTTATTTTGATTTAAAAACTCACGGTGAAACCTTTACAAAAGTTGTCAATCTAAAAACTGAAAATTCTTGGTATTTGGACTTTTTTGCAAAATATTTAGTTGGTAGTTTTGATACCACAAAATTTGGATCCATTCCCATGATTTCAGTAGGTTTACTACCACTTATTTTGGCTCTACTTTTCTTTACACTAAAAGAAATTAAATGGACTGTAAAAGTCTCCTATGGATTACTTTTTCTGATTATTCTATCAAGTTTCTATTTTCAACCTTTCAATCTATTCTGGCAAGGAATGCATGCTCCAAATATGTTTCTTTACCGCTACGCATGGATTTTATCTACTGCCCTTATCTATTTAGCAGCAGAAACCTTGATACGATTTAATCAACTAAATATGAAGCAACTAGCTATTGTTTTTTCTTTCTTAATCAGTGGTTTTCTATGCACTTACCTTTTTAAAAATCAGTATACTTTTCTAAAAGATGTAAACTTTTTATTAACTATTGAATTTCTATTTGTCTATTTTATCCTTTTTATTGCAACTTTACATCATAAAATCAATACTAAGTGGATAATGACAGGATTTTTGATATTTGGAATCCTAGAAGTTGGTCTTCATTCACATTATCAAGTTCAAGGTTTAGCTGACGAGTGGCATTTCCCTAGTCGCTCAAATTATGAAGAAAAATTGACAGATATTGACAATCTTGTAAATGAAACTAAACTAAATGATACATCATTTTACCGTATTGAAAGAATATTGTCACAAACAGGGAATGATAGTATGAAGTTCAATTATAACGGTATTTCTCAATTTTCTTCTATTCGAAATAGAGCTTCTAGTTCAATTTTAGATAAATTAGGCTTTCGTTCAGATGGAACTAATCTTAACCTTCGTTACCAAAATAATACCATTATTGCTGATAGTCTCTTTGGGATCAAATACAATTTAGCGACAACTGATCCACATAAATTTGGTTTCATATTACATCAAAGTAAAGACACCATTAATCTCTACGAAAATTCCTTCTATCAAGAGTTAGCAATATTAACTGAAGGAGTTTACAAAGATGTCAATTTTACAAATATGACTCTTGACAACCAAACAAACTTTCTTAATCAATTAACGGGACTTTCACAAAAGTATTATTATAATCTTACAGAGATTTCCTCACAAAATACAGTCGAATTAGGTGAGAGAATAACTGTTAATAGTAATGATGGAGAGAACACTGCAAAAGCAATTTACACAGTAACTATTCCTGCAAATAGTCAAGTATATGTAAATTTACCAAAACTTACTTTATTGAATGAAAATCATAAAAAAGTTGTCATAACTGTCAATAATCAGTCAAGTGAGTTTACAGTAGATAATGCTTTTTCTTTCTTCAACATAGGAAGTTTCCTCACTGATACACAAGTTAACGTAGAATTCCATTTTCCAGAAAATAGTCAAGTCTCATTTAATAAACCTCAATTCTATAGATTGGATTTGCTAGCTTTCCAAAAAGCAGTTTCCATTTTGCAAGAAAAACGTGTCGTAACTAGGACCAATAGCAATAAAGTAACCGTTGATTTCACAACAGATAAAGATTCCTCACTTCTTCTCACTCTTCCTTACGATAAAGGGTGGAGTGCCACAATTGATGGTGTGCCTACTCCAATCCAAAAAGCTCAAAGTGGTTTCATGAAGGTAGATGTACACCCTAATCAAACTAAATTAGTTTTGACCTTCATCCCTCAAGGTTTCTATCTAGGTGCTATAATATCCATAATTGCTATTATTACATTTTTTGTATATCAGTTATTGATACATAAGCATTTAAAGTTGAAACTTCTTTATTAATCCTAACCCGAAGAGAACGAATTTCGTTCTCTCTTTCTTTAATATTAAACTACGATTCCTGGACTATTCTAATTAAATTGTGAATAAACAGAGAGACTGAATAGCTTTATTTTTTTACTATCTTTTATGATATAATGGTTTTAAAAGTTGAAAGGAGAACTTTCATGAAAAAAAGAATGAAAATATTTATAATTGTAGCTGTTATAGTAGGAGGAATTACGATGTTTTTTAGTTTAAATGGAAAAATGACGGAAGAGAAACAAAAACGAGAATTAGAAACAAGTATTGCAAAAATGATTGTGAATGACTACGAAGGTGTCAAAAAGATTGAGTTTACAGGGTGGGGACATTCTCCTGAAACTGGTATGTGGGGAACTACTGTCATCATCAATCACGATAGTAAAATCAGTCTTTCTTTCAATGATTTATCAGGACTAGAAGAAATTAGTGGAATGAAGTATAATCTAGAAACTTTCAAATTAACCAGAAAAATTGAATTAAATGATTCAAAACCAATAAGAGATAGAGTTATCGAAATAGAGAAAACTTCAATAAAGAATGTCAAGGTTATTTATTCTAATGGGGAGGTAGTATAATATGGGAATTACCGACAGTAGTTATAAAGAAATAGCCAATCAAGCTTATAATGTTGAACCTAATAAGGCAAAATCAAATGATACTGAACCAACTATTATTAATGATATCATTACTGATCCTATTACAAATAAAGAATATTTGGTCTTAGATACACAAGATAACAACAATGATGCAGATACAACTAATGATAATGGTATGCAGGCTATGGCAGTGGCTCCTATCATTGACGGAAAACTAGATACCTCACAAATTGTCATTGCTTACGCTCGGATAAACGATGCTGATACAAGAGATATGGATACCGATTTTCAAATGGTAATGAAAAACAAATAATTGCTATAAACGATAGACAGAGAGGCTGAATAGCTTTATTTTTTTACTATCTTTTATGATATAATGGTTTTAAAAGTTGAAAGGAGAACTTTCATGAAAAAAGGAATGAAAATATTTATAATTGTAGCTGTTATAGTAGGAGGAATTACGATGTTTTTTAGTTTAAATGGAAAAATAACTGAAGAGAAACAAAAACGAGAATTAGAAACAAGTATTGCAAAAATGATTGTAAATGACTACGAAGGTGTCAAAAAGATTGAGTTTACAGGATGGGGACATTCTCCTGAAACTGGTATGTGGGGGACAACGGTCATTATAAATGGAGATAATAGGATGAGTTTATCTTTCGATGATTTATCTAGTTTAGAGAAAATTAGTGTTAGCTCTTACCATCCAAACACTTTTAAATTAATAGAAAGTAAGAATATAATTGCTTATCCTAGAATTGATGATAGATTAGAAAAAATACATCAAACCTCCTTAAAAGGGGTTGAGATTATTTATTCGGAGAATTCTAAGGAGGAATAGCATGACTATTAGTGATAGTGGTTATAAAAAATTGGCAGAACAAGTTTATAATGTTGAACCAAGTAAGGCCAAGACAAATGATGAAGATTTAGTCTTAGAGGGACGTACTTTCAGAGATAATAAAACTGGTCAAAAATTTAAAGTTCTCTCCGTGCAAGATAATAACAATGATGCAGATACAACTAATGATAATGGTATGCAGGCTATGGCAGTGGCTCCTATCATTGACGGAAAAGTATATACCTCACAAATTGTCATTGCTTATGCTGGGACAAACGATGCTGATACAAGAGATATTGATACCGATTTTCAAATGGTAATAAGAGGAGATAAAGGTGATTTAGTTAATGGTAATGTTGAGCAAGGAAATTTGGTCATTGCCGAAAATCAACTATTATCTGCTCAAAAGTTTTACGAACACATCAAAAAAGAGTACCCTTATTCTGCCTTAACGACTACAGGTCATTCACTAGGAGCTTATTTAGCACTTATCATCGCCGCAGAAAATAAAATCCCAGCATCCACTTTTAATGGTCCAGACCCTATTAGAGGCATGTCAGAGGAAGCAATCAAATGGGTTACAGAAAATAACAATATGTACAATAATTTCCGTATTAATTTCGATAGTATTGGAAATTTTGGCGCATATCTTGGTTCTGATAATTTGGATATTTCACGTAATGTTAATGCGAATAAATTTTCTTTTAACCCTTTATTTTATCATGATTTGGCAGCCTATCGTTTTAATAAAAATGGACAAATTGTAGATAAAGATGGTAATATTATTGGAACACAATATCTTGTCAGTCAAGCCTATTTAAATTTTGTTTCCTCAAAAGAAAAGATGGCAAAATATAGCAAACTAAAAAAACAATGGCAATCAACTGGAAAAGGTATCAGTAGTTCTGAGGAATTATTTTTAGATGCTGCGCAAGGTATGATACTTGGTTCATCCATGGTACAAGCTGCTAATGAGGGCGCTAATGAAACTTCTAAACACAAAACGAACATAGATACTACTCTCATGGAAGTATGGTCAGCTATTGACTTCAACTCTTTCCATGAACTACCAAGTTACGAAGTACAAGCTCTTTTTGCTTCGTATGGTATTACCTATGAGAAATTTGTCCAAGATTTTCAAAACTATACACAAGATAAGGTCGTTAAAATGACTAAATTAGCAGAAGATTTTGAAAGACTGAACAATGATATTCAGAACGTTATAGACAGCAAACTTGAGACCGATAGCAAGCTAGCAGGAGAGTTTAAAGCATGGCAGATAGAATTATAAAAGAAGTTGATATCCATCGCAAAATACGAGAAATGGATGATGCTGAACAAGATTTTCTCCGACAGAAAAAATTTTATCAGAAACATGAGGAAAACTTATCAGAGAGAAGACGCATATTAGATGATTTGATACATTCTGAACATCAAAAAATGAAGAGTCTTTTAGATCGCATAAACCTATCTTTTGATGTTGCATCAGACTTTTTCAGAGAACTAAATGACTTAAAAGAACAATCAAAAGGAGAGTTTAACCTACAGCAGTTAAAACTTGAAGAGGAGCGGGAAAAAGCAAAAATGACTTTTCGTAAAGAACAAGCTCAAAGAGAAAAAGAATTATTAGAAATGAGGAAAAATTATGCTAGCACCAATAAATGAATACTACACTTATGAAGACTATGCTTATGCTTTGAAACTAATGCGGAAAATGATAGAGAGACAGCGGATTGCTACCATCGCAAGACTTGCAAATAGCCAAAGAAATTCACTAAAAAAAGAGTTTAAAAACAAAGTCAAAACAACAGCTAATCATACAAAAGAGAGTATTCAAATCATTGAAGGACAACTAGATACTGCTATTAGAGGCACTGTAAGAGATAAATTGGAACAAGTAGTAAAGAACAAATTGCCAGAATATACTAAAATCGTATCATAAATATTGTATTTCTTATTGAACAATTAAAGTTTTGTTCAGTATTGATCTACTAACATTTAAATTTTTTGATGTTTGGTTCAAATAATACTTGTACAAGATAAAAAACCTTGATTTATCAAGGTTTCCTACGCTTTATTTACTCCGCCAACAGGGCTCGAACCTGTGACATCATGATTAACAGTCATGCGCTCTACCAACTGAGCTATGGCGGAAAAAATAGTCCGTACGGGATTCGAACCCGTGTTACCGCCGTGAAAAGGCGGTGTCTTAACCCCTTGACCAACGGACCATTTTCAAGAACAATACTTAGTATAATACATGGTCTATTTTTTGTCAATACTTTTTTACAGTATTGACAGAGTGAAATGTTTAATGTAAAATAAAGTGGTTATATGTGGTTCCATAGCTCAGCTGGATAGAGCATTCGCCTTCTAAGCGAACGGTCGCAGGTTCGAATCCTGCTGGAATCATGTCGTCCTATAGTTTATATAGGACTTTTTTATTTTTAGTAATAAATTCATTATTTATTTTCTTACAAGAGAGTACTGTGTGATTGTTTCACGTGAAACTATTTATGATAGGGGCTTCCTTGTTGAATCATAAACGCACGATAAATTTGTTCAACTAAGACTAACTTCATCAACTGATGAGGAAGAGTCAATTTTCCAAAACTCATCAATAAATTCGCTCGATTTTTAATAGATTCATCTAAGCCTAAACTACCACCGATAATAAACGTGATAGTTGAATAACCTCCTATGGTTACCTCAGATAATTTTTGACTAAAGTCTTCAGAAGCAAATTGCTTTCCTTCTATTGCAAGAACAATCACAAAATCTCTATCGCCGATTTTTGAATGTATTCGCTCAGCTTCTTTTTTTAAAATCTGCTCATTCTCTGCTAGACTCGCCTTGTCTGGTGTTTTTTCATCTGGAAGTTCTATCGATTCTAATTTGGTAAAACGTCCCAAACGTTTGCTATATTCTGCAATACCTTCTTTAAGGTATTTTTCTTTCAATTTTCCAACAGTGATTAATTTTATTTTCATAAAAATATTGTAACACATCAATCTGCATTATTATAGAAATAATACTAATAAATATAATCAAAGTCTGATTGAATAGAGTTATCCACAAGCTGTGGATTGATTTTTGTAGACTTTAAGTTATAATTAAGAAAGTGAGAGTAATCTTAAATAAAAACAAATAAACTAGTAGGGAGTTTTACCTTATGAAGAAATATCTAAAATTTGCTATTCTATTTGTCATTGGTTTTTTGGGTGGATTAGTAGGAGCAGTAACAGCATCTCTGTTTCAACCAAGTGTACAACAAACAAGTCCGAGTGTTGCTAGCGTAAGTAATGTACAATATGATAATGAAAATTCCACTACAAAAGCAGTAGAAAGAGTGCAAAATGCTGTTGTATCCGTAATTAACTATCAAAAGAGAGCAGATAATAGCTTTAATAATATATTTGGAACTATTGAAACTTCTGATGATCTAGCAATCGCTGGTGAAGGGTCTGGGGTTATCTATAAAAAAGATGAACAATATGCTTACATTGTGACCAATACCCATGTCATCAACAATGCTGAAAAAATAGATATTCTTTTATCTTCAGGGGAAAAAATAAGTGGTGAATTGATTGGTTCTGATACCTACTCAGATATAGCTGTCATAAAAATTGCTGCTGATAAAATAAAAACAATTGCTGAATTTGCTAATTCAGACTCAATTAAGGTTGGTGAGACAGCTATAGCTATTGGTAGTCCACTTGGTAGTGTTTATGCAAATACAGTAACACAGGGCATTATCTCTAGTTTAAGTAGAACAGTTACTTCTCAATCTGAAGGCGGTCAAACCATATCAACAAACGCTATCCAAACAGATACTGCTATCAACCCTGGTAATTCTGGTGGACCTCTTATCAATATTCAAGGTCAAATTATAGGAATTACATCTAGTAAAATTAGTTCTAGTTCGACAGGTAGTACTGGTGTTACAATAGAAGGAATGGGATTTGCTATACCATCTAACGATGTTGTCTCAATTATCAATCAACTTGAAAAAGATGGTAAAGTAATTCGACCTGCTCTTGGGGTTCATATGGTGAACTTGACAGATTTGTCAACTAGTCAATTAGAAAAAGCAGGACTATCAGATACTAAATTAACATCGGGTGTGGTTGTCATCTCAACACAAAATGGTCTTCCAGCTGATGGAAAATTTGAAATGTTCGATGTCATCACTGAAATTGACGGAGAAGCCATTGAAAGTAAAAGCAATCTTCAAAGTATTCTATATAAGCATAAAATAGATGATACGATTACTGTGACGTATTATCGTAATAATAAAAAACAAACTATTGACATTAAATTGACACACTCAACAGAGCAACTAAATTAAACCGTAAAAAACTATACTTTACAAAATTGTAAAGTATGTTTTTTTTTGCTAAAATACAATTATCATGGAAGAATTACGCACATTAAATATTTCAGAAATACAGCCAAATCCGTATCAACCAAGACTTCACTTTGATGAAGATGAATTAGCTGAATTAGCACAGTCTATTTTAGAAAATGGATTGATACAGCCAATTATCGTAAGAAAATCTTCTCTTATCGGTTACGAACTACTAGCTGGAGAAAGAAGATTACGAGCTAGTCAACTAGCGGGACTAACTCACATACCAGCTATTATAAAAGATTTGACTGATGATGATTTACTGTATCAAGCAATTATCGAAAATTTACAACGTTCAGACCTCAATCCAATTGAAGAAGCAATCTCTTACCAAAAGTTAATCTCCAAAGGATTAAAACATGATGAAGTTGCACAGATAATGGGAAAATCAAGACCTTATATCAGTAATTTACTACGTTTATTAAATCTATCGGACGATACCAAAAAAGCAGTTGAAGAAGGAAAAATTTCCCAAGGACACGCGCGACAACTGATTTCTTTTTCCGAAGTAAAACAAGCTGAGTGGGTTCAGAACATCATAAAAAAAGACTTGAGCGTACGAGCACTAGAGAAAATACTGTCTAATAAAAAGAAACAAAAACCAAAAAAAGAAGATCAATTTCTAAAAGAACAGGAGCTACTTCTCAGCAGGTGTTTAGGAACAACTGTAACAATTAGTCAGCAAAAAAATGGTAGGGGAGAAATCCGAATCCATTTTACCAGTCTGGATGAATTTGAACGAATTATCAACAATTTAAAATAAGCTTGTTTATAGCTTATTTTTATAGACACTTTTTTCCACACATAAAATAAGTCTATTTCAATTGCTATATCTACATTTTTGATATTATTCACATGTTGTGGAAAACTTTTATTTAACAATGTGAATTTTAAAAATAATCTGTGGAAAACTTTTTGTTTTTATGGTAAACTAATCTAACAAGTTGTTATAGAAAGGAGGGGCTATGAATAAAGAAGAACATTTTTGGCAGCGATTTATTGAGCTAGCTCAATCAAATTTCAAACCGTCTATCTATGATTTTTATGTTTCTGATGCAAAATTAATTGATATGACACAACAAAAAGCTGTCATTTTCTTAAATCGTCCTTTCAAAAAAGATTTTTGGGAGAAAAATTTTGAAGAATTGATGATTGCTGCTAGTTTTGAAATTTTTGGAGAGCCTCTCACTATAACCTATCAATTCACAGAAGAGCAAAAAGACAGTGATCAAACACAAGTGATCCAACGTCAAGAAAATCCAAAAGATATTCTTTTAAAAGAAAGTCTGAGACCAGTTTATTCTGATATAAAACCTCAGTATACCTTTACAAATTTTGTTCAAGGTGATAATAATCATTGGGCTAAAGCTGCTGCATTAGCAGTATCTGATAACTTAGGTGAACTATACAATCCTCTATTTATATTTGGAGGACCTGGTCTTGGAAAGACACATATCTTAAATGCAATTGGTAATAAAGTCTTAGAAGATAACCCTCAAGCACGAATAAAATATGTCTCTTCTGAAACGTTTATCAATGAATTTTTAGAACATCTGCGTCTGAACGATATGGAGAATTTCAAAAAAACCTATCGAAATTTGGATTTGCTGCTCATTGACGATATTCAATCGCTACGAAATAAGGCAACTACACAAGAAGAATTCTTCCATACTTTCAATGCTCTGCATGAAAAAAATAAGCAAATTGTTCTTACTAGTGATCGAAATCCAGATTTCTTAGATAATTTGGAAGAACGCCTCGTTACACGTTTTAAATGGGGATTAACTAGTGAAATTACACCACCAGATTTTGAAACACGTATTGCGATTTTGCGCAATAAGTGTGAAATGTTACCTTACGAATTTACAAATGAAACCTTAGCTTATCTAGCAGGACAATTCGATTCCAATGTGCGTGATCTTGAAGGTGCTTTAAAAGATATTCATCTCATTGCTACCATGCGCCAATTATCTGAAATAACAGTAGAAGTGGCAGCAGAAGCTATCCGATCAAGAAAACAAACAAACCCACAAAATACAGTCATACCGATTGAAAAAATCCAAACAGAAGTCGGAAATTTCTACGGTATCAGTCTAAAAGAATTGAAAGGTTCTAAACGTGTTCAACATATTGTCCATGCAAGACAGGTTGCTATGTTTTTAGTTCGTGAACTAACAGATAATTCTCTCCCAAAAATTGGAAAAGAATTTGGTAATCGTGATCATACAACCGTTATGCATGCTTACAACAAAATCAAAACTCTATTGTTAGAAGATGATAATTTAGAAATAGAAATTACAAGTATCAAAAATAAACTTCGCTAACCTGTGTATAACTTATGAAAAATACTCCATTTTTTCCACAAGTTGTGAACAAGTATAATCGCTTTAGTGCTATACATTTTTTATACTTTTCCACATCATACACATATACTACTATTACTATTAACATTATAGATACTAAATAAAGGAGAATCCATGATTCAATTTTCAATAAATAAAACTGTGTTTTTACAAGCACTTAATATCACTAAAAGAGCTATCAGTAGTAAAAATGCTATTCCAATTCTTTCAACTGTTAAAATTACTGTAACAAATGATGGTATTACTTTAACTGGTTCAAATGGTCAAATTTCTATTGAACATTTTATTTCTAGTCAAGATGAAAATGCAGGATTACTGATCAATTCATCAGGTTCCATTTTACTAGAAGCAAACTTCTTTATAAATGTTGTCTCTAGTATGCCTGATTTAGTTTTAGATTTTAATGAAATTGAACAAAAACAAGTTGTTTTAACAAGTGGCAAATCTGAAATTACTCTAAAAGGGAAAGAATCAGAGCAATATCCTCGTTTACAAGAAGTTCCAACTTCAAAACCTCTGGTATTGGAAACTAAAATTTTAAAACAAACAATTAATGAAACTGCTTTTGCTGCTTCAACTCAAGAAAGTCGTCCAATTTTAACAGGTGTTCATTTTGTATTAACAAATTATAAAAATTTAAAAACTGTAGCAACAGATTCTCACCGTATGAGTCAACGTAAATTAGTTTTAGATAAATTTGGTGATGATTTTAATGTTGTGATTCCAAGTCGTTCTCTTCGTGAATTTTCAGCTGTTTTTACAGATGATATTGAAACAGTAGAGGTCTATTTCTCTAATAATCAAATTCTTTTTAGAAGCGATAATATTAGCTTTTATACACGGTTGCTAGAAGGAACGTATCCAGACACAGATCGTCTCATACCAACAGAATTTAAGACAACTGTCATTTTTGATACAGCTAATCTTCGACATTCAATGGAACGTGCTCGACTTCTTTCAAATGCAACTCAAAACGGTACTGTTAAGTTAGAAATTACGAATAATCTTGTATCAGCGCATGTTCATTCACCAGAAGTTGGACGAGTAAATGAAGAATTAGATACTTTAGAAGTAACTGGTGAAGATTTAGTGATTAGTTTTAATCCAACTTATTTGATAGAGGCTTTAAAGGCAATTAATAGCGAGCAAGTTACAATTAGCTTTATTTCATCTGTACGTCCATTTACTTTGATGCCAAATAGTGAAAGTGAAGAGTTTATTCAACTCATTACACCTGTTCGTACCAACTAATAAAATGGAAACGGTCCAACAGGCCGTTTTTATGCTATACTGAGGTAAGAATATTTTGTAATATATCAGGAGTAATTATGTATCAATTGGGATCTTTTATAGAAATGAAAAAACCGCATGCTTGTGTTATAAAATCTACAGGTAAAAAAGCAAATAAGTGGGAAGTTATTCGTTTGGGAGCCGATATTAAAATCCGTTGTAGCAATTGTGACCATGTAGTCATGATGAGTCGATACAATTTTGAACGTAAGATGAGAAAAATTCTGTCAAGTGAAGAGTAGTTGACAATTTGCAACTACCAGTTGCGACTATTTCTTAAAAAGTGCTCGTTAATCGCTCATTTTTTGGTTATACTACTTAGAAAAAAGAGAAAGAGGAACACGATGAATCAATTAGCACAACAAATTAAGAACTTACGTACCACTAAACAGCTATCTCAAGATGATTTAGCAGAGAAAGTTTATATTTCCCGTCAAGCAATCTCAAAATGGGAAAATAATGAAGCAACACCAGACCTAGATAATCTAATTCAACTAGCAGATATTTTTGGAGTTAGTCTTGATTATTTAGTTCTTGGAAAAGAGCTTGAGAAAGTAATTGAGAATATTATTGAAACCAAACAGGAACAATCTATGAATATCTGGGAATTTATAGCAGGTTATTGATGGATATTTTTTCCAATAGGAGGAATGATATTGTGGTTTTTAAGAGGTGTGGTAGATATTTTTAAATGAGTTTGTCACTAGACAAGCTTTTTCTATTTTTTTCTGCTATAATGATAAGGATTGAAAAAATGTAACGGAGACTATTGATTATGGCTTTAACAGCAGGTATTGTTGGTTTACCAAATGTTGGAAAATCAACCCTATTTAATGCAATTACAAAGGCAGGAGCAGAAGCTGCTAACTATCCGTTTGCGACGATTGATCCAAATGTGGGTATGGTAGAAGTTCCTGATGAGCGTTTGCAAAAATTGACAGAGCTTATCACTCCTAAAAAGACAGTTCCAACAACGTTTGAATTTACTGATATTGCCGGTATTGTAAAAGGTGCCTCTAAAGGCGAGGGATTGGGCAATAAATTTTTGGCTAATATTCGTGAAGTTGATGCTATTGTTCATGTGGTTCGTGCTTTTGATGATGAGAATGTCATGCGTGAACAAGGTCGTGAATCTGACTTTGTAGATCCTTTAGCAGATATTGAAACGATTAATTTGGAATTGATTTTAGCAGATTTAGAGAGCATCAATAAACGCTATGCGCGTGTGGAAAAAATGGCTCGTACGCAAAAAGATAAAGATTCAGTCGCAGAGTTTGCAGTTCTTGAAAAAATAAAACCTGTCCTTGAAGACGGAAAATCAGCTCGGACAATTGACTTTACAGATGAAGAGCAAAAAATCGTTAAGCAACTTTTCCTTTTAACGACTAAACCTGTTCTTTATGTAGCCAATGTTGATGAGGATAGAGTTTCTGAGCCAGATGATATTGAGTATGTGAAACAAATTCGTGAATTTGCATCCACTGAAAATGCAGAAGTTGTCGTTATTTCAGCACGTGCAGAAGAAGAAATTTCGGAACTTGATGATGAAGATAAGGGTGAATTTTTAGAAGCTCTTGGTTTAACAGAATCTGGTGTGGATAAGTTGACACGTGCAGCATATCATTTACTTGGTTTAGGAACATACTTTACAGCAGGTGAAAAAGAAGTTCGTGCATGGACTTTTAAACGTGGCATTAAAGCACCACAAGCAGCGGGAATTATCCATTCAGACTTTGAAAAAGGCTTTATCCGTGCAGTAACCATGTCCTACGATGATTTGATTCAGTATGGCAGTGAGAAAGCTGTCAAGGAAGCAGGACGTCTTCGTGAAGAAGGAAAAGAGTATATCGTTCAAGATGGGGATATTATGGAATTCCGCTTTAATGTTTGATTGGTAAAATACCATCATAAATATTTTTGATATTGTAGTGTAGACATACTCTATTTTAACTTTTGAATAGCTACTAGGTTGGAAAGACTTTCCAACCCTTTTAACATTTGAGGAGAAAGAATGACACGATTGATTATAGGTCTAGGAAATCCAGGGGATCGCTATTTTGAAACAAAGCATAATGTTGGTTTTATGTTGGTAGATAAGGTTGCAAAACGTGAAAATGTTAGCTTTACTCATGATAAAATTTTCCAAGCAGATATCGCAACTACTTTTATGAATGGTGAGAAGATTTTTTTGATTAAACCGACTACTTTTATGAACGAGTCAGGTAAAGCAGTTCAAGCTTTGATGACTTATTATGGTTTAGATGCTACTGATATTTTAATCATTTATGATGATTTAGATATGACAGTTGGAAAAATTCGTTTTCGCCGTAACGGCTCTGCAGGTGGTCATAATGGAATAAAATCCATTATTAAACATTTAGGAACTCAAGAATTTGATCGAATAAAAATTGGAATCGGTCGTCCTAAAGGAAAAATGAGTGTTGTACACCATGTCTTATCAGGTTTTGATACAGAGGATAGGATAGAGATTGATTTAGCATTAGAAAAACTTGACAAGGCTGTAAACTATTATTTAATAGAAGAAGATTTCGATACCATTATGAGAAAGTTTAACGGATAATGAAAATAGTAGATTTTTTCCACAAGAATAAGCAAATCAATCAGTGGCAAGCAGGATTGAGTAAGTCAAGCCGTCAATTGTTATTAGGATTATCAGAAACTAGTAAATGTTTAGCAATGGCTAGTGCTTATGATACTTTAAATGAGAAGATTCTGATTGTGACTGCTACACAAAATGAAGCTGAAAAATTAGTATCCGACTTATCTGCTATAATTGGCAGTGAAAAAGTTTACAATTTCTTTACAGATGATAGTCCTATGACTGAATTTATTTTTGCTTCCAAAGAAAAGATTCAGTCTCGTATTGATAGTTTAAATTTTTTAACGGATATACACTCTTCAGGTATTCTAGTAGCTAGTGTAGCAGCTTGTCGTATTCTATTACCAAATCCAGAAATTTATAAGAGTTCTAAACTTCAATTAGAAGTTGGTCAAGAAATAGAACTTGACAGTATTGTAAAGAAATTGGTTGACATTGGTTATAAAAAAGTATCGAGAGTATTAACTCATGGTGAATTTAGTCAAAGAGGTGATATTCTAGATATTTTTGAAATGCAGGCAGATTTACCTTACCGTTTAGAATTTTTTGGTGATGAAATTGATGGAATTAGAATATTTGATGTTGACAGTCAAAAATCTTTAGAGAATTGTCAGTGTATCTTCTTATCGCCAGCATCAGATATTATTTTAACAGCTAATGATTATCATCGAGCTAGTCAAAAAATTGAGACAGCAATTGCTCATTCTATTGAAGAACAGCAACAATCGTATTTAAGAGAAATTTTAGCAGATATGAAGTCTGACTATCGCCATCCAGATACTCGTAAATTCCTATCTTTTTTATATGAAGATATGTGGACTTTGTTAGATTATATACCTAAAGCTTCTCCATTATTTTTTGATGACTTTCATAAAATCATCGATAAACAGGCGCAGTTTGAAAAAGAAGTTGCTGATTTATTGACAAATGATTTACAAAAGTATAAATCTGTGTCAAGTCTTCAGTATTTTGCTTCAATTTATTCAGAATTTAAAACATATAAACCAGCTACTTTTTTTTCAAATTTTCAAAAAGGACTGGGAAATGTAAAATTTGATGCTATTTATCAATTTTCTCAACATTCTATACAAGAATTTTTTCATCAAATACCTTTATTAAAAGAAGAATTGAATCGTTATCTAAAATCTGACAGCACTGTTATTATTCAAGCAAATTCTAAAAATAGTTTACAGAGTTTACAAAAATCTTTACAGGAATATGACATTACCCTACCATATTATGAAGCTGATCAGCTAGTTGTCGGTCAACAGCAAATAACAGTTGGTCAATTATCAGCGGGATTTCATTTTATGGATGAAAAGTTGGTATTGATTACAGAAAAAGAGCTATTTAATAAAAAAATTAAACGAAAAATTCGTAGAACAAATCTATCCAATGTTGAACGTATAAAAGATTATAGTGAATTATCAGTAGGAGATTATGTTGTTCACCATATTCATGGTATTGGGCAGTACTTGGGTATTGAAACAATTGAAATTTCTGGTATTCATAGAGATTATCTAACTGTTCAATATCAAAATGCTGATCGAATTTCTATTCCAGTTGATCAAATTGATCTTCTTTCTAAATATCTAGCATCAGACGGAAAAACTCCTAAAGTCAATAAGTTGAACGATGGTCGTTTCCAAAGAACTAAACAGAAAGTACAAAAGCAAGTTGAAGATATTGCAGATGATTTGATAAAGTTATATGCTGAACGTAGTCAATTAAAAGGATTTGCATTTTCTCCAGATGATAAGAATCAGGTAGAATTTGACAATTACTTTACATATGTTGAAACGGATGATCAACTTCGATCCATAGATGAAATAAAAAGAGATATGGAAAAGGATACACCTATGGATCGATTATTAGTTGGAGATGTTGGTTTTGGAAAAACAGAGGTAGCAATGCGAGCAGCATTTAAAGCAGTTAATGATGGGAAACAAGTAGCTATTTTGGTTCCTACAACTGTCTTAGCTCAACAACATTACGCAAATTTCCAGCAGCGATTTTCTGAATTTCCAGTCAATATTGATGTTATTAGTCGCTTTAAAACAAAACAAGAGCAAAAAGATACACTTGAAAGGTTAAAAAAAGGACAGGTGGATATCTTGATTGGGACACATCGCCTTCTTTCAAATGATGTTATATTTTCTGATTTAGGTTTACTTGTGATTGACGAAGAACAACGATTTGGTGTAAAGCATAAAGAACGTTTAAAGGAATTAAAGAAAAAAATAGACGTACTCACTTTAACAGCAACACCTATTCCAAGAACTCTTCAACTGTCTATGCTGGGTATTCGTGATTTATCTGTTATTGAAACTCCTCCAACAAACCGATATCCTGTGCAAACCTATGTCATGGAAAATAACTCATCTGTCATTCGTGATGCTATTATTCGTGAAGTAGATAGAGGGGGACAAGTTTACTATCTTTACAATAAAGTTGACACGATTGAAAATAAAGTAACTGAATTAAAAGCTATTGTTCCAGAAGCAAGTATTGTCTATGTTCATGGACAGATGTCAGAAATTCAATTAGAAAATACTCTCTACTCATTTTTAGAAGGCGATTATGATGTACTAGTAACAACAACCATTATTGAAACAGGTGTCGATATTCCTAATGTAAATACTTTATTTATTGAAAATGCCGATCATATGGGTTTGTCAACACTTTATCAATTAAGAGGAAGAGTAGGACGTTCCAATCGTATTGCTTATGCGTACCTTATGTATAGACCAGATAAGAAATTGACAGAAGTAGCTGAGAAACGTTTGGAAGCTATAAAAGGTTTTACTGAATTAGGATCAGGCTTTAAGATTGCTATGCAGGATTTATCAATTCGTGGAGCAGGGAATATTCTAGGGGCAGCTCAATCTGGATTTATAGATTCTGTTGGCTATGAGCTGTATTCTGAGTTATTAGAGAAAGCTATTTTAGAAAAACAAGGAAAGCAAATCCAACGTCAGAAAAGTCATTCAGAAATCAATCTGCAGCTAGATGCTTATTTACCAAGTGATTATATTTCTGATCAACGACAAAAAATTGAGATTTACAAACGTATCAAAAATATTGACAGTTATGTAAATTATCAAGAATTACAAGAAGAATTGATAGATCGTTTTGGTGAATATCCTGATGTTGTTGCTTATTTGCTTGAAATAGGCTTACTTAAATGTTACTTAGACCAAGTTTTTTGTCAGACACTAATTAAAAGAAATCAACAAGTAATTGTCACCTTTGAACCTGTAGCAGGACAACTTTTTCTAACTCAAGATTACTTTGAAGCTGTATCTGTAACTAATCTCAAGGCTCAAATGATGGAAAATAAGGGGAAATTAGAAGTTGTTTTTACTACTCATCAGAAGAAAGATTATGAAATTCTTGAAGAATTAATCCACTTCTCAGAAAAATTATTAGAAATAAAGAATAGAAAATAGAATAAATTTTCCAAATGTACTGAAAAATGGTAGAATATTTACTTGAGGTAATCTAATATGAGACTAGATAAATATTTAAAAGTATCCCGTATTATCAAACGAAGAACAGTTGCAAAAGAAGTAGCCGATAAAGGGAGAATTAAAATTAATGGTATTTTGGCAAAATCATCAACTTATGTGAAGATAAATGATCAAATAGAAATTCAATTTGGTAATAAAGTATTAACTGTAAAAGTACTTGAAATAAAAGACTCCACGAAAAAAGAAGATGCACTAAAAATGTATGAAATTATCAGTGAAAAAAGGATTGCAATAGATGAAAAAATCTAAAATTTTACAATTAAATAATGATTTCATTCAGCTAGAACGTAAAAAATACCAAATTCAATTTGAAGAACGTCAACAGAAAAATCGTTTCATGGGCGCTATTCTTATTTTGGTTATTTTTCTCTTTATGTTGCCAACATATAATCTTGTAGCTGCATACACAGAACTACAGAAACAAGAACAGAAACTGATTGAATTAGAAAATAATTATCAGGAATTAACAAAACAACAGAAAAAAGAAGCTGAAATGGTTGCAAAATTGAAAAATGAAGAATATGCTGCAAAATATGTACGTGCTAAGTATCAGTATTCAAAAGAAGGAGAGTTTGTTTACAATATTCCGGGGTTACCCAAATGACAACATCAATCTTAAAGATAGTAGAACAGTTCTTGCAGCATTCTGATGAAAAATTAGAAGAATTATCAAAAAAAAATAGAGAATTAAAACTAGACGAAAAAGAATAAAATAGGAAGGAGGGAGTATGCAGAAAAGATTGTTGGTATGGTTAGTGCCAATTTTATTTGGCTGGCAGGTAGTTGATAGTACACAAATACCGTTCGAACTTTTAGCTCAAGAAGAATACGAATTGACACAAACTATTCACGATAAATATTTTAAAACAATCCCTCAAAATCCTAATGTTTATACCATTCAAGATACTTATTCTGATGTAGAGTTAACACAGATTAAAGGACAACTCCAACCGAATCAATCTTTTTCTATTCGTGAAGTTTTGGTTAATTCGAGTAAACAGTTGGTTTTTAAATTGAGTACAGGTGAATATATCCTTGCTGACACAACTATACTATTTGATGATGTGATATTAAATGAAATGATTACTGAAGAGTATTATTGGCTTAATAAAGATTTTACAGTATTGTCATCACCTATTTCGAATGTAAGTAAAAAATTAGATAGTGATTTACAACCTTACAAATCTGTTCTAGTTTCTAAAATTACTACAACTCCTAAAGGAAAATTTGCCTATATTTCAGATAAGGGATGGATTTCGATGGATGATTTATCTGAAACAGATAATAGAATGGAATTAGTCCAACAATTATTATCTAGCAAGTACGATAAAGAAAATATCGCTATCTATGTCAAGCAGTTATCGACGGGTAATATTGCTGAAATCAATCAAGAAAAACAATTTTATTCAGCTAGCATTGCGAAACTTCCTATTTTATATTACGTTCAGGAACAAATTAATTCGGGTAAAGAGAATCTAACTACTAAAGTCAGATATACATCAGAATCAATGAATTTTCCCGGTGCCTATTTGGTTAGTGGAAGTGGTTCATTATCTAAAACACCTGATAATAAGGAGTATTTGCTGAAAGAGTTAATTGATAGAACAGCCAAAGAATCCGATAATGTAGCTAGCAATCTCTTATCTTATTACATTGCCAATCAATTTAATGATGATTTTTATAATACAATAACTGCTATTACAGGTAGTAAGTGGGATATGATCACACGTGAAACATCAGTTCAAGTAGCAGGTCGAATGATGGAAGCCTTATACAAACAGAATGGATATGTTTTAGAAAGTCTTTCTTCAACTCAATTTGATAATCAGCGCATTTCAAAGGATATTACAGTTCCTGTAGCTCATAAAATTGGTGATGCTGATGATGTAAAACATGATGTAGCTGTTGTATATGCGGATTCTCCTTTTGTTTTATCCATTTTTACAGATAAATCCAGTTATGATGAAATTTCGCAAATTGCAAATGATATTTATGGGATTTTAAAATAGATGAAAGAACGATTTTTAAAAGTGGCACAAGAAGGTCACTTTTTTGATAAACATAAGAAAGTTTTAATTGCTTTATCAGGTGGTATAGATTCTATGAATCTTTTTTACCTTTTATATGAATACCAGAAACAATTGGGAATTATACTAGGTATTGCTCATGTTAATCATGGACAGAGATTAGAATCTAACAATGAAGAAGCGTATTTAAAACAAATAGCTACTCAATATGGAGTTCCTTTTTATATTTCTCATTTTGAAGGCGTATTCTCAGAGGCTACAGCTCGTCGGTGGAGGTATGATTTCTTTAAAAAAGTCATGGTCGAAGAAGGTTACACTGCGTTAGTAACAGCTCATCATACTGATGATCAAGTTGAAACGATATTTATGCGTGTTATTCGTGGTAACCGTCTGCGTCATTTATCAGGTATTAAAATGGTTCAACCTTTTGCTACAGGTGAGTTGATTCGACCATTGCTATCCTTTAGAAAATCTGATTTGGATAACGTATTTCATTTTGAGGATAGTAGTAATAAAAGTATGAACTATTTTCGGAATAGAGTTAGGAATCACTATTTACCACAGTTAAAAAAAGAAAATCCAAAAATTGAATCTGCTTTGTCTCATATTGCAAATGAAACCAGTACATTATTTCAAGCTTTACGAGATTTAACTCAAAATATAGATATTACAGATATATCAATTTTTCAACGACAAACAGAATCAGTTCAGGCATATTTATTAGAAGAGTATTTAGAAAAATTTCCTGATTTACAACTATCTCGCTCTCAATTTAATCAACTTTTACATATCTTACGTTCTAAAGCAAACTATTTTCATACGTTGAAAAATGGTTATAGAGTTGAGAAAGACTACAAAACTTTTTGTATTAAGAAAATACAGCTGGAGACGGATAGGCAGTTGAATCAAATCATGATAAAATCAAGAGGAACTTTTTCTTATGGTTCTTATACTTTTTCTTTAAATGAATCACTAGCAGATGCAGATCATATTCTATATTTCCCAGAAACAGCGCCTATTGTATTGAGGAATAGACAGGCTGGTGATAAGATGATCATTCAGGGTATTCATAAAAAAATTCGTCGATGGTTTATTGATCAAAAGGTACCACAAAACCTACGTAGAGAAGCAATTATCATTGAACAGATGGGTGAAATTTATGGAATTGCTAATCTTGTGAGTAGTGATTTGAGTAAATCAGCAAAAAATGGTATAATCAAAGCTACTTTATATATAAAAATGAGAGAGTGAAATGACTATGTTAGACAAAGATATTAAGAAAATTCTTATTTCAGAGGAAGATATTATTGCAAAAAGCAAGGAATTGGGAAAGTTGCTGACAGAGGATTATGGAGATAAATCTCCCCTTTTAGTTGGTATTTTAAAAGGCTCTATTCCTTTTATGGCTGAATTGATGAAGCATATTGATACCCATATTGAAACAGATTATATGATTGTTTCAAGTTATCATGGTGGTACAGAAAGTAGTGGTACTGTCAAAATTATTAAAGATTTAGATAGCAGTGTGGCGGGGCGTCATATTATTTTTATAGAAGATATTATTGATACAGGTCGTACTTTGAAAGAATTAAAAGAATTGTTTGCATTCCGTCAAGCTGCTTCTATCAAAATTGTTACTCTACTCGATAAACCAGAAGGTCGTGTTGTTGACATTAAACCAGATTATACTGGATTTACTATTCCAAATGAATTTGTTGTTGGTTTTGGTTTAGACTATGAAGAGTACTATCGTAATCTTCCTTATGTTGGTATCTTGAAAGAAGAAGTTTATACAAAATAGAAAAAAGGTTTCTTATTATACATTATGAACAATCAATCAAATAAAGGATTTATAAAAAATCCTTTTCTCATTATTTTAGCTATTGCAGCTCTTGTTACAGCTTTCCAATTTTTTAGTGCTGGCCAACAAGTAGCAACTCAAGAAATAAGTTATTCACAGGTCATTACTGAGTTGAAAAATGACAATGTTTCAGAAATTACTTATCAGCCAGATTCCAGTGTTATTAAGATTACTGGACAGTACAAAACTGAAAAAGAAGTAACAGATGATATTGCTTCATCAATAAAATTATTTCAAGTCTCTAACAAGATAAAATATAAAAATTTCAAATCGCTTATTTTATCATCTGAGACAAATTTGTCAGAATTACAATCACTTGCCAATACAAATGGTATAAAAATTACAATAAAACCTGAAAGTTCAAATGGTTTATGGTTTAATATCATTTTAAATCTCCTTCCTCTCATCATTGTCGGTATTTTCTTCATGATGATGATGAATCAAGGTGGTGGTGCTCGTGGTGCTATGAACTTTGGACGCAATAAAGCTAAGGCTCTTGAGCAAAGTAATATAAAAGTACGTTTTTCAGACGTTGCAGGTGCAGAAGAAGAAAAACAAGAATTAGTGGAAGTTGTTGAATTTCTAAAAGATCCAAAACGTTTTACAAAACTTGGTGCGCGTATACCAGCAGGAGTTTTGTTAGAAGGACCTCCCGGAACTGGTAAAACTCTACTTGCAAAAGCAGTTGCTGGTGAGGCTGGAGTTCCATTCTTTTCTATATCAGGTTCTGATTTTGTAGAAATGTTTGTCGGTGTTGGTGCTAGTCGTGTTCGTTCACTTTTTGAGGATGCAAAAAAAGCAGCACCAGCTATTATTTTCATTGATGAAATTGATGCAGTTGGTCGTCAACGTGGAATTGGTATGGGAGGTGGAAACGACGAACGTGAGCAAACCCTCAACCAACTTTTAATTGAGATGGATGGTTTCGAAGGAAACGAAGGTATTATTGTTATTGCTGCTACAAACAGAAGTGATGTTCTTGATCCAGCTTTACTACGTCCTGGACGCTTTGACCGTAAAGTTTTAGTTGGTCGTCCAGATGTTAAAGGACGTGAGGCAATCCTAAAAGTACATGCTAAGAATAAACCGCTAGCAGCAGATGTTGATTTGAAACTTGTTGCACAACAAACACCTGGTTTTGTAGGAGCAGACTTGGAGAATGTTCTTAATGAGGCAGCTCTTGTTGCTGCACGTCGAAATAAGACTAAAATTGATGCTTCAGATATTGACGAAGCAGAGGATCGTGTAATTGCAGGTCCATCTAAAAAAGATCGTCAGGTTTCTGCTAAGGAAAGAGAACTTATTGCTTACCATGAAGCAGGGCATACTATAGTAGGTTTGGTTCTTTCTAATGCTAGAGAAGTTCATAAGGTAACGATTGTTCCTCGTGGTCGTGCAGGTGGTTACATGATTGCATTGCCAAAAGAAGATCAAATGTTACTTTCTAAAGAGGACATGAAAGAACAATTAGCAGGTCTAATGGGTGGACGTGTAGCAGAGGAAATTATTTTTAATACACAAACCACAGGTGCTTCTAATGACTTTGAACAAGCCACTCAGATGGCGCGTGCAATGATCGCAGAATATGGTATGAGTGAGAAGATGGGACCAATGCAGTATGAAGGAAGCCATGCTATGTTTGGTGGACATACTACTCAAAAACATATTTCTGAACAGACAGCTTATGAACTAGATAATGAAGTTCGTGATTTATTGAATGAAGCTCGTAATAAAGCAGCAGAAATTATCCAAGCAAATCGTGAAACACATAAACTCATAGCAGAAGCATTACTTAAATACGAAACACTTGATAGTGTACAAATTAAATCATTGTACGAGACTGGTAAGATGCCAGAGAATGTTGAACATGAAGAGGAAGACGTTCATCCACTTTCTTTTGAAGAAATTAAAGAAAAGATGAATGCTCAAGATTAGAAATAAAACTGATAATCTAAAGTAATGATAGATTATCAGTTTTTACTTTATGTACATTTCTATAGTATTTTGTTGATAGAAAAAGCAAAAAAAATAAAAAAAGTTATTGACAAAAAAAAAGTGAGGTGATATACTAAGATAGTTGTCGCGTGAGAGCGACAGACAAGACCTTTGAAAAT
>JAKTNI010000007.1 GCA_029593505.1 Streptococcus suis
ATTTTCAAAGGTCTTGTCTGTCGCTCTCACGCGACAACTATCTTAGTATATCACCTCACTTTTTTTTTGTCAATAACTTTTTTTATTTTTTTTTTGCTTTTTTCAAAAATGAAAGAAATATCATATTTATATCAGAAATATGATTGAAGTTACAAAAACATATTTAACAGTTGATTAAAAGAAGCACTTATGATAGTTAAGACAGAATAACAGAAATAAATATAGTAATCAATTTGCTAATATTGATTACTCCAATGTCAAATATCTACATCTTAGAGAAATAAACTGGACATCTTTTTTCTAGAAAAGAGCAGTCTAATTCTCACATATATTGAAACATCTATACTATATTACGAAACACAAAAGTTATTTCTGCCACACAAAGCCACATCAGTAAACTTCAAAAACCATATGTATGGAACTAAAAATAGATTCAACTACAATTCTCATACAAACTAATCACTTCCTTAATCGTTATTTTAAATAGATACAGCCTCTCCCTATTCTCCGCAATGAGTTTACACCAACATAAAATTTTGAATCGTATCTTTTAAAATACTTATTATAGCACCCTTTAATATTTATACAATTAGACTCCAATATGCTCTTACCATAGCATACTATCATTATTTATATCTCTTCTAAGATCTATTATACAGTTTGGATAATAGGAGAAAAGCATTATCTACTCATATCTTCTAGAAGAACTCGAGTAGATAATGCTCATATCAAATAATTGTACCCTATTCTGAAGCCTGATACTTTTTATATTTATGAAAAGATCTTACCTCATCAAACATAACATTTTGTTAAAAATTGTAACTTGTAATAAAACGAGATTTAGACTAAACAAAAAGACAATCTCCTATTTGAAAGTAGAAACTCAATATTACAAACTTATTTTTTATTATCTCAAATTTTTGAAAAAACCTTATCTACCTCTCAAGCTGTTACTGTCAATATTTGCAATGTCTCAAGCAACTGGTCCACATGGACTTCAACGGTATCTCCTGTCCCTTTTATCTTCACCTCAACGATTCCGTCACTCGCTTTTTTACCAACTGTAATGCGAACAGGTAAACCAATTAAATCACTGTCAGAGAATTTAACCCCAACACGTTCATTACGATCATCAACCAACACTTCGTAACCAGCTTTCGTCAAACTAGTTTCTATACTTTGTGTTAAAGCCATTGCATCTGCATCCTTGACATTTACTGGGACCAAATGTATATCAAACGGTGCTAATTCTTTAGGGAAATGGATACCCCACGCATAGCGGTATTCACCCTTTGGTGTTCTATTTACAAAGAGACGGGCGTGCTGTTCAAGAACCGCCGATAGTAGACGACTGACACCAATACCATAACAGCCCATAATAATCGGCACAGAACGACCATTTTCGTCTAATATATGGGCATTCATGCTGTCTGAATAACGAGTTCCCAACTTGAAAATATGCCCAATTTCGATACCTCTAGCAAAATTCAGAACACCATGTCCATCTGGTGACGGTTCACCCTCTTTGACCTCACGAATATCCACATATTCTGTAACTGTAAAATCACGTTCTGCATTGGCGCCTGTATAATGGAAACCATCTTCATTAGCACCAACGACAGCATTTTTAACATCCTGAACCTTACGATCAGCAATAATTTTCATATCTGCTGGTAATCCTATCGGCCCCAATGAACCGAAACCAGCACCAAATATACTTTCTGCCTCGTCCGAGCTGGCAGGTACCAAGAAATTTGCTCCTAGATGATTTTTCAACTTAACATCATTCACTTGGTCATTTCCAACCAAAAGAGTTACAATCGGCTCACCATCAGCCATAAAAAGCATGGTTTTTATCGTTTGTTCAGGTGCAATATTCAAGAAAGTAGCTACTTCATCAATTGTCTTCACATTCGGAGTAGCAACTTTGGTCAAGTCTGCTTCTGTCACTACCATATTACGCTGTTTATACTCACTAGTAGCCATCTCTAAGTTAGCTGCATAGCCAGATTCACTAGAGTAAACAATCGTATCTTCACCAGATACCGACCAAGCCAGCAATTCTGCCTTGATAGCTTCTTTTACATCCTCTGGTATTTCCTCAAAGGAAGCAATAGACTTGTCTAGAATGACCCAACGGTCAAGATCTGTACGATCTGGTGTAATTGCCATAAACTCTTGACTATCCTTACCACCCATAGCACCGCCATCACCAATAATAGCCTTAAATTCTAACCCCGCACGAGTGAAAATGGCTTCATAAGCTTGTTTATAGTCATCATAAGTCTTATCCAAACTCTCATAAGTAGCATGAAAACTATAACCATCTTTCATAATAAACTCACGACCACGAAGCAAACCATTACGAGGACGTTTTTCATCACGGTATTTCGGTTGAATTTGATAAATGTTCAGTGGTAATTGTTTATAGGACTGAACAGCATCACGCGCTAACAATGTTACTGTTTCTTCGTGAGTTGGTCCCAATATAAAATCTGAACCCTCACGGTTTTTCAATTTATAAAGGTCATCTCCATAAGTGTCATAACGACCCGATTCACGCCAAATATCTGCCGATAAAAGAGCTGGCGCCAAAAACTCTACCGCATCAATCTTATCAAACTCCTCTCGCATAATCTTTTTAGCTTTTTCAATCACACGATTGGCAAGCGGTAAGTAACTATAAATACCTGCTGAAATCTGACGAACATAACCTGCTCGCAACATCAATGCATGGCTGATTACCGATGCATCCGAAGGCATCTCCCGTAAAGTAGGGATGATCATTTTAGATTGTTTCATAATATAAGATACTAGCGCGATAAAAATAGGAAATAAACTGTCCATACTCATCGTTTCTTTAACTATTTTTAACGCGCTATCTTCCTTTCTTTCGATTATATTCTCAAACCATACGGATATTCCATTACAAAAATAGAATTGAACGCACTGATTTTATTTCATTGTTTATTACTGAAAAATACACACCCTTACTGTCTAAAAGAAGACGCGTATAATATCGTTCCAAGTAACCACTATCATAAGAATGACCATCATCGCCACTCCTACCAACGTAACATAGGTTTCTGTTTCTTGTTTCAAAGGTTTTCTACGAATAGCCTCTAAGATATTGATAACAATTTTACCACCATCTAAAGCTGGAATGGGAATCAAATTAAAAATCCCCAAATTAATTGAAATCACTGCCAGCAAACTAAGAATAGAAGACCAACCATCTTCAGCCGCTTGAGCACTTACACTATAAATAGCAACCGGACCTCCTAATTGTTTCACATCAAAATGAGCAATCAAATTTTTCAAAGCCGTCACGATCATCAGGGCAGTAGTCGCTGCACGCTTAAAACCACCGACAATAATGTCTATGAAGCCTGTTTTCATGATAGGAGAAATCCCTATACGATAGCTGGAATCAACCTTCTCAGCAGTCACTTTTACCGTTTTTTCGCCCCCCTCATGCTCCACAACCAAGTCAAACTGCGGAGCAGTTTGTGCGTCTTGTTCTGCTGCAATGATTATTTGTACAATATCTGTATAATTGCTTGTTTCCTGACCATTGATAGCTACAATACGATCTCCAGTGACTAGACCAGCACCCTGTACCGCACCACCCTCAACAATCGTTACAGCATTACTGGTCGCATCTTCTACGCCACCTTGCATAAAAAAGAGCAAAATGAATGTTAAAACTCCCAATATAAAATTGTTCATAGGACCCGCAAAGTTCGTCATCAGACGACCTAAAACTGTAGCATTCTGGTATTGTACATCAAATGGTGCAATTCTTATTTCCGTACCATCTTCTTCTACAATGGTAGCGTCATGGTCCACCTTATAGGTTTTATTTTCTTCTAAAACAATCCCTGTAATCTCTAATTTTTCCTCAAAATCAAAATGAGTCACATTCGTGGGTAAACTGAGACTATCGAGTTGTTTTCCAGATAAGTTAATACGAGTAACGATACCATTTTCATTTAAGCTCAGACTAGCAGGTGTTCCCGTTTTAATCTCTGTCTTATCCTCACCCCAGCCAGCCATACGCACATAACCACCAAGAGGGAGAATACGAATAGTATAGACGGTGCCATCTGTACCAGTATGAGTAAAAATTTTTGGACCCATACCAATAGCAAATTCTCGAACAAGAATACCAGCCTTTTTAGCAAAATAGAAGTGACCAAATTCGTGAACAATGACAATCACTCCAAATATAAATATAAACGCTAAAATTCCTTTCATATTGCCTCCTTAAAATAATCCGAAGAAGTGCATGATAGGAAATACAAAGATAATACTATCAAAACGGTCTAATATACCACCATGACCCGGAATAATTTTACCAGAATCTTTGACACCAAAGTGACGCTTAATAGCACTCTCCACCAAATCTCCAAATTGAGCAAAAGCTGAAAAAACTGCAATCAACAACGTTATCATTACGAAAGAGTAGTTAGATAAAAGAGAGCGATCAACTACCGAGAAGATATTTGCTACGAGAATAGCTGACACTATTCCCCCTATAAAACCTTCAACTGTTTTATTAGGCGAAACTTTCGGAAGCAACTTCCGACGACCAATTTTTCGACCAACTAAATACGCACCAATATCCGTTGCCCAAACAATAAATAAAGCAAATAATACTGTATTCACACCATTCATACGAGCCAAAATCAAGTGATGAAAACCAATTCCCACGTAAAAACTAGAAGCAATTGGAAAAACGACATCAGAATACTGATAGTGACCAAAATGAAACACAATCGAGCCTAGCAATAGAAAAATAATAATAGCATAAGCTGTATAGTTTCCATCTGTCGGTAAAAACGTAAGATAGTTTTCCAACGGCAATGTTAACACTAAACTTGCCAACATAGCCAACATTCCCTCAATGGAATTAGGAGCCAATCGGTGCATATTTATTAACTCAGCTGTTGCAACCATGGCTAATAAACCAATAAACAGTTGAAAGAAAACTCCTCCTGTTAATAAAAAGGGTAGAAAAATAGCCAAAGCGATTCCACCAAAAATTACTCGTTTTTGTAAATCTGTACTCATAAACTCTCCTTATATCCCACCAAATCGTCTATGACGACGATTGTATTCTTTTATCGCTAATTTGAGAGCATCGCCATCAAAGTCTGGCCATGCTACATCTGTAAAATACAGTTCGCTGTAGGCTGTCTGCCAAGGCAAAAAATTGCTCAAACGAATCTCACCACTTGTCCGAATAACCAAGTCAGGATCACGTAGTTCAGGTTGTAAAGTACCTGTATAAAGATAATCTGCTATCAACTCCTCATTGATGTCTGCATCATTCAGTATTCCTGTTCGAACATCCTGAGCAATTGCCTTAACTGCTCTTGTCACCTCATCTCGCCCCCCATAATTAAGAGCAAAATTAAGGATTAAACCAGTATTGTTTTCTGTTTTTTTCTCTGCCTTTTGAAGAGCCTCCAAAGTCGCCTCTGGTAATTTAGTATGCTCGCCAATCATTTGGATTTTTACATTATTGGCATGTAAATCCGGTACATATTTATCATAGAATTCAACTGGAAGATTCATAATGAATTGAACTTCTTTTTCTGGTCGTGACCAATTTTCTGTAGAAAAGGCATAAACTGTTAAAACTTTTACTCCTAAATCTGATGCCGTCTTCGTCACTCGCTGCAAGGTATCCATACCAGCCTTATGTCCCATAATCCGTGGTTGCATTCTTTTTTTTGCCCAACGTCCATTCCCATCCATAATAATGGCAATGTGGTTTGGTACATCCAATTCCTCTTCCACATTATCTTTTTTCTTGAAATTAAATGTAAACATACGACTTCCTTTATAACTAAAATATATTGAAACAATTCATCCTCCCCTACGAATTCAATAAGGGGATAATCATTGTATTATACCATATTTTTATATCAGATAGCAAAATCACCAGATAACGAAAGAAGCCTCGGATTTTCCTCAGCTTCTCATCCCTATTCTTCAATAACTGTTTCTTGAGCAGTTTCAATGGCCTCAACAGCTTTTTCTTCAGTAGTAACCGCAGATGTTACTCGGTTACGAATAGCTCCACGTTCAAAAGTCAAATAAACACCATCGATGTCCAAAACAACTTTTTGATCATCAATTTCATCCACAATGCCAAACAAACCACCAATGGTAACAATCTCATCACCCTTTTTAATCTGACTTAAAGCATCTTGGCGTTGCTTTTGTTGTTTTCTTTGTGAATAAAACATAAATCCAATCATCGCCACCATAACCAGTGGTAAAAATAAACCTTGCATTTGTACACCTCTTTTTTATATCGTCACACTCTTAAGATTACCTACTCATTTTACAAACTAGATTATACAATCAAGAATAGCTAATTGTCAGAGTACCGTGCATATCATTATAGCAAACTTTAAAGAAAAAAGCAAAAGGACCAATGCAAGCTTATATTATCCAATAATGGTGTGATAGTTATAAATACCTTCATTTCAACTTTACTCACTAGCATTTTTTCAAAATATATCTATTTCTTGTTGTGAAACTATCTCTTTTTACGATATAATTACGGTGTAGATAATTAAACCACAAAGAGTTAAGAGGGAAACAAATGGCTAAAAAACAACTCAGTTTAGAAGATGTCTTGAATTATGTGGAGACACTACCTTATACACAATTTAAAAACGTGGTGGAACACTATTCTCAAAAGCAAAGCAGTGATTTCTCCAACACACTCAATCAGCTTGTTGTATCTAATTTTGAGCAACGCTTAGAGAAATTAGAAGTTAATACAACTTGTCCTTCTTGCACCTCTGATTCTGTGGTCAAAAATGGAAAACGTCATAACATTCAACAGTTCAAATGCAAGGATTGTCATAAGAGGTTCAATCGCTTTACAGACACTATTTTAGAGAAAACACGTTGGCATTGGGATATTTGGGTTAAGGTGTTAGAAATGGTGATAAACCACTATCCTATTCACGATATGATGAATGTCTTGATAAATGATTATGGCTGCGCTGGGATTGATTATAAAACTGTGTGGTTTTGGAGAATGAAGTTAATGCATGCTCTGGCTGAGATGCCAATGCCTCAATTAACAGGTGTTGTCCAAGTAGATGAGACCTTTATTAGAGAAAGTCAAAAAGGAAATCGGCAGTTAGTTTCCACTATCAGTAAGAACGCCTACAGGAAACCACGTTATGGTAGGCAACCTTCCCAGTATGGCGTGATGGGGTCAGAATTCGCAACTGTCATCACAGCTGTTGATAGTAGAGGTTATTGCGTTTGTAAAGTAGCGAGTTTAGGCAAGGTATCGCCTGAACTTTTCTTTGATTTGTTTGATGAACACTTTGATAATATTTCTTATCTCTGTAGTGATGCGAATAGTATTTATGAGGACTATTGCAAATTGAGAAACACACCTCACTATATTCGCCCTTCTAACTATATTAAAATGATTGGGGATCATGGTTATGTGATTCAGGCAACAGAAGAATTTGAAAAGAAGGCAAATAAGAAAGTGTTGGAGCATCTCTACTATGAAGGAATCAGTGACCGTATTACGAATCGGGGAGACATGCTATTTGATACCTTTACCGAATTGAAATACCAGAATGGCTTATCTCTCGGTCGAGTGAATGAACTCCATAAAGAGATTAAGCAGTATATCTACCGTGATATGACAAATGTATCCACTAAGTATTTACAAGACTATATTGGTTTCTTTACCTATATTCGTAACTGGAGAACAGAACATGGGTATTATCCCACTTCTCAAAAAGATGCAGAAGCCATCTTTATTGAGATTTTAAAGACAAAGAAAAACCTTACTTCAACTGAAGTAAGGCAAAAAGAATTAGTATTACCAAAACCAAGTCCTCGTTACATGGAAGTTTTGAAGGAAGAGACCGAAAAGGCAAGAGAGGCTGTTGACAGCCCTTATTTCAAATTCAATGAGGAAGATGGTGTTCTTTCCTTTAATAAGCGTGAATATCTCCTAGACCTCCCTAAAACAAGGTTATATAGCATTGCTAAAGAATGTCGTATTCCAAAGTATAGGAAGTTGGCAAGGTGGTCTTTAGTCTCTATGATACTGAAACAAAAGAATATTCAGGATATTCTTTATCAAGAATTGGCTGAGGAAAGAGTTTCATTGACCGATGAGGAGGATTTGCAGGTGTTGGAGTGGAGGGAAAGGGTATTATAAACTCTTTTCTAAAAAAGCAAGAGCCGCTTCTTCTTCATCTTCTATGGCGATTTCAATAGCGCGTTTACAATATCCTAAAATTGAATTAGATTGAATTCTAAGTTCTAACGTCTCTTTGAACATTTTTGAAATAATTTCTTCTTGTTCTTTTCTAATTTCAGGAATGGGCAAAGTTATAAAATCAGCTTTATTTATTGATGTTAATATTGTACCTGAGCATCGTTTTTTGAGAAGAAGCTGCATCATTTCAGATTTTAATAAAGCCAGTAAAAAATATGGAGATATATTTTTAGTTCTTAGAATATAAAAACCTGTAGAACACAAAGCTCCATCGAATTCCTCAGTTACTATTGCACAACTTTCCAAGGACCCTTCAATACTTGAAACTATAACATCACCTTTTTTAATAATTCTTCTCGCACGACTTGGTAAGTCAGCTCCTATAGATTCAGTGAATCCTGTTATTTCACCATAGCTACCGATATTTGATAATTCGACATATTTATATATTTTCTTCTGCTCTGGTATAAATGATGAATCAACGATTTCTATACCACTCTCTATGATGCTTTTCCCATGATAATTTATACTGATATTATTTTCAATATGTTCATAAAACGGCTGGTAATACTCAGCATCTATGCGATTATACAATTCAACTTCTTTTAATGTTTTTAGAACAGGTTTTGCATCATATTTTTCTTTTTTCAGTGAGGGATACTCAAAAAATCCTAGAATTTCATGTTCTAGTGTAGAATACAACTGAATTCTTTCAGAATGTATTTTAAATGCTTGTTCCACTAATGCAACTATTTTATTAGATAAATCTGTAGATATACTAGGATACTTAAATTGCCTAATTCGTTCAATTGATAGTTTGGGTTGAGCAGTTCCCACCATATTTCGTTTTATATAATTGTCACCATATCTCCCCATCAGAAAAACAAATATTACTTCCTGTGGGATTGTTTTACTTCTAACAGCAACTGCATTTTCAGTTAATACAGAATTTTTAGGTAAGTTTTTAGCAAATCCTATATCTCCTATAGAGTTCCCTACAATTGTCACTAAAACATCATTATTTTCAATTTTATAATTAGATAGTTTTTCAAGCGTTGATTTTTCAATTAAAGGGGCATTTGATGATACTACAAAAGAATTACGAATTTCCTGAGCCCTAATGTAAGGAGTTCCTTGCTCGGTTGAAAAATCGTGCCCTTGTGGTAGCCTTTTTCCGCCTTTCACAACGACATCATTACAGTAATGTAATACTTTGCTGTATCTTCCGTCATCCATCTCCAAATATTTATTTTGAAAATATTCACTGTCAATACGCTTAGTGATATCTCGTTTATACACATCACTTAAATTCAAAATTGATGTTTCTAATTCTCTATTTGACAAAAGACAATCCCTCCTCTTTTGCAAACTCCAAAAATGCCTCTGCAATCCCATCTTGTGAGTAAATATTATGAGGATTCTGGTTTTCTAGTTCTGGGTCGTGATTAAACAAATCATGCTTAACAAAAATATGACCATGCGTATCTTTGATACGTTCTGTAAACTCAGTTATTTCTTCAACAACCTTGTGATATTTTTTCTGTTCGTTAGAGAGTTTATTGTATTCCTCGTATGAAATTATCGGGTTATCATTTTTACCCAAAATAGGAGATTTTTTGTAATTGTTTTTTTCTATTTTATCAAGCAAAAGATACTCGTCTATAGAAATTATTTCTGGTTTATCAAGTGATTTTTTATTTTGTTTAATGACAAATTCTACCTTTTCTTGTTGCCATTTTTTATGGTCGTTGAGTTCCCCATACTCTTCTATAAACAAATCTCTTATAAAATAGTTCTCGCCATTTTTGTCTGTCTTTTCTACTCTATTAACTCTTGTTTCTACTTGGATTTTAAAATTAGATTTTTTAAATCCTTTTTTAGATTTCTCTTCTTCAAATTCCTTTTCAGAAAGAATAACTCCATCAGTTTTTCGAGTAATAATGCTAACTGTCTCATATTCATAACAGTTCCAAGTAAGGAAATTTTCTGAAACATAAATTTTATCTCCTGAACTGTCCTTACTTGGTTCTTGCATAGTCGCAAAGAAAACAGGATAATCAATATTCCCATTTTCGTCCGCTTTTGGTTTAGGGCAGATATTAGGATAATTTTTATCGCTTTCATCAGTCCACTTCTGCACAAACAAAACACTTGTTTTTGTTCCTGTATGGGGTTTAAAAACATTATTGTGTAAACCAACAACCCCAAGCAAGCGACATCGTTCTAAAATATAATCACGGATGTACTTTTCATTAGCGTTATTAAATCTTCCTTGAGGCAAAACAACAGCCATTCGCCCACCTGGTTTTAAGAAATCAATATTTCTTTCAATGAACAGAATATCTCTACCGACTTTATTTTGAAGTTTCTCAGTTCTAGTTCCATTTTTACGTCCTAATAAATATTGTTTTAACTGTTCTTTGTTTGTTAAATCTCCTGCAAACGGTGGATTTGCCATAACTATATCAAAATCAAATTCTTTGAATCGCTCACGATCATTTTTTGAACTTGGGTTGCGACTAAGATTCTTCAGTCTATCAAAACCCTCTCTGTACTTATCAGACCATTCTTCATTTTTTACGTAATCCTTTGTCCAATTTTCATAATCTAAAGTATTCAATTCAATAACATTTGTATGCCCATCCCCAGCAACAATATTTAACATTCGTCCAACACGAACACTTTTTTCGCTAAAATCAATACCAAACACATTTTCTTTGACATAATCTTCTTCTTTTTGTGTCCTTTTAGCAGTAGTGAATAGATTATCTTTGTTAGGATTCAAAATATTCCAAGAGTGAAATATTGTGTGCATTGGAAAACCACAGCTACCAGCAGCAGTATCTATCATTTTTTCATCAGGAGAAGGGTTCAACATTTTCACACACATATCAATGACATAACGTGGAGTGAAATATTGCCCCATATCTCCTTTTTGCCCTTTATTTACCAGTTGTTCAAATGCTTCATCAACAACTTCCAAATTTGAATTGAACAGTTTCACATTTTGAAGTTCTTTAACGCACGCCTTAACAGTCGCTTTCTGCATCTCTAATTTTGAATTAGTCGGAAAAACCCCAGTCCATTTCTTTTTTGCTCTTTCAAAAAGTCCAGAGATGTTATCATAAATTGAATTTGCACTATCCGATTCTTTAGCCCGAAACTCCAAGGTTCTAAAATTTCTGTCATCAATCTCTTTAAGTGTGCGGCCACCGTATCGCATTTGGTTTGAAATTTCATCGGCATCATCAGCTGACATCTTTTCATCGTAAAGTTTTGTAAATATAAGTTTAAATAGCTCATCAAATGCTTTATCGCTAGAGTCATTAGCTCCAAATCGCTGTTCAACATCTGAGATAACTTCTTTAAGAGTTTCGTTGTTTAAACGGTCATATATCATCAACTGTTTAAGTGTGAATTTCTGACCATTTACCCAATCTTCGATATTTTCTTTGTAATTAGGAAATTGGGATAATGACAGTGCATTTTCAAAATCTGGAGACTTATAGAATTTTAGTAAGTTCCCACCATTTGCAATCACTCCAATTTGAGCTTGGTTTTGCTTACAATATGATGCCATTTGTTCTTTAGGGGTTGCAGTTTCTCCATTTTCTGTTTTATTTTCATCTATTACACTTGGTCGTTTTACTTCAATAATTGTCGTGATTTTTTTCTTTTTGCTATTCTCATAAATAGCTATGTCAATTCTTTTATCAGTTATTTTTTCTCGTCCGGCAAATGTTGTTAACACTTCAAATTCCAACAATTCTTTCGGATAATGATATTTTTCAATTAATTGGTAAGCATATAACTGACGAACAATTTCCTCTGGTTTTAGCTCGAAATAATCATTATCTCGATTTAAACCTCTGACAATACATTCTATACCAAATTTTCCATCTTTTCGAATACTAATTCTTTCATTCAGCCACCGAATTTCCTCCTTAGAAAAAGCAGTCAACAAGTTAAATTCATCTTTTTTTAGAATATCTTTAATTTCCATCTCCACCTCTTAAATACAAAAAACAGAACTTACACGCTTAGGAGTAAATTCTGCTTTTCTTTTGTAGCAAAAAAAGAGGTTGTTGAAGCAACCTTGATTACTTGTCTTGTCTTGTCTTGTCTTGTCTTGTCTTGTCTTGTCTTGTCTTGTCTAATGGATTGTACCATACTTTTCTCCTTAATCAAGCGTTTTTCTTCTGAATCAGACGCAATACCTTATGTCCTTTTTCAGTAATTTCATATTTTCCACGTTTATTTTGATAAGGGCAGACAAAGCCACCTTCAATCAAATCACGCAGAAGTCTATTCGTTTTTAGCTTTGACATTTTGTTAATGTCTGCAATCTCTTGCTGAGAGAGCGGTATGTAATAAATGCCTTTTACTTCAACTTGGTTTTCTTTCAATGATTTAAGCAATTTGAAAGTGTCGTTAGCAAAAAGCTCAAGAGTAAATTCAACCATAGTGAACCTCCTAATGTACCTATTATACCACAATTATCTTTCTAGTTAACAGTGCAATTCTTAACACCGTTATTTTTTTAACTCTCATTCTCAATGAGAAAATAAGAAAAAAACAGCTATTTCTAGCAAAATCCGCTATCAGTGGCTGTTTTATTGTTGAAATATAGGGGTGTTCGCCAATTCAGCTTTTATCCCTCTCTAACTGGATAATATAAATGCAAGCGATCCTTTTGTCAATACTACCAACCAAATTCCTCATAAAAGATTTGGCTTTTTGGCACACCCTGTTTCACTAATACTTTGACCCAATAACGAGCCATCGCAGCTGGTCCACTAATTAGAACAGTAAAGTCTTTTTTATCCTCCGGAAGATAACGGAGAACATCTTCTGCCTGATACATTCCTACCACACGATTCACAATGAGATTATCACGTTCTGCTTGCCATTTAGCAAAACGCTCTCCATAAATCAAAGCCGCATCCGTTGAAGCTCCATGAAAAACCGTTGTGTGAATATGAGGATTTCCCTCAATTACAGACAAAATCGGTGTTACTCCAATCCCACCCGAAATGGCTAACAGTTGCTTAGGAGCTTGATCATCAATGACAGATTGATACATGCCATAGCCACCATCGACAGCTATAGTTGTAGGAGTTTGCACAGATTGTAATTGGCGCGTAAAATCTCCATCTCCTCTGATTGCCAATATCAACTCTGACGCTCCGCGAGGGTCATTCACAATAGAGAATGGATGTGGCTCCGTCAAGCCTTTTATACCAGGAAATGAAATAAAAATAAAATCTCCGGGGCGCATCTGCTTAGACCGATGAACTGGCACTTTAATACGCAATTCATAAATATTCGGTCCAACTTCTGTATTGCTCACTAATTTGGCTGAAAAACCTGCCGCTGTAGGTTTACATTTAGCCAGAATATAACTTGCAAATACAAATAGACTTGTAAAATAGAAGATTGCCATAAATGCCAAATTTTCACGAATATAACCAATCAGCTGCACATGAATAAAAATTAAAAAAGTAGCAATCAAATTCAGACGATGTAACCAAATAGAAATTTCGTGTTTAAAGACTATCTCCAATTGACGCTTGAGCTTAGCCAATAAAGGAATACGACTGGTCAACCACCCTGCCATAAAGATCATTGAGTATAGAGCTAATGATAAAAATAAGATAAAAGCAATATTTCCAGTAAGAGCAACTAAACCATAGGAAGGACTAAGATTTTTATGCATAAAAGCCAGTACAATAGCTACCGAACTTAAAATACCGTGAAGCATATAAGCAGCAGGAAGACCAATCAGACGATCCAACCACTTAGGTTTTGTACCAATATAGATGGCTAACAGCATCCAAACATAAGCAATAATCCCAAAGCCTATTCCGATACGACTACTCCCAGTCAAACCTGGTGTACCGATGAAAAAACTATAGAGAAAAGGAGTGGGTAATAGACCAACTGCTATCATCCAAACCAAACCTAGAGCATAGTTATTTTTCTTGAACATCAATGCATTCTCCTTGTTTAAAAAATTGTTTCTGAGCAGCAGTGACATAAAGACCGCTTAATTTATATTTTTTAATCGCCTGTAGAAACTCTCTTTCTGCTAAAACTAGTCCTGCCGTCGCCCAAATATCCGCTTGCGTTAAGTTAGTATCAATAATCGTTACCTGTTGAATAGTAGAGGTTGAGCAGATATGCTGACCTCTCTTACTGTATCCAGAGGTAGCGATAGCACCTGTCTGAATTTGAAAAGAAGCAATCATTTCTTGTACATTCATAGGATTTTCAATACCAACTTTCCAAGAAAAATGACTGTTTGATTTTGTTTCAAACTGCATATCTCCGCCACCATTCAAACAGACTGCTTCTATCACAGGCCATGCCAACAGAGGCTTCAAATATTGTTCAAAAACCTTCTCAATAGCCCAGCCCTTGACCAAACCAGTCGGATCATAAACACCATTATAGTAAGGATCGAAAGCTCCACCTGTTTCTTTCTGAGCCATCATTACTCTAGTCAATACTTCTTGAAACTCTGAGTCTAGCAAAGGAGAGGACTCTCCACTCTGATAACGACAAACTAAGGACCGTTTTTTAAAAGCTGAAAACTTTTCCTCGATTTCCAACAAACGCGATAACACACTTTGAACTGTTTTCTCTACTAATGACACCACCGTGTTCGTATGCTCATCAGTCGTTACCAAACTAATCGTAAAAGGAAGTGTCATTACCTCTACTGTTCTGCTCACTATTTTCATGAGTTTTGCGCTTGGTTGAGAGCGTCCTGTAAAGAGCCTGTGAAGCCTTTGAATGCTTCAGTTGCTCCAGAGATTTGATTAATCTTTGCAGATTGAGCTGATAAGGCTTCAGCTGTATATTTAGGCAAAGCGCGATTATTAATAGATTGAGATTCTGGATTATCCGTTGGGTATTCAAGAACGGTTATATCGGATACTTTTCCTCCAGAAATCGTTACTTGAACTTGATAATCTCCACGATGCGTAGATGTTACAACGCCAGTATAGGTTCCATCTTTAAATTGACCAGTCGCATCCGTTTGACTGTTAGAGGTACTTTGAGAGACTGCTGTTTGACTAGAGTCAAGCGTTGTCGTAGTAGATGTCATTTCAGTAGCCGAGTGCTCCGCCACTGCTGATGATTGCTCTTTTTCCCCTTTAAAAAAGAGAAGATAGCCATTAAATAGACCTGCAACAATAGCCAGAAGACCTAGAATATATGCAATTATTTTTTTCATTTTTGTGATTCCTTTGTATTATTTTTCTAAATTTAACTCATTATAGCACGTATACTATACAGTGTATACCTTTTTGAAAATGCTTTAAGTTTGGCTTAAGTTACGAAAAATAGCAAAGTGGGTTGCTTATGGAATCAAAAAATGATGGACATAATGACCAAAAAAGACTGCTTGAAAACAGTCTTTATAACATTAGCTTACCCAAACACTCTCAAGAATATTTGTCTGATCACGTCCCGGCCCCACTGAAAAAGTAGAGATACGAACTCCTACCAACTCACTGATCCGTCGAATATAGTTGCGTGCAGCTTCTGGTAGCTCTTCTAGACTACGTACACTAGTGATATCTTCTGACCAACCCGCTAGCTCTTCATAAATTGGTTTACAGCGTTGTAACTGTTCCAAACTAGCTGGATAATGGTCGATACGCTCGCCATCCAAATCATAAGCGACACAAATCTTTAAGGTATCCAATCCAGACAATACATCAATCGAGTTTAGAGAGAGATTCGTAATGCCTGATACACGACGACTATGACGCATAACCACAGAATCAAACCACCCCACTCGACGCGGACGACCAGTTGTCGTTCCATATTCCTTGCCGATCTCACGGATACAGTCACCTATTTCATCATGCAATTCTGTTGGAAACGGACCATCTCCTACACGACTAGTATAAGCCTTGCACACACCGACAACTTTATCAATCTTACTTGGACCAACACCACTACCAATCGTCACTCCACCCGCTACTGGATTGGAAGACGTTACAAACGGATAGGTTCCTTGATCAATATCCAACATAACACCTTGAGCCCCTTCAAACAAAACGCGTTTCCCTTGATCTAAAGCATCATTCAAAATAACAGATGTGTCTGTCACGTACTGCTTAATCTCCTGTCCGTAAGCATAGTATTCCTCAAAAATCTCATCAAACTCGATAGGTGTAGATTCATACATCTTCTCAAATAAGCGATTCTTCTCAGCCAAATTAATTCTGAGACGTTCAGCAAAGATTTCTTTATCCAAAAGATCGGCAATACGAATCCCTACACGAGCAGCTTTATCCATATAAGCAGGACCGATCCCTTTGTTTGTAGTACCGATTTTGTTATCACCCTTAGATTCTTCTTGCAATTGGTCTAACTTGATATGATAAGGAAGGATAACATGTGCACGATCAGAAATACGCAGGTTATCTGTCGTCACTCCTGAATCATGCAGATACTTAATTTCTTTTACCAACGATTTGGGATTGATCACAACACCATTTCCAATTACTGAAATTTTTTCTGGAAAGAAAATTCCTGAAGGAATTAAATGCAATTTATACTTGGTATTATCAATAACAATGGTATGACCGGCATTATCACCGCCTTGGTAACGCGCGATCACTTCTGCATTTGCAGATAGAAAATCTGTAATTTTTCCTTTACCTTCATCGCCCCACTGGGTCCCTACAACAACTACTGATGTCATACTAAGTCTAGTCCTTCTTCTACTTCTGGCAGGAGTCTCACCTGCAGGTTTCGTCTTACAACTTATTCTATCAAAAAACGAACATTTTTTCAAGAAAATCCAATATATTCACAAATAACGGACGTAGATCGGTGCAAAAGCAATTGATTTCAAAAAAATCCGATTATAAAACTAAACTACTGTTCTTTATTTTAAAAGAAAATCGTTGTCCCTACTCTTCCCCTAAATAGTTTCATTTATTTTCATGATATTTTTCAAGAAAAACGTAGCAGAAATTTGTATTTGTCTACTAAACTAGATAAAATGAAGATAAGAAATGACAAGATATAAGGATTTAATATGTTAAAAAATTTAGCTCCCAACAGCCCCATTCTTCAAGCAACTTTTGGTATTGAACGAGAAGCATTGCGCATCAATCAAGACAATCGCGTTGCCCAAACTCCACATCCTGAAAAACTAGGTTCTCGTTCTTTCCATCCATACATTCAAACAGATTATAGTGAAGCTCAAGTCGAGCTTATCACACCGATAGCACATTCTACCAAAGAAGCTCGTAGGCTTTTAGCTGCTATTACAGATGTAGCAATTCGCTCCATGTCTCCAGATGAATACCTTTGGCCCTTGTCTATGCCTCCTGTTTTAACGGAAGAGGATATCCAAATCGCCAAGCTAGAAGATCCATTCGAATACAACTATCGACTTGGCTTAGAAAAACGTTACGGTAAGTTACTCCAATCCATGTCTGGCATTCATTATAATTTTGAACTAGGACACGAGTTGACACAGCAGTTATTCGAAACAAGCAAGCAAACTGATTTCACTGTATTTAAAAACAATCTGTACCTAAAATTAGCTCAAAAATTCCTCTATTACCGTTGGGTGCTGACCTATCTTTATGGGACAAGTATTTTAGCTGAAAAAGGATTTTTAAAAGCAAATATCGACTGTGTTCGCTCTATCCGTAACTCAAATTATGGCTATGTCAATCCAGAAGACGTTCATATCTCTTTTTCTTCCTTAGAACAGTATGTCTCGGATATTGAACAAGCTGTAGCTGAGGGACATCTATCTGCTGAAAAAGAATTTTATTCAGCTGTCCGCTTGCGAGGAGCCAAATCCAGTCGAGAATTTCTAAATAAAGGAATTTCGTATCTAGAATTTCGACTATTTGACTTGAATCCATTTGATCCACTTGGTATTACCCAAGAAACATTGGATACTGTCCATCTATTTATTCTTGCACTGCTTTGGTTGGAAGACTTAACAGATATTGATGAACAACTCAAAAAAGCAAACCATCTCAATAACCAAATTGCTCTAAGCCATCCCTTAACAACTTTACCTAAAGAAGCAGAGGGGCAAAGGATCATCGCTGCTATGAAAGAAGTAGCAAACTATTTCAAGTTAGATGACTACTATCATAGTCTCATTCATAATGTGCAGCGTATGATTACTAATCCTAGTTTAACATTAGCTGGACAACTATTACAAGAAGTTGAGGAAGAATCTTTGGAAAGCTTCGGACAAAAACAAGGCAAACTCTTCCATAACTACGCTTGGCAAGCTCCTTATGCTCTAAAGGGGTATGAAAATATGGAGCTATCCACTCAAATGATACTGTTTGATGCCATTCAGATGGGACTAAATGTGGCGATACTAGACGAAGAGGACCAATTCCTTAAACTATGGCACGGTGATCACATTGAATACGTAAAAAATGGAAACATGACCTCAAAAGATAATTATGTTATTCCTTTGGCAATGGCTAATAAAGTTGTCACTAAAAAAATATTAAGTCAAGCCGGTTTTCCAGTACCTATGGGAGCAGAATTTGCCAGTAAAACAGATGCCATACGCTATTACGGACAAATAGCAAACACCGCTATTGTTGTCAAACCCAAATCCACCAACTTTGGTCTGGGTATTTCTATCTTTCAAGAACCAGCTAGCTTAGAAGACTATACTAAAGCATTAGATATAGCTTTTTCAGAAGATCAGCATGTACTAGTTGAAGAGTTTATTTCAGGTACAGAATACCGTTTCTTTGTACTAGATGGTGAGTGTCAAGCAGTTCTCCTACGTGTCGCAGCAAATGTCATCGGAGATGGCATATCTACTATTAGACAATTGGTTGAAGCAAAAAATCAAGACCCTTTACGAGGATATGATCACCGCTCACCATTAGAAATCATACAACTAAAAGATATTGAACTCTTGATGTTGCAGCAACAAGGCTATACACCTGATACCATCTTGCCAGAAGGAGCTCAAGCCTTTCTCCGTGGTAACTCTAATATCTCCACAGGAGGTGATTCAATTGATATGACCAATAAAGTGGATAGCAGTTACAAACAATTAGCTGCTGATATGGCAAAAGAAATGGGAGCTTGGGTCTGCGGAGTTGATTTAATCATTCCTGATATAACACAACCTGCTAACAAACAGCACCCTAACTGTACATGTATTGAACTCAACTTTAACCCTGCTATGTATTTGCATACATATACGTATGCAGGACCAGGACAGCAGATCACTCCAAAAATCATAAAAAAATTATTTCCAGAATTATAAAAGCTTTGAATCAAGATAATCAGCCATTACCTTGATTCAAAGCTTTTGTGTCGCTCATTTACCATGTTTTTTTATGAATCCTCTCTATTTTTAAATTCGCTTTTAAATCGCTTTCAAATGTTTTTGTGTTATTTTTTTATATTTTTTTTAAAAAAATACGTACTTTGTTTCAAAACCAATCGTTTTTTGTTAAACTATATATAAAAATAGAGACATTAGCATAATGTCTACAGAATTAAATACTAAAAGGAGCTCTATATGAAAATTAGAAATTGTCTTGTTTCAGCAACTCTTCCTTATATGCTGATTATCTTTTCTTTATTACTTGGTTTCACATCTCCCACGTGCGCTAATGAGATAGCAATAGAAACATATCCAACACTAGCTGTAACCAACTCAGAGGTGACTATTCAAGGCTACATCATTTCACCTTTAAATGGGAATGGAAATTCTTTTGAGTCTACAAACAAAACAAATCTTGCTTTGGCTAGTAGCATGAATGCTAGTGCTCTGGAAACGATTCCTGTTCAATTAAAAGAGCCACTGCGTTCCCAATTCAATTTGGTAGATCACCCTGAATTGATTGGTAAATTCGTTCGCATAACTGGTATTAGCGATACCTATATGAAACGACCTGGTATAAAACCTGCTATCAATATTGAACTTGTAGATAATTCTTCCTCAACAAATCAACCTATAGTTCAAAATAATATTCCCTCTACCCCAATCTCTACAGTTCGATCTGGAACAATAGGAACAGAATACACAGTTTCCGGAAAAATCATCAGCCTAGTCAACGGATGGGGAGGTAATGGTTTCTATCTTCAAGGAAATGATGGTGCCGGAATTTATATCTATCCTGGTTCTGCATTAGGTTATAAACTTGGAGATACTGTTCAACTAACAGGAGTTCTTGAGAACTTCAGAGGAGAGTTACAATTAAGCAAAATCAGCCAACATCAGGCGATTATTCAATCATTTGATACCCCAACCATAGAGACAACGATTTCTCAATTGGAAACAAATCAGCAAGCTACTCTTATTTCCTTACAAAATGTTATAGTGGGAGATATCCAGAGCGACAATTATGAAAACTCTACCTTTACTGTCACAGATACACAAGGTCAATCTATTGCTGTTCGTCTAGATAGCCGAACAGGTATTAAAACCTCTGATTTATTAACCACTGTCAATACTGGTGACAGAATAAATCTGACAAGTATTCTCTCAACTTACAACGGTAAATTGCAATTAAAACCTTTTGATCTTGCTCATTTTGTAGTAATTGAAAAAGCAAGCGATAAAATCAGCTCCAATAAACAACCAGAAAATGTAACCGTAGGAATAATCCAAGGAGCTAGTCATCAATCGCCACTTACAAACCAATCGGTTGTTCTTAAAAATGTTGTAGTGACATATGTTGCTTCTTCAAACAACTTCTATGTTCAAGATCTAGTACCAGACGAGGACAGCAAGACATCTGATGGCATCAATGTGTTCACTGGCAAATTAAATATAGATGTCAAGGTAGGAGATGTACTAACTATTACAGGTACAGTCGAAGAATACCTTGGTAAAGGCTATGCTGATAGAGGAGATACAGATTTAACAATTACTCAAATCAACGCCCGTGAAGTGACTATCGAAGGGACTGCTCCAGTTCCTAAACCAGTCATTCTAGGAGTAGATCGAGTTATCCCAATAGATATTATTGACAATGATTCCTTTGCACAATTCGATCCTGAACAAGATGCCCTAGACTTCTGGGAATCTCTTGAAGGCATGGTTGTTGCTATTGATGATGCCAAAATTCTAGGCCCTCTCAAAAACAAAGAAGTTTATGTTACCCCTGCTATTAATCAACTGACTCTCAACAACGCAGGCGGCGTCAATTTAAGACCGGAAGGAAATAATACTCAAATCATTCCACTTCTATTGAAACGTGGAAATATAATTGTGAAATCAGGTGATTCTTTTGTAGGTCGTATTACAGGTCCGGTAACCTATTCTTACACAAATTATAAAGTTTATGTAGACGATACTACCTTACCAACTTTACAAACAGGTTCAACAGCACCCGAGTCCACAACAATCTTCCCACATAAAGATAAATTGACCATCGCATCATATAATATCGAAAATTTCTCAGCCAATAATAAATCTACACCAGATGCAAAAGTTGAACGCATTGCAAAGTCATTTGTTTCAGATTTAAATTCACCAGACATTATCTCTCTAATTGAAGTACAGGATAATAACGGGGTCATTAACGACGGCACAACGGATGCAAGTCAAAGTGCTGCTCGCTTAATTACCGCTATTAAAAACAATGGTGGTCCTGACTACCAATATGTTGATATCGCACCCGAAAATAATGCCGACGGTGGACAAGAAGGTGGAAATATTCGTGTTGGATTTTTATATAACCCGAATCGCGTCAGTTTGTCCGATAAACCTATAGGAACAGCTACACAATCAATTGATTGGGAAAATGGAGAACTCACTTTAAGCCTAGGTCGAATCAACCCCACCGATCCTATATGGGCATCTGTACGCAAAACACTTGCTGCTGAGTTTATTTTTCAAGGACAAAAGGTAGTTGTTATAGCTAATCATTTTAACTCAAAACGTGGCGATAATGGATTATATGGAAAAATTCAACCAGCGATATTTAATTCAGAAACCAAACGCCATCAACTAGCACAAATGATAGCAAACTTCACACAAGAGGGAATCAATCAAAACCCTGAAGCAAATATTATCATGTTAGGTGATTTCAATGATTATGAGTTCACAAAAACAATACAAATTTTAGAAGCTGGCGGTATGGTCAATCTTGTCAGCAGACATGATGAGACCGATCGTTTCTCTTATTTCTACAATGGCAACAATCAATCTCTTGATAATATACTCATTTCAACAAATTTATCGAATCGTTACAATTTCGATATGGTTCATGTCAATTCTGTCTTCATGGAAGAACATGGAAGGGCTTCTGACCATGATCCTCTATTAGTACAAATTGATTTTACTCCAATCAAACAGGGCGATGCTGTTCAAAAAGACGACCCAGATAATACTCAACAAGAGAGACCTAATAACAACGAACAAACTTTAGATAATATGACAAATCCAAACGAACAACAATCTAAAGCTATTTCTTCTGGTACTGTAGAAAAAGAAAAGTCTAATCAACAAAAAATTCTTCCTCGTACAGGACAAAAAGAGAACGAAATGATTATATTCCTCGGCTTTACACTCCTAAATATTTGTGTTATCACAAAGAAAAAATATTCCTAATTCATCCCTGAGCTTGAAAGCACTACTTTCAAGCTCATTTTTCTACTACTCATACATCATATATGCTATAATAATCTTTATGGATAAAATTATTAAAACATTATCACAAAGTGGGCATTTCCGTGCCTATGTACTCGATAGTACCGAAACAGTAAAAACAGCTCAGCAAAAACACGATACAATGGCATCGTCAACCGTAGCTTTGGGGCGCACCTTAATTGCTAATCAGATTCTAGCAGCTAACGAAAAAGGCGACACAAAAATCACTCTAAAAATCCTAGCCAACGGAGCAATTGGCGCCATTATCTCAGTTGCCAATACAAAAGGACAAGTCAAAGGCTATATTCAAAATCCTGATTTGGACTATAAACGAACATCCACTGGAGATGTTATCGTTGGTCCTCTCGTAGGTGATGGCCAATTTCTAGTAATTACAGACTATGGAACAGGACATCCCTACCACTCGATGACACCTCTCATTTCTGGTGAAATCGGAGAAGACTTTGCTTTCTTCCTGACAGATAGCCAGCAAACACCCTCTGCTGTAGGACTCAATGTTCTCTTAGATGAAGAGGACAACGTGAAAGTAGCTGGAGGCTTTTTATTACAGGTTTTACCCGGCGCCACAGAAGAAGAAATCACGCGCTTTGAAAAACGAATCCAAGAAATGCCTGCTATATCTAGCCTACTAGCTTCTGATAATCATATTGACGCACTACTAACTGCTATTTATGGAGATGACGATTTTAAACGCTTGTCAGAAGAAATGATTGCCTTTAGCTGTGATTGTTCTCACAATCGCTTCCTAGATGCACTAGCCAGTCTTCCTAAAAAAGACCTACAAGAAATGAAAGATGAAGACCATGGAGCAGACATCACCTGCCAATTCTGCCAAACTCACTACCACTTTAATGAACAAGATTTGGAGGAACTCATCAATGACTAATCTCAATACTCCTTTTATGATTGGCGATGTAGAAATTCCCAATCGTTGCGTTTTAGCTCCAATGGCTGGAGTTACTAACTCTGCTTTCCGTACAATTGCAAAAGAAATGGGAGCAGGTCTTGTGGTTATGGAGATGATTTCAGAAAAAGGACTTCTTTACAATAATGAGAAAACACTCCACATGCTACACATTGATGACAATGAATATCCCATGTCCATCCAACTTTTTGGAGGTGATGCAGAAGGCCTCAAACGAGCAGCAGACTTTATCCAAAGAAACACCAAAGCAAACATTGTGGATATCAACATGGGCTGTCCAGTAAATAAAGTTATCAAAAACGAAGCTGGAGCAAAATGGCTCAAAGACCCCGAAAAGATTTACCATATCATTAAGGAAGTCACTTCTATTCTTGATATACCACTCACTGTAAAAATGCGAACAGGATGGAATAACACTGAACTAGCTGTCGAAAATGCTTTAGCTGCAGAAAGCGCCGGTGTATCAGCTCTTGCTATGCACGGAAGAACCCGTGAACAAATGTACACAGGAACAGTTGATTTAGAAACTCTTACCAAAGTTGCCACTAGTTTGACAAAAATCCCCTTTATTGCCAATGGAGATATCCGAACTGTCGAAGACGCTCGCCAACGTATAGAAGAAGTTGGAGCAGATGCAGTCATGGTTGGACGAACTGCTATGGGAAATCCATATATTTTCAACCAAATTAACCACTACCTAGAAACAGGAAATATCCTCCCCGACTTGTCATTTGATGATAAACTGACTGTCGCTTTTGACCACCTCATGCGTCTAGCCAATCTGAAAGGAGAATCCATAGCTGTACGTGAGTTTCGTGGCTTAGCTCCACACTACCTACGTGGTTCAGCTGGCGCTGCAAAAATCCGTGGTAAAGTCGCTCGCGCAGAAACCATTGAACAGGTGCAAGAACTATTTGATGAAGCAAGACAAGCTTATTATACTAAACAAATAAAATAATTCGAGAAGACTCTTTCTCGAATTATTTTTTCACCCTTTAGATTGTTCCTGCTTGTTTAATCGTTTTAGACCATTGATACCAACATACGATGCTATAATCAAAGAACCCCACCAAAGATAAATAGAAAACAGATTAGTTTCAATCCAAAAAAACACTGCTACCACATGCCACATTCTGGGGAAACTGTCCTATAGATCTTTTTAAACGCTCCATACGATTTATCTTATTTGTCATAATCTCCTCCTAAAACTCTGAATAGATTCCATCAATCAATTCTATCGCTCTCCTATAGTTATCTATATAAGTTCCCCCAATATAGACAACAGGAGTCCCTTCATGGTTGACAGCAACTAACTCTTGCAAATGCTTAGTAAACGCCTGACGAATTTCATGATCCGCCATACTCATATCTCGAAAACCATCATCAATATAACTTCCTGTTGGTAGAACAAAAATAATCAAATCCCATTTTTCATTTTTTACAGTATCTGCACATAATGAGTGAAAAGAACTAGATGTTTTACCAATATAGTAATTATAATAGGCTTCCGTAACTGTTGCATTGGTATCTGCAATCACCAGCCCACGATTCATATCAGAATCAATCAAATCCGAAGTTTGACGATACTGACCTGTTAAGAGATAGTTATAGTCTTTACCAGTCAATTCATCATCTCGAACATTGTAACGTTGCTGATAATAACGAGCATACTCAAGTGAAACAGGACAAGAATAATAACGTCCCAAATCTCTCACTAAAGTTGTCTTGCCATTTGACGCTGATCCAACCACTAAAACATTTTTAGAGAAATGGCGACGAAAAGGCTTAGCAATCATATTCCAATACTTAGCCGGTTGCTGACGAATCAGTGTGGCAGAAATCCCAAAATTTCTCTCTGTGAAAGATACTCTGAAACCTCTTGAAAATAATTCCTCAGCATACTCTTTCTCCGAAACATAAAATACCAATTCTTCATCTTTCGTAATTGTCACTAATAATTCTAAAGCAGCAAGCCAAGGAGTCCATCCTTTTGGATATGGAGGCAGGCCGGTTTCATCCAACTTAAAAACTGAAATAAGAGGCTCGTCATGAAATGTCTCTCTGATGTACCGAAACCGCTTCTGCAAACCAAGACCAATCTGCTCTCCTCTGTCACCATCAAATCCAGACACAATGACCACCGACCGATCACACTCTCGTTTAGCTCTTTGAATCAAATCAATATGTCCTTTATGCATCGGTGCAAAGGTTCCAAAAATGACTGCAACTGTTTTTTTCATATCCCCGTCCACTAATCTTTTTTTATATCATAAACTAAAAAGGAGCATCCGTCAAAATGATAGAACGATTTTCATCAATAAAATCTTCACCCAAAAAAGAGTAGGCCTGCTACTCTTTTCATTTAGTTTACAATATCAAACTTCAATTGGTCTGCTTTTACGCCTATTTTTAAAGTATCACCAGCTGCCAACTCTCCACGCAAAAGCATTTCTGCTAACGAATCTTCTATTTTTGTCTGAAGCAAACGACGTAGCGGGCGAGCTCCCATTTCTGGATCATAACCCTTCTTAGCCAACAACTTTAACGCAGAAGGTTGAATTTTAAGAGCAATACCTTTACTAGATGTTATAGCGACCAACGGTTGAATCATCACTTTCACCACATTTTGCATATCTTTTTCAGATAAGCTATGGAAAACAACCTTCTCATCAATACGGTTGATAAATTCTGGACGGTATGTTTTTTTGAGTTCTTCAAAAATCCGTTTTTCCACATGCTCCTGACTTCGAGACAAATCAAGCGCTCCAAAGCCAACCGTCTTATCATCACGTAAAGCTGTTGCTCCCAAATTAGACGTCATGATGATAATGGTATTGGAAAAATCAACCTTACGCCCCTTATTATCTGTCAAAACTCCATCATCAAGCACTTGCAACAAGACATTGAAAATATCTGGATGTGCTTTTTCGACTTCATCAAACAAGAGAACAGAGTATGGTTTATTCCTAACTTTCTCCGTTAATTCTCCACCTTCATCATAGCCAACATAGCCCGGTGGAGCACCATTCAGACGACTCGCAGCAAATTTTTCCATATATTCGGACATATCAAAACGAATGAGAGCTGTTTCATCATCAAAAAGAACTTCTGCCAAAGCCTTTGCCAACTCTGTTTTTCCAACACCTGTCGGACCTAAAAACATAAAGGAACCAATCGGTCTACGACCTGTCCGAATGCCTGATTGATTACGACGAATAGCTCTACTAACCGCTGAAATAGCCTGTTCTTGACCAATTACTCTCTTGTGCAACTCTAACTCAAGATTGAGGTACTTCCTCGTCTCTTTCTGGCTTAATTTTTGTACCGGAATACCTGACAAGCGACTAAGTGTGACTAAAATATCTTCCTCTGTCACCTCTAATGTGTATGACGAAACAGAAAGTTCTTCATTTTTGGTCGCTAAAAATTTTCGTACTTCCTGGTATTTTCCAGCCATCAATGCTTTATCCAAACGAGTTAATCCTGTGTCTTCTGCCTGAGCCTTAATACGATTTTGTACTGTCGCACTTGCCTCATCTAATAAATCAATTGCTGAATCAGGTAAGTTTTTACTGGTCAGATATCGTTTGGCATAAGTGACTGCTGTCTCAATAGCTTCATTACAAATAGATACCTTATGATACTGCTCAAAAGTCTGTTTCAAACCAAGTAAAATAGCGATACTATCCTCAACAGAAGGCTCCTCAATCGTTACCTTAGCAAATCGACGAACCAATGCAGCATCTTTCTCAATATGTTTTTGATACTCATCCTGAGTAGTTGCACCAATTGTACGAAGCGTTCCACGCGCTAGAGCAGGTTTTAGAATATTCGCTGCATCTAAGGTAGAATCAATTCCCGAACCAGATCCCATGATAGTATGCAACTCATCAATAAATAGAATAATCTGTCCATCTTCTTCAATATCATTAATGATATTGTTCATCCGTTCCTCAAAATCCCCACGAAAACGAGTACCTGCAACAACATTCATCAAATCCAACTCTAGCACACGCATATTCATTAGGCTAATAGGCACTTGCCCATCTGCTATCCGTTGAGCCAATCCAAAAGCTAGGGCTGTCTTACCAACACCTGCCTCGCCTACTAATACTGGATTATTTTTAGTCTTACGAGATAAAATCTGAATCATCCGAGAAATTTCTATATCTCGACCAATCACGGGCTCTATCTTTCCTTCTCGAGCTAGAGCAGTCAAGTCCCGAGTATAATCCTCCAAACCTCCACTTTGTGGAGCAGGCATTCCCATCATTTGCCCCATATTAGTTGGCTTTGCTTTACCACCATTCATGATCGTACGTATGGATTTAAGATGTTCCTTTGTAAACCCTGCACGTGATTCTAAATTTTTCCGCAAATCAATAAAACGAATGCTATCCTCAGAGTCTTCAAAATGAAAACCAACCTTATCTAAAATCTGACTAGCCGTAGACCGTTTATCCAGCAACATTGCCATAAATAAATGTTCTGAACCTAACTGATTTGCCTTTACTACCTCAGCAATCTTCTTTGCAAAAGCCACTGTTTCATCCAGACGCTTAGAAGAGGACAAAATACGAAAATTCTCCAACTCCTCACGATAAACCTTATCCGTCACAACAAAAGTTGCATGTTCATAATCAGAAATGGAAACAGGATATTCCGCCAAAACACCACCTGCAACAGTATCATGATTGATAATAAAAGCTAACAGCACATGCCACGTTTCCAAATAATCACAAGCATAACGTTGAGCTACCAATTGAGCATCTTCAAATACCCGCTGTAAACCAGTTGACATTTTCATAAAGTTTATTCCTCTTTCCTATCTAAGCGTCTCAAGATCTGTCGCATCATACGTGCACGAATATAGTCAGCTTCTTTTCCCAGAATATTATCAGAAGCCATCGCCAAACACAAGTTTCCCTCACGCTCTGTCATTAATTCCTCATCAAATAGCAATTGTAAAATATCTGTATAAACTGTTGATGATAGCTGTTCTCCCATATTCTTTAACAAATCATGAACTAATTCATGCTTATCAGAAAACGTAATTCGGCCAATACGAATATAGCCACCTCCACCACGCTTGCTTTCAACAATATAGCCACGGCTAGCTGTAAACCTTGTTTTAATAACATAGTTAATTTGACTAGGTACCACCTCAAAGCGACTAGCCAATTCACTTCTACGCACTTCAGCTACATTAAATTGTTCTAAAATAGCCTTAATATGCTCTTCAATATAATCTGATGTATTTTTCATCGCCATCGAATCGCCTCTTTCTTTGACATTCTTTGACCATTATACCTTAAAAATTCACATTTTAAAAGTGAAAGCCTACAAATTAACTATCTGTAGCAGAATGTTGCAATACAAGATAGATTTTTTTATAATGAAAGAAAAAGGAGAAAAATATGAGCTTTCAAACCTATATTCAAGATTTTACAACTGTAACTGTGGAACAAGCACAGGCACTATTAAATGCCAAAGAAGAGACTATCCTTTTTATTGGACGCGCAACTTGTCCTTACTGCAATCGCTTCGCTCCAAAACTCCACAACGTAGCCAAAGACAAGCAACTAACCATCCACTTCCTCGACTCCAGTCAAGTCAGTCCTGAGTTGCAAGCACTCCGTGACCACTACCAAGTCCCTACTGTTCCAGGTTTACTTATTGCCAAAGAACACGGTGTCCAAGTTCGTTGTAATTCTAGCATGACGGAAGAAGAGATTACGGAATTTATCGGTACGTAATAATAGATTAACATACTCCACTAGATCATTCCGCTTATCAAACTTTTTGTTACAGTGCCGTTTTGATTTGTAGAAAACAGCATACCAATGATTATCTTTCTCGCTCTAAAGTAGATAAAAACCTCCCTCAACTAATTTAAAGCATTGCTTGAGGGAGGTTTTACTATTTTATAAATTCTATAATAGGAGGCTTTTCTTTATTGTTCAATATTGGTTGTAAAAATAAAGAAAATGAGGATAAACAGATTAATAGTATTTTTACAACCAATATTAATTTTTTCATTTTAGAAACTCTTTTCTAATTTTATTTTATAGGCTAAAGCCTGAAGCTTCAAACGCTCATTCTTTTCTATATCATATATCCAAATTGCCCTATCAATACTTGTCAAGGCTTCTGGGAAAAGACCTATCTCTCCCAATACATAAGAATGAAGGAGATATAGATTACCCAACATAAATAGACTATTTTTTTCAAGCACATCATCAATTGCCATATTGATAAATGACAAAGCTTTATCTAATTGATCTGATAAATAGTAACACCGAGCTATACCATAGAAAAATTTAATTGTTAGTTCAAAATCTCGAACATCACTAATCTGAGGTAAAATTACTTCATAATATTTTAATGCCATGGGATAATCTTCAAGAACTGAGTAAATATTTCCTATAGTTTTGTGAATTTGCAAAGTGAGTAAACTGTTACCTGTCTGTTGTTCTAAAAGTTCTATAAGTATTTGAATAGCTTCTATTTTTTTATTATAGTGATATGCTAACACAATCGCGTTCAACCAAGTATAGTAGTGATGATCTTCAGTTGAAAAAAATGATTGATCTGTAGTTAACAAAATGTGCTCTATAAGTTCATACTCTTGCTTATACAGTAACATTTTTATATTGTTGTTAAAAAACTGATTAGTTTTTACGTACTCCATATCAAAGAGATTCCCGATTATACTGAGGGGAATTTGCAATTTTTTTACAAGTCGAAAAAACAGTTCTACCGAAGGAACGACTTCTGCTTTTTCTATCCGACTAATAATAGTTTGCGTACAGATACCATCCGCAAGAGTTTTTTGACTCATTCCCAACAGTTTGCGCTGCTGCTTTATAATTTTTGCAAATTCTTCTTTCATACCACTTTCTCAATCTATTGTTTTATTAATTGTATAGTTTTATCAGCAATTTGTAAGTGATAAGAGTAGCTCTTAATGATTTCAGGATCAAAATGATGAGCAACTTCTATAACAGTAGCATCCAAACTCAAGAAAATACCTCTAACTTTAGCTGCAGCTTCCTTATCAATAGCGGATGTCCCCTCATCAACCAGCAAGATTTTTTTCCCGTGTATTAATGCTCTTGCAATTTCAATTCTCTGTTTCTGTCCACCAGATAATTTCACACCATTTTCTCCAAAGGTCTTATCTAGACAATTCGATCCCAATTCCTCGAGCAGTCCCAATTTATCTAAAACTTTTAGTAGTTGCTCATCCTCTTGAGCACTTAAATTCATCGTTAAATTATCTCGCAGTGGAACTTCAAAAAAATACGGTTCCTGCTGAATTCTTGCAATGGTATAAGAAAGATCTTTTTGTCCAGCAATTAAAACCTCACCAGAAGTTGGTAATATATTCCTTTGAATCAGGTCCAAAACCGTTGTCTTTCCTGTTCCTGACGCTCCCGTCACAAGTATTTTACTACCATATGGAATCTCAAAACTTGCATGTTCAAACAGAGCTACATCATATCCAAACGACACATTATCAAACTTAATTATTGGTGCTTCAGGAACAAAGGAAACTTCTTCAGCATCATTATCAGGATAATGCGCTAGGAAGCTTTGTAGCTTATCTCTTGTCATCTTGGTAGACTTAGTTACACGAATACATTCTGACACCGTTCTAAATGGATATAGCACTCGATCGCTCGCCATAATCAAAGCAATAACTGAACCGGCAGTCGTTTTTCCCTGAATGACAAACAAAAGTGCTACGACGATAGGAATAATATAACTAAGCCAATCAATCATGGATGAAATGAAATGAACCAACGCGTGCTTGTTATTAAGAGTCTCTAAAGAATTTTCAAGTTTTTCAGTCGTATGTTGCATTTTATCATTAAATAAATCAAAGGCTTGATAAGTCTTGATAACAGAAAAACCTTGAAATATATCTTTTGCAGCTCTGATGAATCGCTCATTTCTATTTGTATATTTCTCTGTCGCTTTCCCCAATGATTTTCCAAATAAAATCGAAGGTAACATTGGAATAAACGAGCAGATGATAAATAGTACAGAGAGCTTTGGATTTAGATAAACGAGATAGCATAAAGATACTGTTCCCAGAATGACATGATAAACAAATGTGAATAATACACTAAAGTATTTTTCTTCTATCAGTTTTAAATCAACTGTTAGTACAGAGAGACACTCCGCTACATCAACTCGTTTCCTCTGTCGTTCTAATGAAAGTATAAGAGCCATCTTATATTTTTTATACAAATGTTTCAACATATTATTTTTTAAAAATGCTACCATTAGCTGAGCAAACTGGATTGCAAAATAAAAGAGAACATAGTATGCAGCAAAGGAAAATAAATCTGAAACTTGATTCATGGTTGAGAAATTAGTAACATTAGACATTAACTGTGATAATACTACCCCATCCAAACCAGCAATAAACATAGCGATAAAAATGATAAGTAGTTTTATTTTGGGCAATGTTTTCCAAAAAGTATGGATATCCATAAATAACCTTCCTCCCATTCTTTATATAACTTGTCAACCAATAGTGTATATCTTTAAAAAAGATTAGTCAACACTTTTTATATTTTTTTAAAAAAATATTTTTATATTAAATAATAATAGTGTTTTTATTTAGAGAATCATTATCTGATGTAACTCAAGTATGACAAATGAAAAATTTTTGGAATTTGTCACTAACCTAACCCATAATAAGAAAAAGCACCGACCATAAGGCCGGTGCTTTTAAGGAGATTATGAAAAATATTTAGGATTGACACTAGTATACACTATTGAAAATGCCATACACATCCGTCTAGAGACTGATTTTAAAAAAAGAACTCCCACTTGGGAGTTCCGAAATAATATACTTTGTCATTATTTACCAAGAGCTGCTGCCATTGTAGCCGCAACTTCTGCTTCAAAGTCGTTTGAAGCTTTCTCAATACCTTCACCGACTTCAAAACGAGCAAATTCTACAACTGAAGCATTTACTGAGTTCAAGTAAGCTTCAACTGTTTTGCTGTCATCCATGATGTAAACTTGTGCAAGAAGCGTATAAGCTTGGTCAACTTGAGTGTTGTCAAGCATGAAGCGATCCATTTTACCTGGGATGATTTTGTCCCAGATTTTTTCTGGTTTGCCTTCTGCTGCCAACTCTGCCTTGATTGCTTCTTCAGCGACCGCAATTACTTCGTCAGTCAATTGAGCTCTTGATCCGTATTTCAACAATGGTAGTGCTGGTTTATCAACCATTGCACGACTTTCGTTATCCAATTCAATCTTATGGTTGATTTGCGCCAACTCATCTTTAACGAATTGCTCATCCAATTCAGTATAAGAAAGAACGGTTGGTTTCATTGCAGCGATATGCATTGAGATTTGTTTTGCAAGGGTTTCATCGCCACCATCAACAACTGAGATAACACCGATACGACCACCGTTATGCTGGTAAGCACCAAATGCTTGAGCATCTGTTTTTTCAACCAAAGCAAAACGACGGAATGAGATTTTCTCACCGATAGTTGCAGTTGCGTTTACATATGCTTCTTCAAGAGTCTCACCAGAAGGCATAGTCAATTTAAGAGCTGCTTCGTTGTCAGCTGGTTTGCCTTCTGCAATCACTTTAGCAGTAGTATTCACCAATTCAACGAATTGAGCATTTTTCGCAACAAAGTCCGTTTCAGCGTTCACTTCAACAACTGCTGCTACATTACCATCAACGTAAACACCTGTCAAACCTTCAGCTGCTACACGGTCAGCTTTTTTAGCTGCCTTAGCCATACCTTTTTCACGAAGCAATTCAATTGCTTTTTCGATATCGCCTTCAGTTTCAACCAATGCTTTTTTTGCGTCCATAACGCCAGCACCTGATTTTTCACGCAATTCTTTCACGAGAGCTGCTGTAATTTCTGCCATGTCTTGTCTCCTTATTTGTTTTTCCTAAAAATAGAAGGACCGGGCTCAGCCCTGCCCTTCTAGGATTGTTTTTGTTGTTTTGAATTGTACTCGGATTAAAAAGTTAGGTCTTAGACAAATCTCCTTGCAGTCACCAAACTGCTACGTCCATTTTCTAACATCTAACGCTTTTCTTAACGTCCTTGTTACTTCATTATTTACCTTCAACTACTTCAACCAATTCTTCAATTGATTCTGTAGATGCTGCTGTTTCCGCTAACTCTGCCTCTACTGCTGCAACACTATCTTCACCTTGATTACCTTCAATAATAGCATCAGCCATTTTAGAAGTAATCAACTTAACAGCACGAATAGCATCATCGTTAGCAGGAATAATCACATCAATATCGTCTGGATCAGTATTTGTGTCAACCATCGCTACAACTGGAATTCCCAATTTTTTAGCTTCTTTAACAGCAATCTGCTCTTTATGTGGGTCAACCACAAACATTACATCTGGAATACGTGGCATATCAGCAATACCGCCCAAGAATTTTTCAAGACGAGCACGTTGTTTGTTCAACAATGCTACTTCTTTCTTAGGAAGTACTTCAAAAGTACCCTCTTCTTCCATACGATTGATTTCTTTCAAACGAGCAATACGTTTTTGAATAGTACCCCAGTTTGTAAGAGTTCCACCCAACCAACGGTGGTTGATGAAATATTGTCCAGCACGGACTGCTTCATCTCTCACAGCTTCAGCTGCTTGTTTCTTTGTACCTACAAATAAGATAACTGCTTCATTTGCTGCTGCATCACGAATAAAATCGTAAGCTTGATTAGCTAATTTTACAGTTTGTTGTAAGTCAATCACGTGAATACCATTACGCTCAGTAAAAATATACTTAGCCATCTTAGGATTCCAGCGACGAGTTTGGTGTCCGAAGTGCACACCAGCCTCAAGAAGTTGTTTCATTGAAATTACTGCCATGAGTATTTCTCCTTTTTGTTTTTTTCCTCTCTCGAACTTCAACTTGCAGCTCAACCTTTTGGCAACAGAACCACAATAGATTCTAGATGAGTATTTGTTGCTACAGCAACTCTATTATCATACCAAATTTTTTATCATTTGACAAGCTATTTCCCTCTTGACGAATGGATATTTTTTCGGTACAATATTCTTTGTTACGGCGGTATAGCCAAGTGGTAAGGCATGGCTCTGCAAAAGCTTGATCGTCGGTTCAAATCCGTCTACCGCCTTTTAGTACCTGAATTAACAGGAATTAACCGAACAAAAAGCCCGTAAAATCGGGCTTTTTTGATTCACTATCTCCAGCACAAGAATCCAAGACTAATTTTCTTTCCTCTACTTATAACATATTTATATTTGTCAACAATCTAAATATGATCTGCAAAAATAATTCATCTAGTTTCTTGTCAATACAGAAATAATTAACTAAACTGGAAATAATCCAATCTGTAATCTAAACAGGATTCTAGTTAAAACTAAGTAAGTAAACTAATTTCTAAATTTAGATAAATAAAACGTGGCATATACAAGATTAGCTATAGCACGTTCCGAAGATGTCATGTAAGATTTGTTATTCTCAATGAACGCAAGTAAATCTTTATCACATCCTGCATCTGAGTAACCATTCTTCGCATAACATAGATCATGACGCATACAACCATAATCCAATACATCTACAGGATATGGATCATAAGGGGTATTAGTACCGTGACCTGGACCACACCAGCTTCCATGCACCGGAATGGAGATTTCAACACCTGGAACTTCCAAAGCACTAGCTGTTTTAAAGAAAAATAGACACAGCCCCATCAAAACAAGTAAAGACAACAACACCTTTTTCATAGCCAATATACCTTCCTTTTTTCTTTGATTGTACAAAAATAAAATAATTGTGTCAACGTTCACAATAAAAATAGCAAATGCTGTTTTTTATCTTTCAACTAGTGTTTTTATTTACATGAAACATATTAGGGTTAAACATATTATATCAAGTTAAAAATTCATCAACCTGCAAATATAAATTAAAAAAAATACACATATACTATTCTTTAGAAATATCCTTTATTTTCATATCTGGCTTATTATTTAATACACCTAAAAATACAAGGATACTAAGAATGATACAAATTGTTTGCTCTATCTGATTTAAAGTTCGACTCCATTCAATACCAAAATAAGAAACCAAAATATTGTCAATGAGCATCAATACCAGCGAAATTAGTCCAATCCAAAACATATGTTTTTTCATACGATTCTTTAATCGTTTCATATCCATACTCCTTTTTAGTGAATTGAAATGTATTTTAACATATATAAATAGATAAATCAAAAACTTTATTCTGTAATTAGATTTCCCTCCAATTATTCAAACCATTTATGAAAAATTGTTTGAATAACTTGATTTTTACTACATCATCCATATCATCAAATATGAAATCTTTAGGATAAAAACATAATTTCTTATTCAAAGCTAAGTGTTATTCCAAAGTATTAAAAACTTAAATATCTACAAACATAATAGGATATGAAACTCCATGGATATTCCCATATTATTTTTTCTACTTGACAACATCCAAGCAATATTTCTACTCCAATGATCCTCTCGTAAGAATAAAACTCTCAATTAGTTTTGCAGAATAATTTGCATATTTTTCTTGTTTGAGAGACTTAGCAATTAACTTTTTCAGTCTATAATCACAATTATAGCTCTTTAGTAATGCGACATAATTGCATTTTACTTGGTTCATTAATCTATCAATGTACTTCTTCAAAATTACCAATCCTAATCAATAACCTACATTTTGGTGAACTTTTTAATGCAATAATCTTTTATATACCCGATATATCTACACTATTATAAAAAGAATAAGAAGTATAGAATATTCCTACACTTCTTATTCTTTTTATAATTCTGCTATTTGACTCAAATTTACTTCTGCTATTGTATCATTACCAAACATCGAAATAACCATCTTAACTTTGTTGTTATCAATTTCAGTAATTTTTCCAGTGTAATCCGTAAATGCACCATCAATGATACGAACTGTATCACCAACTTTTACGTCAACATCAAATTCTTGAATAGTTTGACCCATAGACAACAGAATCTGACGAATCTCTTCTTCCAATAGAGGAGTCGGCTTAGAACGGTTACCATGCGAGCCCACAAAACCTGTTACATTTGGGGTATTTCGGACCACAAACCAAGCTTCGTCTGTCATTACCATTTCCACAAGTACATAACCAGGGAAACGATTTTCTTCTACTTCCTTGACCTCACCATTTTTTTCCACTTGAACAGTCTGAGTCGGAATCTCTACACGAAGAATATTTTCCAACATATTGTAAGTATGTGCACGTTGCAATAAATTTTCTTTTACTTTATTTTCATATCCAGAGTAAGTTTGTAAGACAAACCAACCTTTATCAAAGCTATCGTACATTGCTTTTTCCTTTCTTTAGGGAACTGTATTTTTAGATGCTAAAAAAAGCCCGAAGGCTTTCGCTTTGTTCTATTATAGCACTTCCATTTTACAAATGGCAAGTTTTTTCTAGAAAAGGTCAATTAAACTGATAATACCTCGTGACAACATCAAATCAAAAAGGTATACTATCGCCACAAAAAATGTAGTGTACTGCACAACAGATATAAAATCTTTCCAACTTTGCTTCCGACTTGGCCAAGAGGTATCTTTTAAAATACGAATGGTATCCTTGATAAATTTCACATGCAACTCCTATCTGGTTTCCTTATGAACAGTATACTGTCCACAATGTTTACAAAATTTATTTACTTCTAACCTTGTTGGTTTAGGATTACTCGAAAGATTAATAGAGTAATTTCGAGAACCACAAACGGTACAGGCCAGACTTGCTTTTTTTAGTGCCATAAAGCCCCCTATCTGTTTCATTTTAACATGTTTTTAAGGATTTGACAACTCCTCAAACCAACTAGTCACATCATCCCATAACGTTTTTGCACGCTCAGGAATTTGAGCATCAATAATTTTTTGTTTTGTCTCATCAATCAAATTCTTCGCTTGTTCTGAGATGCTTTGAATTTGTTCTTGAGTAATATTCTCTTCAGGTTGAGCGGTAGGCGTTTTTGACACTTCTACAATCCCATTCTGTACATAAGCATTTTCCACCTCGAAAGGCGTTCCAGCAGTATAAGGTAAGATTGAATTGACAACCATTTGAAAGACAGCTGGTGCCATCCAATACTGGTTACTATCAATATAGTGGTGTTCATCCGTTTTTTCGAAACCAACCCACTGACTAATCACCAGATCTGGCGTATAAGCAATATGCCATTGATCATTCACCAAATTAACATCAAAGCTAGTTTCCGTCGTTCCTGTCTTCCCTGCTATATAATAATTAGCAGCATCTGCTGTAACCCCTGTGCCATTACTATATGTTCCTAACATCATAGAGGTCATTTTATCTGCCACAGACTGATCAATAACTTTTTTCGATGTTTCTTGATGCTGTGACAAAATTTTTCCGCTTGCTGTTTCAATTCTAGAAATTAAATGAGCATCCTTCATCACCCCTTTGTTTGCAAATGTTGCATAAGCTTGAGCCATTTGCAAGGGGTTGGTCTCTACTCCAGATCCAATTGCTACTCCTAAAACTTTTTCCACATTTTTCATATCAAGACCAAATGCTTGACCATATTCAAAGGCTTTATCAATACCTAATGTATTGACAATGGATGCAACTGGTAAATTATACGATAACGCCAAAGCTTGATACATGGGAATCGTAGCCGATGTAGAATGATCATAATTATGCAGTGTATAATTTCCATACGTTTCTGTATGATTATCTAAATCCATATTAATAGACCAACCTGCAGCAACCGCGGGAGCATAAGCAACGAGTGGTTTAATAGTTGAGCCTGGACTTCGTTTTGCTTGCGTTGCAAAGTTAAAACTACGAAAACCAGTGTTTTCAGATGAGTTAACTCGTCCAACTAAAGCCCGAACACCTCCTGTTTTAGGATCTAAAGCTACACTAGCAGCTTGTGCATAAGTCTCATCATAACTAGAAGATGGGAACATGCTCTCATCATTAAAAACAATCTGCATATTAGCTTGCGACTGCTGATCCATCTCTGTATAAATACGATAACCATTGTTGATAATGTCACTCTCTTTCAAACCATAACGCTCTGTCGCCTCTGCTATCACCGCATCAAAATAAGAAGGATAGGCATAATTGCCTGCTTTACCATTATAAGCATCTGCTAATTGACTACTCAAATCAACCTGCATTCCTATATCTGCTGTCGCCTGATCTATGTAGCTAGCATCCACCATCGCTTGAAGAACAGTATCTCGTCGATTGGTTGCATTTTCGACAGAATAATAAGGATTATAAATTTCTGGCCCCTTCAACATACCTGCTAAAACAGCTGATTGTTCTAATGTCAATTGACTGGCCGAGACTCCAAAATATTTCAAACTGGCATCTTCTACTCCCCATACACCATTTCCAAAGTAAGCATTATTCAGGTACATGGTCAAAATTTCCTGTTTACTATATTTTTTATTGATTTCTAACGCCAAAAAGTATTCTCTTGCTTTACGACTAATGGTTTGTTCTTGGGTTAAAAAGGCATTTTTTGCTAATTGCTGCGTAATCGTGGATCCCCCTCCTGATTTTCCGAGAGTTAAAACAGCTAAAAGCGTTCGTTTGTAGTTAATCCCAGAATTGTCATAGAAGGTCCTATCCTCTGTTGCAATGACAGCATTTTCTAAATGATCCGAAATGGCATCCAATTCAACATAGGTTCCCTTTTGTCCTGATAAGGTACCTGCCTCTGCTCCATCTTTGTCGTAAATAACAGTCGTAGCCTTAAGCGCTTGTTGTAAATCTCCAACATGGGCTGTCTTTGCTAAAAAGAATAAATAACTTCCGACTATCAAAATCATTAGTACCGTCACAATTACTAAAATCTTGGTCAACTGATAACGACGCCAAAATCGACGAATCGGTTCCGGAAGCCAAGATTTCTTCTTTGTTTTATCACTCTTACCATGTCTTCCTTTTCGGCTTCGACTTGGTCGTTCCATATAATCAGCTTGAAAATCCTCAGGAACTTCAATCGGTTGATGTTGCAAATCGTCCATAGAATACCTCTTTCTAGTATTTTTGTATCATTATACACCATTTTGTTAAAGCTAGCAGAGAAAAACACTACTTGCCACTTGTCACAGCCGATAGGAAGAAAAAAATACTAAAATATGGTAAAATAAAGTCATTCTGAATAATATGAGGACATGCCATGACAGAAATCTACGACATTACAATTATCGGCGGAGGACCAGTTGGTCTCTTTGCTGCCTTCTATGCCCATCTTCGTCAAGCAAAGGTAAAAATTATCGATTCTCTCCCTCAGCTTGGGGGACAACCAGCTATTCTCTACCCTGAAAAAGCCATATTGGACATCCCAGCCTTCCCGCAATTAACAGGACAAGAACTGACTGATAATCTAATAACTCAATTGGCACCGTTTGATACGACAATCTGCCTAGATGAAACTGTATTAGATATTAAAACCGACGAAGTGATTTCCTTGACCACTACAAAAGGAAACCATCGAACCAAAGCACTTATCATCGCTATGGGAGGTGGTGCTTTCAAACCACGTCCACTTGAGATTGAAGGTGCTGATAGTTTTGACAATATCCACTATCATGTTTCTAATATCCAGCAATATGCTGATAAGGATATCGTCATTTTAGGTGGTGGAGATTCTGCAGTTGACTGGTCTCTAGCTTTTGAACAAATCGCAAAAACGACAAGTATCGTTCATCGCCGCGATAACTTCCGCGCCTTAGAACACAGCGTAGAGGAACTCAAACACTCCAGCATAACCATCCATACACCTTATGTTCCAAAAAAAATTTCTGGAAAAGATAAAAAAGCAGAACACATTACCTTTGACAAAGTAAAGCACGAGGATAAGCTAACGTTATCTTTCGACCATCTCTTTGTCAACTACGGCTTCAAATCATCAGTTGGTCGTCTGAAAGAATGGGGATTAGACCTACATCGTCACCGCATCCTTGTAAACAGCAAACATGAAACTTCTATTCCCGGCATATATGCCATTGGTGATTGCTGTTACTACGAAGGGAAAGTCGATTTAATCGCAACAGGATTTGGTGAAGCTCCAACTGCTGTTAATCACGCCATGAACTATCTCAATCCAAATGAAAAAGTGCAACCAAGGCACTCAACTAGTCTTTCACATGAAAATTGATATTCGTATTCCCAAGACTTTCCCAGCAATAACCGTCAAAGAAGTCCTAGAAGATTATTTTCTCATTCCGAGAAAAATTCGCCATTTTCTCCGTACTAAAAAACACGTCCGAGTCAATGGAAAATTGATTAATTGGCAGAGCCCTATTAACGCAGGAGATTTATTGGAATTAATTTTTGATGAAGATGATTATCCAGAGAAAAGAATCACTTTAGGTCAGGCAAACTTAGTTCATGAACTCTATCAAGATGAGCATTTGATTATCGTAAACAAACCCGAAGGAATGAAAACTCATGGCAATGAGCCTACCGAGCTTGCTCTTCTTAACCATGTCTCTGCCTACGTCGGACAGACATGCTATGTCGTTCATCGATTAGATAAAGAAACCAGCGGAGCCATTGGCTTTGCCAAAAATCCATTTATCCTCCCTATTCTCAATCGACTATTAGAAAAGAAAGTTATCTATCGTGATTATCTTGCTCTTTGTCAAGGAACTATAGCAAAAACACCTTGGATTATAACGGATAAAATTGGACGAGACCGCCATGATCGTCGCAAACGGTTAGTAGATAATCATAAAGGCAAAGAAGCTCTAACTCAGGTCAGTCTACTGAGAACTTTCCGCAAAAATAGCTTGGTAAACTGTCGATTACAAACTGGACGAACTCATCAGATACGGGTACACCTCGCTCATCATGGCCATAGCTTAATTGGTGATCCACTGTATAGCAAGGTTTCTGCTCCAAGACTGATGCTTCACGCTCATACATTAAGTTTGACCCATCCATTAACACTCGAAAGAATTAAGGTAGAAGCACCATCGGAAAGCTTCGAAAGAGTACTAAAACAACAAAAATAACCTCCATGCGTTTCTTAAATAGAAACAAGGAGGTTTTTTCATTCTATGCTCGCATTCTAAACCAAGAACTATTTAAAAATATTTCCCAATTCAACATCAACACGATTTTCTTTTACATTGATATCTGTTACAGCTAAAAGAGATTTATAATTCGCTACATTACGATTTCCTTTTTGATTTTCTGCAAAAACAGCAATACCAACCAAAGTAGAATCAAATTCTGATAAAAGGCTAATCATACCGTTAATCGTTCCACCATTTTTAAGGAAATCATCCACAATCAATACGCGACTTCCAGCTTTCAGGCTACGTTTGGATAAGAACATCTTTTCAATACGATCGCTCGACCCAGATACATAATTGACCGAAACCGTCGAACCTTCTGTAATTTTTAAATCCCGTCGTACGATAACAAACGGAACATTTAACACATTTGCAACAGCATTAGCTAACGGCACACCCTTAGTTGCTACTGTCATAACTGCATCAATCTTTTCATCCTTGAAAGCATCTGCAAGAATACGTCCCACACTTTTTAAAATATGAGGTGTCGATAATAAGTCAGATGAGTAAATATAACCTCCAGGTAAGATACGATTGCTTTCTGCAATCTTATCCCGTAAAGATTGAGCAATATCAATCGACTCTTCCTTTGAAATAGAGGGTGTAAATACAACTCCTCCACTAGCACCCGTAATTGTCTCAATCTGTCCAATCGAACTTTCTTCAAACGCTTTCTTTATAATAGCTATATCTTCAGAAATCGAAGATTTTGCAGATTGATACTTCTCTGCAAAGGTATTCAAACTCGTTAATTCATAAGGGTGGTTGATGAGGTAATTCGAAATGACAACCATCCGTTCACTTCTTCTCAATTTCATAAAATCATCCTCTTTCACTTTTTTCCATTATAGCATAAAAGATATAGAAAGCGAACTTTTTTTATAAAATTAATCTATTTTTTCGTTTTTTGCAAATACCATGTCGGAATCATCTGGCGGTAATAATCGTACCACTTTACAATCTGTCGAGCCTGTTTTTTCATAATCGGAATTTGCATCGGATCCACTCGCTCTGCCCAAGATAAAGAACTAATGCTATTCACAGTCATATAAGTAGCTAGCAGCCTCCAAAAATCATCTGGAACAGCATCTTGAAAATACCCGTTGATCATACCAGAAGCAAAGATTGGGGAGGCTGTTGCTGTCCATACCAAACGGTTGAATTCCTCCCAAGGATCACCACTATCATGCCGATCAAAATCAATTATATAAAGCTTCTTATCCTCTCCCAACATCATATTTCCCTCATGAAAATCTCCGTGATGATATGTTATTGGACGACAAGTAATCAAATGCCGATAAGCCTTAATAAAATCTAACATGAGTGAACCTTGTTCATATTGCACAGAACAAGTTACATAATCCTTGATTTTTTGATCAATTTTAGCTTGATAATAACTAGCCCAATCTATAGTCGGCTCTTCTAAGTCTATATCATGAATAGCTGCTAACATACGACCAGCCTGTAACCATATGTATAAAGTTCATCTTCTGATAAGTCAGGAATCACCTCTCGAAAGTTCCGACCCTCTATCCACTCCAACAATAAATAAACTGATTCTTCATCACTAGCCAGCTCTATAGGTCGACAGATTGGCAAACCCAACTCAGCAACACGTTTCATCAATTGAAATTCCGCCTGCTTCTTTTGAAATGCATCTATATTAGCAACACGCAAGAGCAATTTTTGACCATTATCTGATACTACTTGAAATTTTTTGTCACTGGACCAACCTTTAGTAATCGGTTGTTGTGAAATAATCTTTGTCTTCATTATTCAATAGTTGGCTTATAAAAGGCACGATTATCCATCGCAAAGATACGATTTGTCATTTCTCCCGGTCCCACCTTATCAAGAGCTGATATCATCATCATCATTTCTGCATCAATATTATCAATCATATGAATAATTTCTGCTTCCATAATCTGCGGACGAACTGGACTACCGTACTCTAATAAACCGTGATGACTGAGAATAACATGTCGCAAAACAGTTACCTCTTCTAAGCTGTCATCAATACCTAACTCAATCAGAGTTTTCGTAATTTCTTCATTGATCAAAGAGATATGACCAATTAAATTTCCACGAACGGTATAATCCGTATGGTCTGGACCTGTTAATTCAATGACTTTTGCTAAATCATGTAGCATGATACCCGCAAAAAGCAGACTCTTATTTAGTTGAGGATAGATATCCCCAATCTTATCAGCTAGACGTACCATAGTTGCTGTATGGAATGATAAACCAGAGTAAAAGGCATGGTGATTGATCTTCGCTGCGGGATAAGAATAAAACTCCTTCTCATACTTACTATAGAGAGAGCGAACAATTCGTTGCCAAGTAGCATTTTCTATCTGAAAAATCATCTGACTTAAATAGTCTTTCGTATCCTTCACATCAACAGGTGGTTTGGGTTTGAAATCGGATGGATCCATTGGTTCTCCTGCTTTTGGCAAACGCAGAACTAATTGATTCACTTGGGGAGTATTATTGTAGATTTCTCTACGTCCTTGTACATGAACAACTGTTCCTGCTGTAAAGTCTTTTATTTTCCCCGGCTGTGCATCCCAAATTTTTCCTTCAATCTCTCCAGTATCATCTTGAAAAACGAGCGCTAAATAGTCTTTTCCTGCTCGAGTTTGACGAACTTCTGCCGATTTGATTAAGTAAAACCCTTCAAAGAGTTCATCTTTTTTCATTTGATTAATCTTCATTATCTTCCTCATCTAATGGTGGTAAACCAAGCAAACTCTTGGTTTGGTCATCTTCATACAAATCAATTGCACGAAGGCTACGTTCAATAGCGGTTGTTCTAGTGGTTAATAGTTTATCAATATTACTGCTAGCTTGACTGAGTTGCTTCTGTGCTTTCATCAACAGGTTACTGAATTTACCAAATTCTAATTTTACATTTCCTAATACCTTACTGATGTCATCAGCAGACCGTTGAATATTGAGGGTTTTAAATCCGACAGAAAGAGAATTGAGCAGAGCAGATAAAGTTGTCGGTCCTGCTACTATCACATTCTCCTGACGACGCAGTTCATCAAAGAAAATTGGATGGCGAACCACTTCCGAATACAGTCCCTCTGTCGGTAAAAAGAGAATACCAAAATTGGTCGTCTCAGGTGGATGAAGATACTTGACCTGAATCTCTTTAGCAAAACGTCTAATAGCAACCAACAGATTTTTTCGATGCAACTCAATTTGTTCCTTATCTCCACTTTCGTAAGCATCTTCTAAACGATAGTAATCTGCCAATGGAAACTTGGAGTCAATTGGTAAGTAAACATAATCTCCATCCGACTTGCCGGGTAATTTGACCGCGTACTCCACTCGGTCACTCGAATCTGGAACAAGAGCATACTCTCGCTCGTATTGATTTGGTGTCAAAATATCTTCAATGATCTGTGCCAGTTGCAACTCACCCATAATTCCACGCGTCTTCGTTCCAGAAAGAACCTTATTTAGACTGCCTACATCACGCGCTACACTCTGCATTTCACCTAGACCACGATTGACAGATTCGAGCTGTTTAGACACCGTCTCAAATGAAGCTTGTAAGCGTGTTTGTAACGTTTTTTCTAATTTTTCTTCTACTGTTTGCCGCATTGCTTCCAAGCGTTTTTCATTGGATTCTTGCATAGCTTGTAGACGACGATCGGTCACATCACGAGTTTCTAAATGGTTATTATTTAATTCTTGACGAATCTCTGTCAACTGCTGGTTTAATTCTTTCCGTAGTAATTCCATTTCTTGATGAATCGTCTGATGTTGTTTGAGCGTGGTATTCTCCAGTTGATAACTGAGTTGGTCAGACAAATTATCTGCGGTATCTTCTACTTGATCTTTCAACAGTACAGAGAGATTCTGCCATTTCCCATATAGAAAAACAAGACCAACTAGTATCAAAATAAGCAATATAACAAGTATCGTATCCATCTAATTCCTATCTTTACTGTAAATAATAACGACATAACCTTTATCTAGCTCTATTTCCATATCTCTACCGATAAATTCATTAGAAGCATAGCATTTTTTATAAAAATAATTACCAGCATTCAAAGGATACTTCGCATGCCTAATCGTCAAACAAGCATCGTCAGAGGGCATAAATGAAATATAGGGCATCTCTATAATGGATTTCAGTACATGTGTTCCTTTGGGACGAAAACAAATAACATTCTGACGATCCACCAGTTCAATTTGCTTCATATAGGCTGCAATCTCTGGCTCACTAGCTAGAAACAAATTCGCCAGCATGTGATCTATTCGTCCGCCAAACGCTGCATAAATCCGCACTATAGCTCTAGGAAATCGTTTAAAAACTTCTTTTAGAGCCAACTCCAAATCAGTGTCGTCTTTCTCAGCAGGAGCTTGAATGACACAGGTTGCTTTTTTCAAAATCCTTGTCATATCCTCTGTATTAACAGAATCAAAATCTCCAACAGCTAGATCAAGTGGTAGGTCATGATTTATCAGATGAAGAGCACCAGCATCTACCCCTACATATCGATCGGCAACCTCTAACACCCCATCGAAATCTCCACCAGCTACAAGAACTATTTTAGTCATGTAATTCTGCTCGTAACTTGGAAACATTCGCTTCTAAATTTCCTTTAAACAGATACGAACCAGCTACAAAAACATTCGCACCTGCCGCTTTTGCTGACTGAATAGTCTTGTCATCAATACCACCATCAACTTCAATATCAAATGCCAATCCTTTAGCAGCTCGTAAACGCACCAAGTCCGAAATTTTATTCTCTACTTCTGGAAGATAAGCTTGACCGCCAAAACCTGGATTAACCGTCATCAGAAGAACTTGATCTACCAAATGCAATACAGACTCAATCATCACAAGTGGAGTTCCCGGATTGATGACAACACCCGTTTTCATTCCTGCAGAACAGATTTTTTGCAATGCTCCGTGTAAATGAACGGTCGCCTCAGCATGTATAGTTAGAATATCTGCACCTGCACGAGCAAAATTTTCAATGTGATTCTCTGGATTAGACACCATCAGATGACAATCAAACACCAATTTGCTATGTGGACGCATAGCAGCTACCACATCTGCACCAAAGCTAATATTTGGCACAAAATGACCGTCCATAATATCGATATGAACATAATCAACTCCAACAGTTTCCAAACGCTTTAGTTCGGATTCAAAATTTGCATAATCTGCTGCCAAGATAGATGGCGCTAGTTTGTAATGTGACATAGTTGCTCCTTTTCTATTTTACTTTCTTACTAACCTTTGCATACGTTTCGCGTTGATTTTGGATTTCACTGAGAAATTGTAGATAGTTCTCAAAGCGACTTTTGGCAATTACCAAACTGTCCACAGCTGTTTTGACAGCACATTTTGGCTCATGTGCATGGGTACATGTACGAAACTTACACTGTTGACTAACTTCGGCAATTTCGGGAAAACAATCTGTTAAAGCTGCTGCTTCCTTAACTTCATAATCAAGAGATGAAAAGCCCGGAGTATCTGCAATTTTCCCTCCAAAAACTGTATAGAAACTGACTGCACGCGTGGTATGGCGTCCTCTCCCAAGACTATCCGAAATCGCTCCAGTTTCCAAGCACAATTCCGGTGCAATCTTGTTTAATAAGGTAGACTTACCAACACCTGTCTGCCCCATAAAAACAGTAACCTTGTCTTTCAACAATGGTGATAACTCTTCTACAGTATAAACAAATGGATAACCGATTTTTTCATAGATAACCTTCATATCCTCCATCTCCGACTTGTTATCCAATAAATCCATCTTTGAAATATAGATAATTGGTTGCATCTCTTTTTGCTCCAGAAGGACCAAGAAACGATCTAACAGATTGGGGTTAAAGTCAGGTTCCTTAGCGGACATCACAACAACAGCCTGATCAATATTAACAATAGGTGGTCGTACCAGACTATTTTTTCGTTCATGAATCTTTAAAATATACCCTTCAGAATGTTCCTCTGCTGAAAAATCCACAAAATCCCCCACATAGGGAGTTTGCCCCGTTTTTCTAAAATTTCCTCTAGCTCTTGTCTGATAAATTTTTCCGTCTGCTTCAACATAGTAAAAACCAGCCAAAGCTTTTATAATTCTTCCTCTCAATAAAGACTCCTTTAACTATTCTTACTTCCTATTATATCAAATTTCCCTCAAAAAAACTGACTAAGCCTACCATTAAAACAACTACTTATTCTATTGATACAGTAGCATCATCACTCATCAATAGTTGCTCTCCGTACCTATCCAATAGAAACGCACCTAAAGGAGCAGTAATGACAATTCCCAAAACTGCTACAGATAAGATTAGTTGACCACATTTCAATCCAACCGCAAGCGGAATGCCTCCTATTGCTGCTTGTACCGTCGCCTTTGGTAGATAAGCTATAATACAAAATACTTTTTCTCTCACCGTAAAGCCAGAATGACTGACCGATACCCATACAGCAAGAGAACGAATCACTAGAGTTAAACCAATCAAAAGCACAGCAGACAAACCTGCAACGCTTATATAAGAAACATCTACAATAGAACCAACTAAAACAAACAAAAAAATCTCGCCCACTATCCACAAACGACTGAAAAAATTAGAATATTCCTGAACTTGTACTGCAACCATTTTTTGATTGATAAAAACTGTCATCACTAAGATAGCTAATAAGCCTGAAAAAGCAACAATGCTAGACAATCTCGCTTCTACAACCACTAACATTAAAGCCAAACTAAACAAAATAAGATAGCGATAAATCTGTGTTAGAAATGTTGAGGATTGCCACATCTTATTCAAAACTAAAAATAGTATTCCTGATAGTAAACCAATTAAAAGACTTGTAAAAATAGAAATCGGAATATCTGCAAAAGACAGAAGATTTATGTTTCCGTCTTGCACCAATCCTAAAAACACAGAAAAAAGAACAAGTACAACTACATCATCAAACGATGCTCCAGCCAAAATCAACTGAGGAATTTTCTTTTTATTCGATACCTTTTGTTCGATCAACTCCACCATTCTTGGCACAACAATAGCTGGAGATACAGCTGCTAAAATACTGCCCATAAGAGCTGCCTCACTGTAGGAAATATCAAAAAAGAGAGGCGCAAAAACCGTATAGGCTGCCAATTCCATACAAGCTGGAACGAAGGATAATAAAACAGCTGAGCGACCACTATTTTTAAAATCCGATAATTTAATCGTTAATCCTGCCTTGATTAAAATAATAACAAGAGCCACTTTTCTTATATTAGAAGATTCCTGTAAAATAGAGGAATCAATTAGATTCATAAAATAAGGACCAATGACAATTCCTATCAAGAGCATTCCTATAATCTTAGGAAAGCCCAATTTCTGAAATAGCCAACCTCCCAAAATAGCAAACAAAAATATACAAGCTAGTGATACTAACATCTATCTCCCTCTTTCTTAATGAATAAAATAATACTGCCTGATGATTATTAGTTACAACGAAAAGACACCCACTATTCATAAGAACATAACAAAAAAGCATGTTCATCTTATGAATAGTAGGCGCCATCAGCTTGTTTGCAGTTATACAGGGAGCACCATCCCTACTAGCATTATAAAATAATTGTTCAAAAAAGTAAAGAAATCCTTTCAAGTATCTATCTGTGTTTTCTACTTTTCCACCAGCCTCACAAAAAGCATAAAACTATCGTTCGTAACCCGGTATACTCTACTACATATTTACAAAACGTTCATGTTTTCTTGATATTTCCTGTTATTTTCACTATTTTTTCAAATAAACATTCAGTATTTACCTTGAATTTCCCCTATCTTAACTGTATAATGATTGTAGAAGATTATTACAAAAAGAAAATGGAGGATTCTCATGAATTTTCGTTTTAGCAAATGTGCCATTGCACTGACTCTAGCTCTCTTAACAGCAAGTCATCCAAAATTGGTCCAAGCTGAAGAAATCGCAAGTACAAATTCAATTCCATCAGCAGAAGCAAATCAGACTGTACCAGTTGAAGCTAACATAACAGAAGAAGTTAGTAACACAGAAACTGTAGCTCCTACCCTTAACGAAGTAGAAGATCCTATCACTTCCGCGACTTCATCCAACAGCGATTCCACAAGCAATACGACTGAACCAACCGTTCTGGAAGTTCGTACTATAGCTCCTGCGGCAACCGAAACAACACAACCTGTAGAAGGACAAGCTGTTGATGTCCGTATCCTTGCAACAACTGATCTCCATACCAATTTGGTCAACTATGACTACTACCAAGATAAACCTGTAGAAACACTTGGTTTAGCAAAAACTGCTGTTCTCATAGAGAATGCTAAAAAAGAAAATGCAAATGTTATCATGGTAGATAACGGCGACACCATTCAAGGTACGCCTCTTGGGAATTACAAATCAATTATTGATCCTATAGAAGAAGGTGAGCAGCATCCTATGTATGCAGCATTGGAAACACTAGGTTTTGATGCTGGTACACTTGGTAACCACGAGTTTAACTACGGTCTGGCTTACCTAGAAAAAGTTATTCGTACAGCCAACATGCCTCTAGTCAATACCAATGTACTTGATGCAACCACACACGATTTTCTATATAAACCATATACCATTGTTCAAAAAAACTTTACAGATACCAAAGGAAAAAATGTCACGCTGAATATCGGTGTTACAGGAATTGTTCCCCCTCAAATTCTCAACTGGGATAAGGCCTATCTGGAAGGAAAAGTCATTGTACGCGATGCCGTCGAAGCCGTACGCGATATTATCCCAACCATGCGAGAAAATGGTGCAGACATCATTCTGGTCCTTTCTCACTCTGGTATCGGAGATGATCAATATGAAGTTGGTGAGGAAAATGTCGGCTACCAAATAGCAAGTTTAGCAGGTGTTGATGCGGTCATCACAGGTCATTCCCACGCAGAATTTCCAGGAACAGCTGAAAAACCTAGCTTCTACTCCAAGTATACAGGAGTAGATGATGTTAACGGTAAAATTAACGGTACACCTGTTACCATGGCTGGTAAATACGGCGATCACCTCGGAATTATTGATCTCAGTCTAGTTTATAAGGACGGTAAATGGACTACTGCTTCTAGCAAGGCTACTATTCGAAAAATTGATACAAAGTCATCTGTAGCGGATAGCCGTATTATTGATTTAGCCAAAGAAGCACATAATGAAACCATCAAGTATGTCCGTCAACAAGTCGGAGAAACAACAGCACCCATTAATAGTTTCTTTGCTCTTGTTCAAGATGATCCGTCTGTTCAAATCGTCAACAATGCGCAAATCTGGTACGCTAAACAACAGTTGGCAGGTTCACCAGAAGCTAACCTACCAATCCTATCTGCTGCTGCACCATTTAAAGCTGGAACTCGTGGCGATGCATCAGCTTACACAGATATTCCTGCTGGACCAATCGCAATCAAAAATGTGGCCGATCTCTATCTCTACGATAATGTAGCCGCTATCTTGAAAGTAAACGGTGCTCAGCTAAAAGAATGGTTAGAAATGTCGGCAGGTCAATTCAATCAAGTTGATCCGACTTCGACAGAACCACAAAATTTAATTAACACTGATTTTCGTACCTATAACTTTGATGTTATTGATGGAATAACCTATCAATACGACATTACACAACCAAACAAATACGATCGTAATGGTAAAGTTGTCAATGAAACTGCTAACAGAGTTCGTAACTTGCAGTACAATGGTCAAGATGTTACAGCCGACCAAGAGTTTATCGTTGTAACCAACAATTACCGTGCAAATGGTACGTTCCCAGGGGTCAAAGAAGCATCTGTCAACTACTTGCTGAACTTGGAAAATCGCCAGGCCATTATCAATTACATTATTTCTGAAAAAATTATCAACCCGACAGCAGATAACAATTGGAGCTTTACCGATAGCATCAAAGGACTTGATCTTCGTTTCTTAACGGCTGACCGTGCCAAAACACTACTGGTTGATCAAGCAAGTATCGTCTACCTACAGGCTTCAGCTGCTAACGAAGGTTTCGGCGAATTTAAATTTGTCTATACTGAACCTAAGGTGCTGATTCCAGAGAATAAGCAACCAAGTCAAAACAATGTGGATCAAGATATCGTTCTTGAATCTGGTCCGCGTATCACTCTTCCAGCAGCAACGCCACAAGTTCCAACTTCAAACCATAAGTTAGCAACACCAACTCCACAAGCCAAAACAAAGACACTACCAGAAACAGGAGAAACAACATCTATACTTAGTCTTATAGGTCTTACCCTAATTGGCTTTGCTGGTACATTGTTTAAGAAAAAAGAGCTTTAGAATAATATAAGAGTTTGGGAAATTCCCAAACTCTTTTTATGGTTCTATATCTTTTCAACACACTACTAAAACATTTCATTTACACTTCATACAAACCAAGCCAGTAAACTAATTTGTTTTTTACTTTATTCTGTCATTACTTTGAAAAAGTTCGCATATTTCAATAGATAGCCTTTTCCTGTAGACAGATCATACTGAATCAATCTCAGATCTTCTGCAACTTTTGCGTCACGATTCGTTTGTCCCACTCGATCTTTATGTAAAACTTCTGTCAAAAGAGCATAATAAGGACTGACCTTATTATTAGTGGTTTCTAGCATAAGAGCATTCATATCGCTAGAGTTTACCAAATCGTAATGATATTGTTCCGTTTCAAAATTACTCCAAATGAAATAATCTGTCTTATATTGTACACTTGGATCTGTCACAAATGCTGACTCTGGATACAAACCCGGCAGATGATCACCATAAAAAACAACTGTCACTTTCTTATCTAGCTGTTTGAGTTGATCTAGAAAATCTCTGGTTGCCTGATCTGTAAAGGACAGCAGTCGTACATAGCTGGTCAAATTTTCATTTTCCTCAGCTGTAAATCCTTCTCCTGTTGCAGTAATAGTAGCGGGTTCAAGAGCATTCCATTGAACATGATTTTGCATCGTAATCGCAGAAACAAATTGATTATTGGTGGAGCGAACCTGTTCCAAAATCAAATCATATGTCTTTTTATCGCTGACAAAATTTCCCTGATAGTCCATATCCGTCACTACAATCGGATAGTTGGTACTATTCAAACTATAGAATTGCCTAATTCCTAATTGCTTATAAATTGTATTGCGATTGTAACTTGTATCATAATAAGGGTGAATAGCTACACGCGATTCCTCAGCATATAGATCACTGATACTCGGCAGTTTTTTCATTTTCGGTGCAACATCTAAATAAACAGAGGAAATAGAGGAGCTATAATTATAAAATGGTAAACCACTATAAACTTGAAACTCAATGTTCGCAGTTCCTCCGCCATAGTGGTCACTTTTCATCAAACCACTCGTTGTATGTTGCATAATATTCTCTATATTTGGGAGAACATGTTGACTAAGGCTCACCCCATGAATCCGTCTAGGATCTGCTAAACTCTCACTAAGAATATAAATCACCGTCTGGTCAGTCAGTTGCCGCGTTCTATCAGCATTGATTTTCTCGGCTACTTTCTCATATTTTTCAACAATAGATTTGATTGTTTTCTCTGAATAGTTTTGAGGTTTTTCCATGCTAGTCTTACTGAGCTGTTGTAACCACAAAAATGATAAGGTGCGATAACGAGCAACAAAAGCATAGCCTTTCCAATCGACATTGCGCCAATTATTCACCTGAGATAAGATAGGAATCCCTCCCCAAATTTTATGATCTTTCTCATTGCGAATAACCCAGCCCATACCAAAAATTAAGCCGAAAAGAAAAGTAATGATTCCTAAACGTTTCCAAATAGATGAAACAATAACACCTGAGAAATAGCGATTACGGATTCTCCGGTAGATAAAGATAAGAATCCCTAAACAGATAAGCGATACAAATACTACTTTTAAACTAATAAAACTAAGAATCATTCCCAGATTTCCTACCCACTTAAAATCATTTGGAGTTAGTGGTTCAGAACGGTAGCGAAACTTTAAAAAATTTGCTGCCACCAAGGTAACATTCAAACTAGCAATCATCACTATCGAAATAATTTGACGATTGAGAATGAGACTTATCATCACATTTAAGACAAAGAGACAACCTATCTGAAAAACAATTGCTCCCGGAAAAAGATGGCGAGTAAAATATGTTCCTGTCGCTCCTGCCATAGAAGACTGATAGCCAACATGCGATACAATTGCTAACAGCAGGCTAATGAAGGTCATACTGTATAGATTGGTTTGATTTTGTCTAAAGGTTTCAAATGCTTTGCATAGATAACGAAGAAACATATAGGTCACCACAAAATGAATAGTTGCAAAGAGCGGAACCTGACTAAAAAATTCTACAAATGAGCCTTTCTCTATTAGACTTTCGTAGTAACTATCCTTCCAATAAGAAATTGCCAAAGGACTAAGAGAAAACAAACTGGTTAACAGCAAGTAGCTATCTGCAATTAGATAGCGATTAGACCAAGACTGAAAAATCTTTCGAATCTTTTGATTCTTCCGCCATAAAATAGCTAATAGAACGGGGAAAAGCAACATCAAAAGCAATTCAATCTGAAAAAGATTGTTACGAAAAATATTCCAAGCTTGGTATTTTTTAGCATTGATACGGTAAATTAAATTGATTACATAAAGAACACCTAAAAAGAAGCCGACGTACTTTAGAAATCGTTTAGAACGGATAACACCCTCATATCGCTCCATCAATACTAAGCTATAGAATGTGAAAACAAGATAAGCACATAACGGAAAAGGAACAAACCAAACTGGAAATGACACAGGAGCTAGTAGTAAAGCTCGTCCCATAGCCAAAAGAACTGTCATCACTAAGACACATAAAAATTGCATACTGGCTCTACAATTGATATTTTTCATAAATAAATTCCTTAACTCATTTTAACGAGAGAATGCTTGAGTGCTTTCGATACACAATAAAATAGAACAACAACCATAAAAACCAACTTGATAAACTGATGAAGATAGCTGGTTGAAGCCACCATTGGTACTTGTAAGAAACTATCAGCTGATTGTTACCTTTTTGACTGATGACAGTCGGAACTCCAATACGAGACAGAGTCAATTCATCTCGGTCCATCGTTTGCTGATTCAAGACAAGTTGACTATCCTTATAAACAATAATCGGAACACTCACTTCCCCAACATCTGCCGACACCCAACTAACGATCAGGTCATTTCCTTTTACTTCCTTATCAAACGCTGGATTGGATAAAATAATCTGATCACGATACATATGATAGGCATTATCCGATTCTTCATTCGTCATTACTCCTTCTTGACTCAAGATATCTGGTACATAATCCGGGGTTGACTTCTGTGCTAAATAAAGAAAACGTCCCAAATCTTCCGAGTGAAAAGAGGCTCTTAGTTCCTCTGATGAGCCATACAAAGTTGTATGCGCTCGCTTTTGTAAAAATGTATCGCTGTAGTAATGATTGCGGATTTCTTTATAACTAATATCCCAGAGAAACGCAACTGCTATAGCTATCGCTACAACCGTTGAGACTAAAAAGAAACGCTGTATTTTTTCAGACAACCCTGTCCATTGCATACCGACAACGACAAACAACAAGGCATTGGCATACAGAAAAAATCGAAATGGAAATTGAATCAATTCTACAACAGCAATTCCTTTCCCCGCTACTAATTGCCAAGGAAAAAGATTTGTAGATAAGATGAAAAAGACAGCATATACTAGAGCAAGACTGAGTAGAACTTTCGATTGTTGTTTGCGTTTGATGAGCAAGAGAGAAATGTAGGTGAAGAAGAAAAATGGCAGTGGATAAGGATAGTAGAGAAAAGAGGTTTTTAACCAAGTAACCGTATTTTGAACAAACCGTTTGTTGACAAATGGAGGTACTAACGTATTCGATCCATTTATAAAGAGCAACGGTAACCAAATATTAACTGTCAAAAGAGAAAAAATAGCAACTGATACAGCTACATCTCTTATAATTCTCCATTTTTGATCTGATTGCACCCAACCAATCAAAAACAACATACCATAGGTCATTACTAGAAAGAGGGCTGATAACATATGAACCTGTAACATTAAACTGACAGCTCCTGCCATCAAAAAAATAGGAACTCGTTTGGTCTGTAAAAAACGAACAGCTGGAATCAAGCAAAGTGGAAATAATGCCACTCCCCAACTAGTAAACCCTTGTGTTAGCCACCAATATTGTATGGAATAAGTGGTCACAAAAAACATTGATAAAGCGACAGCTAAAACATATCTCACTTTAAGCTCACGCATCAGAAAATACAAAGAACTTGCACTCAACGTTCCTAAAAGTGCATTAGATACAATTTGATACCGAAACCAAGTACCACTCAACAGTACCAAAACACCTTGTAGATAAGCAAAATAAGGACCATATAAAGCATTTACAATTCTTCCTGACTGCTGATAACCATATATGCTGATAATATAGGAAAAATTCCCCTCTTTCATCTGCATAGCCGAATCATAAAAACGATTGTAGTGAAAAATCAGGTCCGCTTCAGTCACCATTCCCTTCGTCGTCAAATGGGGAACAAGAAGCAATAATGAAAAACTGATAAATAAACTGATAGCCACAAAGTGTGGATGTTTTTTTAATAGATTTTTTAACATATTCATACCTTCATAAAAAAAGAGGGAAACCCTCTTAAGTCTTAGCTATTTCTAAATCAAATGACAGCATACTCTCCATAAACAATGTTCACCATTCAGTATAACAAGCTTTCAAATCTCTGTCAACGAACAAAAGAGATACAAGCCCTACTTTTTTATGATACTATAATCCAACTATTTGTAAACTATCCGATAAGCGTGCAAAATCCTGCATAGATAAAGCCTCGCCACGAACACTTGGTAATAGATCCGCCATCTCAAGAGCTTGCGTCAACTTATCTTTTACTTCTTCAGATTTTCCAAAATGATTTGTCAGATTGTTCCATAAAGTCTTGCGTCGATGAACAAAACTTGCTTTAGCAATTCGGAAGAAAAAATCTTCATCCTTCACAGCAACCTGTGGTTGTTCACGACGAACCATTTTTAAGATAGCCGAATCAACATTTGGTGCAGGTACAAAAACCGTACGAGGTACAATAAAAGCTACCTTAGCAGTCATATAATACTGAACTGCAATAGATAGACTACCATAAGCCTTTGTATTTGGAGCAGCAGAAATACGATCAGCTACCTCTCGCTGCATCATCACTACAAACTCACTAAACGGAATCTTACTCTCAATCAAATGCATGAGAATGGGGGTAGTGATATAATAAGGCAAATTAGCCACAACTTTAATTGGAAGATTAGGATTCTTGAACTTCTGAGTCTGCATCTTCAAATCAGTTTTTAAAATATCTTGATGAACAACGGTTACATTATCAAAACGCCCCAAAGTATCTGCCAAAATAGGAAGCAGTCTATCATCAATCTCAAAGGCCATGACCTCAGCAGCTCTCTCTGCCAAAAACTCCGTCAGAGCACCTATTCCAGGACCTATTTCGATAACATTCACATTCTGATCAATCTCCGCTGTGTCAACAATCTTCTGCAAAATATTGGTATCGGTCAAAAAGTTCTGACCGAAGGACTTTTTAAAGGTAAACCCATGACGCTCAAGGACGGCGCGGGTAACATTTTTATCTGCGATTCTCATGTTTTTCTTTCTCAACTCAATGCGTTCAATTCTCAAAACCATTAAAATAAAAATTGTATTTCTCAGTTTTATCTAAATCTTTTTTATCCAAAAACTTATTGAAGTTTTCTTTTTCGAAAACTATTGTATTGTAGATATTTCCAACTTTAATACAAAAAATAAAGTACTTGAAGTTATTTTGATTTACGATTTTTTCACGAAATAAGCTATGCCATCCAGAAAACAAGCTATTTTTTATGAAATTACTTTTATTTTCATCAGTTATATAGTTCTTACTAATACTTATTTTCTTATTGTTTACTTTATCATCTATTCCTAAGCCAAGGTGATTTAATCCCTTAATGATATCTTGATAAATCTCACTCCTCACCTCCGAATTAGAGCTTATGGCAAAAAATTGTCCTTGCATAATAAAATCATCGACTACAATACCTTCTCGAGCATCATATATCCGACCATAGCGCCCTTTTACAATACTATCATCTTTTACTTCAGAAGATACCAAATCTTCCTCTTCGATCCCTTCGAAATCTCCTTTTATTATATTATTTTGTAATTTTTCCTTAGAGCTTGTTGATAACATATTATCTACGATACTGCAATTTATAAATACACATTTTTCAAACTGATTTGCTTCAATAAAACTTGATGAAAATGTACATTGTACAAAATGTTTATCTATAAACTCAAAATTTCTAAAATTATATTCAAGTGAACCAAATGTGATTAAACTAAAATATTTTATTTCCTTAGATCTAAGAACAGATTGCTTTTCCAAAGCTATAACCTCTTTCAAAACTGGTTTTAAAGCTGTTTCTAAATTTTCTTTCCAATTCTCTGCAGCTTCATTACCTGGTTCCTCTATACCTTCTGGATACTCTATTGAACAAATTACAGGTAAAACTTGAACAAAATCAAGAGAAATATCCAAACCAGAATTTTCTCTCCATTCTGCCAATAGGTTGTTATATGTATTAACAATATACTCAATTTTTCCAGCTTTACTAAATGGTAATTGCTTTGTTTTGCTTATATTGTCAACAATATCAAACAATTGTTTATCGTAATACTTGACAGTATCTCTAATATTATCAGAAACAGTATTCCTCTTATTCTCCCTCCATGTCCATAACGTCGGTAATGCAATAACAATACCAGCAAGCACCTCACCTTGAACCAGATTGTTGAAAATTAGATTCTTACCTTTAGTAACATAATTCAATATCAAAATTATACCAGCTATAAAAAGTCCAACCACAGCTGACTTTATTAGAGCTTGTTTATCATTATTTTTCATTTCATTTTCCTTTCATAAACCTTAGTACACCCCTCCACATCTGTCAACGCAACTCCGAAAAGTTCCAAACGTTTCAATAACTGCTTTCCATTACAGTATCCTATACGGAGGTGTTCGCCTAAATACTCCCGTCGCTTGCGACTGTCTGCTCCCATTATCAAACCCAGACGAATCAAATCTTTCTGACTGATGTCAAAGTGATTTTCGTCGTCATAGTAACCACGCACACCTGCTAACGCTTTTTCTAAATCCTCAAAACTAGCATGTTCAACTCCTAAAGAACGTCCCTTTGTCTTAGATTTGGGTGTAGCCTCCCCTCGCTGTAAAAAAGCATGTTTGACAGTTGGAATAGCATCCATAATGATTTTCCGAATCCGCTCCCCATTGTAGTCTGGATCTGTAAAGACAATAACTCCCCGTAGGTCATGGAGTTTCTCTATGCGTTCCAAATCATCCTCAGAAATAGCGGACCCTCTAGTTTCATAAGTGTCTACCTCGTAAAATCGCCTCAAATTAGTAGTATCGTCTTTTCCCTCTACTACAAGGACTTCTTGAATGCTAATCTTTTCCATCTATTCCGAATATCCTTACTGCATTGCTATAAGTCGTTTCAGCCACTTCTTCAACACTTATACCACGTAACTCCGCAATTTTTTCAGCTACATATCGAGTATAGGCTGTCTTGTTTTCTTTCCCACGCTTCGGTACAGGAGCTAGGTAGGGGGCATCTGTCTCAACCAATATCTTGTCCAGAGGCAACATCTGCGCTGCTTCTTGTAATTCAAAGGCTTTTTTAAATGTTACTACCCCTGAAAAAGAAATGAACATGCCTAAGTCTATAAAAGCTAGAGCCTCTTCCAATGTTCCTGAAAAAGAATGCATAATACCTCCACGAGGACCGACTCCAACTTCCCTTATAATCTCATAGGTATCTTGCAGTGCATCACGAGTATGGACCACAAAAGGTAAATCCAATTCCTTTGACAACTCAATCTGACGTTTGAAAACATACTTCTGTGTTTCTTGATCTGCGGTCATCCAATAATAATCCAAACCAATCTCTCCAAGAGCCAATACTTTGGGATGCTTTAAAAAAAGACGCAAATACTGTTCAATCTCCTCATCATAAGTAGCAGCTTCTGTTGGATGCCAACCCAGCGTCAAATAAATTTGTGGATAGTGATCTGCAAGCTCTATCGCCTTATCAATCGTCTCACGGTCAAACCCCACAACGTTACAACGAGTAACACCCATCTCCTTAGCAAAGTCCAATTCTTCTGCGACCCTCCCATCAAACTGTTCAACGTTGAGGTGGGTATGGGTATCAAATAATTCTATCATCATTTTTTTCACTTTCATTTTACCTATTGTACCATATTTCAAAGGAAGTATTAACATACTACATATAAATTTGAACTTCTACCTGTTTTTTGCTATTCTTTAAAGAAATAAGGAGGATCTTTTATGAAGAAAGACACATTACTGATTTGCCTTACTCTATTTGTAATTGCCTTTTCTAGCTTTCTATTCGCTGAAGCATATTTATCAGTTGGATGGGATGTACTAAAATACCCAGCTTATCTGATTGTGATATGTGGTACTATCCTCACTGCTATCTATCTCTATCACAAATTACAAAAAGAACAATAAAATCTTTTCATTTCGTCTGATAGTTATAACACTCCCGTCAGCAAACACATTAATTGCTTAACAATGAGGAACATGATACAATCTGCAAAAGGAGAACAATATGAAAACAGCTCTATTAGTCATCAATCCCAGCTCTGGCGGAGAAAAAGCACAGTCTTATAAAGAACAAGTAATCAACAAGCTCACGTCCTCTTTTGATGATGTGATCGTCAAAGAAACACAAAAAGCAGGAGATGCTACTCAATTCACAAGAGAGGCAGCACAAGCAGGCATCCATAGTGTTTTTGTGATGGGAGGAGATGGAACTGTCAACGAGGGTATCTGTGGTATAGCCGAACAAGAAGTACGACCTTACTTTGGCTTTTTTCCACTCGGAACCGTCAATGACCTAGCACGCGCGCTAGCTATTCCACTTGATCCACAAGAAGCCATTGATGCATTTGATGTGAATCGTTATCGCTCACTAGACATTGGCAAAGTGAATGATACTTATTTTATGAACGTCATTGCTATCGGTACCATTCCTCAAGCCATAAACGATGTAGACTCCGAAGAAAAAACAAAATTTGGAAAATTTGCTTATTTTATGAATGGCTTTAAACATCTCATGGAACATCAATCCTATTCATTCCACTTAACATTGGATGGAGAGCAAAAAGAGATCACCTCTTCAACGCTTCTCATTGGCCTAACCAATTCAATCGGTGGCTTTGAGCACTTACTTCCTAATGCCAGTGTAGATGACGGACTATTGCATCTCATCTATACTAAAGATGAAAATATGCTCGATACACTAAAAGCCTTACCCAACCTAGTAACTGGTGTTACGGAAGGTAGTCAATCTCTTGGATACACAACCTTCAAAAAAGGAAGTATTAAACTCTTGGATGGACAATTACAGATCAACATTGATGGAGACGAAGGAGATGCCCTACCCATAGACATCCAAGTTCTTCCTTCCCATATCTCTATCTATTATTAAATAAAAAAAATCAACAGACTCGAGTTTCTGTTGATTTTTTACTTATCTTATGCTACTGCAAGAACTTTACGTCCCTTACGACGACGAGCTGCTAATACGCGACGACCGTTTTTAGTTGCCATACGGCTACGGAAACCATGTTTGCGCGCACGACGGATTTTACTTGGTTGAAAAGTACGTTTCACGATGAATACCTCCTCATAGATTTTCGTATTCGTTTAGCCGGCTAGTTTTTGATCAGTTACTAAACATACCAATCCATTTTATCGGATTTATATCCGTTTGTCAAGGCATACTCCCTTATTTTCATCTTTATTAGTTGAAATATATGATAATAGCTATCACTTTCATCGATCACAGAGTATTAACCAGCACTTGAAATAACCACAACCTAAAATTTAAGTGATAAAAAGGAGACAAGCCATCAGCTTTGCCTTCCTTTCTGAAAACAATGTATGATTTATTAAGTCTTTATCAAACTAATACCAGATATAATCTCTTGAGTAAAAGAGCCGAAACATTAGTCATGAGTTCCCTCAATATCAACCACTACATAACGATTAGGCTCACTGCCTTCTGAATAGCTCGTCAGACCATCCATCTTCGAAATAATTCTATGGATAATTTTACGCTCACTACTAGACATTGGATCTGTGTGATAGGCTTCTTGATCTTCCAAAACTCTCTCAGCTAACTTTTGTGCATATCCTTGCAATACTTCTGCGCGATGCTCGACATAATCATTGACATTAATTGTGACATAAAAATTACGTTCGTAATGATTATAGAGGAAATTTTGAGCTAAAAGTTGTAGGGCTTTCAATACTTTCCCATGATAACCAATAACACGACCTGGCTCATTAGTATCAACTTGAATGTTGATAGAGCGGCGGTTGTAAGTGCTATCTAATGTTGCTTCTACGTCCATACCATCTAAAATCTCTTGAATGTACGCAGAGATTTCTACTACAACTTGTTCGATGTCATACTGTGGTTCGATACTGATTCCTAATTCAGAAAACTCGCCTTTATCCATAGATGCGTTCTCATCTGTCACATTACGCTCCAAAGTTCTTGGTGAATCTGAAGCATTCGTTTTTTCTGAACTTACTACCAACTCATCCGAAAGAATTTCAATACGACCTGTTTCTTCCAAGATAGTAGTGACCTCTTTTTCATTTTTTAAAATCTGCTCTTTAATTTCACTATCTAAAACTTGTCCAGATTTTTCAAACTCCTTTACCGCTGCTACAACCTTCCCAAGATCCACAGTAGCTTCTGATACACTTTTTACTGGTTCGTTTAACTCATTGATTTCACTTGGGACACCACGCACAGCTTTTTGGTTTGCTTTAACAACTGTTGTTTCGTTAATGACATCAATATCTACAATTGCTGGTTTTTTCCCAAAACCAAGAAAACCTTTTTTCTCACGAGCCACTACTGTGATATGTGCTTTTTTTCGAGGAATATTTAATTCTAACAAGCCATTTTGAATAGCTTCCTCAACATTTGATCCTGTAAATTTCATGTTCTCTCTCCTAATAATCCTATTTCTTTTTCTGTGCTTTCTTCTGTGCACGTCTTATTTTAGCTTGGCGTTCTTTTTCTTCTCGTAGCTTGGCTTGACGTTCTGCTATTATTTTAAATGGATTATTAAATAGCAAGGTTTGAGCCACTTGATAAGCATTAGAAACTGTCCAATATAATGATACCCCACTCGCAGCTGATACCGCAAAGAAAAAAATCATCACAGGCATACTATAGGTCATTAATGTCATGGCTATGTTTTTCTCAATCGCTGCTTTATTAACTAACCATGAACTAAGAAACGTAAAGCCGGCAGCAAGAATAGGCAATATAAACAGTGCGTCTGGCTCACCTAAATTTAGCCAGAGAAAATGACCCACTTTTAAAGCATCAACGCGCGTTAAAGCTTGGAATAAAGCAATCAATACAGGCATTTGTATAAAAATCGGAAACATGGAGGATCTCATGCTAACACCGTTTTCCTTATACAAAGCTTGTGTTGCTTCATACAATTGTTGACGACTAGACGCATCTGTTCCTGGGTACTGCTCTTTTAATTCTTTTAACTGGGGTTGTAATTCTTGCATCTTCCGAGAAGAATTCATCTGCATTTGGAATAAAGGCAGCATCAACGTTCGCAGTAAGACAGTAAATAGAATAATACCGATTCCTATTTGTCCATTAATAGACAGAAATTGAATGATAGTAGCAAACCAATAAATCAGACGATCCCATGCCTCTGTTGATTGACTGGTTACTGGACCTGTTCCACATGCTGTCAATACAAACAGTGATATAACTATTAAACCTGCCCACTTAATTTTCTTTTTCAATCACAACACCTTCCTGATATAATTTTGCTAGTTTTAAAACATGAATAAGGTTTTCTTTGATCTCTCGATAAGATAGCTCTTCCACTCCCTTTCGAGCAATCACGACAAAATCATCTGCCACCAAATCAATTCGAAGTTCCGTCAACACATGACGAATCCTACGCTTAATCTGATTTCGCACCACTGCATTTCCTAGTTTTTTACTAACAGATAACCCTACTCTAAAGTGCTCCTGTTTCTTGGCTAATCGATAGATGACAAACTTTCGATTGGCTACATTGTTTCCACTGGTAAAAATATCATTGAAATCTTGTTTCCGCTTGACACGATAGCTTTTCCTCAAACCGCCACTCCATCTTTCAAAATTACCTCTATTATACCACAAAATTAAAAAAAGCCAATAAACATCACGTTTAGAGGCTTATATGGACTACAAATTAAACCAATAATCCCAGTGCCAAGATAAAACTGAGACTAGAAAATAGAGAAGTTGTATTACAGGAGATCACAAAAGAATAGATTAAACCTATAAAAATAACTATCCCAAACATTAGATTTTGGGATAGTTATTTTTAAAGAGTTTTCAACATATTATCAATGTGCTGAATTGATTTTTCACGTCCAAGCAAGTAAATAGTATTTGGCAACTCTGGTCCATGCATTTCTCCCGAAACAGCGATACGGATTGGCATGAAGAGATTTTTTCCCTTAATCCCTGTTTCTTTTTGAATAGCCTTAATCTGTGGGAAGATCGTGTCTGGCTGAAATTCGTCATCTGTCATGGCTTCTAATTTCTCTTTCAGCGCGCTTAAAACTGTTGGTACCGTTTCCCCCGCCATCACTTCTCTTTCCTCATCTGTCAATGCTGGAAAATCTGCGAAAAACAAGTCAGTCAACGGTACAATTTCATCAACAGAGGACATCTGTGGCTTATACAATTCAACCAATTTTTCAGCCTTATCTGTCAGACGACCGGCCTCCTCTAAAAATGGCTTAGCAAGATTGAAAATCTCTCTCAAATCAGCTTTTTTAATGTATTCATTTCCCATCCATGCCAATTTTTTCGGATCAAACGAAGCTGGTGATTTACTGAGGCGTTTTTCATCAAAAAGAGTGATAATTTCTTCTTTCGAGAAAATTTCCTCTTCTCCACCAGGAGTCCACCCTAAAAGAGTAATGAAGTTAAAAACAGCCTCTGGAAGATAACCTTTCTTACGATAGTCTTCGATAAACGCTAAGGTATTGGTATCTCGCTTAGATAATTTTTTACCCGTAGCAGAATTGATAATCAAAGTCATATGGGCAAACTCTGGTGCTTCCCAACCAAGTGCTTCGTAAACCATGAGCTGTTTTGGTGTATTGGCAATATGATCATCACCTCGAATAACATGAGAAATCTCCATCAGATGATCATCAATTACAACTGCAAAGTTATAAGTAGGATAGCCATCTCGTTTCTGAATAACCCAGTCACCACCGATATTGCCACCTTCAAACTCGATTTCACCTTTTACCATGTCATTCCATTTATAAATCCCCGATTCATTAACAGCTAGACGAACTGTTGGGATAATACCTGCTGCTTCACGCTCTGCAATATAAGCAGCTTTTTCTTCTGCTGTCATACCTAGGTATTCGTTAATGTAACGAGGTGTTTCACCAGCAGCTTCTTGGCGCTCACGTTCTGTTGCCAACTCCTCCTCTGTTACGTAGGATTTATAGGCTTTTCCAGACGTCAACAATTGATCAATATAATGTTGATAAATCTCCAAACGCTCTGATTGACGATACTGCTCATGAGTTTCTGGACTTTCATCCCAATCAATTCCTAACCAGCGCAAGTTTTCAAGCTGAGAACGCTCCCCATCTTCTACATGACGCTTACGGTCTGTATCTTCAATACGAATAATAAAATCACCGCCGTAATGACGAGCAAATAAATAATTAAATAGAGCTGTACGAGCATTTCCAATATGTAATAGTCCTGTTGGACTAGGTGCATAACGAACACGAATAGGTTTAGTCATCTTTTTCTCCTGTAAATTTTCAATCAAGAACATTATAGCATAGATAGGAGGCATAGAACAGAAAAATCAGTCTAAACAGACTGATTTTGAGATATTTTTGAAAATGTCTCTATCCACTTTACTGCATAAAGACCAAGTAAAGTACTGGCTATCAAGAAAATCCAACAAATTTGTCCAGCAGATAGGATTAAGACCAAACCAGAGACCAATAAACGAATAAAAGCTGAACCAAGCATAAAATAAGTGGATACACCCCCTCCAATTGTAGTCGACTATTCTTTTTTACTTATCATCACTGTACATACAAAGAGAATCAAAATTGTTCTTTTCAAAACAGATGTTTCACTACTCTATTACAATTCAAAAATAGTCTAATTAGCTTAGAACTGTAACTAAAAAATAAAATTATAGAGAATGTATCAATTTCTTTCATTCTAATGCATCAACATTTCTTGAGCAACTTCCAATCCTGTCAACCCATCAGAATAATAAGTTGGCCAATTTTCCATCTCTTCAAATAACTTTTCTTGGCTTTCGCCACCAAAGAAAATATGGAAATGACTTGTTTTCGTAGGAGCAATATTATGGTCACTAAATTGAACATATTTATAGTTTCCTGCATCACTATCTGTCGCTTCAAACAGGAAACGAACACCACGATTTCCTTTTTTATAAGTTAAAATTTTGTAACCAACATACTTATAAGTAAACTTCTGTCTTTGATCACCAACCATAAATTCCATTGTATTATCCGTAATATGAATATGATCAACATCTGTTTTATAACCAGTATCATAATACGCTTTGTATTCTTCTGCTGTCATATTACCTGACAACTTCGCTTTATAATCAAAAACTTGATCCAATGTACCATCTACAAGATAGGGATAAACAGATTGCCATTCTCCTGCATAATCAGATAACGTACGATCTTTCACAGCACTATCATCAAAGTAACCATTATAGACTGTCTTATTTGACTCAGTTTCACTCTCAGGCATTATTTCGGATCCTACCTGACTAGTGGTTTTCTCAAGCGCAGTCAAGTTATCATTCATCACTGAAATATAATCTGCACCGTTTTGCATTGCCTCCTCAGTTAAACTTTCTAAAGGATTCAACACCCCTAGTTCAACACCTGTCTCTTTAGCAAGTGTTTCTGCTACAGACTGTGAAGCATTTTCTTCAAAATAGATATACTTAATTCCGTATTTATTAATATATTCTGTCAAGCTTGCTAAACGAGATGGAGTTGGTTCCTTATCCGCTGATACTCCTGTAATAGAAACCTGCTTTAATCCGTAATCCAAAGCCAAATAAGCAAAAGCAGTGTGTTGTGTTACAAAATATTTTTGTTTAGCAACAGAAAACGTCTCACTATACTTATTATGTAAGTCTGTCAATTTTTCAACATAAATAGCTGCGTTTTTCTCAAATACTTCTTTTCTATCAGGATATTTGGATATCAGATGATCACGAATAGTTTCCACCAACTTGATAGCTCTCACAGGAGATAGCCATACGTGAGGATCAAATGCATGATCATGTCCTTCTCCACTATGTTCACGCTCTTCATGATCTTCTCCATCCTTCCCAGGTATCAAAAGCATCCCATCTGTTGCACAAATAACAGCTACTTTCTCTGTATCAATTGATTTTTCAACATCATGAACCCATGTTTCCATATTCTCATTTTCGTAAATAAATGCATCAGCTTCTTGAATACGGGCAATATCTTTGGCAGACGGCTCATAACCATGAACTTCCGTTCCCGCTTTTACCAATAATTCAACATTAGCCTCATCTCCAACCACCTGCTTAGTAAATTCATAAACAGGATAAAATGTCGTCACAATTGTCAACTTATCTGTATCAGAAGACTTCGTAGTTCCACAAGCACTCAAAAGAAAAGCTAAACCAAACAACGCTAATAAACGAATCTTTTTCATTACAACTCCTTATTTCTTAATTTTTTTCATTATATTGACTAGTAAGAAAATACTAATGAAAATCAAGGTAATACTAGCACTAGCAGGTGTCTCTGCATAATAAGATACCAACAGACCTGTTATCATTCCCAAAAAGCTAATAATAATACCAATACCAATGACCTCTTTAAAACTCTTTCCCAAACGTAAAGCAATAGAGGCTGGCAATACCATAATTGTCGATACCAGCAAAGCTCCTGCTGCAGGAATCATTAAAGCAATAGCAATACCTGTTACTATATTAAATATAATAGACATAGTCCTTACGGGTAAACCATCTACAAAAGCAGTATCTTCATCAAATGTCAGTATATACATCGGACGTAAAAAAAGTAACGTAAAAATAAGTACAATAATAGCAATAACAAATAGCGCAATGACTTGTTCCTTACTAATCGTCACAACAGAACCGAATAAATATTGCTCCAAACTAAGCCCTGATTTTCCACCTGACTTATTCATAATAATAAGAGAAATAGCCAGGCCAGTTGACATAAGAATAGCAGTTCCAATTTCCATGAAATTCTTATAAACTGTCCGTAAGTACTCCAAAAAAATTGCTGCTATTATCACAATAATCATCGTCGAAATAGTTGGCGAAATCCCCAACACTAACCCAAATGCCACTCCAGCAAGTGAAACATGACTAAGAGTATCACTCATCAAACTCTGCCGTCTTAAAATTAAAAACACTCCTAAAATTGGCGAACACAAACTCATAGCAATAATTGCCAGAAAAGCTCGTTGCATAAATTCATAATTCAAAATAGAGACATCAAGCATCTGTAACCTCCACATCTGATTCATGAACATTGAAACAACGCCACGGAGACTGCTGATCACGGACAAGATGAACATTTCGATCGGCAAATTTGCCAAGTTCATCTGCATCATGAGTAATCATAAAAATAGATTTACCATGTTTTTTAGCAGAATGATGCATCAAACCATAAAAAGCATCTTTTGTACCACTGTCCATACCTGTAGTCGGTTCGTCTAAAATAAAAATATCTGGATCGGAAGCAAACATTCGAGCTATAACCGAACGTTGTTTTTGTCCACCACTCAAAGAACCCAGACGTTTGGCTCTATGTTCCCACATGCCAACTGATTCTAAACTAAGACGAATATGTTCTTCATCATGATCTGTCAAGCGACGGAACCATCCCTGGCGCGGATAACGACCTGATTTTACAAACTCATATACCGTACTAGGAAACCCTGCATTAAAACTAGCGATTTGCTGTGGCAGGTAAGCCATTCTTAATTTTTTATCCTTGATACTTTTCTCTGCAATAGATATTTTTCCTTGTTTCGGTTTCAATATCCCTAGGGTAGCCTTAACCAAAGTCGTCTTTGCAGCCCCATTTTCTCCTGTCAAGGTTACAAATTCACCACTATCCAAATGATAATGTATATTTTCCAAAACAGGCTCTTTGTCATAATAAAAAGACAAATTATCAACTGTAATATATCTCATCTACTTCCGAATCTTTCTCACTAAATCATTCATAAAACGCACAATAATCTGTTGCTCATCATCATTATATTCTTTTAAAAGTTTTTCATATACCTCTAACGTATGTGCATGATGTTCTGCATGTTCTGCTGCAATCGGCTTCGCTGCTTCTGTCAAACTAAAGCGCACAATCCGTGCATCTTTTAAATCTCGCACTGCTACTAATAACCCTTGTGCTACTAACGACTTAGTAGCTTTCGTAATGGCAGCCTGACTAACATTTAATTGTTTAGCAATCTCCGTATTCGTATAAGCATTTTTTTCAATCAACATCAAAATATGTTCTTGAGTATTCGTCAGTTTTACGGAACTTTGACAATTCCCAATTAAAATCTCCAATTGATTCTCCGAACTAAGAACAATCTCATGAAGACACCTATCAATTTCCACAGCAATATTATTCATAATAATTCCTTTTTATTTAATTAACTTGTTAAGTATATCATAAAAAAAAAGAAAAAACAAGATAAACAAAATTTATAAAAATACTATATAAAAAGATGTCATCTATATTAACACAAACGAACTCATCAAGATAGCAGTCTAGGATCAATCAGGTAATAAAGTTAAAGATATTAACAAATCTTTAGGAGCATCAAAGTAAACTATATCTTTTTATTCAGCATTAATTTAGCAATTTGAGAAAAAAAAGAAAACATAATGTTCTCTTTTCTAAAATATAGTCCGTACGGGATTCGAACCCGTGTTACCGCCGTGAAAAGGCGGTGTCTTAACCCCTTGACCAACGGACCATTACATTAAACTCCGCCAACAGGGCTCGAACCTGTGACATCATGATTAACAGTCATGCGCTCTACCAACTGAGCTATGGCGGAATATTCGCTAAGCAACTACCGTATCTCACAGGGGGCAACCCCCAACTACTTCAGGCGTTCTAGGACTTAACTTCTGTGTTCGGCATGGGTACAG
>JAKTNI010000008.1 GCA_029593505.1 Streptococcus suis
AATATAGTTTGTCTTGCTCATTGACTATATCAGGATGAGCTTCCAGCAACTCAAATAAAATAAGCATACCCTCTTGATCCCAATCTTCTCGTTCCCATAACGTGATGTAGAAATCCTGACGAGCTTTATGCACAATCCCTTTAACACTGGCGTAAACTTTTTCAAATTCCATAAGCTAATCTCCTTTATTGATAAGATTAGTTTATCGAAAAGAAGCATAGACCAACAGGACATTTTTGTCCTATTCTAATCAGATTATAAAAACTAGTCGATTCCCTCTATGGTAAGTTGTGGCCATCTATTCGACCAAGTTTTCTGTTTCAATCTCTTGCGATAAACAAGCATACGTTCACAATCTACCTCAAAATATGGTGTTGGACGGACACGATAATCATAAAGATCATTTAAGCCAAACGGAGCATAGATCTCTAATTGATTATCGCTCAACAACCTTATTCCTATAGCTGTACATCTCTCTGGAAATTTGACAATCGCATCTTGCGCTGATTGATACGAAACGGTATTAGGGTTATGAATATGCATAAATACTTGATTTTTTAACTCCCAACGATAGGCTGGATAGCACGAACGCAAGCTGGCTTCAAGTGCCTGAGTTTCTTCATAAGATATATCTGGATCAAAAAAGATGACATCTACATCCGTTGACGGATCGAATCGACAATCATTCCAAATGAAATTACGAACACTCCCTGCACACAACCAACAATCTTTCAATTGCATAGTCCTTAAAGTTGTCAAAATAGTTCTCATGTCAGCATCTTCCAACAATCTAGATTTGAGTTCGTTTATCTCTATATTCTACACTCTTTCTATATAAAATTAGGCAATCAATAAGATTGCCTAATTTTAATTATTCTTCTTCCATGAAACTGTTAAATACTTCCTCAATCATATCCCACTCTGCTGTCGAATCTTCTGGAATTGGTTGTAAATCTCCTTCTGTTCCGTTTTCGTTCTCAACATATGAGTAGGCTTGAATCTCAACTTCACCATTTTCATCTTCTTCTGCACCAGCAGGAATCAGAAGAACATAGTTCTTACCAAATTCTTCTTGACCATCAATCGTCAATAAAATTTCAAATAAGGTTTCGTTTCCCTGTTCGTCTACTAAAGTAATCAATTCACGCTCATCGTGATTGTGATCGTGTTCATGGTTGTGATGATGTGTCATTAGAAATCTCCTTAAAATGTTCTATCTAAATAATTTTGCAAAATTAGCTGTGCAGCCAATTTATCAATAACTTTTTTACGTTTTCCTCGACTAATATCTGCTTGCTCAATTAACATTCTCTCAGCCGCAACAGTTGTCAATCGTTCATCTTGGTAGTCAACAGGTAAACGAAACTGTTCTACTAATAAATCCCCATAAGCTTGACTTGCTTCTACACGTGGACCACTAGTATTGTTCATATTTTTTGGTAACCCGACAACAAACTTTTCTACCTTATAGTGAGCAACTAGCTCTGTCAGGCGTTTTAAACCAAATTCACCTTTTTCCTCATCAATCGGGATAATTTCCAAACCTTGAGCCGTAAAACCAAGTGGGTCAGAGATTGCTACACCTACTGTCTTAGACCCGACATCTAATCCCATTATTCTCATTTAAAGGTCAATCCCATTTCCTTTCAAGTAGTAGCGTACCAATTCTTCAATGATTTCATCGCGTTCATGTTTGCGAATCTGATTACGCGCATCATTATAGCGAGGAATATAAGCGGGATCTCCACTTAATACATAACCGATAATTTGGTTGATTGGGTTATATCCTTTTTCTTCCAATGAACGATATACACCAGTTAATGTTTTCCCAATTTCTTGTTTATCTGAATCGTCTAAGCGAAAACGGACTGTTTCTTCTGTGAATCCCATGCCTACACCTTCTTTCCCTATTTTTTATCATTGTATCATACTTTTTCATTATTCTCAAAGAATGAAGTAAAAAGAACTCCTCCAATAGAGTTCTTTTCCGTAAGTCTACAAAGCAGCTCTCATACGAGCTTGAGCATTCTCTACATTACGCACTGCACGAGGCAAGAAAGCACGAATATCATCTTCCTTGTACCCTACCTGAAGGCGTTTTTCATCAATTAAAATAGGACTTTTCAAAATACGGGGATTAGAAGTAATCAAATCAATCACCTCATTTAAACTTAACTCCTCAATATCGAACTCCAAACTTTTCGCATAGCGATTTTTTGAAGACACAATACTAGCAATCCCATTTTCAGTTTTCATTAAAATGTTTAAAATTTCTTCCTTGGTAATAGCTTCTTTGCCAAGATTATGCTCATTGTAGGATAATTGGTGAGCATTTAACCAATTTTTTGCTTTTTTACAAGAGGTACAACTCGATACGGTATAAATTTTAATCATGTAGTAACTCCTTTGCTACATATCATTAAACACATTATAACCTATTATACCATATAATTTGTCAGTCCGCAGACCTATTTTCAAAAAATTTGCACTTTAAAAAAAATAGACATCTCACAGTCACACTACCCAAATTTATTATTCGCTTACTATTTTAAGGTATAAATAATATGCAATGTCATCGTATAGGCTATTGAGAAATGTAAGACTTTAAATGTAAATACTAATATATCAGAATAATCAAATGAAAAGGTATGACTTCCAAAAAGGAAACATACCTCTCTTTTAACAATAACTGGAAACAGAAAACTTCCAAAAATCCATTCATTCTAGGAAATCTAACATTATTCCTCTAGCTCAATTCCGCCATCTAAATCCAAAACAACTTCCTTATTTTCAGAAATAGTTTCCACTTCCGTCTCAGATAAATTCTTTTCCCCTTCAATCAAGCCATAATGTACTCGAATTTTATGATCAATTTCTTCAAAAATAGCTGGATTTTCTTCAAGGAATTTTTTCGCATTTTCAGACCCTTGACCAATCTTCTCACCATTATAAGAATACCAAGCACCTGCCTTTTGGATTACCCCAATCGAACTACCAATTTCAATCAATTCTCCAGTTTGTGAAATCCCTTGTCCGTACATAATTTCTACAAGAGCTTCTTTAAATGGAGGAGCCACCTTATTTTTAACGATTTTTACTTTGGTTTCTTTACCGACATTTTGATCTTTTTGATCTCCTGTCCCCTTGATTTGCGTATTTCCACGAACATCCATACGAACAGAGGCATAGAATTTCAACGCACGACCACCAGGTGTAGTTTCTGGATTACCAAACATCACACCAACCTTTTCACGTAACTGGTTGATAAAAATCGCAATCGTTTTTGTCTTGTTGATAGAAGCTGATAATTTACGCATAGCTTGGCTCATCATCCGTGCTTGCAGACCAACATGACTATCTCCAATGTCCCCATCAATTTCTGCACGCGGAACAAGAGCAGCCACCGAGTCAACAACCACCAAATCAACAGCACCTGAGTCAATCAGTTTACCAGCAATTTCCAATCCCTGCTCTCCAGAATCTGGCTGAGATAATAGCAATTCATCAATGTTAACCCCAAGAGCTGCCGCATAATTTGGATCCAAGGCATGCTCTGCATCAATAAAAGCAGCAATTCCACCTTCTTTTTGCGCCTGAGCAACAGCATGTAAAGCAACCGTCGTCTTACCGGAACTTTCTGGACCGTAGATTTCAATAATACGTCCTTTCGGATAACCACCAGCACCCAAAGCGATGTCAATAGACAAACTTCCTGAGCTCATGACTTGCACTCTTTGTTCAGCACGTTCTCCAAGACGCATGACTGCACCTTTTCCAAAATCTTTTTCAATTGATTTCAAAGCATCATCAAGCGCTTTTCTACGTTCATCTCCAAATTTTTTTGTAATATCTTCTAACTTTTTACTTGGTTTTTTAGCCAATGTTTTTCTCCTCTTTTCTTAATCAAACTATTATAGCAAATATCTGCTATTTCACAAAGTGTTTCGTACAAAATCTAGAGCATGGAGACAAGCTAGTTGACGAAGATGTTGCCAAGAATATCCTCCCAAATCCTCTTCTTTCCGAAACATCCCTAAGTCATTACTTAGCGCCAGATAAACTGTAGCGATCATATTATCCGAAGTAGACTCTGGCTTAATAACGACAGATATAGCAAGTCCTTGATTAGCCTGTTGCTCAATTCGAATACGAGCCGCTTCCTCAGATAGATCCTGTGAATGAACTTCGTCACAAGCCATAACATTACCACCACGAAAATAAGGCACATCCGATAAGGCAAGACTTAACTCGGATAGCAACAATCCCCCTGTGCCTTTCTCAGTAACAGCTAATGTCTGACCTTTTTTCGACAACAATGTTGCCACTGTTCCAACTAAACTACTCTCTTCTCCATAAGCATAAATATAGCGTGCCAATTGATCACGTTGCATGATTTGGGATTCTAGTTTGTCCAAACGTTCGTCAGCATCCTTCTGATTAGAAGCCTTAGTTGACAGTCTAAGTGTTACTTCACCAGTCTTGGCATAAGGCGCCAATGTCGGATCTGTTTGCTTCTCAATCAAGTCCGCCAGAATAGTCACCAATTGGCTTTCTCCAATACCAAAAAATCGAAGAACACGAGAATACAGTTTTTGATGCGATTGAGTTAATAAAGGCTGTAAACTCTCTGAAAACATAGCTTTCAACTCTGTCGGAGGTCCCGGAAGGACAATATACGTTACTCCACCTTGTTCAATAAATCCACCTACAGCTAAACCTGTAGGATTTTTCAACGCTTTACTCCCCTCTATGATTTGTGCTTGACGATCATTATTCGGCGTGCGAATTCTTCCTGGACGACTGGCAAAGAATCGATCAAGTTTAGCCATAGCATAAGTATCAATAACGAGTTCTTTTCCTAAAAATGTTGCTAATGTTTGCTTGGTCAAATCATCTTCTGTTGGGCCCAAACCACCACATAAAATAATCATATCACTGCGCTTACTGGCAATTTCTAGTACCGATAAAAGTCTATCTTTATTATCTCCTACTGCTGTATGAAAGTAAACATCAATGCCAAACTCTGCACATTTCTCTGATAAGAATTGAGCATTTGTATTCACAATTTGACCTGTCAAAATTTCTGTTCCAACAGTTATTAATTCTGCTTTCATATTCCTCTCCACACTATTTATAGCTACCTACCTAATAATTCGTTATTCATTTGATTATTTATAAAAATCACATGATATTTCATGTTCTTGTATCACTCCGCTTGCTTGCAAATAGGAGTAAATGCAGACAGGTCCGACAAATGTGAAACCTCGCTTTTTCAAATCTCTAGATAGTCGCTCCGATAAGTCATTTTTCGTCAGCAATTCTCGAGCGGAGTTAACTGGATTACTAAGTGGTGTAACGTCAACCCATGACCACAGATAACGATCAAACGTTCCAAATTCTGACTGCACTCGCAAAAATGCCTGAGCATTTGTCCGTGTGGCATATACTTTTGCTCTATGACGAATAATAGCTGGATTCATTAGCAAATTTTCTAACTCTTGAACAGTCATCTCTGCCACACTCTGTATATCATAATCAAAAAAAGCTGAACGAAACCCTTGACGCTTATTGAGTACTGTTTCCCACGATAGACCTGCTTGGTAAGTTTCCATGCATAGCAACTCAAACAAAGCCTGATCATCGTGGAGGGGCTGCCCCCACTCCTTGTCATGATAGGCGACGTAAATTGGATTGTTAAGATTGACCCATGAACAACGCGGCATACAATACCTCCTCGTTTTATTTTCTTCAGTATAGCTACTTCATTAACATTTTGAGAGCGGACTTGATATAGTTCTCGGATGTATCTTGAGTACCTTCAAAGAATTTTCGAACTTTCTTTAATTCTGCTGAACGATACCCTAAAGCTTCCATAGCTTCCATAGCTTCTTCAAGAGCTAGGTTTTCACTTGTAGCAGTTGTCGGCTGAACTGGATCGGCTTCCTCACCAATGACGAACTTGCCTTCTAAGTCCAATATCATCTGCTGAGCTGTCTTTTTACCAATTTTTGGAAATTTAGTTAAGTAGGTAATATTCTTCTGTTCAATAGCGCAAACTAAACCATCATTATCATCAACAGCAATAATAGCTAGAGCTGTTGTTGGACCAATACCTGAAACCGAAATTAAACTAAGAAAAAGAGATTTTTCTGCCTCTGTCTGAAATCCGTATAGAAGATGAGCATCTTCCCGAACAATTTGATGAATATACACAACAATCTCTTGATGGACATAATTCGAAAAAGTATAGGGATTTGCCACATGAATCAAATAGCCAATACCACCAACTTCAACCACAATATACTTAGCAGTAATTTTGGTAAGTAATCCTTTGATATAATCGTACATAGTTCTCCTTTATGCTTATTATTCATATTTGCCTAATTCTCGTAAGCTGGTATGATTTTCTTGAATTCTGCGAAACATTTTTTCCATATCTGACTTGGTAAAATTAACCAAAACTGGTCTGCCATGAGGGCAATTATATGGATTTTGACAGTGAGACAGTTGGCGAATCAGATCACGCGCCGAGTAATCATCTAGCGAATGGTTGGCTTTTATTGAGCGCTTGCAAGACATCATAATCGCCAACTCTGCTCGATACTGTTTTATTGATACTTGATCAGTCAAAAGCAACATGTCACACATTTCATAGACGCCAGACTCAATTTCATCCATCTGCATCCAAATAGGATATTCTCGCAAGATAAATTGGTTAACACCGTACTCTTCCAACCGAAGTCCAATTTTATGTAAAGAATCCATTTTTTGTTGAAGAAGGAGAAAATCATTTTGCGGAAACTCAAAAATATACGGAACTAATAATTGTTGGGTCGAATTATCTACCTCACCAATTTTTTCACGATAGTACTCATACTTAACTCTCTCTTGAGCAGCATGTTGGTCAATAATATATAATCCGCCTTTTCCCTGTGCAAAAAGATAAGTTCCATGCATCTGACCGAAATACTCTAACTCTGGGAAAGTAGAAGTTTGCTCCTGCTCCAGTTGAGTAGTCAATTTGGTTATATCTTTACGAGACAGACGAGGGTGTTCCAATGAATCTTCTATCTCTACTTGACGCTTTGCAAACTGAATGGCTGATGATTGTGAGACTACTGGGGTATCTTTTTCTACACTCTCCTCCAATGGCTGAACATCTTCAGCGACCATATCGGATTTAATGAAGAAATCCTGCTTAACTGTGTCATAGTAGAGATTGGTTTCTTTAAGCGGTAGTGTCACTTGCTCTGCCTTGCTCTTTGTTCGAGTGCTAGATTTAGCCAAATTTTCAAGAGCATCTGGTATCAAATCCTGTTCTTTTAGAGCACTAGCAATCGCTTCTCGAATCAAGACCATTAGTTCCTTTTCCTTAGAAATGCGAACCTCCTGCTTTGTAGGATGAACATTAACATCTGCAAGATGAGGATCAATTTCAATGGCAATCACAGCTAACGGAAAGCGTCCTACCATCAATTTACTACCATAACCCTCTAAAATAGCTCTATTCAATAAAAAATTCTTAATATAGCGACCGTTTATAAAAATACTGATATAATTACGGTTTGCGCGAGTTAATTCAGGTAAAGAAACATAACCGCTGATGCGAAAATCTAAATCTTCCGCAGAAATTTCAACCATCTTCTTAGCAGAAGCAATGCCATATACGCCTGAAATAGCTTGACGCAGTTTTCCTGTACCTGCCGTCTGTATCAATTGCCGTCCTTCATTCACCAAAGTAAAAGCAATCTCTGGATGGGCTAAACTGAGCCGATTGACAATATCTATGATTTGAGCTAGTTCTGCTTGTTGGCTACGAACATACTTCAGACGGGCAGGCGTATTGTAAAACAACTCAGAAACCGTTATCTGAGTTCCAACTGGACGACTAATGGTCTCTTTTTTCTCAACAATACCACCACTAACTTCTAGCCGAACACCATGATCATGATCAGCAGTTGCTGTTTCAATCACCAGCTGACTGACAGAAGCGATCGAAGGAAGAGCTTCACCACGAAATCCCAATGTTCGAATACGAAAAAGATCTGATTGAGTCTTAATTTTACTAGTCGCATGGCGTCTAAGAGCAAGAGCTACTTGATCTGGCACAATTCCTTCTCCGTTATCGGTAATTTGAATCGTCTTTAAACCTGCCTCTTTAATCAAAACTTCAATTTGACTTGCTCCTGCATCAATCGAATTTTCAAGCAACTCCTTAACAACACTAGCTGGTCGCTCAATAACTTCTCCGGCAGCAATCTGGTTTGCCAGAATTTCTGGTAATTCAATAATATGTGACATGATAGTTCCTTACTTTGTATTCATTTTTCATCGGATATTGTTTTACTATTATAACATATTCAAAAGCCAACACTCCTCTGGCAAGTAGATAAAAAAATGACTGCTTTCGCAATCATTCATTTCTTTGATACAAAACAAAGTGCTCCATATTCTTAATCGGTGTGTACTGTACTTCCAAATTAGTCTTTAAATCCTCTAAAAGTGGAATGTTTTTATTGATAGCAATAAACTTTGCCTCATTTTTATTCAAATCAAACAGTAAACTTTCCCGATTCTCTTTGGTATTGAGATACGGCTCAGCTGTCACAATAGTTGCAACAGACAAACGCTGACTAGATAAGTACAGACTGGCACTATTATCCCAAGCATAGATTTGATCCGACGAGCTGGAATGTTCGTGAATATAGCGAGCAAGAGTTCCTCTTTCTGCAATAACATCAGAACCTGTTAGATAAGTGTAAACAGGTTGCGCTAATAAACCTATACACACCACCAATGGTAAAAAGAATTGGCGACGTAGGTAACCTGCTGACTTTTCTTCTCCATCTTCATCACTAGTTTTTAAGTGAATAACCGCCATTATCAATCCGTACGGAATCAACAGCAGCAATTGGCTCCATTGAAAAACTTCGCTGCCCATGATAAAAATGAGTTGGACCACAAATATCAACAAAAATAAAACTTTTAAATGAGTATGTTTCTTTTGACCAAAAGATAGCATTGTTTGGATAGTATTTTTTAAAAAACCAGAGAAGATAACAAATCCAGCTACAAAGGCAACTACCCAAATCAAGCGAGGTGACTGAAAATCAAAGCGCAGATTATAGAGAAATGTTTGTTGAATAGCACTTCCTAAAATTTGTGCATCAAATACATAGTAACCCACCACATATAAAATAGAAAGAAAACCAAACTTCATGGCTAATAATTGGTAGATTCCTCGAGCTATTTGGCGGTGAAACATATTAAAACTCAACAAAATAACACCAGCAATAAACCAAATCAGCAAACTCTTTGGATAAATAAGAAAGCTAATTGCAGCATTTATACCATATAGAATGTAAGCTTCATCACGAACTGCATGTTCAACATACCGTATTAAAAACCAAATACTATTTAAAATAAAGGGAAGAGCAAAAATTTCCGCGTATAGCCCACCAAAACCTAGTGATAAGATAAACAAATAAAACCAGTGACTAAGACTTATAGAAAGACGTTCTGATTGGCTAAAATAAGCTATAATCTTATAAAAATAAAGCCCCGCTATCAATAAAGCAATAAATTGAAGGATTCCCATAATAATACTAGTTCCTCCAATATGGCCAACCAGATTTAGCAGGTAATACAAGACCCCACTCGTACCAAAAAAGTTGCCATAAGGAACTTGACCGGCTGCCATAGCCATTCCAGCATACATATTTTGAGTTTGTAGATTACTCATAAAAGGGACTATTAGGGGATTTGCACTACTGAGCACGCTCACTACTAAACTCCAGATAAGAGCTGGCCAAATGTTCGTTTTCGGAACCTTCTCTAAAAATTCCTTTTGAAGTACCTGCACCTGTCTACGCGATGCTCGACGACTACGTCTATATTGTTTTTCGTTTGGAGCTATATCTAATTCTGTCATCGTTCTCTCCTTATCTTTATCTTTTCCATTATAACAAAAAAATCAGAAAGTCTCTATAGGAATCCGTAAGGAAGCATCAGCTTTTCTTCCCACTACTCGAGCACCTGTACAGATGCTTTTTACTAACTGTTAGTGACAAGAAAGTTCTCACTTCTTTGTAATCTTCTTAGAAATCTTTACAAATTGTTCCAATTGACGAAAAGTGTGGCGTTTTGTTTGATAAAATTGTGTTAAAAATAGTTGAATATCCTGTTCTGTCATACTGATTTATTCGAAAAACAGTGATAAAACTCTATATATTATCGAAACATTCTGCGCACTTCAGAAATAAAGTAAAGCGATCCTGTTATCACCAACATTCCTTGATGATGTTCTAACCATTCTCTTATAAATTGTTGGTAATCTGCTACATACATTCTCCCTTCACTAGTATCTTTTGACAAAGCTCCATCGTAAGAAAAACTAGTTAGTATCAATGACGCTTGCGGAAGTTTCGTTTCCAACATTTCTACCATTTCCTTAAAATCCTTACGCTTCAATGCTGAAAACAGTATTGTTGCCTGAACGGTCTGATGAGTGTTTACAAACTCTGCTAAACGTTCCACAGCCGGAACATTATGTGCCCCATCCAAGTAAACGATCGGATTTTCATGAACTAACTCCAAACGTCCAGCCCAACAGGTATCAACTAAGGCTTGTCGAATCACGGTCACGTCAACTGATTGATTGATATGCTGCATATACAAAAGAAAAGTTTGTAAGGCAACCGCTGCATTTTCCTCCTGGTGTTGACCAACCAGTCCCAAAATTAAATCTTTCACAGACAAGTATTCACTCTCGAAATGATTATTATTGTATACAAATTCGTTTCCAAATTGATAGACTGGAGCATCTTTTGTACTAGCTATTTGTTGGCAAACACTCAGACATTCTTCCGTAAGCGGTCCTAGAACAACCGGCACCTTGTCTTTAATGATTCCAGCTTTTTGCTCTGCAATTTCTTTCAATGTCGAACCTAATAAATCTTGATGATCCATACCAATGGATGTAATGATACTAACGACCGGAGATACAACATTAGTTGTATCAAGTAATCCACCAATACCAACCTCTATTAAAGCTAAGTCTGGTTTCTTATCACGAAAATAAAGAAACATCACTAGCACCATAACCTCAAAATAACGAAAAGGCTCATAACGACCTTCAATCTTTTTTTCCAATTGATAAACTTCTTGTAAATATCGTTTAAAATCATCAGGTGAGATAGCCTGTCCGTTCATGCAAATTCTGTCATGAACAGTTACCAAATGAGGAGATACAAACGTGCCAACTCGCAATCCATGATATTGAAACAAATGATTCATAAAAGCTATTGTTGAGCCTTTTCCATTTGTCCCAGCTACATGGATAACTGGAATCTCTAGATGAGGATTACCTAACAATGCTAGAGCGTACTCTATCTTCTCCATTTTATAACGAAATTGCTGCCCTTGTTTTTCAGTTAACCATTTTTCTAACATGTTTATATACTCCTACATCTCAATATAACAAAAAGCCACCCTGACGGCTGACTCATGTTTCTTTATCTCATTAACATTACAGTTTCCACCAATCTGTCCAACCAGTACCAAAAATTCCAAACATTTTTACAATATTAAACATATCTATATCTCCTTTAAATTTAATAAAATTAGTTTAAAGGAAATAAGAATGATTCAACAGGACAAAAATGTCCTCTTATGAATTATCTTCTACCCAATCTGCATTTAATTTATCAACTAAGTAGTGGTGACCAATTAAATTGGCAAACGTGATTGCCTCTTCAAACAATAATTTAGCTGACTCATAATCATTATTCACATACAATTCATATTTCCATTTCAACAGATTCAAAATAGGTTTCTTTTGAAAATCCTGTGTAATGATCATCACTTGGTCCAAAGCTTGAAACAAAGAAGGAATGGGGGCGAATTGCTTAGTCCGACCCAACTCTCCAGCAGTCACCAACATCACATCTCGCAGTATAAACAATTCATTGGCATCCATGATATCTACTTGACCAGGAAGGTGTTCCACCAACTCTAAAAACTTCTTAAAATTTATAGATGTGCCATCGTCTGCTCTAAGGTGCTCAAGATACAAACGAATAATTAAAAGATCATTGATTGTATACCGGGTTTTATGCAAAATCTGATCAAAATAGTCATCTATTATTTCTTTTCCGTAAGTATTTGATTTAGTTTCAAAAGTATCAATCGTTGATCGAAAAGCATCTACAGCAATCTGTTCTTCTTCTGGCAAATCAGCATAGTATGTATCATAGACTTCTGAAATCAATTGATCACGTTTTTCCACCAAGCTCTCATCACCATAGGTTGGAGTACGCAACATATCAAACTTTAACTTAGAGTACCTCTCTGGAAGTTTGACGTAGTCTGGCATCAATTCATATAATCCTAAACTTAGACGATTAGCGATAAAATTTATTTTGGAAAACGTTGGCTTGCATGTGCCAGACTCAATACGTGTCAATTGTCGAACGGATAACTCAGACTCATCCATACAAAATTCTTCTCGCGTAAATTGTGCTTTTTCACGCAGTTGACGAACGCGTTGCCCAAATTCTTTATCGTTCATCTTCGGACCTCCGTTTACCGTATTTCTGTTCATTATATCAAAAATAGCAAACAGATTCCATATCTTTTACTTGTTTTTGGCATCGAACATTTGCCTTATGTCCGTTAATCTAGAAATCTTTATATTCTGTTCTATATTGTCTATCTGTAAGTTGATGCTTTGAATACCAGCAGCCAACGCCGTTTCTACATCCAATAAACGATCACCTACATAAAAAGTAGTAGCACAGTCAAGTTGATATTTTTCAATTAGATACAGCAATGCTTCTGGATTGGGTTTTCTTGCAAAACCCGATTCGCTTGTCAAAATTTCTATAAAATAATGATCAATGCCTAATTCAGCTAACACTTTGAAAGCATTATCACTTTTATGCGTATAAATAAAATTCTGAATGTCGTGTTCATCCGTCCACTCCAAAATTTCACGCGCACCATCCAATAGTGAAATTGCTGTATTTTTCTCACGCAAAGATGTAGCACGAACACGATTAAGCTCAGAAAGAGACTGTCCATATGCTTTGGCATCACGAACAAGTAAATCCTTTACGGAATAGCGAAGAATAAAGTTCTTCACCGCTTCTCTCTCAAAAGGAATATTAAATTGAGCGTATGTTTCTTCAATACCTACCAAAATTGCTTCGTAAGAATCTAGTAAAGTTCCATCCAAATCCCAAATAAAAGTTGGTTTCATTTCATCTCCATTCGTATACTGGATAAGGCATATCCATCCTTAACTTCAGTTAATCATAATGACCTTACCACCTAGACTACCATTGTTTCTTTACAGTCACCATTAACAACACAATAATCTAATGGTTTCTTCCAAATAGTTCAACAGAAAACCACTACTATTTGTTTTTAGTTCTCTTTGTACGGATAACCTAAGTGTTCATATGCTTTGGCCGTAGCTACTCTTCCTGTACGCGTTCGCAGAAGGAAACCTTGCTGAATTAGATAAGGCTCATACATATCCTCAACAGTCTCACGCTCTTCAGCAATATTGACCGACAGGGTGTTAAGACCAACGGGCCCGCCGCCATACATCTCAATCATGGTCCGGAGAATCTTCTGATCCACATAGTCCAATCCTTCTCGGTCAACATCTAACATTGTCAAGGCCTTGTCCGTAATGCTATCGTCAATCAGACCGTCGCCCATAATCTGAGCAAAATCCCGTACACGTTTTAGCAAACGATTGGCAATTCGAGGAGTACCACGAGAACGCCGAGCTAATTCAATAGCAGCCTCATGAGTAATTTCCATTTCAAAAATATCTGCTGTTCGCTCTACAATCTCAGTCAAATCACTCAGTTGATAATACTCCATATGTCCTGTAATACCAAAACGAGCACGCAAGGGATTGGAGAGCATACCAGCACGAGTAGTCGCTCCAATCAGAGTAAAAGGTGGCAACTCCAGATGCACAGAACGACTAGCTTCTCCTCCACCAATCATGATATCAATGTAATAATCTTCCATCGCACTGTAAAGAATCTCCTCAACAGCCATCGGCATACGATGGATTTCATCTATAAAGAGAACATCTCCCGGCTCTAAATCATTGAGCAAAGCAACTAAATCACCTGCTTTTTCAATAACTGGCCCACTGGTCTGTTTGACATTGACACCTAACTCATTAGCAATAACAAAAGCCATCGTTGTTTTCCCCAGACCTGGAGGGCCAAACAAAAGAGTATGATCTAATGCCTCCTCACGTAACTTAGCTGCCTCAATAAAGATCTTTAACTGATTTTTAACTTTATCTTGACCAATATACTCATTTAATTTTTGAGGGCGTAAAGTACGCTCTACATACTCTTCATCCTGTAATTGTTCCATATCTAAAATTCGATTTGTCATAAAACTATTATACCACACTTCAAACAGCAGTCTAAATAAACAAACAGCTGCAATTCACGAAACATTATAAAAAACTTTAATAATTCATCTATATAAATCTTACTGAAATAGTCAATATTTTTCAGTAAAATCAGATGAGATATAATGACAAAAGATACTTCAAGAGATATTGTTCTTTTGAAGTATCTTTTATATTTTTAGACTTAATGTACTATAATTCAACAACACCATCAATTACTCAAAACTTTGATAACATAGAGTAATTCCATCTAATAGATATAAATTGTTTGGTTAGTTCACATCCCCAAGAAAGTTATTAATTCCTTTGAAAAATCCTCCGCATTTTGGAAAATAGATCCGTGCCCTGCATTTGGGTATATGATAAGTTGACTGTTTTTAATTTTCTCGTGCATAACATAGGAATTTTCCGTTGGAACTTGCATATCCTTGTCACCATTAACGATGAGCGTTGGCTGAGTAATGTAGACCATATCATCTTGAATATCTTTTCCCCAATGTTTGATTGCCTTCAACTGCATCAAAAATCCTGAAATATTCATATCTTTATCTACATAATCATTAGTTCTCTCACTCATTCGTCCCAGAACTTTTTCAGCTTCCAGCCTACCTGCTTCATCATGATTATAGAAGATATAGCGTTTAGGATCAATACGTTTCAAGCTTGCTTTAAGCATATAACGAAATGTTTTTCTTGTTACTTTATCCATCTCAAAACCACCGCGAGGACCTGTTCCGGCTAAAATCAAACGATTGACCATTTTGTTATTAGCTCGAACTATTTCTTGGGCAATCATACCACCCATAGAAAGACCAAGCAAATTAATTTTTTTATATCCTAAAGCTCTGACAATGTCAATGGTTTGTTTTGCCATTCCTGAAATAGTTGATGCCACCTTACCTTGACTAGCTCCCACACCAGGAAGATCTAGGACGATAATATGCTCTTTTTCAGCCACCAAGTCCAACAATTTAGGATCCCAGTTGTCCAAGGTTGCACCTAAGTGAACTAACATAACCAAGGGGAGCTTTGATTTACCCCTGCTAAGTTCACGATAGGCAATTTTGTTACCAGAGACAGTAATATAGTTATTTTTAGTTGTAATATAAGACATCGTTTTCTCCTATTAGCTAGAAACTAAGGACCGTTTTCCCACGTGAAGGTCCATTGGCTACTTTATCTAGTGCAACATTGACCTCTTCAAATGGATAAACAGTATCAATTGATGGTTTAATTTCAAGTCTTTTGAAAATATCTGCGATTTCTTTTAACTGTTGACCATTGCTTTCTACGAAGATAAAATGATAGTGAACTCCATAATTTTCAGCCATTTTATCAAATTTACGCCCAACGAGACCAAACAAGATTTGTTTCCATTTCGGTAGGTTCATGCGTTTGGCAAACGCACCATTTGGCATAGCACGTAAAGAAACTAGCTGACCACCTTTTTTCATGATAGACATTTGTTTCTCGGTTTCTACACCGCCAAGCGTATCCAAGACATAGTCAATTTGAGAAAGAACTCTTGTATAATCTTCTGTTTTATAGTCAATAAACTGATCTGCCCCCAATGCCAATACACGTTCTGCATTTGCTCCGTCACCGTTAGTAATGACAGTCAATCCCTTAGCCTTAGCGATAGGAATTGCCATGCCACCAACACCACCCGTTCCACCGGAAATAAAAATAGTCTTGCCAGCTTCAGCCTTCATGAGATCTAAAGCTTGCATAATTGTCAAAGCTGTCAAGGGAATAGCTGCTGCCTCTACATCTGTCAAATAGTCAGGAACTTTGGCAAGAGCTTGAATATCTACCGCCACATACTCAGCAAAAGCACCAATACTATCGAGAGGAAGACGTCCAAAGACACGGTCGCCGATCTCAAACTTTGTCACACTGGAGCCAACCTCTTCTACGAATCCGACAAGCTCATTACCAGCTGTTTGTGGTAACTTGTAAGGAACGATCATCTTAACTTCTCCACGAGAAATCATATTGTCCAAGGGATTGACACCTGCCGCTGACACTTTGACAAGGACTTGATTAGACTTAATTTGCGGTTTATTAATTCCAGTCAGAGTGAGTGCAATATTATTTTTATTGTAAGATGCATGTTGTGCTACTTTCATAGTTTACTCCTTTTCATAAATGAACTTGTATCTGATACAAGTATTTGTTTTTGTTAAGAAAATCTGACATCAAGCTCAGATGCGTGTTTGTTTAGCTGATTGGTAGAGATTGGTAATTAAAGTCTCCAAGGTTTGATTTCCTAACTCTTTTTCCAATTGTTGTTCAACACTTGAAAAGATGAGTGACATCGCACTTTCGATGTGCTTACCAACTGGACAATCTTGGTTGGCATTTTGATGAATCTGAAAAAGATTAATGCGATTAACTTCCTGGGTAGCAAAATATATTTCTAACAATGAAATTTCCTTCGGAGACTTACTCAACTGATAACCTGATCTCCCTTGGTGAGAAGTGATGAGTCCGGTATTCTTTAATAGTGCAATCACTTTGCGAATGTAACTAGCATTAGTGCCAACACTCTCTGCTAAGGCTTGCGAACTAAGAATTTTTTTACTTTCACTAATCATAGTAAGAATGTGAAGGGCAACAGAAAATTTTGTATCCATCATAATGATCTCCTTATTTGTTCTTGTATTAAAAACAAGAACAAATTTACCATATAAATATTTAATGCGCAACAATTTTAAATCAAAAATAATAAATCAATGAAATTAACTATTGTTTTACTTACTTTTAGTATTCTCAGCGAGTAAGATTTTGTTGACGTAGCTACGTTGGTTCTTCGGTATTTTTTCAGGTGGCCTGTTTATCTATTACTTTCCGATTCTACCTACCATAAAGAGCCAATGTAAATCTTGACTACTACAAGTATTACCATGATTTTCGAACTGACGATACTTGTCCTAGTTTACATGATCTCCTTCAAACTCACAACATAGGAAAATCATTCAAGTTCGAATTGAACTACACTAGCACTTTGTCGGCAAACTCTAAAAGGAGCAAGCTAAAAATAACTTGCTCCACTATTTTACAGATTGAACTGCTGGAGAGGGGTTGGATATTATAATACAAAACGAAAATACCAGATGCAATCGATCTGGTATTTTCTAGGAGATTATATGAAAAAGAATAGTTTCGCTATTGCTAGCTTGTAAATAGTATAAGTCATCAAACTTAAAAAAATCTAAAATAGGAAATGTTTTTTTCAATTCCTTATATTATTTATTGTTCACAATTCTCAGAAAACGTTCAATATAGTGCGGATCCAAATCAGAATATTGACTTCCCTCTTTAGAACTTTCTTTCTCAATTCCTAATTCCACTAATCGTTGATCAAACTCCTCTAACTCAATATACGTATCATCCGCAATCAATTGATGATTAACTTGAGGTTGTGCGAAGGAAATTTCAGTATGATCCATAATAATTTTGTAACTGAATTGTCCTTTCTTCTCCGTTTCATCTAAAGCAAACAGTTTAGTACCAAAACCAGTTTGGATAGCATCAATATCCTCATAAGAGTATACTTTGGAAGAACCAAGTAGATTAAACTGAATAACTTGATTTTCGGTCACAACAGTTGTATTAGATATAGAAAATGCAGTTGCCATAATTGTACTTCCTAGTAAAAATAGAATACTTTTCCAAGCAATCTTCCAGCCCATTACCAATTTCGCTAAAATTAATCCTACAGTAAGCTCAACTAGAACAATGGTCATTTTTCCAAAATTAGAGGAATATTCATAGAAAAGCCACTGACTTGGTAACAAAGATCGAATAAGAAAATCAACTAAAACAATATAAGCAATTCCAGTTATCATTGACACAACGCAAATCAATAACCAAATGAGATGACTGTTATTCTTCTTTTGAACCACCTCTCGCCTTCGCCACCATGTAACTACATAACTCCTCCAAATTAATGTTAGTAGAAGAGTAACTCCAAAAGCAATCATCAAAAGAAAAGATATATCTTCATAGCGTTTCTGCCCGATACGTATGAATAACCAAAAGATTGGACTAAAAAGCCCCAATGTTAATAACAGTGTGTGCCAAAAACTTGGTAGTAACGCAAAATCTAACGCTTCTTTTAACCTATGAAACTCCTCACTCTCTACAAAGGAGATGGATTCCTGAGCTTCCTCAACCCACTCTTTCCTTACACCAATTTCTGCTATCACCTGATCCAGCAACCGTGATTTCCTCTCCACCATTTCTTTCTGATTAACAAAAAATGTTTTTTTATTCAACATAACCTGTTGTAATTTTTCTTCCGAAAAAGGCAATAAAGCCTTAATTTCTGATATAGAAAAGTCAAAATAGCGAAGCAACCGAATCAGACGTAGCTGTTGAACATTCTCTTCGCTATAATCACGATAAGCATTTGATTGATTTCGCCCTACCGTTATCAATCCTTTTTCTTCATACAGCCGAATAGCTTTGGTTGACAGACCTGTCAACTTCTCCACTTCTTTAATCTGCATACTTTTCCTCCACATACCTCTATGCACTTAGTGTACACCATTCCCCTAGGGATAAGTCAAGTATGTTTTGAAAAAGTTTCCCTACAATAATAGAAAAAACAGAGCTTCAATTGAACTCTGTTAACTAGCTTTCGGGAGAGCACTTACAAATTCTTGATATAGCGGATTACGTTTCAAGAGCTGTCGATGATCACCATAATCCACTAGTTGTCCTCTCTTATCCAACATCAAAATAGCATCTGCTTCTCTAACCGTGTCAATTGTTAAACGAGTTTTACCAGCTGTCAAACGGTCAATTGCCTGACTAATGATACGTTCTGTAAGAGGATCTAGACTAGCCGTTACTTCATCTAATAAATAAATTGGATGTTCTAACAGCAAAGCTCTTGCAATACTAAAACGTTGCTTCTGTCCCTCTGATAAACCAAGACCATTTTCTGAAATAATAGTATCTAAACCAAATTCTAACTCTGAAACAACCTGAGATAGTCCTAATTCTTTTAAAACAAATGCTACGCGTTCTTCAGATACCAATTTATTCTTCCCATACAACAAGTTTTCTCGAATCGTTCCTTGAAAAAGAGTATTTTTTTGAGGAACGTATGACATCAAATTTCTAATTTGATACTCTGAACACTCCTTCAAATCACACCCTCCTATCCTAATTTCACCTTGATAGTCTTGATAGTATTTCATAAGCAAAGAAAAAATTGTAGATTTCCCTGCTCCACTAGGACCAACAATCGCCACATGAGAACCTGCTGGGATAATAGTTGATAAATCATTTAAAACAGGATCAGCATGATAGCATTAATCCAAAGATAAATAACTTCTTTGGTAAACGACTATATATTAAATCTACAATCTTTTTCATAAACTAAAATTCCAATTTTCTCAAATGATACACCCCAAAAATATATGATAAAAAACAATAAATTGATGTAACGCCGATTAAAACCAAACTTCCGATCGCTAAATCAAATTGTTCACACACATTAACATAACCACTTGGAAATAGTATTTGGAGAGTTGGAAAAAATACCGAAATGCTCATTAAAACTGTAAGCATTAAAGAAAGAACTAGTGTTACTCCATTTTTAAAGTAAAGCGAACTGATACTGGTTACAACTGCAATAATAACATAAGATAACATAACCAAAAAAACTGATAGCAGAGAAAAATTAAAATCCTTGCTCCAAAAATCTAGACTACCATACGAAAGATGCGCAACCTGAGTATAATAAACGACTAGTGAAATCAAAAAATATCCAACACTATAGATACCAATTACAGCCAATAAACTTAGCAGTTTCATCAAAAGAATGATTCGTTTATCAATATCTTTATATAAAAACAATATTTTTGACTGGATTTCGTTGCGCATGATACTAATAGACAAAAAAGTAAGCGCTATCGAAGGAATAATTGAGTTAAATTGCAGGTTGAACTGACCGTAATAAAAATCAAAAAATGCAATCTTCATATCTTCAGGTCCAGCAAACGAAAACAGTTTAGAATGCATCAAAGTTGATAACAAAAATAGCAACGGCGTCAAACTAAATATAAGAAATATCTTTGTCTCCTTACGGCTCAACACCGAACGCAATATGGGAAAAAATACCATAGTCTTACTCTCCTATCTCAAAGTAATCTTTTAAATGATTCTCTTTTATCCGTATCTTTCTAATTCCACTTTGGCTAGATAGAGCAAAAAACAATTGATTCAAATAATTCGAATCAGAATCAATCGCAACTTCAATTTCCCCATTATGAAAATGAATTGGAAGATTATCAGGCAGTTGCAACTTCGATACATCATCCTGCAATTCAATGAGTACACCAGGAGCGACCTGTTCTTTCATTTCTGTTTCCAGTTGTCCATCCTGAATAAAGACATATCGGTTACACAAAGCTTCTAGCTCTCCCAATTGATGGCTAGATATAATCATGGAAATATTACGTTCTTGAGACCATTTTTTCAAGATAGCAATCAATTGATTCACCCCTATCGGATCCAAGCCCACAAAAGGTTCATCAAGTAAAAGAAAATTCGGTTCTGCTACTAGTGCTATTGCCAAAGCTGTTCGTTGTTTCATTCCGAAGGAAAAAGCTTTTGGTTTCCTATTCCGTGATTCCCATAAATCAACTAACCGAAGCGTACTTTCAATATTCGAATAACAATCTTTTTTCCCATGAATATCCAAATAAAACTTTAGATTATCAATCACTGTCATATCTGGATAAAAAACAGGCTCAATCATAATTCCAAAATCTGAAAGTATGCCCTTAGTTTGAAATATGTCTTGTCCTAAATAGTCAATCGTTCCCTCTGTCGGTTTGAGAGACTTAGCAATTAACTTCAATAACGTTGACTTTCCTGCCCCATTTTTACCAATCAAGCCAACAATATCTCCACTATCAATCGTTAAATCAACATCCTTTAAAGAATAAAAATCATTACCGGAAAATTTCTTGGATAATTTTGTAATTTTCAGCATATTACACCTCTTTCAACGTTTTTAGTTTATTAAGCTGATAAAAATAATTCAACCCAAATAAACTAACATATAATACCGTCACAAAAATTAACTGAGCAGGATCCAAAAGTCTATCATTAACCTCAACTGTAAAATGATCTGATTGTATTGTATTTTGCAGTACAAATTGATGCCATTTCCCACTATACTCTGCAATAAATCCAAATATACTATAAAACAGCAAAGATAGAGCAGGCAAGATACCTACGATACGTAATGTCTGTTGTGTAGGATTTTTCAACATATTGTTAGTAGCAAAAAAGTTGATGATAAGTGGTAATAAATACAGAAGACCTACTACAAATACTACTGATAGATGCTCCAAAAAAACAACTGATAATACCGCCAATAAAATATACAAAATACAAATAGAAACCAACATTCCACTCTCCTAAAAAAATTTCTCTATCAACACATTATGCAACCAGTGAAAAGCCACTGAGTACTGCAACCCAAACCTCACACCCAAATAAGACAGTACATAACCAGCAGGTATTTTAATAAAGACATTCAACCAAAAATCTCCATTTATATGCAATAGAAAACTATTCACCTGTTATTTCTTTATCTGATGACGCCTTATTATTGTACAAACTCAAAACGGTCTCCTAATACTCAACTCTCTCAAATGCTCTGATTCCTAGCCAATAAAATAAAAAGCAATAAGAACCACTAATCATCACAATCCCTGCTAACGATATTATTGCTGAATTTCCTAATTCAGTATACCCATTAGGAAATAAGAATTTACCAAATGTCAGTTGTGGAGCAATATTTGAAAATAACATAAACAATACTCCTCCTAACACAGATACCACTACATTATATCGAATAGTTAAATTTGCAACTAATAAAATGACAATCATGTAAACAGCTATACAAGATAGAATAGCAAGCAAACTATTGATAAGTAATGGATACGTTTCTGGAAATAAATGACCTGCAATAAAATCACGAGGTAACATAAAGGTATAGTAACAAGCTAAGGTGGTCACAAAAGTTCCAGCAATAAATAACATTAAGATTTTCAATAAATTGTATACTTTTACCTTAAAAATCAGAGGTCTTTCAATATCCTTAAACAAAAATAATCTCTTTGATAAGATATCGTTGCTAAATACACTCATTACGCCATAGCTTAACAATAGAGTAGGAATAGTAAGTTGCCACTGAGTTTGTACTATCAATTGCCAAAACGTAATAAAACTCATCGGCTGTCCCTCTACATAATCGGCTATACCAGCTTGAAAAAGACTAACCAAAGCAATCAACAATGGATAGAATGCACAACTCAAAAATAATAAGATCTCTTTCTTAGTCACGATTGACTGAAAAACAGGTTTGAGCAATCTTTTCATACTTCTACTCCTTATCGTTTTACAAATTAAGTTAGGCATGTATGAAGTACACGCCTAACTCTATATACCACATTACCAATAGATTTTTTTGCCTTTGTAACCAAATCGAATAATACCTAAATTGATTTCACAACGTGCAACCATTCGACCGAATAATGTTTTAAGCTATTATTTTCCTACTTTTGTTTATTCATAAACTGTTTTCATTTTTGAAAAAATATTATTTTTGAATAAGTTGTGAGATTATGTTCCCCTGCACTTATCTATTCGTAGAAAAAAGAAAAAATCCTCTGGAAAATCCAAAGAATTTTAATTTTTTATAATCCAAGTCGTTCAAAGATGTCATCAACCCGCTTAGCATAGTAGTCTGGGTTGAAGAGTTCATCGATTTCTTCCTGGCTGAGTTTGGCTGTCACACGCTCATCCGCTTCGAGAAGGGGCTTGAAGTCCACTTGATTGTCCCAAGACTGCGCAGTTTTTGGTTGCACCAAATCATAGGCTTCCTCACGGGTCATACCCTTTTCAATCAAACTGAGCATGACACGCTGGCTGTAAATCAAGCCAAAAGTTGACTCCATATTGCGTTTCATATTTTCAGGGAAGACCGTCAAGTTCTTGACGATATTACCAAAACGATTGAGCATATAGTTGATAAGAATGGTCGTATCCGGCGTGATAATCCGCTCCGCCGATGAGTGGGAAATATCGCGTTCGTGCCAGAGAGCCACATTCTCAAAAGCTGTCACCAAGTGACCACGCACCACGCGCGCCAGACCGGTCATATTTTCAGAGCCGATAGGATTGCGTTTATGGGGCATAGCAGAGCTACCCTTTTGGCCTTTGGCGAAATACTCTTCGACTTCGCGTTGTTCAGATTTTTGCAGTCCACGGATTTCTGTCGCCATACGCTCGATAGACGTTGCAATCAAGGCTAGAGCTGAGAAATATTCTGCGTGAAGGTCACGAGGAAGGACCTGGGTAGAAATTTCCTGTGGACGAATGCCCAATTTGCCACAAACATACTCTTCCACAAATGGTGGAATATTGGCAAAGTTTCCAACCGCACCTGAAATTTTTCCAGCTTCTACACCCTTAGCTGCTACATCAAAACGCTCCATGTTGCGCTTCATTTCGCTGTACCAAGTCGCTAATTTAAGACCGAAGGTCGTTGGCTCCGCATGGACACCGTGGGTACGGCCCATCATGATGGTGTACTTGTGCTCACGAGCCTTGTCAGCGATGATATTGGTAAAGTTTTCAAGGTCACGACGGATGATGTCGTTGGCTTGCTTGTAGAGATAGCCGTAAGCCGTATCCACCACGTCGGTCGAGGTCAGACCATAGTGGACCCACTTGCGTTCCTCACCAAGACTTTCCGAAACCGCACGCGTGAAAGCCACCACATCGTGACGGGTTTCCTCTTCAATCTCTAAAATACGATCGATGTCAAAAGTCGCCTTCTCACGAATCAAGGACACATCTTCCTTGGGAATTTCACCCAACTCAGCCCAAGCCTCATCAGCGAGGATTTCCACCTCCAACCAAGCCTTGTACTTGTTCTCTTCACTCCAAATAGCCGCCATCTCAGGGAGGGAATAACGATTGATCATTGTTTATGATACAGAGGGCGTTAAGGAAGCAAGAGAAAAATAGGAAACTGACGCTGTGTGTTTGCACACAAGGCAGTTTATCTTTTTTCCGACGCTTTTAGCCCGAGTTCAAATACTCGAACTTGCCCTCTTTCCTTTCTTTTTTATGATTTTATTGATTACGGAAGCTCGTAGCCCGTATTAGATTCAAAAAATACGAGCCCCTCCCTCTCTATAGATATCTTTTAAGATTCAAAAAATATCAATTTAAAAACCAGAGTAACTACCTCTTGTCTTCTCATCTAAATGGTACAACTTTGCTTAACTTTTCCGACTAAAATAATTTAATATTATTTTAGTATGGATTTTTAAAAATAACCTCTAGTGTGCCATCTCCCTTAGCTACATCATCAAGTTCTTTCTTCGTTGTATATCGGATATTTTGAGGTGGATAGGTATCCCCTAAAGGAATAAGACGATCGTATTTTTGAGGCTCTCCATCAAATATCACTTTCCAATAACCAACATAATTATTTGAAGGAACTATTTTCTTAACCTTAGCAATATACTGTATTCCACTTCTAGGTGCGACCTCATACCCTGCAATATACTGAATCTTATTTCTTTTAGCCTTTCCTATCCGAATATCATACCACTCATTATCCGAAAGAAAGACTTGCTTGAAACCATCCTCTTGTGCTGGAACAATAATTGTTAAATCATCCTTGTCTTCTATTTTATCCGATTTTTTCACCGACACCGTGTCAGTAATTTCGAACATTTCTTCTTTTTCATCCGGAGTATATTGAGAAATAAAATGACTCTCAAAGTCTTCTATCGCATCTGAAAGTTGATTAAAAATTTTATCAACATCTTTTTTCAACAAATCATATTCTTTTTTACGAAAAACTGTATTATGAGCAATATCATTCCTTGGCTTTTCTAATTGTTTAAGTACTGTACCTAAACTATTTATTAATTTATCGCTATTTTTTACACTAGATGCAATGTATCTATCCCAAACTGAACGCGGAGCTGACTTTTCAATTGCTTTTACTGCATTTTTTATTAAGTTTGTTTTGTTTGCTAATGTTTCATCGCTATCATTAATATTCGATACCAATTCACCTAAATATTGAAGATGTTTCACAAATATATCTTGTCCGTTATCTTCTTCCGTATCACTTTCTTCATAAATTGAAAATAGCATTGTTGTTAAGTCACTAAAGTATTTACCGTCTAGTGATTTATAGTTATTTTTTATTCTTTTTTTATTGTCTCTAATATCTAATTGTTTCGTTAGCTTATTTTCCCAGTCTTGTGTCCCCGACTTTAGAAACATCACTTCAGAAATCAATGACCTTGTTTTATTTTCTATAATATGTATTAACTCATATGCCTGTTTACTATAAAATTGAGATATAGCATCCTCTAAAACAAATTTTTCTAAATCGCTATACGTATCAATAAAATTAGAAATCTCATCATCTACTAATTCAAATATTTCAATATCTTTTTCATCTTTCAACTCTAAAACTAGAATAAAAAATTTTCTAGTTTCTTTGTGAACCTCTGTAATAACTTCTTTAAAATAACACTCAAAAGAAACATTTTTCAATTGTATTGAAGTACCTTTACACTTCAAATTTGTAGATTTATTTAATGAATTCAACAATTCTTGAACATTAGAATGCAAAATTTGATTAGATTTATTTGCTTTTGAAATGATTAAATATCTGGAAAACTTTTTCATAACAACTCCTCCTCAACATCTTCAGTCAACACCGTCACGTGTCCCATTTTGCGATTGTGCTTCGCTTCTAGTTTACCATAAAAATGAAGATATGCGTTAGGGTTTTCTTGTAGAAAGGTTTGGGCTGCTTCCACATCTTGTCCGAGGACGTTGATCATGACAGCTGGTGAAAGCAGGCGGATAGGGGATAGAGGCTGTTTGAGAATGCCTTGGATATGGGTATCAAACTGTGAAAAATTACAAGCTTCAATAGAATAATGTCCTGAATTATGAGGGCGAGGGGCGATTTCATTGACCAGAATATCCTGACCTGCCACAAACATTTCAACACAGAGGGTGCCTGCCAAATGGAGCTTGTCTGCAATTTGCAGGGCCATGGTTTTGGCTTTTTCAGCTAGGTCGTCAGAAATACGGGCAGGCACGATAGTTTTGTAAAGAATATTATTGCGGTGGATATTTTCCTGTACAGGAAAGACGGTATAGTCGGAGCCATTGCCAGACACAAGGACGGAGATTTCCAGGTCAAAATTCACAAACTCTTCCAAAACACACTCGGCAGAGTTGGCTAACTGACTAGCCTCTACCAAGTCCGCCTCTTCTCGAATGACCTTCTGGCCATGTCCGTCATAGCCCCCAGTGGCTGTTTTTAAAACATAGTTTTTGCTGAGGTCCAGACCTTCTAAATCTAGGCTAGAGGTAACCACTTTGTAGGGGGCGACTTGCACGCCAGCTTTTTTTGCCAAAAAATCCTTCTCAAAAATGCGATTTTGGGAAATGCGGAGCAGGTCTGTCCCCTGAGGGAGCTGACCGTCCTTGATGACTGCGTCCAGTCCGTCGGCATCGACATTTTCAAACTCGTAGGTCAGGACATCGCACCGCTCCGCCAACTGTTTGAGGGCCGCCACATCGTGATAGGGAGCGACAATGACCTCGCTGACCTTGGAGGCTGGGCAGTCCGCCGCGGGATCCAACGTGATCACCTTGTTGCCCATGTAAATAGCGGAAATAGCCATCATCTGCCCCAGCTGACCGCCGCCGATAATTCCGATTGTCTTAGATGAGGTCATCTGTCATCGCCTCCGCAATTTTTTCCTGCTCCTTGGCAAAGTCTACCAGCTGAGCCGCAATGGTTTGGTCTTCAATGGAGAGAATGCGAAGAGCTGTCAGGGCTGCATTGGTCGCACCTGCTTCGCCAATCGCCATAGTCGCAACAGGCACACCGCCTGGCATCTGCACGATAGAATAGAGCGAATCCACACCGCTGAGGGCACGAGACTGGACAGGGACACCGATGACAGGCAGGGTTGTTTTAGCTGCTACCATACCTGGCAAATGAGCCGCGCCACCCGCTCCTGCGATAATAACCTTGATACCACGCCCACGCGCCTCTTCAGCATGACGAAACATAAGATCTGGTGTGCGATGGGCAGAGACCACTTTTTTTTCATAGGCTACGCCAAATTTATCTAGTATATCTGCTGCTTTTTTCATGGTTTTCCAGTCAGAACTAGAGCCCATGATGATTGAAACAATTGGATTCATAATTACCTCATTTTATATCTTCTGCATCTATTACTCTATAACCGTTTTCTCGTAATGTCTGAGCAAATAGACCGCTACCACTAATTTTTCTTCCTACAAATTGACCATCATACACTTGATTGACGCCACATGTTGGACTACAAGATTGTAAGATAGCAAGATCAATAGACTGATCTTTTATCAGCTCCATAGCTTCTCTCACTCCCAGTTGGTAACGCTCATGAACATCTTGACCAGTTACCTCTGTGACTCGCCCATTTACGATTTCAGCAGGTGGTCTTGGAGTTGGCAATCCAGCCAATAACTCTGAGCAAATAGGCACAGCTTGCTTATTAGTCAGAAAGTTCTTAACAGCTTGATTATCATTATTTCCACCGTTAAATTTACAATTTTCTCCCAGCAAACAAGCACTAACTAATACACATAATTTATTTCCTTCCAATTGCTTTACTCCCAATATCTGTCCGATAAAAGAGGCCAGTCGTATCTTGATTTTTCAGTTCAAGGTAAATGTTTTCTTGACCTTCTTTAACAGTATCTGCTGTAGTGACCAACATATAAACACGTCCACCGTTTGATAATAGTTCATTGCTATTTTCCGAAAAACGAGCACCAGCATAATACGTTACAATATCATTCTGTGTCTTAGTTGGCAACACAACACCTTTTTCATAATCAAGGGGATAGCCCTTGGACGCAACCACCACTCCTAAAGTAACCCCTTCTTTTAACCATCTCAACTCTGTCGGACGTTGATTAAGAATGTCATCAATATTCTGTGCAAAGTCGGAGGTCATACGAGGTAGGATAACCTGAGTTTCTGGATCACCAAAACGAGCATTGAACTCAATGACCTTAGGACCATTCTCTGTCAAAATCAAACCAGCATAGAGAACTCCCAAATATGGACGACCTTCTGCAATCATACCTTTGAGAACAGGCTTAATGATAGCCTCCACTGCTGTATCTACAATACTTTGATCTAAATGAGGTACTGGAGAATAGGCTCCCATACCTCCTGTATTTGGTCCTTTATCCCCATCAAAAGCACGTTTGTGATCCTGAGCTGTCGGCAGGATATAGAACTGGTCGCCATTGACCAGAGCAAAGAGGGAAAACTCCTCGCCCGCCAAGAACTCCTCGATGACCACGCGGGCACCCGAGTCGCCGAACTTGTCGTCCAAGAGCATCTCCCGTGCCACTTCGACCGCCTGCTCGACGGTTTCCGCCACGACTACACCCTTGCCCAGTGCCAAGCCGTCCGCCTTGACCACGATGGGTGCGCCCTGCTCTTCGATGTAGGCTTTGGCTTCTTCGAAGTTGGAAAATGTGCCAAAGGCTGCTGTTGGAATGCCGTATTTGACCATGATTTGTTTGGCAAAGTCTTTTGACCACTCCAGCTCCGCGGCTAGACGACTCGGGCCAAAAGCTTTTAGTCCTGCCTGTTCAAAATCATCAACGATACCTGCTGCCAGAGCATCGTCTGGACCAACAAAAGTCCAGGCAATGTCATTTGCCTTGGCAAAGTTGATTAGAGCATAATGTTCGGAAATACCGATATTTACCAATTTGACCCCATCCAATGTCATTCCATCATTTCCAGGAGCAACAAAAACCTGGTTCACCTTTTTAGATTCTAATAATTTCTTTGCAATAGCATGCTCACGACCACCAGATCCAACAACCAAAAGTTTCATTTTCCATACCTCAAAAAACGGATTTTATACAACAAGTATAGCAAAAATAGATGGTTTTTACACTTAGAACAGGTGAATGTTCGGGAATATGAAATTTCTATTAATTATTTATAGAGAATTGACATAATGAATCAAATAAGATAACTCTTTATTATTGAAGCGTTCTCTATATTCTAAATAATTTTCGTATTGTCCATCTACTATTATTTTCTTATTTTTATGAGGAACTTTAAAATAAGCAAACAGTTCGCCTTGTTTAGTGATTTTTATTTTTAATATTTGAATATTATTAACCATCAGACTGTAGTTGATAAATTGTATGGCACCATCATTTTTATCCAAACCACTTTTGATAAACACGTTGATTGTATTATTCTGTTTAACTTTTGTAACTACATATTTTTTACATCCCCAATTTTTATACAAATAGAATGGACAGTATATAATGAAACAACCTACAGATAATACTAGATAAATAGCGAACGGAAATGCTAAATTTGAACTCCTATCTTTAGTATTTAAGTAACCAAATAGATACACTCTATACTTCTCTCTCGTCTTTTCATTTTCTAAATCAAAATATAGTTCAACTTCAGTGTCTTTTTGCAGCATGTGAGTAGTTTCACCAATAACTGTCTTCAATTTGGCAAGTAAAATTCCATCTCCCTCAACATTAATAAAATTGGTATCATATTCATCACCTGCCTTAATCAATGTTCCTTTTTCTAAAATAATTTTAGTTCCTTGAATCATATAATAAATGTTTTGTTCTAATGGAGTATAATTAGTATTTTTATTTAAATTCCATGTTTTATGATCTTGTTCAGTCGTTTTAAAATACGTTCCACTTGGAACTAAATAAATTGTCTCACCTTGCTTTACATAAACTTCTTCAAGAGTATAATCATTAAACTCGTCGTTATTTTTTATTGAGAATAAAATATTAATAATCAATAAACTAAAAATAAACATTGCACCTGCTACAGAAACAAACGACGATCGCTTTAAGAGTTTGGAATCTTTTCCATTTATATATTTATCAATTCTATTCTCCCCATTTAATTTTTTATTCTTGAAAACAATGGCCAAAGAGTGAAAACTGATAAAGAAAGAAACGACACTTAATATCCATATTGAATTATCCAAGAGAAAGTCACTAAGTGATAAAAAATGTACATGAGAATTATAATATTTATACAGTCCTAACACTATCAATGTAAAACCACTATGTACAAGTGTATCAGTTACTATCTCCACAACCGATTTTAATTTCTCTTTCGCCTCCCCATTACGAATCGAAAAGTAAAAAGATAGTATTGTTGTAACAATCATCAAAATATTATTTAACATTTCAAACATATTTCACCTCAGGAATTAATTTCTTTTAAATTATATCAAAAAGATAGTAGAGCTAAAAAATTTTTCAGGCACCCTACTATCTCCAAATTCTCAATGTCTAAAATGTCTTACTCCTGTAAACACCATAGTCAATCCATACTTATTAGCCATATCAATCGAATCTTGATCACGAACCGAACCTCCCGATTGGATAATAGCCTTAATACCTGCCGCAGCAATTTCCTCCACATTATCAGCAAATGGGAAAAATGCATCCGAAGCTAAGACTGCACCATCCAAACGATCTTTAGCTTGCTCAATAGCAATACGCACAGAAGCTACTCGATTGGTTTGACCTGGACCAACTCCCAAGGTCATCTTGTCATTAGTGATGATGATACCGTTTGACTTGACATACTTAGAGGCCTTCCAAGCAAATTCCATAGCCACCCACTCTTGATCGGTCGGTTGACGATCGGTTACCACTTCCCAGTCCGCTGGACTTTCCACCACCACGTCCTGATCCTGTACCAAGAGCCCACCGATAACACCTGTGAACTCCTTTTCTACCTCACTAGCACCCTGTCCGTCAAAAGCCAACTCTAAAATTCGAAGATTTTTCTTTTTATTGGTCAAAATAGCTAGCGCTTCTGCTGAGTAGCTCGGTGCGATAATAATTTCTAAGAAAATCGGGTGCATCTTTTCAGCCGTCGCAGCATCTACCTCTCTATTGAGTACAACGATGCCTCCGAAAATGGACACTGGGTCTGCCTCATAGGCATAATCCCAAGCATTTTCAATAGTATCTGCTTGTCCAATACCACAAGGATTCATATGCTTAAGAGCCACAACAGTTGGACGATCTTTAAAATCACGGATAATCCGAATAGCTGCATCTGCATCACGGATATTGTTAAAAGATAGCTCTTTACCATTAAGCTGTTTAGCGGACGCAATCGAATAGTCTGTTGGAAGGGCATTTTGGTAGAAATCCGCATTTTGCTGAGGATTTTCACCATACCGCATCGACTGATTGAGATCGTAAGTAATCGTTAATTTTTCAGGCTTTTCTTCACCTACTTGTTTTGTGAAATAATCAGCAATTAAGGCATCATAAGAGGCAGTATGACGGAAAACCTTAGCAGCCAACTTTTGACGCGTCGAATAACTAGTTTCTCCCTTTTCTGCCAATTCTGATAAGACCGTAGAATAATCAGCAGGATCTACTACAACCGTCACACTAGCATGGTTTTTAGCTGCAGAACGAAGCATAGATGGTCCACCAATATCAATATTTTCTACTGCCAAATCATAAGTTACATCTGGTCTCAAAATGGTTTCCTTAAAGGGATACAAATTGACCACAACCAAATCCATTAACTCAATATTATGGGCAGTTGCAGCTTGTAAATGACTATCTACATCACGACGAGCTAGCAAACCACCATGAATTTTCGGGTGCAACGTTTTGACACGACCATCCATCATTTCAGGGAAACCTGTCACATCATCAATAGAAATTGTCTTCACACCAGCTTGGTCCAAAGCTACCTTGGTTCCACCTGTTGAGATAATCTCCCAACCAAAATCTCTCAATTCCTTAGCAAATTCTACAATACCATTTTTATCCGAAACACTAATCAAAGCATATTTTGTCATGATTTCTCCTTTACCATCCGTCTTGTGAATAATTCTCTCGCATCTTCACCAAACTGTTCAAATCCCATGGAATGTAACAGGTGTTGCATGCGTTTATTTCCTTTGACGTAATCTGCTCGCACATAAGAAAATTCACCCATAGTAGTCGCTAGATGTATAATCGTATGAATAGCAGCCTTACCATAACCTTTTCCTTGAAACTGTTGATCAATGAGCAATCTCCAAATCATACAGCAAGATTCCTCTTCATCCATATCCAACAATACAAAACCAACTAATTGATTGTCTGCGTATAGTGCATAGGGAAAAACATCTCCATTTTTTCTATACAACCAAGCCTCTGCCAGAGATCGTTGGACAGAAGAAACATTTACTTGATCCTCCTCTGAGACACTTAAGGATATGACCTCATTAAAATTTCCTTCATCAATTTCTCTTAATTCTATCATTACTTCAACCTCGTCATGCAAAAACCAGATAAAATCAGTGAAAGTCCATAAGCTAAAATCAATCGCGCTGGATTTTCCAAACTTACAAAGATAAAACTATTTAATAGTAAAGCTACTAAAATAAAAACCAAACTAAACACTATGATTTTCCTAAACATCTGATTTTCTTTCCACCCCTAAATCTACCAAAACAGCTGGATATAGTTGATACTCTGCTTTATGAATTCGTTCCTCAAAACTCTCAAAAGTATCATCTTGTAAGCGAGGAACTCTAACTTGCTGAATAATCTGACCTGTATCAATCCCGCTATCGACCCAATGAACAGTTACACCACTTTCTACCACACCAGCATTCCACGCATCCTCGATACCATGTGCTCCCGGAAATTCAGGCAAGTAGGCGGGGTGGATATTGAGGATCCGACCTTCATACTGAGCCAGCAGGGTTGGTCCCACAATCTTCATATAGCCTGCCAAGACCACCAAGTCAATCTGGTGCTGGTCTAATAGTTGGATAATGGCTTCTTCGTAGGCCTGCTTATCCGCAAACTCTTTTAGTTCAAAAGCAAAGGTTGGTACACCTAGTTTTTCAGCTCGTTCCAAGACATAGGTATTTCTACGGTCTGAAAAGACAAAAGCTACTTCAAACTGCTCTGCGATGACTTGGAAATTGGAGCCGTTGCCTGATGCAAACACTGCTATTCGTTTCATTTGATGACCACACTCTTATCTTCTTTGGCGATGATGCGACCAATGGTGTAAACTTCCTCGTCAACTAGTTGACAGACACTGTCAACTTTGTCTGGACTGACTGTCAGGACCATTCCGATACCCATATTGAAGATTTTAAACATTTCTTCATGCTTGATATGCCCGTATCTTTCAAGGACCGTAAAGATTGGTAAAACTGGGATTTTATCTTCTTCAATTTCAGCAGCTAGATGAGATGCAAACATACGAGGAATATTTTCAACAAAACCTCCACCTGTAATATGAGCAATTCCATTTACTAAACCTGCTTTTACAAGAGGCAATACTTGCTGGACATAGATACGAGTAGGTTCTAATAATACTTCTTTAAGTGATTTACCGTTCAGTTCTGGAAGCAATTCATCACCCGAATAGTCAGCAAATACTCGGCGAACTAAAGAATAGCCATTGGAGTGAATACCGCTAGATGCCAAGCCTAACAGAATATCTCCTTCCTTAACCTTACTTCCATCAATGAGTTGAGATTTCTCTGCAACTCCAACGGCAAAACCAGCCAAATCATATTCGTCTGGACCATACATGCCTGGCATTTCAGCCGTCTCTCCACCTATAAGACCACAACCAGCTTGTACACAACCTTCTGCTACACCCGCTACTACTTGCTCTAACTTAGCAGGCTTATTTTTCCCCGTTGCGATATAGTCTAAAAAATAAAGAGGCTCTGCACCAGCAGCAACAATATCATTTACACACATCGCCACACAATCCTGTCCAATAGTATCATGCTGATTATATTGAATAGCCAACATCAGTTTGGTTCCAACACCATCTGTACCAGAAACCAAAACAGGCTCCTTGACATCCAACTGTGTCAAATCAAACATACCACCAAAACCACCCAATGACCCCATAACTCCCAGACGTTCCGTACGAGCAACATGTTTCTTAATTCTTTCTACTACTTCGTAACCTGCTTCAACATCAACACCTGACTGAGCATACGCATTTTTCGACATCAGATTTCCTTTCAGTATTTAAACGTTACAACTTGTTGACAAGATTGACAGACCTGTCAACTTCTCTTTACATTATCAATATAGAAACTTGTCTTTTCTTCTAAACTTCTAAGATACTCTTCTTCATAGTCATAGAGTGGTGTCGGAAATTCCCCATCAAAATAAGCAACACATAGACCTCCATTCGGCGCATCTGTATCAATACCAATGGATTCAATCAAGCCATCTAACGACAAATAAGTCAAACTATCTGCTCCGATAATATCACAAACCTCATCTACAGTATGATTAGCTGAAATTAACTCTCGACGTGTCTGAATATCAATACCATAAAAACACGGATACTTAAGCTCTGGGCTACCAATAGCTACATGCACTTCCTTAGCACCTGCATCTCGTAAAAGTTGCACAATTCGACGACTAGTTGTTCCGCGAACAATCGAATCATCTATCATAACCACGCGCTTATCCTTAACTACACTAGAAACAGCAGATAGCTTCATTCGTACTCCTTGTTCGCGTAATTCTTGCGTCGGCTGAATAAATGTTCGCTGAGTATATTGATTTTTTATCAATCCCATTTCATTTGGCAAACCTGATTCCTCTGCAAAACCCATCGCGGCAGACAAAGAAGAATTTGGTACACCAACAACAATATCCGCTTCATACCTAAATTCTTGCGCCAGACGTCGTCCCATATTTTTACGAGCTGTATGCACATTGACACCATGAATGACCGAATCAGGTCGAGCAAAGTAAACATACTCCATAGAACAGACTGCCAGTTGTGTGTGAACTGTATAAGTATCATAATAAATACCTGTATCATCAATGACGACCAACTCTCCCGGCTCTATATCTCTGACCCACTCAGCACCAACAACTTCAAAAGCACAGGTTTCACTTGCAACTACCCAAGCTCCATTTTTCATTTTTCCAATGGACAATGGACGAAAACCATTTGGATCTAAAGCTGCTATTAATTTATCCTCTAGCATAATCAAATAAGCAAAGCCTCCTTTAACAGTATTCAAGGCTTCCTTAATTTTTCCAATAAAATCAGGATTATGGCTACGTCGAATCAAATGCATCAGAATTTCTGTATCAGAAGAACTAGAAAAAATCGACCCATTCTTTTCCAATTCAGCTTTCAAACTGACAGAATTCGTTAGATTGCCATTATGAGCTAATCCAACTTGCATATCTGAAAAATCAAACAGAAAAGGCTGAATATTATTAATAGAAGCTGATCCTGATGTCGCATAACGAACATGACCGATGGCAGCTTTCCCTGTCAAACCTTCTAAATCTTCTGATTCTTTAAAAACTTCTGCAATCAAACCTGTATTACGATAGCGTCTTAAATGTCCATCATCATTAGATAAAATTCCCGCACCCTCTTGTCCTCGATGCTGTAAACTATGCAAACCAAAATAGGTTACCTGAGCAGCTTGCGGATGTCCCCAAATACCGAAAACTCCACATTCTTCATTCAGTGATTTAACTTCGTATGTCATCTTTATTTTCCTGTAAAATATCGTACTGCCGAACTAAATAATTGTTGATCTTTCTCACCCGGAATATTCTTGAAGAGCCCTTCTTCATAGCGTTCTGAATGTCCCATTTTTCCAATAATTTGTCCATTGAGACTAGTAATACCTTCAATAGCATGACTGGAACCATTTGGATTATATCTGGAGTCCATACTAGGAGTACCAGAGAAATCGACATATTGACTGAAAATTTGCCCATTATCCCGTAACATTACAAATTCCTCATCTGTCACCACAAACTTCCCTTCACCATGCGAAACTGGAATAGCATGAATATCACCAACTTCTACACCGGTCAACCATGGTGAATTTACATTAGAAATCCGTGTTTCCACCATTTTTGCTACATGTTGATTCACATCATTATAAAAAAGAGTTGGGCTAGTTTCACTCACTTGTTCAAAATTACCATAAGGCAATAGACCAGATTTTACTAGAGCTTGAAAACCATTACAGATGCCGATTATTAAACCACCTTTTTGAATAAATTTATCAATAGCTGAGCGAACTTTTGCATTTCGTAAAATGGTTACTATAAATTTAGCTGAGCCATCTGGTTCATCCGCAGCAGAAAAGCCTCCTGCAAAGAAAACAATATGTGCTTGCTCAATATTGTCAACCATTGTGTCAACTGAACTTTCGATACTGACCGCATCAAGTGTTACAAATGGGACTACATTTACCTTAGCGCCTGCCTGTTCAAACGCTTTAGCTGAATCATACTCTGAGTTAGTTCCTGGGAAAACCGGAATATAAACAATTGGTGTAGCAATTGTTTCCTTAGCTCTAGTAACTATACTCTTAGAAATAGTCGGAACCTCTTTACAAATAGATGATTGTTCAAATTTTGTTGGATAAACTTCTTCTAATATTCCTTCAAAAGCAGATTGTATATGATTTCCCAATATAGTGACACCATTGACAAGTAGTGTAAACTCTTCTATTGTATGACCAATTTTTATCGCCTCTGAAATTTCCTCTTTAGAAGTGAATATGAAACCACCTAATTGAGCAGTCAAACTCATCTCTAAGTCAGACAGTTGGACACTCGCTCCAATTCGATTTCCAATAGACATAAGTGCTAAACTTTCTAACACTCCACCATACTTAACAGCTGCTGCTGCGGTTATAGGATAAGCAGCCTGCCATTCTTCAAAAAGTTCAAAGTTCGTCTTAATATATTCAAAATCAATATTCTCAGAAAGTTCTTGACCCGGTAAATAGTAGATATACTCTCCCGATATCTTGAATTCTGGCGAAAGAACCTTACAACTGTCAGCTGTCGTAACTCCAAAAGCAACCAAAGTCGGTGGCACAGTCAATTCTTCAAAAGTTCCAGACATAGAATCTTTACCACCAATTGATGGTAGACCCAGTCGAATTTGCGCTTCAATCGAACCAAGTAAAGCTGCAACAGGTTGACCAAATCGTTCAGGCTGTTTATCCATACGCTCAAAATATTCTTGATAAGAAAAACGTGCTTGTTTCCATTTAGCACCCGTAGCTACTAAACGTGCTGTTGCTTCTATGACAGCATAAGCAGCACCATGATATGGTGACCACTCAGCTACATAAGGGTGGTAACCTTGAGCTATAACAGAAGTTGTTGTCGTAATTCCATTTTGAACTGGTAATTTTTGAACTGAGGCCTCAATAGGAGTTAATTGATATCGTCCCCCTAGGGGATGATGAACTGTTGAGCGCCCAACAGAACTATCAAAAATTGTCTGTAAACCTTTTTGACTTGCATGATTTAGGTCCGATAAGATCTCTTGTAAATCTTGCTGCAAAGAATCTACGGATGTTTTCCGTTTCTCTGGTTGGTTGACAGAACTGTCAACCACTTTTACATCTACAGCTACTCGAACACCATTTGTATCAAGGAAAGATCGCTCAAGATCAACAATTGTCTGTCCATTCCAATTCATCACCAAGTTCTGCTTTTCTGTAACTTTTGCAACAACAACTGCATGGATATTTTCAACAGCACATGCTGCAATAAAAGCATCTGCATCTTCTGGTCGAACAACAACACTCATACGTTCTTGTGATTCAGAAATAGCAATTTCCGTCCCATTCAAACCAGCATATTTAAGAGGAATCTTATCCAAATCAATCTCTAATCCATCTGCTAATTCTCCAATTGCTACACAAACTCCACCAGCTCCAAAATCATTGGATTTTTTAATCATACGAGTTACATCACCGTTACGGAACAGTCTTTGTATCTTGCGCTCCTCAATAGCATTCCCTTTTTGTACTTCTGCACCAGCTGTTTCTACCGATTCAACTGTTTGAACTTTTGACGAACCTGTTGCACCACCAATACCATCTCGACCTGTTTTACCACCTAATAAAATAACAAGATCACCGGCCACAGGTTTTTCCCGGACAACATTTTTCTTAGGAGCCGCTCCCACAACAGCTCCAAGCTCCATCCGTTTTGCTACAAATCCTGGATGGAAGTATTCACGTACATAGGTAGTCGCAAGCCCAATTTGGTTACCATAGGAAGAATAACCATGTGCTGCAGTCTTAGAGATAACCTGTTGAGGTAGTTTGCCTTCACGTGTAGCGTGCAAGGGCTGAGTAATATTACCTGCTCCAGAGATTCGTATAGCTTGATAAACGTATGAACGGCCAGAAAGCGGATCACGAATTGCACCACCGATACAGGTCGCAGCACCACCAAAAGGCTCAATCTCTGTTGGATGATTATGGGTTTCATTCTTAAACATAAGCAGCCAAGGCTCCTTAACACCATTCACATCAACCTCAATTTCTACTGAACAAGCATTGATTTCATCCGAAACCTCCATATCATCCAAGCGACCATTAGCTCGTTCGTAACGACCAAAAATAGTCACCATATCCATCAATGTTTGTGGTTTCTCCGTCCGACCCAGTTCTTCTCGCATAGCGAGGTATTTATCATATGTTGCTTGTAATTGATGCTGAAATTTGGATGCTGAAAAATCAATCGACTTAAGCTCAGTTTCAAAAGTCGTATGACGACAATGGTCAGACCAATAAGTATCTAATACTTTCAACTCCGTTTCAGTCGGAACACGACCAAGCGATTTAAAATAATCTTGAATGAAGAGTAGATCTTCCACTTCCATAGCTAGACCAACCTGCTGTTTATACCCCATAAAATCTTCTGCTGTATAACGATCAAAAAAATCTAACTTTGGAATAGTTTTATTAGAAACAGAAAATTCTTGAATCTTGAGTGGAGAGTTAATATCTTTAAAACGAGAATCTACAGGATTCAGCAAATACTTTTTGATTGCCTGCAATTCATCAGCTGCAATATCTCCATTTAAAAGATAAAGTTGACTAGTATGAACACGGACCTCTTGACAACTTCCTAGTAGTAAAAGAGCTTCTTGGCTACTAGCTGCTCGTTGATCAAATTGTCCAGGCAAAGCCTCAATAGCAAAATAAACTGATTGAGATAATGCTAAATCTGCTTGCGACAATACTCTATCTGTTACTTGTTCCGTAAAAATATGCTTAATGGCTTCTTCAAATAATTCCTCTTCTACATTAAAAATATCATAAACCTGTATCAAGCGTAGGCTAGAGAGACTTTTCAACTGTAAATGATGTATTAGCTCTTTTAATAATGCTTCTGCTTTTACCTGAAAACCTACCTTTTTTTCAACAAAAATTCGCTTGTCCATACTTCTTGCCCTATCTTAACTCTTCTAATTTTGCTAATACAATCTCATACACTTCTGTCAATTCACCGATACCGCGACGAAAAACATCTTTATCTAGATGATTACCATCAGCATCCCAAAGACGACAATTATCAGGAGAAAATTCATCAGCTAACAAAATATTCCCATCGCTATCATAACCAAATTCCAATTTAAAATCTATTAAACGCAAATCAATTTGAGCAAATAGTTCTTTCAGAAAATCATTTATTTTTCGAGTCTCCTCTTTTATATACTCAATAACTTCTAGATCTGCTAAATTAAGAAAAACAATATGTTCATCATTGATAAATGGATCATCCAATTCATCCTTCTTATAATAAAATTCTATAATAGGAGTTTCTAGTTCGATACCTTCTTCTATACCAAAACGTTTAGAAAAAGAGCCTGCTGTAACATTTCGCAATACAACTTCAAGCGGAATAATATCTACTTTTCTGTTCAACTGTTCTGTATCAGACAACCGCTTAATAAAGTGAGTAGCAATTCCAGCAGCATTCATTTTCTCAAAAATAAGAGAAGAAATCAGATTGTTGAGGCGCCCTTTTCCTACAATCTGCTCTTTTTTCCCACCATTAAAAGCTGTTGCTTGATCTTTATAGACAGCAATCACTTCTTTATCATCAAACGAGGCATAAATATCCTTCGCCTTTCCTGAATAGATCAGTTTTGTTTTCATAACAACGTTCGCCTTTCATTTAAAAAAACTGTTTGTTACTTTCATTCTAACACATATCGTTCGCTTATACAAAAATATTCTTATATTTTTAGAAAAAACAAAGAAAAACGCTCGAAAATTACGAACGTTTTTGTGATTCTTCCCAAATAAAATCCACTACATCAGATAAGGTCTCAAATTGCTCAATAGCGACATCGGGAATAGCTAGGTTAAACTCATCTTCCAATGTCAACACAAACTCCATTGTTTCTACAGAATCAGCAACAATATCGTTTTCAAGCAATGAATTCAGTTGAGGTGAAAAGTTCTTACCTTTTTGTTCTTGGAGCATTGCAACAATTTTTTGATATACTTGCTCTTTCATCATATTTTTTCCTCACTTATTGAAAATTTATCTACTGATTTCTCAATAATAGCTGCCTCTAAAATAGAACGAGTCTGCTGAATTGTATACAAAATAGACTGAGCATCACTAGAACCATGCGCCTTTACTACTGGAGCTTTTAAGCCCAATAACACTGCTCCTCCAGCTTTTTTATAGTCCATCGTTCCGAGTGCTTTTTTCAGGGTAGATTTAATAAGAAGTCCCCCTAACTTAGCTCTAAAATCACCATTTTTGATAGAAGAAGTCAACTGATTCACTATAGACTTTGCTGTACCCTCAATCGTTTTAAGCACAGCGTTTCCCGTGAAACCATCTGTCACCACAACATCAGCAACACTATTCAGCAATTCACGCGCTTCCACATTTCCAATAAAGTTAATCGACTTTTCCTGAGATAACAAAACATATGTTTCTTGATGAATAGGGGTTCCTTTAGTATTTTCCGTACCATTATTTAAAAGACCTACACGAGGATTTTTGATACCACGTACATGCTCAGCATAAAATGAGCCTAAAATTCCATACTGATGCAAATGATGAGCAGTATTTTCAGCATTGGCTCCCAAATCCATCATATCAAATCCCTTACCATCCATAGTAGGAAGCGTGGACATTAATCCGGGACGGTCAATATTTTTAATACGACCAACCACAAAGACTCCAGCAGCTAATAAAGCACCTGTGTTACCAGCAGATAAAACAGCATCAGCTTCTCCATCTTTTACTGCCTTTGTAGCAAGAACCATAGAAGCCGTCTTTTTCCTACGAATAGCTCGTACTGGCTCATCATCAGAATCAATTTTCTCATCCGTATGGATAATACGAACTCGATCCGTAACCGTCAAATAGTTCTGAATTTTTTTCTCATCACCATATAGTTGGATTTCAATATCTGAAAAAGTGGCTAAAGCCAGATTTACTCCCTCAACAATAGCTTGAGGTGCATGGTCTCCACCCATAGCATCTATTGCAATACGCTTCATTCTAGTTCCTCATTTTCTTTCATTGGCTGCATGATTTGTCCCCAAGAAGATAAATCATCAATAAATTTCTTAGATTTTAAATGGATACCCACATATTCCTCATAAAGTTGATCAATAAAAAGACGTAACTTTTGCTTCATTTCAGACTTAATGGAGATTGTTTCCAATTCATTAAACGATATCGCTTGAAATTGATTAAGAAGATACAAAACATTTGGATCAAGATAAGATCGTCTCTCATCTTCTTTGTAATGTTTCGGGCATAAAATGCCACTATATTTATACGAATAATCAAATGGTAAACCCGATTGATGACAAAATACACACTCATGGAAATTCAAATAAATACCAAATCGTTCTAACAGCTGAACTTCAAAGATATTAGTTAGAATTTCATAATCCAAACCAGACTCCATCAAATCTAATGTTTTATATAAGAAATCAAAAAGTGCTGCATCATAAACCTTATCTTGCAACGAGGCATCTGCTAAAGCCAGTATATAAGTCGCATAACTCAGCTTAAAAATATTCTGATTGATTATCTTTAAAGTCCTAACTTGATGAAAATCTTCAATATAACAAAGACCATCGTCATTTATCCTCACAATAAAATCAGCACAAGTCAAGGGCTGTATAGAAGCCGCTAGTTTGGATTTTGAGGCATGTTTCACGAAAAACATCCGCTTACCTGCCTTTTCTGTAAATATTTTAACTAGCTTATCATCTTCACGATAATTTTTATTATATAAAACGATACCTCGGGTTTCAATTCTCTCCATTTTCTTCCATAAACTCTTTTAAACGTTCCATAGCTATTTCAATCTTCTCCATACTAGCCGCGTATGAAATTCGTATATAGCTTTCACCATACTTCCCAAATGCAGCACCTGGAATAAACGCTACAGCTTTCTGTCGCGCAAAATCCTGTAAAAAGCTAAAAGAATTTTGATTATAACCCGCAGGGATTTTTGCAAAAATATAGAAAGCTCCATCAGGCTTAATAATACCAAATCCTAAAGCTGTCATTTTTTCAATAATATAATCTCTACGTTTAATATATTCCTTACACATTGGAAGAGCATCGTCTTTACCGTTTTTCAAAGCTTCCACCGCACCATATTGCATAGCTGTTGAAGCTGCTGTTACCAAATACTGATGACTCTTAATGAGTTGAGCAATGATAGGTGCTTTGCTCATAATCAATCCTATCCGCCATCCAGTCATAGCGTGTGATTTTGATAAACCTTGTATTAAAATAGTTTGTTCCGGTAAAAATTCAGCAATTGAGGTATGAGGTTGACCTGTATACGTCAATTCTGCATAAACCTCATCTGACAAAACAAAGACTGGATATTTTCGTAACACATCAGCCAAAGCTTTAATCTGCTCACGTGAATAAGTCACTCCGGTTGGATTTGCGGGATAGTTTAAAATCACAGCCTTCAATTTGTCCCCTTGTGCAATAATCGCTTCTTCCAACATGGCAGGTGTTAAAACAAAATCATTGGCTGTTGTATTGATTTCAACAATATCAGCTCCAACCATATTCACAATTGGTTCATAACCCGGATAAGCAGGTGCAGGTAATAAAACAGTATCTCCAGCCTCTAAAATAGCTACTAAACTAGCAGATAAAGCTTCTGTTGCTCCAATTGTGGATAAAATTTCACTATCGGGATTATAGGTCAAATGATATTTTTCTTTCACAAATTCCGCTGCTGCCTGACGCAGTTCCAACAGACCAGCCATACCTGTATAATAACTTTGATTAGCATCAATAGCAGCTTTAGCAGCCTCTTTTACATGGTCTGGCGTTGTAAAATCAGGCTCACCCAACGTTAATTTTAATATCCCCGGTATATCTGAAATCGACTGATCAAATTGACGAATCATAGAAACTTCAATTCGATTCAAATTTTTATTAAAACGATCTAACAAATTCATCTGCCTCACCTCAAAACATAGATAACCCTATTATAATACATTTTGAAAATAAATGTGAAAAAGAAGAGCCATCTGACCCTTCTTATACTTATTTAACACGACTTGTTTCAAATAAAGGCGACAATGGACGTTTTTCGTGGATACGAATAATCGCTTCTGCTAACAAATCTGCAGTAGAAATATGCTCAATTTTGTCAATCAACCGTTCTTCTGGAATTTCAATCGTATCTAGCACTACTAATTTCTTAATCGCTGACTTACTAATATTATCCATAGCAGGTCCTGAAAGAACTGGATGAGTACAAGAAGCATATACAGCTGTTGCACCTGCATCAGCCAAAGCATCGGCTGCATGACAAATTGTACCTGCTGTATCAATCATATCATCAATTAAAATGCACGTTTTTCCCTTGACATCGCCAATAATATTCATAACCTCTGAGGTATTCATCTTATTAACACTACGACGCTTGTCAATAATCGCGATAGGTGTTCTCAAAAATTGAGCCAACTTACGAGCACGAGTTACACCCCCATGATCTGGAGACACAACAACATACCCTTCACCCATCATATCCCGACGTTCAAAATAATCTGCAATCAATGGTGCACCCATTAAATGATCGACCGGAATATCAAAGAAACCCTGAATCTGAGCTGCATGTAAATCAATTGTTAATAATCGATCAACACCTGCAGTTTCTAACATATTGGCTACTAATTTAGATGTAATAGGTTCACGAGCACGCGCTTTACGATCTTGTCGCGCATAACCATAATACGGGATTACTACGTTTACTGATTCAGCAGATGCACGTTTTAAAGCATCTACCATAATCAAAATTTCCATTAAATTATCATTAACTGGTGAGCTAGTTGATTGAAGAATAAATACGTGAGTTCCGCGAATTGATTCTTCAATATTAACTTGAATTTCACCATCTGAAAATTGACGAACACTTGATTTCCCCAAAGGAATTCCTATTTTTTTTGACACTTGCTCAGCTAATTTCCGATTCGATGAAAGAGTGAACAATTTTAAGTCAGTAAACGCCATGACAACCTCCTATATATTCATACTTAATCATTTTAACCCTTTTTATAACATTTTTCAAACAAAAATGAATGTAAAATAAAAGATTTTGCAAGCAATCCTACATTTAGATATACCTACTAAAACAGTGTATATTCTAACAACACTAACAAAAAGTGAACAAATTTGATACTCTGATAAGCAGAAAATCAAATCTGTTCACTTTTTTTTATTTACAATCCATAAGACCTATTTCATGTCTTTTTAATATGGAGGATAGATATAATAAACTGCACCCTCTGAAGTCGTATTTGGATTGAAATATCCACCACGATGATTGCCAATATAACGACGACCCATATAATTAGACTCGACAACTTGAATACTAGTTGAAGACTCAACAGCAGTAACTACTGCAACATGTCCATAATAACCACCTGTCCAAACTGCAATTGCTCCAACCTGTGGTGTAGATCCCGTACGGAAACCCTCTGCCGACGCAGAAGCAAGCCATTGTTTCGCATCACCCCAATACGGACCAACCCATGAAAGTTGTGATTTTACTCCCCAAGTACATTCACCAACTGGATAAGATGAGGCATCATAACGAGCATTACTTGCAGCAGCAGAACTACCAGAACCTGTTGAGGTTGAAGAATATGATGAATTAGAAGATGTAGCAACTGATGGTGTAGTATTTACTGATATTGCCTCTGGTGTATAAGAAACAGGAGCTACTACAGATTCTGCTTGTTGCTGAGCTAAAGCTACTTGTTGTGCTTCATACGCTGCTTGACGAGCTGCTGCTTGACGAGCTGCTTCCTCAGCTGCTGCTTTCTGTGCTAGTAATGCACCTTTTTCCTCTTCAACCGTTGCCTTTTCAGCTGCAAGATTCAATTGAGCAACTTGTAATTCTGCTTGACGCACCTGCAAAACTTGTGCATCATCTTCTAGTTTCTTGCGATTTACAGCCAAAGTATTAATCGCTTCTTGGTTCGCCTTCTGCTTCTCTACAATAACCTCTTTATCTTCTTTTTGTTTCTCTAGCATACGATTGTTAGCAGAAACAATCTCACGCATTGCATTAACACGAGAAACGGCATCAACAATTGATTTTGAATCTAAAATAGTATTGATATAACTTGAAGCAGAACCATCAATTTGTGCACTACGTGCCTGCTCCTTTAAAGCACCATCACGTGATACAATATCAGCAGATAAACGTTCAATATCTGCTGCTAAAGTTTGCGATTCTGACTCTAAACGAGCGTTTTCTTCTGCTAATCTTGCTTGTTCGGCAACAATTGCATCCACTTGACCTTGAATTGTATCTACCTGTTGTTGTGCAACTACTTGTTGAGACGTAAGTTCATTAATCTGTTGATTTTTTGCTACAATTTCACTATCTACATCATTTGCATTAATCACAGTCATATAATTCATATTCGATAAAACTACTGTACTTAACATTAACGTAGCCAAGATTTTTTTCTTCATAAACTACTGTAACTCCTCTATACTTTCTGACTATCTCATTCTATCAAAAAAATTGCGTAAATATATTACGCAATTATTACATTTCTATGTCTTATTTATTATTCCAAATAGACGTTCAAAAAAAGGTTGTAATATGAAAAATAGTATTATATTAAATACTAAACTGGGAAACAAGGCAGTAAAAACAAAATTAAATAAAGATAAATGAGTTATTTGAAAAATACGAGCAAATATATAACTAATCAATTCAAACTGAAAAATAGATACCAATAAAACTAATATATTCACTCCTCGCTTATATTCAATAGCTTGATAGAAAAAATAAATAGAAACAACAATCAAGGGAAATAGTGTTGTAGCAATACCAAGAAATCGAAAATAAATAGTGTCATATACCAATCCCAAGAACATAAATACAAGAAAAGAATATTTCAAGGAAACATAATTAGCATAAAAAATGGCTACCATCAATAATAAATGACTTGAAACAACTAGTGAATCAACAGACCAATTTGTTGCTAATGTTGATATCTGACCATCTATTAACAATAAAAAAAATACAATGGGAATCATAAAAAATTCTATTAATTTATTACTCATTTGATATCCCTACCACTAAAATAGAATAAATATTTGAAAAATTAGCTGCTGGCTCTACTCGTAGTTGGCGATTCAGATTATTACTATCCGATTGTACAGACATTACTTTACCAATCTGAATATTAGATGGTGTAGTTCCTGCTAAGTCACTCGTAACAACATTGCTCCCAATTGCAATCTCATTAGTCGAATTGAGCTGATTGATTATAAAACTATTTGTTTCCGAGTCATACCCTGTCAAAATACCATATATATCATTAGATTCAGAAAATATTTTAACTGGTAATTTTGTAAAATCATCTGCATTCGTGAACAGTTTTACCATAGAAGAATCTTCATCAAGTGCATCAACCGTACCTATTAAGCCACCGTTAGCTAACACAAGAGCATTTTGAACTACTCCATCATTTTTCCCTATATCAATCATAATACTTTCATACCAAGAGTTAGGATTTCTCACTAAAACAAATCCTGGTATAAAGTTCTTTTCAGGAAAAGTTGACATAATACTTAGACTATTTCTAAGGGATTCATTTTCTTTTTTTAAGGTATCATGTTCAATCACTTTATCTTCCAAATCAATTATAGAAGATTTTAACTCTTTGTTTTCTTCATACGTATGTATCAAATCAGAAATTACTACCTTTTTCTCTGATAAAAATCTCGTTGGGATAGATAACACAGACTGTATAGGAGTAACAATTGAATTCACCACATGAGTTACACCAGTAAACTGAATACCTTTTGAAAAGGTTACAAATAAAAGAGAAAAAGAAATCAATAAAAAAATGGAGATAGCAACAATCAATTTTGATAACTTATTCATAAGTCCCTCCTAATAAGATACAATAAAACGAGAATATCAAAAGATAATCTCGTTTACTAGTACGGAGAATAAGGGATTCGAACCCTTGCGCCAGTTACCCGACCTAACGATTTAGCAAACCGTCCTCTTCAGCCTCTTGAGTAATTCTCCATTATATATAATGGGCACGAGTGGAATCGAACCACCGACCTCACGCTTATCAGGCGTGCGCTCTAACCATCTGAGCTACGCGCCCAAGATAGACTTGGACCTAATGGCGCGAGACGGAATCGAACCGCCGACACATGGAGCTTCAATCCATTGCTCTACCAACTGAGCTACCGAGCCACGTAAAAATTGCGGGAGCAGGATTTGAACCTACGACCTTCGGGTTATGAGCCCGACGAGCTACCGAGCTGCTCCATCCCGCGACAGTAGTAAAGGAGGATGTGGGATTCGAACCCACGCACGCTTTTACACGCCTGACGGTTTTCAAGACCGTTCCCTTCAGCCGGACTTGGGTAATCCTCCTAATATGGACCTTGTAGGACTTGAACCTACGACCGCTCGGTTATGAGCCGAGAGCTCTAACCAGCTGAGCTAAAGGTCCAGCAATAATAGCGGCGAAGGGGATCGAACCCCCGACCTCCCGGGTATGAACCGGACGCTCTAGCCAGCTGAGCTACACCGCCAATATACAATCAATTAATCGGGAAGACAGGATTCGAACCTGCGACACCTTGGTCCCAAACCAAGTACTCTACCAAGCTGAGCTACTTCCCGATATGATTAAAAATAAAGCTCCCCTAACGTCACCATTAAGCGAGTCATGCACCCTAGAGGATTCGAACCTCTAACCGCCTGATTCGTAGTCAGGTACTCTATCCAGTTGAGCTAAGGGTGCCGTCTATAAAAATTCATGCCGAGGACCGGAATCGAACCGGTACGATGTTACCATCGCAGGATTTTAAGTCCTGTGCGTCTGCCAGTTCCGCCACCCCGGCCTCTACTAAAGCGAACGACGGGATTCGAACCCGCGACCCCCACCTTGGCAAGGTGGTGTTCTACCACTGAACTACGTTCGCAATCCTATCAATGCCGGCTACATGACTTGAACACGCGACCCTCTGATTACAAATCAGATGCTCTACCAACTGAGCTAAGCCGGCTTATTTTTCATTATGCGGGTTAAGGGACTTGAACCCCCACGCCCGAAAGCGCCAGATCCTAAATCTGGTGCGTCTGCCAATTCCGCCAAACCCGCATATGACTCGTGCTGGGCTCGAACCAGCGACCCATTGATTAAAAGTCAATTGCTCTACCAACTGAGCTAACGAGTCTAAATCAATGTCGATTTATTCAATTAAAATAGCTAATGAAACTACTTTAACGGTCCCGACGGGAATCGAACCCGCGATCTTCGCCGTGACAGGGCGACGTGATAACCGCTACACTACGGGACCTATGGGAGTTAACGGGATCGAACCGCTGACCCTCTGCTTGTAAGGCAGATGCTCTCCCAGCTGAGCTAAACTCCCTATTCGCTAAGCAACTACCGTATCTCACAGGGGGCAACCCCCAACTACTTCAGGCGTTCTAGGACTTAACTTCTGTGTTCGGCATGGGTACAG
>JAKTNI010000009.1 GCA_029593505.1 Streptococcus suis
AATATAGTTTGTCTTGCTCATTGACTATATCAGGATGAGCTTCCAGCAACTCAAATAAAATAAGCATACCCTCTTGATCCCAATCTTCTCGTTTCCATAACGTGATGTAGAAATCATGACGAGCTTTATGCACAATCCCTTTAACACTGGCGTAAACTTTTTCAAATTCCATAAACTAATCTCCTTTATTGATGAGATTAGTTTATCGAAAAGAAGCATATACCAACAGGACATTTTTGTCCTATTTATAAAAACTAGTCAACAAATAACAATACAATGAAAACTCCTAAAAAATGTTGAAAATGGAATAAACTTACGTAAAATACTAAGATATTAAACTCTTATAAACATTGATATTACAATATTTATAAGAATTTCTTATGTCCATCATAAAGAAAAAAGACTGAAGAAAATTGTCCAAAATGAACCGTTTCTTCAATCTGAACTTTAGAATACTATTCTAAAGTTTTTATATTCTACTTTCTAAATAAACGGTAGGATTATCTCTCCTTTTGAGTTTCTTTCTGCTCCTCAAGATATTGTTTAGCCTCTTTGATCCACTTCGGTAAGCTTTTAGCCAACGGAGTGAAACCAGCTCTAGTGCGACCGTTTGTAAAACGACGATGAGCTGGAGCTTTTGGTTGTTCCCTTTCAAGAGTACGCATAGACAAACTAGCTTTTTTTGAGTATTCGTCTACATCTACAACCTGCACAATAATCTCTTGTCCAATTGTAAGATAGTGATGAATATTATCTACAAAACCTGTTTTGATTTCTGAGATATGAATCAGCCCTATCGTTCCATTTTCTAATTGAACAAAAGCTCCATAAGGTTGAATACCTGTGACAATTCCTTGGATTTTATCCCCAATTCTCATCTCAATCCTCTATTTCAATAGACTCAATAACAACATCTTCTTTAGGTCTATCCGCAGCATCTGTATCAACTGCAGCAATAGCATCCAAGACACTAAACGAATCTTCATCAAACAAGTGTCCAAATACAGTATGGCGCTGATCTAAATGTGGCGTACCACCCTGTTCCACATAGGTAGCAGCAATCTCTTTTGGCCATCCTCCACGCTCTAATTCCTTAGCATTATAAGGGAAGTTCTGATTCTGAACAATGAAAAATTGACTTCCATTCGTATTCGGTCCAGCATTAGCCATTGATAAAGCTCCACGAAGATTGAACACTTCCATTGAAAACTCATCCTCAAAAGCCGCACCATAAATAGACTCTCCACCCATACCTGTTCCTGTTGGATCGCCTCCTTGAATCATAAAATCTTTGATAATGCGATGAAAAATAACTCCATCATAGTATCCATCTTTAGCCAGAGCAACAAAATTGGCTACCGTCTTAGGAGCAATTTCCGGGAATAATTTTACAACTAATGCTCCATAATTAGTCTGAATACGAGCTACAGGTCCCTCAACGTTTACCAAGTCCAATTGCGGAAAATATTTTTCTTTTTCTACCATACCTAATTTCTCCAAGGCATCAAAAATGCCATCTTCTTCTACTTTTTTTGTAATATAGTCAGCATGTTTTTGCAATTCCGGATGTGAATGTCCCATTGCAATACTAATGCCAGCATAATCAAATAACTCAATATCATTCAAGCCATCACCAAACACCAAGACATTTTCAGGTTTTAAGCCAAGTTTTTCAACAACCTTAGCTACACCAAGAGCCTTTGATGATTGTTTCAAAACAATATCAGACGAAATAGCATCCCAGCGTATACTACGTAAATCCGACTGTAAGTGGCTAGGCAAGGTTGCCTCTTCTCCATCTTTTTCAAATGTTAATAATTGATAAACATCATTTTCCTTATAAAAAAGAGGATTTGTGTCTAAATCTTCATAAATCAAGTCCATCACTTGACTAATGCGATCCGTTCTTCTAGACAAAGTACCTTTTTGACTACCAAGCATACCGTATTCTATTCCGATCTCTGTAGTCCAGTCAATAACAGATTCTATCAACTTTTGAGGCATCGGCTGATGATAAATATTCTTTCCTTTAGCATCTTCTACGTAAGCTCCATTTATCATAACAAAAAAGTCCGGCTGAAGACTTTTAATTTCTGGAACCAAACCATACGGAGTACGACCTGTAGCAATACCTGTCAAAATCCCTTTTTCTTTCAATGATCTAAAAACCTGTTGAATAGACCGGGGCATATAACCTGTCGTCTTAAGTCTTAGGGTATCGTCTATATCAAAAAAAACAATCTTGATTTTTTTAGCCTTGTATTTTAACTTTGCATCCATACTATTTTACTTACCTCTCGTTCCGACTCACTGATTACCATTATATCATTATTGATCATCTTGTGCTACCAATCCATGTTGAAACGCGTAAACAACTGCTTGCGTACGATCACTGACAGCTAGCTTAGATAAGATATTAGAAACATGTGTTTTCACAGTCTTTAAGGAAATAAAGGACTCATCAGCTATACGTTGGTTATCATATCCTTTCGCTAATAAAGTCAAGATTTCTCGTTCACGAGCGGTCAAATCTTCATGCAACTCTGGATGACGTTTATGATACTCTACCTTCTTTTCAACCTCTGTTTCAATAGCAAATTCCCCACGCGCAACCTTACGAATCGCAGTTAAAATTTCATCTGCGCTAGAAGTTTTTAGCATATAACCACGCGCACCGGCTTCTAAGACAGGATAAATTTTTTCATTATCTAAATACGAAGTCAAAATAACAATCTTGGCTTCAGGCCATTCTTTAAGCAAGGTCAGAGTTGCATCAATCCCCGTTATTTTAGGCATAACTAGGTCCATCACAATCACATCAGGCTTATATTCCAACGCCTTGATGACTCCTTCTTCTCCATCTCTAGCCTCTGCAACTACTTCAATATCAGCTTGTATATTCAAATAGCTCTTCAGTCCTAGACGAACCATTTCATGGTCATCAACCAACAGTACTCGAATCATATGCATCTTCTTTTCCTTTCAATAGTGGGACACGAATATCAATGGCCACTCCCTTGTCTGGAGCAGTTCTTATGGCAATCGTCCCAGCCATGTCCTCTACTCGCTCACGGATATTCTGCAAACCATAACTTAATTCCTCATCAGCTTCTTTTTGGAAACCAATACCATCATCTGTCATTTTCAGTTGTAATTCTGTTTCTTTTTGAATCAGATACACATCCAGATGTTTTGCTTTAGCATGCCGCAACGTATTGCTAATAATCTCCTGTGCAATCCGAAACAGATGTTCCTCAATCAACGTTGGTAACTCATCAACTTCATGTTGGAAATGAACGATAATATTGCTCTTATCACTTACTTCACGTAGAATTACTTCAAAACCTTCAATCAGAGATTTTCCCTCTAATTCACTTGGACGCAAATGTAATAGGAGAATCCGTAAATCTCTCTGAGCTGATTCAATCATTTCTTTCACCAAAAGCAATTGTTCTTGTACAACTTCTTGTGAAAGAGTAGCAATAGACGATGATAACCCAGACAGAATCATACTAGTTGCGAATAATTCTTGACTAACGGTATCATGCAAATCTCGTGCAATTCGCTTACGTTCACCCTCAACAATTTCTTCTCTCTTTACCAAATCTTGATTATCAATGAGTTGAACTTGACGTGTCAGACCTCTTACTTTATCTGATAATTGCAACAACAACTCATCACTATCCGTGTCTGCTCGGATACTTTTGTTTTTTAATATAGCTTGTAACTTAGACCGCATAATCTGAGTAGACGCTACACTCACTGTTTGAACTAAAGCGGCCAAAAACAACGTCAACACAATCACCAACAATATGAGCGTAAACAACAACTGTTCTGTTGAAAACCACAACGAAACATCCCAAAGAGAATAGTGCAACAAGGGGAGAATTGAAGCCAATACAACAAAAACAATTAAAGTTGCAATCCAAGCTAACAGCATGTAGAGGCGTGTTCTCATACGCGAATAACCTCCACATCTCCTAGAATATTATTCACAACAACTTTCACACGCTTATGCGAATCTCTATAATCTGGACTAGAAACAACAATACTCTCATTTCTCAAATCCCAATAGGAATCTCCTAGAAAAGAAGAACGGCCATAAACACTAGATACAGATAGCGAAACCTCAACATCAATAGGCACAATAATTTTGGTTCTACCAAATGTTTTACGAATTACAACAATATTATCTCTTCCAACTAGAACTGTCTTATCTAAATCCACCACATCATTTCCAAATAAACGAACAATATTGATATCTTCAAAACCAAAATGATCTTGAGAGTGATCATGGTTTCCAAACCATCTATTTTTATCTTTTTGAACCTGTAACGAATGATCTTGAAAGACAATATGAGTGTACTGATTTCTTTTTTCATAGCGAGAAAAGAAGTTAATCAGCATATAGACAACTAGCAGTAGAACTCCAATAACAAAAAAAGGATTCAAAACAAATACTAAACATAGCAGAAAAAATGAGCTCATCAATAAGATACTATTGAGTTTCCTTCCTTGATAATACCACACTACTAATAATAAACCTGAAAAAAGTAACATCGTTCGGCTGGCTTCATTGGCAAGAACATCAAACAAAGCGATCGTAAAAATGATACTCTCTATCAGTAAGAAAAATTGAACCTTTCTCATGTTCTCCATCCTTTCGATACTATTGTAACAAATTTTTAGCAAAAGAACTCCATCTAAAGTATGAAAAAAGGGTGGATTAATCCCCCCTTTGTCCTTATTGTCCATTGCTATTCGTTGTAGAAGAAGTGCTAGTTGACGAATTTGTCGTTGTACTAGTAGAAGCAACTGAAACATACAGCGTAACTGTACCCTCAATCGTTGTCCCAGCCGGAGGATACTGACCAATCACAATATCACTCGTTGTCGCAGGGTAACTTCTATCTTCCTGTTTTTCAATACTCTCTGTACTAACACCCAAAGTCTGCAACTGACTACGTGCTTGAGAATAAGTATATTTTCCAGATGTCAAATCAGGCATAATTAACTCTTTCCCTTTAGAAATAACGAGTGCAATCGTTGAGCCCTTCTCTATTTCTGTACCAGTCGCTGGATCTGTACGAATAACCAAACCTGCTGCCACCGATGAATCAAATTCTTGAGTAACACTTCCAACAGAAAAACCTGCTGCTTGCAAAAGTTGAGTTGCTGCATCTTGATTTTTTCCAATCACATTGGGAACCTGTTGTGGAGCTACACCTTTAGAGACTACTAAAGTTATTTGACTACCTTTTTTTACTGAGGTTCCTATTCCTGGGTCTGTTTTAATAATATAGCCTTGAGCAACTTTGTCGCTATACTCCTCTTTTATGGAGACACGAAAACCTAGTGTTTCCAACTCTTGGCGAGCTTCATCAGATGCTTGATTACTAATGTCCGGAATCACAAGTGCTGCATTCATGGCAACAACAACGTCTACCTTGCTACCTTCACGCTTACTCGTATTAGCAGCTGGCGAGGTTCTAATGACTGTTCCTTCTGGTACATCATTGATCGCCTCCTCTGTAACAGAGCCAACTTCTAAACCTGATACCTCTATCATTTCTCGAGCTGCATCAAGTGTTTTGCCAGTTACATCGGGTACTGTCACTGTCCGAGGAGTATTATATAACAGTAAAACAAACGCCACAATCGTCAGGAAAATCGATCCAATCAATACTTTATAACGTGTGCGAATACCTTTTTTAGGTTTTGAAATTGGCTTTGTCACGAACTTTGAAGCTGGCTTCTTTCCTACAGATTGTTCTTGATTCATTTTCTGTGGAGTTTCAGCATTTGTTGGTAGTTTTTCTTCTATAGTTGCTTGAGAAAGTTTCGGTAATGATTTGGTGTCGACCTTGTTCCCCTCCAATACAACACGCGACTCATTTCGGCGATAGGGTGATAAAGAAGACGCTAAATCTGCATACATTTCTGCAACTGATTTGTAGCGCTCAGTTAGTTTTTTAGCTGTAGCTTTCAATACAACATTTTCCAAGGCCTGAGGTACCTGTGCATTTTCTTCTCGAATAGATGGTAACGGTTTTTGAAAATGTTGTAAAGCAATGGTCACTGCACTGTCACCATCATAAGGGATACGTCCTGTTAGCATCTCAAAGAGCATTACTCCCATTGCGTAAATATCACTCTGGATAGTCGCCTTTGAACCGCGTGCTTGTTCCGGTGACAAATAATGTACAGAACCTAACATCGAATTCGTTTGTGTCAAACTGGTCTCCGCAAAGGCCACTGCAATACCAAAATCTGTTACCTTAGCTATTCCACTAGATGTCAAAATGACATTTTGTGGTTTTAAGTCACGGTGAACGATGCCACGAGTATGAGCCATTCGCATCGCTAGCAAAATCTGTCCCATAATGCGTACAGCAACATCATTTGATAATGGAGCATGTTCCTTAATGTAACGTTTTAAGTCGAGACCATCAACGTATTCCATAGCAAGATATTGCTGACCGTCTTCCTCTCCAATATCCGAAATACGAACAATATTCGGATGATCAAGGTCTGCCATAGCACGTGCTTCACGTTGGAAACGCTGAACAGCAATTTGATCGGTTTGATAGTTTGTACGAAGCACTTTTACAGCTACTTCCTCTCCATCTAAAATCAAATCTTTTGCTAGGTAAACATCTGCCATACCGCCTCGACCAATTTGCCGAACTATCCGATAACGTCCAGCAAAGATCTTACCGATTTGAATCATTACCTAGCCTCCTCTGTAATATGGAGCAATCCAACTGTGATATTATCTAAACCACCTGCGTTATTTGCAAAACGTATCAATGTTTCTGCCTTACTTTCAAGAGAAACATCACTCAATACAATATCCAATATATCTTCTGTCGATACCATATTGGTCAAACCATCACTATTCATCATCACATAGTCGCCGACTTCTAGTGTTTTCAAAGCAATATCTGCTTCAATCGGATCTGCCTGACCGATGGATTGTGTAACAATATTTTTTTGAGGGTGATGATAAGCTTCTTCTTCTGTTAGTTGACCTGCACGCACCAAAGCCCCAACTAGAGAATGATCATTGGTTAAACAGGTGTACTCACCATTTCGAATCAAACCAACTCTAGAATCTCCAACGTGAGCATAAATCATTTGATTATCAATCACCACTACAAGTTCAAGAGTTGTTCCCATTCCCTTATATTCTTCGGTCAACCCTAGTGAGTGAATCTTTTGATTTTCCTTTTCAATCATCTCAATCATCCACTCACGAACATCATTCAAAGTAATCAACTGAGTATCGACCCAAGCCACACCTAAATCTGTTGCAGCCATCTCACTAGCAATATGACCTGCACGGTGTCCGCCCATACCATCTGCTAACACAACTAAATCAATTCCCGCACGGTTTTTATAGCGGTTAATATAATCCTGATTGTTTGAACGTTTCTGTCCTACATCCGTTAATAATGCAATTTCCATAGTTTTATTCCGTTGCTCAAGCAACGTCCTCCTCTGATTCTAAGATTTTCTTCTTAATTGACTGATGAAAAAACCATCTGTCTGATATAATTCTGGTGTAATCAACAAACAACCATCCACCATAATATCTGATTGCGCATGCTGCACAGGTACTTGCTCAAAATTCGGATGAGCTTGTAAAAATTCTTGAACTACTTCTTGATTTTCCTTAGCAATAATGGTACAGGTACTATAAGTTATTATACCACCTATTTTGAGACTTTGGCAAACACTATCCAATATTTGCAACTGAAGTGTCTTTAACGAATCAAAATCGATCGCTGCTTTCGTATACCGAATATCTGGCTTACGACGTATTAATCCAATTCCTGAACATGGAGCGTCCACCAAAATCTTATCAAACGTATCTGGAGTAAACACTTCATGAGTCCGACTAGCATCCAAACATTTCGTTTCAATACGATGTGACACACCTAAGCGAAGCGCATTTTCCTCAATGAGAGCCAATTTATGTTCGTGCAAATCAAGTGCAATAACTTTACCCCTCTCTAAATACGAAGCGATATGACAAGTCTTTCCACCCGGAGCCGCACAAGCATCTAATATACATTCCCCACCTTCAATTTGCAAAGTTGGAGCTACTAATTGACTTGTCTCATCTTGAATCGTTACTAGTCCTTCTTTGAAATAATCTGTTCCTGCAAAATGACCATTCGGTGCAACAAGTCCAACTGGTGACAAAATAGAACGTTCTGCTCCTAACGCCTGTTCCAATTCCTCCAAGTGCTCCACATTTGTGACACGAACACTGGCTTTATTCCGTATATGAAGACTTTGAAAAATCTTCTCCGCTCGCTCATCACCGTATTCTGCAATGAGGGTTTGAACCAGCCACACAGGCACAGAATATTGAACAGATAACCGCTTATTCTTTCGCTTAATATCTCTAGGATCTGGTAGTTGCGCTTGACTAATTTTCCGCAAAATAGCATTGACAAACTTGTCCACTCCTCTAGCTTTTTTGGCGATAGAGACTGCTTCATTCACAATAGCATGAGCAGGCAATTTATCCAAATACACCAACTGATATAGACTTAACATCAGAAGATAATAGACCCAGCTATCCAATTTCTCTCTATCTTCTATAAAATGAGCCAAATACCATTCTAAAGTGATCTTGCGAGAAACAGTTCCGTATACCAATTCAGTTACTAGCCCCTTATCTCGCACAGATAAGGCAGACTGCTCCAACACTTTGTTGAGAGCAATATTAGAGTAAGCTCTTTGATCAAAGACTTGCTCAATTACTGACAAAGCAACCTGTCTGGCTGTTTCTTGTTTACTATTTACCAAATTGTTCTCCTACCTCGATATTTCGACCGGCTCCATTTAAAAAATCCACAATATTCATCTTAGGTTTTCCAGCAGGTTGCACAGTTTTTAAAGAAAGAGCTCCTTTTCCCGTCGCAATTACCAACTCTTTTTTATTGCAGACAATCACTTGACCAATAGGACCTGAAGCATCCACTTCTACTGCTTCTTGAATTTTAAAACGTTCTCCTTGCCAGTAGGTATGTGCAACAGGCCACGGATACATTCCACGAATATGATTAAATAGCTGACGCGCTGTCTGACTCCAGTCTAATATTTCCTGTTCTGGTTGTATCGTTGGAGAAAAAGTTGCTGCTGTATGGTCTTGAGCGATTGGCTGCAACCTCCCTCCAATATAATCTGGTAAAGTATCAAGCAATAAATCGCGACCAAGTATCGCTAACTTTTCAAAGAGAGTACCAACATTGTCCGATTCTTCAATAGGGATACTGTTACTGGAAATCATATCTCCTGCATCCATCTCCTTCACCATTTCCATAATCGTAACACCTGCACGCTCATCACCATTGATTAAAGCATAATGAATAGGTGCTCCTCCACGATATTTGGGCAGCAGTGAAGCATGCACATTAACAGCGAATCCAACGGAATGCAATAATTTTGTCGGAAGAAACTGACCAAAAGCAGCTGTGATAACTCCATCTGCACCTAATTCCATCAATTCTTCCAATTCCTGACTTCCTGACAATTTTTCTGGCTGGTATACTGGAATGTCATAAGCTAAAGCCAGCTCCTTTACGGGTGTCATTTTTAGTACTTTCTTACGACCAACTGCTCTATCTGGTTGAGTGACCACTGCTAAAACATCATAAGCATTATCAGACAAAATGCCTCTTAACACCGTTGCTGAAAAATCTGGCGTTCCCATAAAAATCAACTTTGTCATATTTCTTATTCTTTCTACATCATTCTTCGTTATATTATCTTTTAATTATATCATTTTTCCTTATTTTTTCCTTTATTCAAGGCTTTTCGACAAAAAGAGAGTAAAACGAACTCCTCAAACATTTTAAAGAACTCGTTTTCCTCTCTGTATGAACTAGTTTAAAGTTCAACTTTTTTATCCTTCCAAAACTATTTTACATCATATTTTGCGGCTCATTGTCAATAATCAAACGTATATCTTGATTTTCTCTGACCTGTGTCCAATCCAGTATCTGATTCAAGACTTCTTCAATATGTATTTCCTTACGATATTTAAGAAAAATTTGATAATGGTAAAGATTGTGTGTCCTAGCAATTGGTTTGGGGGTCGGTCCTAGTATCTGAATATTTGCTGTCAGATATTCTCTTAAAAAAGCGACTATTTCATAAGCTTTTTTTACGACAAATTCCTCGGACCGATGTGATATTGTCAAACCAATTGTAAAATAATACGGTGGATAACTCAACTGTTTCCGAATTCCCATCTCATATCGATAAAACCCTTCGTAATCTTGATGTTGAGCAAAAAGAATCGCGTAATGATTAGGGTTGTAAGTCTGAATAATCACCTCTCCTTTTTTATCTGCTCGACCAGCTCGACCAGCAACCTGAGTTAGTAATTGAAAAGTACGTTCTGAAGAACGGAAATCTGGCAAATGAAGTGCTGTATCTGCATTTAAAACCCCCACCAACGTAACATTCGGAAAGTCCAATCCCTTAGCAATCATCTGTGTACCTAGCAAAATATCAGCTTCTCCACGACCAAAAGCTTCTAATACTGTCTCATAGGAGCCTTTTTTCTTAGTCGTATCCACATCCATTCTAAAAATACGAGCCTCCGGTAATGATTCCTGCAACTCATCATAAGCTTTCTGAGTTCCTGTTCCATAATAACGAATGGATGTACTATTGCAATTAGGACACATTCGGAGAATAGCCTTTTGAAAACCACAATAATGGCAATTTAAACTACGCGTATCCATATGAAGAGTAAGAGAAATATCACAATTAGGGCATTGATCGACTTCTCCACAGTCACGACACATCATAAAAGAAGAATACCCTCTACGGTTCAACATCAGAACCACTTGCTCTTTTTTAGCTAATTTTTCCTTTATTTTCTCAAGTAATACTGGAGTAAAATTACTCATTTCTTGCTGTCCAATATAGTCACGAAAATCAACCACCTGCACATCTGGTATCCTTGCCAAAGGATTCGCACGTTGATTTAAGGTTAATCTACCGTATACTCCTCGACTAGCACGGGCACGCGTTTCAAGACTAGGAGTAGCCGATCCTAACACTAAAACAGCTTGATGATACTCTGCTCGCAGTTTGGCAACATCACGAGCATGGTAACGAGGATTACTATCTTGCTTATAGGTCGCCTCATGTTCCTCATCAATAATGATAGCTCCAATCTGTTTTAACGGAGCAAAAATAGCAGATCTAGCTCCAACAACAACCTGTGCCTCTCCTCGTTCAATTTTACGCCATTCATCATACTTTTCTCCGTCTGATAAACCCGAATGAAGAATCGCTACTTTCTGACCGAACCGTGAAATAAAGCGACTAGTCATTTGAGGAGTTAGCGAAATTTCAGGAACCAACATAATCGCTGTCTTACCCATTTGTAAAACGCGATCAATCACTTGAAGATAAACTTCCGTCTTACCAGAACCAGTCACTCCTTGCAACAAATAAGTCTGACTACTATGACCGATAGTAGAAACAATCTCTTTTACAGCAATCGTTTGCTCTGCATTCAGTTTCAAAGGCGTCGTTTGAGTCACTTTGTCAAATAGCTTTTGAGTTCGTGAAATTTCTTCTTCCCATATCTCTATATAACCTCTATCTGTAAAATAACGAAGTATATCTGCCGAAAAATCAGATTTTAATACAGATAAGGGTTGTTCTGTTGGATTATCTAGCAAAAATTTCTTTAATTGTTGGCGTTTCTTAGCTCGATTACTGATTTCCGCTGTTACCAACTTGTCCAGACAAACCCTGTACCATTTTTCTGTTTTAATTTGCTTCCGATCCTTAGCAACATAATCTACTAAGAGTTTTCCGGCTTGGACTAATCGCATCACTCTTGCTTGTTGCTCTAAATCTAAGTCTGAAAACCGAATCTCATCCTTATCTCCAAAAAGACTAGATCGCTCTGCCATTTGCAAACTCTGACTTGGTCGCAACAATTTATCATAGGTAGAATTGAGTAAATTTGGTAACATAGCTTTTAACAAACTGATTTTATAAGAAAATACCGACCGTCTCATTTGTTCAGCAAGCCAAAACTGTTCTTGACCCAGCACAGGTGTGTAATCTAAGACCTCTACAATTGATTTTAATTCATGTTGCTGACTATGATCACCTGCTTCCAAGTCTAAAACGATTCCTTGAATCAAGCGATTTCCCTTACCAAAGGGAACATGTACCCGAATACCGATAAGCATACTATCTTCCAATTCTTGTGGAACAATGTATGAATATGTCTGATCTGTCTGCATCAGTGGTACATCTACGATAACCTTTGCTAACATACTCCCTCACTTTTCTATCTCAAAAACAATACTAAAACTAGAGAATTAACACAATCATTCTAAAATCATTTGCCTTCATAGTGAAAAGAAACCCGGATGGAGAAACCAACCGAGTTTTCACTTTAAATTTTTTCACCATCTTCTTTTTCTTTGGCGATTTGAGCTTTAATCTTACGCTCTTCTTCCTCTGCTAAACGTTTAGCTTCTTCTGCACGACGGCGAACTGCTTCACGTTTAGCTTCTGGATCTGGATGAATCACTACATTACCAGATTCAATTTCTTCCAAAGCTCTAAGAGTTGATTTTACAGAAGTAAACTCTTGTGTAGGTTTTGCGCCTGCTTCTAACTCGTGAGCACGTTTAGCTTCCAAAATAACTAGAGAATACTTGGAAGGCACCTTGTCCAACAAGGTATCAATTGAAGGTTTTAACATCATATATAATAATCTCTTTTCTTTCTTTTATCGTTTTACTACTTGTTCGCGGACCATTTCGTCATAACGACCAATAACACGATCTACTCGGAAGTGTTCTGCTTCAATAATGCGTTTAACACGTTCAGCAGCCAAAGGAACCTCATCATTCACGACTGCATAGTCATATTCACGCATCAATGCAATTTCTTCTTTGGCACGTTCAACGCGTTGACGAATAACTTCTTCGCTATCTGTTCCACGACCAATCAAACGCTCTTGTAATTCTTCCAAATCAGGTGGTGTCAAGAAAATAAAGACACCATCTGGCACCTTTTTCTTCACCTGAAGAGCACCTTGAACTTCAATTTCTAGGAAAACATCAATTCCCTTGTCTAAAGTTTCATTCACATAAGTTAGTGGAGTACCATAATAATTTCCAACATACTCAGCATACTCTAGCATTTGTCCCTGACGAATCAATTCTTCAAACTCTTCTCGACTCCGGAAGAAATAATCTACACCATCAACCTCTCCTGGTCGTTGAGGTCGCGTCGTCATAGAAACAGAGTATTCAAATTTATTATCCGAACTTTCAAAGATTTCTTTTCGAACAGTTCCTTTACCAACTCCTGATGGACCCGAAAACACGATGAGTAAGCCTCGCTCTTTCATGATAGCTCCTTTACATTCTTTCACACTAGTGTAACAAAATTTAACGGGAATTTCAACTGATTTTTAGACAAGAGAAATGTGTTTCTATTCTTGCTATGTATGGTAAGAATACATACCATCTATCTTGGTATAAAAAAATACCTCGAAAATCAGATGAATAATCATACTTTCAAGGTATAAAATGATTTATATTATTTTGCAACATCTGTTGCTCTTGTCTCACGAATAACGGTAATCTTGATATTTCCTGGATAATCTAAATTATTTTCGATTTTTTCACGTACATCATGAGCTAAAATGGTAATCTTATCATCGCTAATCTTATTTGGATGAACAATAATTCGTACTTCACGCCCAGCTTGAATAGCGTAGGATTGCTTGATACCGTCAAAACTATTTGCAATTTCTTCCAAATCTTGCAAGCGTTTGATATAAGCTTCCATTGACTCGCGACGAGAACCCGGACGAGCTGCACTAAGAGCATCTGCTGCTGCAACAATCACTGCAATGGTACTTGTCGCTTCAACATCACCATGGTGACTTGCAATGGTATTAATGACAACTGGATTTTCTTTGTATTTCTTAGCCAATTCTGTTCCAATTTCAACGTGGCTACCATCAACTTCTCTATCAATAGCCTTGCCAATATCATGTAAGAATCCTGCTCGACGAGCCAAGGAAACATTTTCACCCAACTCAGCTGCCAGAACACCTGATAATTTAGCAACCTCAACAGAATGACGAAGAACGTTTTGTCCATAAGATGTACGGAAATGCAAACGACCCATGATCTTAATTAAATCAGGATGAAGATTTGGAGCACCAACTTCATAAGCTGCAGCTTCACCATATTCACGAATACGATTATCCATTTCTACACGATGCTTCTCAACTAATTCCTCAATCCTAGCAGGATGAATACGACCATCCTGAAGAAGAGTCTCCATCGTCATTCGAGCAATCTCACGACGAATTGGATCAAAACCTGAAAGCACTACTACTTCTGGTGTATCATCAATAATAACATCAATTCCCGTCAAACTTTCAAAGGTTCGAATATTGCGACCTTCACGACCAATAATACGTCCCTTCATCCCATCATCTGGTAAGTGAACTGATGTAATTGTTTGCTCAGCTACGTATTCACCCGAAATGCGTTGCATCGCTTGAGCCAATAAATCTTTAGCCATCTTATCTGATCGCTCTTTGACTTCTCGCTCAGCTTCCTTAATACGAGTTGCTACTTCATGACTCAACTTATCCCGTGTATCTGCCAAGATAAGCTCTTTTGCTTCTTCTTGACTAAGCGCTGCTACACGTTCCAATTCTAGCGCTTTTTGTTCTTCCAATTTGGCAACTTCTTGTTCACGCTCATCAATATGTTTAGATCGGTCGACTAAGCTTTGTTCTTTTTGCTCCAAAGCTTTTTCTTTATTGACCAAATTGTCATCTTTTCGATCCAAATTACTTGCACGTTCTGTTAGACGTGATTCAATTTGTTTCAATTCTTGACGTTCTGACTTAAATTCTTCTGCTATTTCTTCTCGGTATTTTCGAGCTTCTTCCTTAGCTTCCAAGAGCAATTCTTTTTTCAAGGTCTTACAGTCGCGTTCGGCTGTTTTCAATATCACCTCAGCCTGCTCTTCTGCTCTACCACGAACATTACTAGCTTCTTGTTCCGCATTTAAAAGTGTCAATTCTGCAGTTTCTTTTGCAGATTTCATCTTCAAAGAAATGGCAAAGTAACCTAATACTAAACCAATGATAGCAGAAACAAGAGCTACTACTATTGCAATAACGCCCATATTTCTACCTCTTTTTTATAATTTGATTTTTACAAAATCTGTACCTATTCTATCATATTTGAAACGATTTCACAATTCTAAATTGACAAATATGATATAATGATGTCAGTATAACATTGGAGGAAACTATGAAAAAAGAAGTTATTGTTGAAAGTTTTGAACTCGATCATACCATTGTAAAAGCACCCTATATTCGCCTGATTTCCGAAGAGAGTGGACCCAAAGGAGATATCATCACCAACTTTGATATTCGACTCATCCAACCTAACAAAAATGCTATAGATACAGCAGGGTTGCATACAATTGAACATCTTCTTGCTAAACTCATTCGTCAAAGAATGGAAGGACTTATCGACTGTTCTCCATTCGGTTGCCGTACCGGGTTTCATATGATTGTCTGGGGAAATCCATCACCCACAACAATTGCTCAAATCATCAAATCAAGCCTGGAAGAAATTGCAACTGCTATTTCTTGGGAGGATGTACCAGGTACTACCATTGAATCGTGTGGTAATTATAAAGATCATAGCCTCCACTCTGCTAAGGAATGGGCAAAACTCATCTTATCTCAGGGAATATCAACCGATGCATTTGACCGAAAGCTAATTTAATGCCGTTTCTAAAGGATACTGATACAAAAAAACTCTTGGATAATACCATTGTCGGTATTATCCAAGAGTTTTTTTGTATCTCATACATCTCTCACAAGTCAGCTATGAACTTTAATAATCCAGTGCATCTGCATAACCTGCACCGTTTCCAACAAAGTAGCCTGTTTTGCAATTGATAGAGAATAAGTACGTTCCATCTGGTTTAAACATATTATAGTAGCCATTACCATTGATAACATTGACTTTCTCTAGGATAAATTGATTTCCGGTGATGTAGCCTCTTTGTTGGGAAACAGCAATAATATTTTCAAAAATACCAGGAGTAAATGTCCATGCGGTATTAGCTGTGTCATCAATCACAGTTTGGTCATACGGAACACGGCTCAACTCTCGTTGCAGTACTACTCCAGGTGGAACAGATATACCAAAGTCTACCGAAGCTCCCTTCACATCACTTGAAGCCATCGCAGATACAGACACGCTTTCTTGTGCTGAAGTACTCTCCACACTCTGACCATTGTCCGAACTTGTAGCTGTTACCACAGCTGTTGCTTGAGCTTTTTCTTGTTGCGAACGACCAAAATTCACAACAGAAGCCAATAAACTATCTACTGAAGTGATGCCAGTTTTAATTGCTGAAAGAGTTGCATCTGTTTTGACAGTTGCGGTTGTGTCCAATTCACCATCTGATACAACTGCTTTATCAAATTGACTATTGATCGTTTGAATAGCAGCAATTGCTTTCTCCAACGTATCATACTGCTCTTTAGCTTTCTTATAGTTATCTGAATTCTTGTCCAGTTTTTCTAAAAAAGTTTTTAACTCTGCCAGTTTTCCAAACTCTGAATTTTTCAATTTTGTCAAGCTAGTATCAGTAAAGAAACTTTTATAAAGTTGTTCAAAAGAATCCATAGCAGTATCCTTTGAACTAACTGATGTAGAAGATAAAGTCTGACTAGTGCTGCTAGCAGTTGTTTTAGTTGACTGATTCACAGACTGAAACCAAACAAAAGCAGAAGCCACGATACCAATCAATAATAGAACAGCACCAAATACTCCAAATCCAAAATAGAAGTTTTTCTTTCTACCTTCCTCAACATCCTCCTCAGCAACTGATACCAAATCAGCTTCCTGTTCTACAGTATCTTCTATATCAAGAGGAGAAACTCCTGCGACAATAGTCTCTTCCAACAGCTCTGTTTCAGCTACAACTTCCGTTGATGGTTCATTCGCCTCCAGCGATTCCGTGAGGTTTGAATCAACTATGGGAGCTTGGTAACTCTTTGTTTCAAATTTTTGCGACTCAATTTCTTCACGATGTTGCTTAATATAACGATCTAAAACACCATCTTCTTCAGTCACACCTGCTTCAATCTCTTTATGCTTTTTAACCGCTTCTTCAATTGTCAAATCTTTCGCTATTTGAAAATCTAAAACTTTTTCTTCATCTAAAGGAAGATGATTTTTATTTTTTTCTCCCACAACTTTCTCCTATTACTGTTCTTCTTACACCTGACGTTTTACACGTTGACCGAAAAATTGATAGAGATCTACCTTCAATGTACCATTATACAATTTTCGTTTTTTATCCGCTTTGTGACCAAATCGGTTTTCAAACTGTTCATCGCTCGTCAAAATAAATTTAGACCATGTTTTTAGTGGCTCAAACGTTTGTCCCATTTCTTTATACAATAACACAATCGCTTCATCATCCAACAGTCGCTCTCCATAGGGGGGATTTGAAATGAGGACTCCATTCACTTTATTTGTCCGTAAATCTTGGAGACGCATCTGCTTAAACACAATGTCTTTTTCTACACCAGCTGCAAAAGCATTCTTCTTAGCAATGTCTACCATACGTGCATCAATGTCATAACCAGAAATATCTAATGTCAAATCCTGTTTGATAGCAGCCTGAGCTTTTTCTCTTGCTTCAATAACAAGTTGTTCGTCTACCCATGGCCACTCCTCAAATGAGAAATGACGGTTCAAACCCGGGGCAATATTCCTAGCCAACATAGCCGCTTCAATGCAAAAAGTTCCCGATCCACAGGTAGGATCAACCAAGGGCTTATCTGGATACCAATTCGATAATTGTAAGATAGCTGCGGCCATATTTTCTTTAATCGGAGCACCTCCTTTTTCTATACGGTAACCACGTTTAAATAAACTAGACCCTGTCGTATCAATCATCACCGTGACCATATCTTTCCAGATGGATACTTCAATCTTAAATTCTGCTCCAACTTCTTGCAAAGGAACGTTTTCTGGACGAGAAAAATACTTCTGTAATTTTTTCACAACAGCTTTTTTCGAAATAGCCTGTACACTAGGTTCATTGTGCAATGTTGATTTAACACACTTAGCTTTTGAAATAGGAAAACGACAGCCTAGAGGTAAATAGTTTTCCCAATCCAAACCAAAAACTCCTTGAAACAGCTCTTCAAAAGTTCGAGCAGGAAACTGTCCAACAACTAACTTAATTCGATCCGCCGAACGCAACCATAGATTCGTCTCAATGATAGCAGAAAGATTGCCCCTAAACCGAACACGTCCATTTTCAATGTTGCATTCATATCCCAGACCACGAATCTCACGCCCAACAACTGCTTCTAAACCGGCAGCTGCCGTCGCTATTATTTCAAATTCTTTTTTCATCTTTTTCCTCTACAATAAAAGCTAGCAAAGCTAGCCACCTATTTTATGCAATTTTCTATAAGCCATGTTTTGTTCCGGTGATACTAGGTCCTACCACCTTCGATAATCATCTGTCTACTGCAATTGCAGTCAGGATTTTTGTTCGTTTCCATCCATCCCATGCCCCGACCAAAGTTTGGGTTGCTAGCTTGAGGGGTTTACCGCGTTCCATTTTTTACGTTTCCATAAAAACTTCGTCACTGTGGCACTTTCAGGTCTACTCTAGCATATCCAAAGACGTAGCTATTTTGACCGCCGTAACGTCAAAAACGTCCCTAGGCTTATTTGTTCGCCTAGCACAAACACTACCAGCATCACAGCTGGTGCTAGCATGGACTTTCCTCATGATAGATGCTGTTTAACCATTCTCTACCATGCGATTATCCAAAAATTGCACATGTTCTCTTCATTAATCTTGAACAATCTGCTTTCCAAAAACTTCTTTTTCCAAACGATTAAGACGTCTAAGAATATCAAAGTTCGTTGCAGAAGAAACACGCTCTGTCCGAAGTACATCATTTGACTCTTCAGCAACAAGATTTGACTTAGGAGCATTTGCTACTTGTGCCTTCAAACGAGCAATCTCGCCTTTTAACTCCTTAATGATTGCCTCGTAGGCATCATAGTCTTTCATAATTTCATCCAGAAAATCATTTACTTCATCTTGGTCATATCCTCGAAAACCAACTTTAAAATCTTGTTCAAAGATATCTTTTGTTGTAAATTTAATACTCGCCATTTCTCTCTCCCCAATCTAAAACATCACTAGTTCTATTATATTAAAAAAAACAGGTAAAAATCAAGTCAAATCACTCGGAATTTGAAAAATTTTCTGCCACCTCATTTAGTTCTTCAAAGGTTAGTCTCTTTTGATTATATTCCTCTTTTTTTAAAACCATGTAATACAAATATTTCAAGTTGGTTTCATTTTCAGGATCATAAAAAATGTAAATACCTGTCGTATTATCTAACAAGAACTGATTATACTGACTAAATTGACTAGCAGTTTCATAGCGTGGATAGATATATTTTACAAAATCAACCTGTTTAAAATGCGCTAATTTTACTTGATTGACTTCTTTCCAACGCTCACCGTGGTGTTCAAACATAAAAATAGTCGCAATTTGAAGATCGTAACCTTCTTGTTTTAATTCCCCCAACACTTCCAAACACCAATATTCAAAACCAAGATTACCAGTAAACACAAACCAGCTAATTCCTTCATCTAAAAAACGGATTATATCTCTTCGAATCGCTTGTTTTATAATTTTCAAACGCCGATCCTTATCTGAGAAAATTCCCAGATTAGTATCTCTATACCCTACTATCAAAAGGCTTTTATTACGCATTTCTTGTACTCTTTTCACTAATTGTGGTATAATATGCTGATATTTATTTTATCAAGAAGGAGTTCTATGGTCAATTATCCCCATAAGATTGTTAGCAAGCACAGTAGAACGAGAGCTGCCTTATCTAAACACATTGATTTTGCTAATCGTGGCATGTCTTTTGAAGCAGCTATTAACGATAGTAATCAATATTATTTAACCAATGGAATAGCTGTTATCCATAAAAAACCAACTCCTGTTCAAATTGTGAAAGTTGACTATCCTAGACGAAGTCGAGCCAAAATTGTGGAAGCTTATTTTCGTCAAGCATCTACGACCGACTATTCTGGTGTTTTCAAAAAGCATTATATTGACTTTGAAGCCAAAGAAACACGTCAGAAAACTTCCATGCCTATGAAAAACTTTCATGCTCATCAGATTAAGCACATGCAACAGGTCATCGAGCAAGGGGGGATTTGCTTTGTTCTTCTTCACTTTTCAACATTGAAAGAAACGTATCTCTTACCAGCAAACCATTTGATTGACTTCTATCAGATGGAAGTGGGAAAAAAATCAATGCCATTATCATTCATTCGACAATATGGTTTTGAACTTCAAATGGGAGCTTTTCCTAGTATACCTTATCTCGAAATTGTTGAAAAAAAATTATTAGGTGGTGACTCTTTTGAAAACTACAACTCTTAAAAAATCTTTGATCGTTATAGCAAATTTTCTTCTGATTGGGGCTATTATCGCCATATTATCTGGAACTGCTTTAATTATTTATTATATTCAAGGAGCTCCTAAGCTGACAGAAGAATCCTTAACAGCAACTGTCTCTAGCAAAATTTATGATAAAGACGGAAATCTTATTGCAGATTTAGGTGCTGAAAAACGTTCCAACGCTAAAACAGATGAAATTCCGACGGAGCTAGTCAATGCGATTGTTGCCATTGAAGACAAACGCTTTTTCAATCACAAAGGAGTTGATGTCATTCGGATTGCTGGATCTCTTTTAAACAACTTAACAGGTGGAAATCTTCAGGGAGGGTCTACACTTGATCAGCAATTTATAAAATTAGCTTATTTTTCAACGTCTATTAAAGACCAAAACTTAAAACGGAAAATCCAAGAGGCTTGGCTTGCTACTCAATTGGAGCGCCGAAATACCAAACAAGAAATACTGACTTATTACATCAATAAAGTCTATATGTCAAATGGTAACTACGGTATGAAAACGGCTGCTCTCTCTTTCTATGGTAAGGAATTAAAAGAATTATCCCTGCCTCAACTCGCCTTACTTGCTGGCATGCCTCAGGCTCCCAATCAGTATGACCCCTATACGAACCCAGAAGAAGCAAAAACTCGACGAGACCTAGTATTAGGAGAAATGTTAGAGGAAAAGTATATTGACAATGCACAATATGAGCAGGCTCTTCTAGTTCCTGTAACCGATGGTCTACAACCTCTATCAAATGCAGCAGCTTATCCAACTTATATGGACAACTATCTCAAACAAGTTGTGGAAGAAGTAGAAACAAAAACAGGTTATAACTTACTCACAACAGGAATGGATGTTTATACAAACGTTGACCCAGCAGCACAGCAACAATTATGGAACATTTATAATACGGATATGTATGTCAACTACCCAGATGAACTCATGCAAGTCGCATCTACTGTTGTTGATGTCTCAAATGGTAAAGTAGTCGCCCAATTAGGCGGTCGAAATCAACCAACAAATGTATCATTCGGTATTAACCAAGCTGTTGAAACTAATCGTGATTTCGGCTCAACCATGAAGCCTATCACTGACTATGCACCTGCATTTGAAAATGGTGTCTATGCCTCTACTGCCGATTTAATTTTAGATGGCCCTTATAACTATCCTGGAACAAGTATTCCTGTAAACAACTGGGATAAACAGTACTTTGGAAATATATCGGTCAAGACAGCCATTCAGTATTCTCGAAATGTAACAGCTGTCAAAGCACTTGAAGCTACTGGTTTGGAAAAATCTTTAGCATTCCTAAACAGTGTTGGAATCAATTACCCAGATATTCACTACTCAAACGCGATTTCTAGCAACACATCAGATACAAGTCGTCAATATGGTGCAAGTAGTGAAAAAATGGCCGCTGCCTACGCTGCATTTGCTAATGGTGGTATTTATTATGCACCTCAGTACGTACACAAAATTGTCTTTAGTGATGGAACAGTAACAGAATACGAACCTCAAGGCACTCGCGTTATGACTGAGGAGACTGCCTATATGATGACAGACATGATGAAGGCAGTCATGTCTTACGGCTACGGACTAAATGCATCCGTCAGCGGTGTTCCTATGGCTGGTAAGACGGGAACATCAAACTATACAGACAGTGAGACAGATACTATTTTAGCCACTAACCCAGAAGCTAATTATAGTTATATGGTTGTTCCCGATGAAAACTTCGTAGGGTATTCAAGTCAATATGCAATGGCTGTTTGGACCGGCTATACTAATCGTATGACTCCTATTCTTGATAATAGTATGCGAATTGCAACCGATGTCTATCACAATATGATGCTTTTCATGCATTCTGATTATACAGCTGTCGACTGGGATGTTCCAGAAAATTTAGTACGCTATGGTTCAAATTATTATTTAAAAGGTAGTCGCTCATTATCGAATGCTTACACTACCTATACTAACTCAAGTACTAGTAGCTCTAGTACAATAACATCTAGTTCTAGCGAAAATACACAATCTACTACGAGTTCTTCAAGTACATCAACTACAAATTCATCAACAGAAACAGGTACAGCTACCACACCAAGTCAATCCGAGGGACAATAAAGAAAAAACCAGACTCTTCTGGTTTTTCCTTTTGCTCAAATTATGATAAGATAAGATTATGAAACCTGAATTATTTTACAAGCATTTGCTGGATCATAATATCCAATTAACAGAAAAGCAAAAACAACAATTCCATCGCTATTTTCAACTACTCATTGAGTGGAACCAAAAAATAAATCTAACCGCCATCGTTGAAGAAAACGAGGTTTATCTCAAGCATTTCTACGATTCTATTGCTCCAATTCTTCAAGGATGTATTCCAAACGAACCGTTGCACTTATTAGATATTGGAGCTGGCGCTGGTTTTCCAAGCTTACCGATGAAAATATTGTATCCTCAACTGAAAATCAGCATTATTGACTCATTGAACAAACGAATCAAATTCTTACACTTACTCTCAGAAGAGCTGGAATTGGAAAACGTTCAATTTTACCACGGTCGAGCCGAAGAATTTGCGCATGACAAAAACTTCCGAGCACAATTTGATATCGTTACGGCTCGCGCTGTTGCTCGAATGCAAATTTTAGCTGAATTAACCATCCCATATCTAAAAACCAATGGAAAGCTAATTGCCCTAAAAGCTTCTAGTGCCGAAGATGAGTTGGCAGAAGCTCAACATGCTTTGCATTCACTATTTGCTAAAGTCATCCATAATCATGACTATGTATTACCAAACGGTGACCCACGAACAATAACAATTGTTGAAAAGAAAAAAGAAACTCCTAACAAGTTTCCACGTAAGGCTGGTATTCCAAATAAAAGACCATTATAGTAAACTATGATATATAATTTCAGCTTCTCATCATAGTGTAACCATATATTACCATGAAAAGTTTTTGTCTGTGTAACTTACAAATATATGATATACTATTCTAGTATAATGTTTCAAAGGAGGAAAAAATGGTATTACCAAATTTCAAAGAAAACCTTGCAAAATATGCAAAACTCTTAGTATCAACAGGTATCAATGTACAAAAAGGACATACCGTACAAGTAACTGTTAGCGTGGATCAAGCTGAATTAGCACGCTTAATTGTAAAAGAGGCATATGCTTATGGAGCAAAAGAAGTTCTAGTCAACTGGATAGATGAAGTTATTGCTCGTGAGCGATTGGTCAATGTAGATGTTGAGCTCTTAGAGCAAGTACATCCTCAACGCATCACAGAGATGAACTATCTTTTGGAACGCAAAGCAAGCCGTTTAGTTATCCTTTCGGAAGATCCAGGAGCTTATGATGGAGTAGACCCAGAAAAATTATCACGTAATGCTCGCGCACTTAGTCAAGCTCTTAATCCAATGCGTCAAGCAACTCAAGCTAACAAGTTGAGTTGGACGCTCGGTGCTGCTGCTGGTTTGGAGTGGGCCAAAAAAGTCTTCCCAGATGCTCAATCCGATGAAGAAGCGATTGATCTTCTGTGGGATCAAATTTTCAAGACTTGTCGTATCTATGAAGAAGACCCAATCAAAGCTTGGGCTGAACACCAAGAACGTCTAGTATCCAAGGCAGAAGTTCTCAACAAAGAACAATTTGTCAAGTTGCACTATACTGCTCCTGGTACAGACCTTATCCTTGGTATGCCAAAAAATCATTTATGGGAAGCAGCTGGATCTGTCAATTCTCAAGGGGAAAACTTCATTGCTAATATGCCAACAGAAGAAGTCTTTACAGCGCCAGATTATCGTGTAGCAGATGGTTATGTAACCTCTACAAAACCGCTCAGCTACAATGGAAACATTATTGAAGGAATCAAAGTGACCTTTAAAGATGGTGAAATTGTTGAGGTAACAGCTGAAAAAGGGGAAGAGGTCATGAAAAAGCTAGTCTTCGACAATGATGGTGCTCGTGCTTTAGGCGAAATAGCTCTAGTGCCAGATAAAAGCCCTATTTCTCAATCAGGAGTGACTTTCTTTAATACCTTATTTGACGAGAATGCTTCTAATCACTTGGCTATCGGATCTGCCTATGCTTTCTCTATCGAAGGTGGAACAGAAATGAGCCAAGAAGAACTTAAGGAAGCTGGACTCAACCGTTCAGATGTCCACGTGGACTTCATGATCGGTTCAAATAAAATGAACATAGATGGCATTCGTGAAGATGGTACACGTGTCCCAATCTTCCGAGACGGTGAGTGGGCTATCTAATATGACGATGTCTAATGAGGCTGGCTAACCAGTCTCATTTTGTATATCACAAAATGATTAATGAAAGGAAAAATGATGATTTCAAGTATGATTACAGGAGCTATTATTGGTCTTATTGCAGGAGCACTCACTTCATCTACCGATCGTAGAGGTTGCTTTGGCAATATTCTATTAGGATTGGCAGGTTCATGGGTTGGAGAGCTATTATTCGACAACTGGGGGCCTCAACTAGCTGGTATGTCTGTCATTCCATCCGTTTTAGGAGCTGTGCTTCTAATTGCTATCTTTGATCGTTCCAATAAGAACCATTAACATGTTAAACAAGTCTTATCAACTTTCCAAGCAAAACGACCCATTTAGAACAAATTGTTTTAACTATTTATTCTAAATATAAAATTGTCTAGCAGTAGTAAATTTTCTGATAATTGTTGAAATTTTGCTTAAATTTTGCTATACTGAAAGCAATTACAGAGTAAAGAGGAAACTATGACAACATTATTAGAAAAAACTCGGGATATCACTTCTATTTTGAAGCGTTCTGAGGAAAAATTGGCGGAAGAATTACCATATAACGCCATTGCAGATCATTTATCAGCTATTATTGATTGTAACACGTGTATCATCAATAGTGAGGGTGAAATTTTAGGCTATCATATGAACTACAAGACCAACAATGATCGTGTTGAGGAGTTTTATATCAAAAAGCAATATCCAACAGAATATGTCAAAGCGATAGCACAAGTATATGACACCCAAGTGAACCTTCCTGTTGAGAGTGAATTAACAGCAATTCCTGTTGAATCTCGTGGGCTCTATCCAAATGGTTTAACAACCATTGCTCCTATCCATGTGACTGGTATTCGTTTTGGCTCGTTGATTATTTGGAGAAACAATGAGCAATTTAATGATAACGATTTGATCTTAGTAGAAATTGCAGCAACTGTCGTAGGAATTCAACTGTTGAATTTTCAGCGGGAAGAAGATGAAAAAAATATTCGCCGTCGTGCAGCAGTTAATATGGCAGTCAACACACTATCCTATTCTGAAATGAAGGCTGTAGCTGCCATTTTGGGAGAGTTAAACGGCAATGAGGGACAACTAACAGCCTCTGTTATTGCGGATCGAATCGGAATTACTCGCTCTGTAATTGTAAACGCTCTACGCAAATTGGAAAGTGCAGGAATTATTGAAAGTCGTTCTCTTGGTATGAAAGGGACATATTTGAAAATTTTAATTCCAGCTATTTTTGATGAAATTAAGAAACGTGATTATTAGTATGAAAAAAGCACTCATTTCTATTGACTACACAGTTGATTTTGTAGCAGATGAAGGAAAATTGACAGCTGGAGTTCCTGCACAAGCAATCTCAGAACGAATTACCCAAGTTACTCACGAAGCTTTTGAACGAGGAGATTACATTTTCTTTGCTATTGATGGACACGAAGAAAACGATACTTTTCATCCAGAAAGTCGATTGTTTCCTCCTCATAATCTAATCGGTTCCAAAGGAAGAGAGTTATTTGGTCCACTTGCCACATTTTATGAACAATATAAAGACCATGAACGTGTGCGTTGGATGGATAAACGACATTATTCCGCATTTTCTGGCACGGACCTAGATATCCGTTTGAGAGAGCGTGGGATAGATACGATTATCCTAACAGGAGTTTTATCAGATATTTGTGTCTTACATACTGCTATTGATGCCTATAATAAAGGTTATCATATTGAAGTAGTTTCTTCTGCTATTGCAGCTTTAACGGAAGAGCGTCATCAATTTGCCCTCGACCATTTGCGTCATGTACTTGGGGCAAACATCTTAGAATAATAGTTGGCATTAACCTATCAAGGTCTGTGCGGATATTACTTCAGAAGAACAGACTACATATGAAATATTAATCCTATACTTATTCGTGTGTTTCCGTCATATTACCTGCCTACTCCCAAATAACATAAACGAAATGCTTTTCAAAAATGTGTTGACAAAGATCTTATCATGTGGTATACTAATTTTCGTACTTATGCGGGGATGGCGGAATTGGCAGACGCGCAGGACTAAGGATCCTGTGACCGCTTTAGGTCGTGTGGGTTCAAGTCCCACTCTCCGCATAGTGGACTAGTTTGTACTAGTCCTTTTTGCTTTCTTTAATGACCGAATATAAAAAAGCTAGAAGAAGGTATTTCTTCTAGCTTTTGATTTGCATCCGCCTAAATAGTCATATAAGCAAATAATCTTTATCCCTATTTTCTCTACCCAAAAACAATGAATCAAACTCTATATATTTATCTATAAAGTATTCACTCAATCTATCTTCTGTATTGATGCAAAAAGCGAGTCATTTTTTCCTGAATTTCGGCTAATTCATCTACACGTGGTAGATAAACAATACGGAAATGATCCGGCTCTTTCCAGTTAAATCCACGTCCATGCACCAACAGAACTTTCTCTTGTTTCAAAAAGTTCAATACAAACTGCTCATCATCGTCAATGCGATACATATTTCTATCAATTTTGGGAAATACATAAAGACCGGCTTTTGGTTTCACAACCGATAGACCCGGAATATCATCAATTGCCTTAGTAATAAATTCTCTTTGTTCGTACAAACGACCTCCCGGCATGAGTAATTTATCAACAGATTGATGACCTCCAAGCGAAGTCTGTACAACCTGTTGAGCCAAGACATTAGAGCATAGGCGCATATTGGACAACATATTTAGTCCCTCAATGTAACCTTTTACATGATTTTTTGGTCCTGATAACACCATCCATCCCACCCGAAAACCGCAAATACGGTGCGATTTGGATAAGCCATTCATCGTGACGACAAAAAGATCTGGTGCCAACGTTGCAATTGGAGTATGAACGGCACCATCAAACACCATTCGATCATAAATCTCATCAGAAAAGATGATTAACTCATGCCTACGAGCAATATCAACAATTCCCTCTAAAACCTCCTTAGGATACAAAGCCCCTGTCGGATTGTTAGGATTGATCAGAACGATTGCCTTTGTTTTCGAGGTAACTTTGGACTCCATATCTTCCAAGTCAGGATACCAATCAGCTGCTTCATCACATATATAATGAACAGCTTTTCCTCCTGTCAAACTCACTGCAGCTGTCCACAGAGGATAGTCTGGCATAGGCACCAATACCTCATCTCCATTGTCCAACAATCCCTGCATCGACATGACAATCAACTCACTGACACCATTTCCCAAATAAATATCCTCAATATCAACATTTGGAAATTGCTTTAATTGGCAGTATTGCATAATCGCTTTACGAGCTGAAAAAATTCCCTTACTATTTGAATATCCCTCTGACTTTCTGGCATTATGAATTAGGTCACGAATCACCTCATCAGGTGCTGTAAAACCAAATTCCGCAGGGTTACCAGTATTTAGTCGCAAAATCTGCTCACCATTTGCACGCATCCGCATCGCCTCTTCCAATACTGGCCCACGAATATCATAAGCCACATCATCTAATTTTGTTGATTTTTGAAACTGCCTCATAGGCTAACCTCAACTTTCTCATTTTCCTAATTGTACTGCAAAAGAGAAAAAACTGCAAGAAACCTTTACATTTTCTATAAAAAAGCTTATAATAAAAATGTAAATATATACTTTTGTCTACCTAAGACACCCTCTTTTGAAAGGAGTAGCCTATGAATCAATCCTATCAAACCATTCTCGTTGCTGTTGACGGTTCAAAAGAAGCTGAGTTAGCACTCCACAAAGCCATTCATATCGCAAAGCGCAACCAAGCTCGTCTTGTTATCGCTCATGTTATTGATACACGTGCGTTACATAATGTCGCGACCTTTGATGCTTCCGTCTATGAATCCTTAGAAAGAGAAGCTGACTCCTTACTAGAAGAATATCAACAAGAGGCGTTTAGGGCTGGATTATCAGATGTTCAAATTCGTATTGAATTTGGTAATCCCAAAACTCTGCTGGCCATTGATATTCCAAAGGAAACAGGAGCCGACCTCATGCTACTAGGGGCAACTGGACTCAATGCTTTTGAACGTCTCCTTATTGGGTCTTCATCAGAGTACATCATGCGCCATGCCAACATTGATTTACTAATCGTTCGCGACGGACAAAAAAGCTTATAAGTCAAAAGACTTGATCTAACGATCAAGTCTTTTCATCTGCCTTTGCAACTCTAATTCAATAGCCTCTTCTGGAGCATAACGTTCTTCCCAATCCACTGGCTTTAAAATTTTATGACTAATTGGATCAAAGTGTGCCTTTCCATCTGGAAATTTTTTTCCCATATTCGCTTGATGTACTAGCTCAAAGATTGGCTCTGGATCAACTCCCATCAAAACAAATGAACCGTAGGTAAAGTACAACAAATCCAACAAGGCATCCACCTGATCTCTCATGGCAATTCCATTGGGACGTTTACGACTAACCTTTTCAGCAGCTTTATCCAGCTCTTGATGAAGTTCATACACTCGTTTCTGGAAACTCGTCTTACTATGACAAGAGGCATGCAAAAACTCCACTAGCTCTTCAACCTTAAAGCTCGCACGATGAAAAGCGCTCTCCTCATCATACTCTTTCGGAGTTTCCTGCGTTGTACCGTCCATAAAGGCATGAAAATCCTTGACCTTATTAAAATAATCATTTTTACTTCGGAACATTCTTTTCTCCAATCACCTTAAAATGTAACAAAGCCTTATAAATACCATCTTGATTGTTTGTATCTGTTACAAAAGAGGCTGCCTGTTTCGCCTTTAGTGTGCCGTTTCCCATCGCAACAGAATGATTTATTCCCTCTAACATCTCTAAATCATTATTAGAATCACCAAACACCATCACCTCGTCTAAATCAAAATGATAGAAACGAGCGACTCTCGAAATTCCTACGAATTTTGAATTTCCCTTGCTAATGATATCTGTTGCATATGGACTAGATCGAGTAAAAGACAAATGGCTAAACTGAGCTGCCAGCTTCTTCGTTTCTTTTTCGGTAGTCAATAACATCATTTGATAAATCGGCTGTAGTAAAAGATGTTGGAGATTGATCTGCTTCTGGGGATGAAACTGTCGGACCAAACGATTAAAAATAAAATTAACACCCCCTGCCCATGAACTAGGAATCAAGCGAGTTAGTCTATAAACCATCTTCCCACTACCCACACTCATAATCTTACTTCCCATTACACCTGTTGCAGTACCAAATGATAGGTCTTTGTGGTACTTCTGAGCATACTTCATTATCTGCTCAATTTGTTGTACATCTAAAGCATGACTATAGAGAACTTTATCTCTTGAGAAAATATACTGACCATTATAGGCAATGCCTAAATCCAAACCCAAACTAACCATGTACTGCATGACAAATCTAGGATCGCGTCCTGTCGCTAATCCTACTAAAATACCATTTTCTTTCAAGGAGTTGATAGAAAAAATAGTGGACTTACTCACCATGCGATTATCCATCAATAAGGTACCATCAATATCGAAAAACACAGCTTTTATAACCACCCTTCTTCCCCTCTTTCTTAGAATTATGTTACAATTAGTATATCATACTTTGAAAGAAACTGAAAAATTTATGAAAAAGATTTTAGCACTTCACACAGGTGGAACAATTTCCATGCAAGCTAACCATCAAGGAGAAGTTTCCTCCAGTTCTATCAATCCAATGACTCAAGTAGATGCATTTACCGACGATATCCATGTCACTTCTCTTGATTTTCTCAATGTTCCCAGTCCTCATATCCGTATTGAACATATGATGGCTCTCTATCATAAAATAAAGGAAGAAGAACATGAATTTGATGGCTTTGTTATCACACACGGAACAGATACATTAGAAGAAACAGCTTACTTTCTGGATACAATGGCTATTCCCAAAAAAGCAATTGTTTTAATTGGTGCCATGCGCTCTTCTAATGAAATTGGTAGCGATGGAATCTATAATTATCATACAGCTCTTCGTGTCGCAGCAGATCCCAAATCTGCTGATAAAGGAGTTCTTGTGGTCATGAATGATGAAATTCATGCTGCAAAATATGTAACTAAAACACATACAACAAATGTTGCCACCTTCCAAACTCCTACGCATGGTCCACTCGGATTAGTCACCAAACGAGAGATTTTGTATTTCAAAACTGCTGAACCTCGCACACGATTCGACTTAACAGACATGACAGGAACTGTACCCATTATCAAAGCTTACGCCGATATGGATACCATACTATTAGATAGCCTCTCACCTCACAATATTTCTGGACTGGTTATCGAAGCTCTAGGAGCGGGTAACTTACCTCCCACTATACTCCCGTCTCTCAAACGACTTCTAAACCAGCATATTCCTATTGTTCTCGTATCCCGTTGTTTTAATGGAATTGCAGAACCGGTCTATGCTTATGAAGGTGGAGGTATTCAGTTAGAAAAAGAGGGAGTCCTCTTTGTCAAAGAACTAAATGCTCAAAAAGCTCGATTAAAATTACTGATCGCACTTAATGCAGGATTAAGAGAACAAGAATTAGCAGATTATATACAAGGATGAATAAATATCAGCTATTCACACTAATTGAGTAGATACAATTAATGACACTTCTCTTACAAACGACCTCAAACCTCATTACAAATGATGTCGCATTTATAATTTATCATATTATTTACTCCTTTCGCTTTTACAGTAAGTCCAAAAACTGATTGTATTGCGTCTGGAGTTTTTTATATTACCACTAAAACGCATATTCAACCATATAGAGAGCTGATAAAAAATAACAAAAAGCCATCTCCAAAGTAAAACTTTTAGAGATGACTTAACCTTACACGGAAGCAACATTATTAAACTATCAAGTGCCTTAAATATTATTTCTCATTTTCTATCGCTGCTGTGATAAAAGCCGTGTAAAGACCTTCTGGATTATTTGGACGTGACTGCAATTCTGGATGGTACTGACAAGCTACAAAGAATTTATTTTCCGGAATCTCAACAATTTCTACAAGACGATTGTCTGGAGATACTCCTGAAAACACAAAGCCTGCTTGTTCAAATTGATCACGAAAGGCATTGTTAAACTCATAGCGATGGCGATGGCGACGTTGTACAACTTCTTGATTTTGATACGCAGCAGCGGCTTTGGAGCCTCGTTTGAGCTTGCTTGGATATAATCCTAATCGAAGAGTGCCACCGAGATCTTCTACACCAATCTGATCACGCATAATATCAATAATAGGATATTTCGTTTCCGGATCTAATTCAAAACTGTTTGCACCTTCTAAACCTAGAACATGGCGAGCAAACTCTACACAAGTCAATTGCATTCCGAGACACACACCTAACATCGGTACATCATTCTCACGAGCATAGCGGATAGCTTGAATTTTGCCTTCTGTACCACGTTGACCAAAACCACCAGGTACAATAATTCCTTGTGCCTGCTTTAGACGTTCTGCTACATTTTCGGCAGTCAACTCATTAGCATTCACCCAATCCAATTCAATTGCTGTATCATTAGCATAACCAGAATGCTTCAATGCCTCAACTACAGAGATATAGGCATCTTGTAACTCTATATATTTACCAACCAAAGCAATTTTGACTGTTTTCTTCAAATTAAGAACCTTATCCACCATAGCAGACCATTCTGTCATATCTGCTGGAGGAACATCTAATTTTAAATAGTCACAAACAATCTGATCCATATTCTGAGCTTGCATATTGAGTGGGATTTGATAGAGATGTTCAACATCTAATGACTCAATTACTGCTTCTGGAGCTACATCACAAAATTGAGCAAGTTTATTTTTAATTCCTTGTCCTGCAGGTTGCTCTGTACGAATAACCAGCATATTCGGTTGGATTCCCAATCCTCTCAACTCTTTTACAGAGTGTTGGGTTGGTTTTGTTTTCATCTCACCTGCTGCTTTCAAGTAAGGTAGTAAGGTAGTATGAATATACATCACATTATCTGAGCCAACATCTGATTTCATCTGACGCAAAGCTTCCAAGAACGGTAAACTTTCAATATCTCCAACAGTACCCCCAACCTCAGTAATGATAACATCTGCATCGGTTGTATGTGCTGCACGTTTAATTTTATCTTTAAGAGCATCTGTAATGTGTGGTATCACCTGAACAGTAGCGCCCAAATATTCACCTTTACGCTCTTTACGAAGTACCTCGCTATAAATCTTACCTGTTGTCACATTAGAGTACTTATTTAGATTAATATCAATAAAACGTTCATAATGTCCCAAATCTAAATCTGTTTCGGCACCGTCATCCGTAACAAATACTTCACCATGCTGGTAAGGACTCATTGTCCCTGGATCAATGTTAATATATGGATCAAATTTCTGAATAGTGACTTTTAAACCGCGGTTCTTCAAAAGACGACCAAGACTAGCTGCTACAATACCTTTACCGATAGAAGATACGACACCACCTGTCACAAAAATATATTTCGTCATACAAACTCCTTTTCTATAGTCCATAACTGGATGAAGGCTCATCCAAGAATACTTTCGCCAACATAAAAAAATAAAAATAGCTCCCTAATCGCTAGGGAGCACTGACCTCAAAAGAGGTGCCCGGTACTATCTTACCGTAAATGAAGCAACTTGTCAAATCTAATCTTCGATCACTTCTTCATCCAGATCGTCGTCATCTTCTTCACCTAAATCAACATCTTCATCCAAATCATCGTCTGGTATGATTTCATTAAGTTCAGAATCTAGAGACTCGACTTCATCTGGCTCATCATCTGAATTTTCATCATATTCTAAGGAAGAATCATCTGAATAACTATCTTCATCTTCTGGGTCATCATGTCCATAATCAATGGCATCTTCATCACCATCCATAAAGGCATTCACTCGTTTTTTCTTCCGTTTCGGAGCATCTTCATCATCCTCTTCAAGAGTGATAACCTCTTCATCAATCTCATCAATAGCATACCAAGAACGAAGTCCCCACTTATTTTCACCGAGTGGAATAAAACTTCCATCTACATTCAAATCTGCATAAAAAGTTGGTAATGCTGCACGAATATCGCTATTTGATTTTTCAAGATAGTTTTGAATTTCATTGACCAAGTCGTTGAAATACATTTCATTGTCGCGTCCACGTTCTTCCAAAATAGCACGAGCTACTTCAATCATAGACAATTCACTTTTTTCTTGTCCTGCAAATACATTAAGTTCCAAGGTTTCTCTCCTTTTTTGTCTTTCCTTACTATTTTACGCTAAAATGGTCAAATAGTCAAAGATAACAATAACTGTAGTTGAAAATAGAACATTGGTAATAGTTTTTCTTTATTCCTCATCTAACAAGTCTTCTTTGTGTCCTACATGTTCTTCCAGTGGATGTTCGGTCGGAAATAGGTTGGGTTGAGTAATAGACGATTCAGAGGTTACAGTATCATCTTTTTCGGTCGGTTGAAGAATAGAATCTAGAGTTGTATCTTCTTTAATCGGTTGGGAAATAGTGGATTCAGAAGTAGGAGCTAAATTCTCGTCTTCCTCAACTGTTTTCTCAGCTTCTTCTTTCTCTAATAATGTATAAATAACCGGTGCATGAATATCAACTAGCGCTAAATCAACATATTCTTTCCGATTCACCATGACACCTTTGCCACCTAAAACAGGAAACAATTGCCCAAGTCCAACACCATATTGTTCTGCGATATAGTCTAATTTTAAATCTCTCAATGATTTTGTTTCTATAAAGCTATCATACGAAGTTTCTTCATAGTCTAAAGGCAAGGAAATCTCTGCTAAAGGAATCACCTCACGTCTACCATCTGAGTAAACGACCACTCCCTTATCATTGTCTCTGTAAACATCGCGTACTCCATCTCTTAATTTCAACAATCCTAATTTTAGTTGCATTAGTAATACTTTGTACTCTTCCTCATTAGTAAAATCAGCTATCCGTAATTTTGTTGGATACCTTGCCAAATCAACGGTATGTGAATGATTTCCATGCGGAATGATGACTTTATTTCCTGTGACCAACAATTTTTCAATAGGAAATGCAGATTGTAGGGATGCAAACTGTAATTTCGCTGCGATTTCTTCTTTGGTAAATGAAGAAGTATTCGTTTTTGCAAGTTTAACACTATTGATATAATCTTGTGCCAATTGCAATTCATTATCATCTAACTCATGATAAAAAATATAGTGTTCATGTTCTCCATGACCAGCAATTAACCCCTGATCATCATAGGAAACAATAGATGCAGCATCAAACACATACCCGTCACTAGTCGCATAAGGTTGTCCATCTCTTCCTTTTTCAGACTTGACGATGTTTAAAGAAAGGAAGTTTACCAAGTCTGAATGATGATCTTGATCATGCTTAGACTCTGTAGAGTCTAATTGCTTATTGTCATTTGATGTCTCTGGCTGACTAACCGGAGTGTTCGGAACACCATCATGCATTGGAACATGAACACCAATCATTTGAGCAATTCTACGCTCCAAGTCCGATAGCTTCGCATAGGGAATAAAGTGATAATGGTCACCATGCGGAACAATCACTCCCGTGGCAGTTTTTTTAGTAATAGCTCGTGGATTAAAGACCAAGCCATCCATTTCCGTATAACGTTGCGATATAGGGGTAGCATCCAACTGTCGTAACAGACTTTCTAAATCATTCTCTGGTACAATTACATAATCTTTTTGCACACTAATAGGAGACACAGAAGGACGATTTATTTGTACTAAGATAGCGCTCTTTTTATTATTCCAATAGTCTTGTGCTGCTTTCAACTCAGCAGCTGATAAGTCTTGTTTAGGAATAAAGTGGAAATGCGCTCCATGAGGAACAATAAAACCATCTCCAGTATCTTCGATCACATCCATAGGATTAAAGACATAGCCATCATCTGTCCTATAACCTTCTTGATGGTGAGTTTCGGTCGCTTGATGTTTTCTATCCGTAGTAGTTAATGTTTTTTGACGTGCAATTTCTTCTTTACTACGAATATTTTTACGTTGCTCAGGGTTCTTTAAATAAACATAGTATTGCCCATTCACTTTAATAACATAACCATCTTGCACCTCGTTGATAATATGCTCCTCTTGTAAGCTGTAGTTTGGATCCCGAATAATCAACTCTTCACTAAACAGGGCATCAAAAGGTACTTTTCCATTATAATAATGAAAATGATCTCCATGTGAAGTTACATAACCAGAATCCGTTATTTTTACTACAATGTACTCAGCATCAATCGCTTCCTTATCCGAAACATGAGTAGACAATAATTGTTCGTCTGGAACGCCACGATCTGAGTCTGTTTGCTCGACATAAGCCACCTTATTTTCTCTTTCTTTTAAGGTCTGGTAGCGACCTAATTGATAACTACATAGACTCATTCCTAAAACAAGAGCAGTTACCGAACCAATAAGTTGTTTTCTTTTCATAATTTCTCCTTTTATTGTAATTCATCAGATAAAATTTGTAGTATACGCTCCAAATTTTCTAAATACGTTAAATTATTTTCTGGATCAGCTTCCAATGGATCCAGTTGTTTTAAATGAATTCCTGTAGAATTCACCAATGCTTTCGCTAACTTATCAGAGACACCCTTTTCTGTAAAAATCGTTTTAACACCATAGGTCTCAATAAACTCTTTCATTTCTGCTAATTTTCGCGGACTAGGTTCTTCTTCAGATACTCCAGCTATTCCTAATTGTTGCAAACCAAAGCGTTTTGCTGTATAGGAAAATGCTGTATGTTGTGTCACAAATGTTTTCACAGTACCCTTATCAAAGATAGACTTGTACTTATCCGCCAATCTCTGAAAACTTTTATTTATTTTCGTAGCATTTTCTTGATAATAATCTGCATTACTAGGATCACTTTCAGCTAGTAATCGTCCAATTTCCAACGCTTCTTGACCAACTAAAACAGGATCCAACCAAGTATGAGGATCATATAAAGTCGCTTCATCAATATCTTGATTAAGCTCAACATCCTCCAGTCCAGCCACTTTTAATAGAGGAAGTTTCGTTGAAGCTTCCAAAATTTTAACAGATGAACCTTGTAAATTTGGTTCTAATCTACCAGCCCACGACTCTAATATTTTTGAATGGTATATAAAAACATCTGCATCATATATCGCTTTTATATCCGATGCTGATGGCTCATAAGAATGGATACCATTTCGCGATCCAATCATTCGAATTTCATTTTTATCCCCCGATATTTCCTTAACCAGTGAATAAATTGGGTAAAATGATGTTACAATTCGAAGCTCTGTTTGTCCTTGAGTTTCTTTTGTCTTCTGATGACAAGCGGTCATAGTCATTCCCACTATCACCAGCAAAACAATACGTATGATTTTCGTTAACATTTATTCCTCCCTTTTTATTAACCAGTTAATTATACACCGAATATAATTAACTAGTCAAGTACTTTTTTTAATTATCTTATCTTCAAGGTGATACACTGCTAAAAAATCTAAAATAAGCAAAAAAGAGCAAGTCTATCTCACTCTTTTTTATTCTAATCCAATTCTCCTCGCTCTTGCAGATGCGAATGTAAAATCGTCCACATTGGATTTTCTAGCCAGTTTTCTTCCGACACAATCTGAGTAGCCACTCGTCTTGCCTCCTCAAGTATACTATAATCCTCTATAATATTGGCTACTTGAAATTCTGGCAAGCCAGATTGACGTGTTCCAAAAATTTCACCAGAACCTCTCATTTTCAAGTCCGCTTCCGCCAAAACAAAACCATCTGTTGTTTCTGTCATAATTTTCATTCGTTCCTTACCAGAATCCGTCTTTGGATTGGCAACTAAAACTGCATAAGACTGCTTCTCTCCTCGACCAACCCGACCTCGTAATTGATGTAACTGGCTTAAACCGAAACGATCTGCGTCCATAATAACCATAACAGTAGCATTCGGAACATTTACACCAACTTCAATGACCGTTGTTGATACCAATATATGTGATTTTCTCTCTTTGAAGGATTGCATGATGGTGTCCTTTTCTTCGTTCTTCATCTTACCATGTAAAAGATCAACCACTACTGCTTCTCCAAAGTAAGTTTGTAAATCTGCTTGTAAATCTACAGCATTTTTCAAATCTAATGCTTCAGACTCTTCAATCAACGGAGAAATAAAATATACTTGCGCTCCCTTAACAAGTTCTTTTTCCAGCCATTCTAAAACAAGAGGCAACTGCTGATGTTTAATCCAGCGTGTAATAATCGGTTTTCTACCAGCTGGTAGTTGGTTGATGATAGAAACATCCATATCTCCAAAAGCAGTAATCGCCAAAGTTCTAGGAATTGGAGTAGCTGTCATCATCAATACATCAGGATTGCTCCCCTTCTCTCTAAACATACGACGTTGTTGAACACCAAACCTATGCTGTTCATCTGTTACTACCAGCCCCAAATGATGATAGACAACTCCTTCTTGGATCAAAGCATGGGTACCAACAATGAGATCAACCTGACCACTAGCAATCTTCTCTAAAGCCAACCGACGAGCTGCTACTTTCATGCCACCTGTCAATAAGCTAATAGACAAATTTGGAAATAAGCTACATAAACTCTCATAATGTTGCTCAGCTAAAATCTCTGTAGGAACCATAATCGCAGCCTGCATACCAGCCGTAACTGTTGCAACCATTGCCAATCCTGCCACAACCGTTTTCCCAGAACCAACATCTCCCTGTAACAAGCGATTCATATGGATCGGCGCTTTCATATCTGCTAATATTTCTTCTAAAGCTCTCAACTGGGCATCTGTCAATACAAATGGTAACTGCTTGATGTATTGCTGCACAGCTCTCTCGTCATAATCAATCTCCAAACCACTATTTACCTGACGATTTGTAGATTTTAGCAGTTGAAGTTGCATTTGGAAGTAAAATAACTCTTCAAATTTTATGCGCCGAAGAGCTTGTTTGTAGTCTGTTGCATCCACAGGAAAATGCATGGAATAGATGGCTTGCCTGCGCTCCATCAATTTATACTTCTCCAACAAGACAAGAGGTACATTTTCCTGTACTAGCTCAAGATATCCTTTATCGATAGCAGCTTTTATAACTTTTACCAAACTAGATTGAGAAATCCCTTGCGCTACATGATAGACAGGCTGTAATTCCTCTTTAAATTGTCCCAGAATTTTCATACCTGTCAAACTCGCTTTTGATCTATCCCATTTCCCCCAGACAGCTACTTCCTGTCCAACTTCGATCTTGTCAGCCAAATAAGGTTGATTAAAAAAAGAAATTGCTACAATGACTTCTCCCTGTTTTATCGAAAAACGCAAGCGATTTCTCTTAAAACCATAATATTGAACATTTGCAGGAGATACAACTGTACCTACTACAACAGCTTTCTCACCATCTTGTAACTCTAAAACTGACTTACTCGCAAAATCTTCATATCGAAAAGGATAATACGTCAACACATTTTCTATCGTGTATAGACCCAACTTCTCAAATTTTTCAGCAGATTTGGCACCAATTCCGGGCAGTGCCAATAAACGATCGGATAATTTTTTCATGATTCTATCTATACCAAACTAATGCGAAACATAATAAATACTAACTGCTTCGATAACGTTCCAATTGTCAAAAGTAACAAAAATACCTAGCTATATGCTATCAATTTGTTTTCCACGGATTATAAAATCGACCACCATTTATAAAAAATAAGCTAATTGTCACTAACGATAGCATAACGATCATCGCTAACACAGTATAGTCTATCTTTTTCAATGGTTGGTATGTATACCATGTTCTCTTTTTATTTTTTCCAAATCGGCGCAATTCCATAGCTGTTGAAATGGTATTGATTCGCTCAAGAGAACTAAAAATCAGTGGAACAACTAGCGAAAGATTTCCCTTAATACGCTCCAGTAATTTCCCTTTTTTAGATAATTCCAAACCTCGTGCTTCTTGAGACATCCGAATAGTGTAGAACTCTTCCTGAATATCTGGTATATACCGCATGGTTAAACTCACTGCATAGGCAACCTTATAAGAAACTCCAATCTGATTCAAACTAGATGCAAATTGACTTGGGTGAGTTGTCATTAAAAATACCAATGCTAAGGGGACGGTACAAAAATATTTCAATAGAAGATTGCAAAGATAGAAAGCTTGCTGACTGGTTACCGAATAATGTCCTAAACCTGATACCAAAACGGTTTCTGCTCCATACAACTCTGCTCCATAATTCGGAGCAAACAAATGGACCATAAAAGCGTTCATTAAAGCAAAGATTACGGTCAACCACAAGACAAATGATACTTGCTTGTATCGAATACCAGATAACCGAAACAATGCTAAGGAAAAAAGGGCTATAAAAGCAATCAATCGCGTATCATAAGTAATCATAGCTAAAATAGATACAACCAGGAAAAATAGTAATTTGCTAGTAGCAGACAACTGATGGACAAAACCAGTTCCATGGTGGTATCCAATAAAGGTTTGTGAACTCATTGCTTTCTCCTTTCTTCCTGCATATAAAAGCTTGTCAGTTGCTCAGGATTAACAGAAAGTCTAGCTGCTAAGTGGTAAATGGACGTCTCTTTCAAATGCGCTCGTTCAATAACATCAGAATTGGATAAAATCTCTGCCGGAGGAGCATCTGCAATAATTTGACCATCTACCACAACTACTGCTCGATCTGAATAATCTAACATCAATTGCATATCATGGGTAATCATCACAATTGTATGACCTTTAGCATTGAGTTCGTCTAAAAATTCCATCATCTCGCGATAATGCCATTGATCTTGACCAGCCGTTGGCTCATCTAGAAGTAGAATTTCTGGATTTAAAACCAAAATGGAGGCAATCGTTACACGCTTACGTTGACCATATGAAAGAGCAGAAATTGGCCATTTTCGAAACGGATATAGACCACAGACATCCAAAATCTTTAACACACGTTCTTCAACCTCTGTCTCAGCTACTCCCCTCATACGTAAACCAAGTGCCACTTCGTCAAAAATCATGGTTTGACTAATCATCTGATTCGGATTCTGCAAGACGTAACCAATATGTTCTGCTCGCTCCTTAACCGAATCTTTTTTTATCGAATTTCCCTGCCAGAGAATATCTCCTTCTGGTTGGATAAAACCACATAATGCCTTTGCTAAGGTCGATTTTCCTGCACCATTTTTGCCAACAATAGCTAGACGTTCTCCTCTATGAATCTTAAGGTGTAGGTCACGTAAAACGTTGCGCTGATCATAGGAAAAACGCAGTTGTTTTACTTCTAACAACACTTCTTTTTCAACTCTATCCATTGCTAAATGGGGTAGATTCTCAGCAGATAAACCTGTGATATTAAGACTCCATACAGACGATAAGTGTTCTGCTTTTTCCACAGGATAACCTAAGGAACGAAGGACAGAAATATAAAGTGGCTCACGAATACCATTTTCTTTCAATAAAGATGTTTGTAACAATACATCTGGATGTCCATTAAATCGGATGCGTCCTTCATTGACCAAAATAATTCGATCAACTTGACGATAGAGAACATCTTCTAAACGATGCTCAATAATAATAGTTGTTGTTCCTTCTTGCCTATGTAGTTGATCAATCAGTTCAATCGTATCCTGACCAGATTTTGGATCAAGATTCGCTAAAGGTTCGTCGAATAACAAAATGGGACTTTCATCAATGAGAACTCCCGCAAGGCTCACTCGCTGCTTTTGTCCACCAGATAAATCCTGTGGACGATGGGAAAGAAAATCACTTAATTCTAAGCGTTCCCCCCACTCTCTTACCTTCTGCTTCATTACCTCTTGGCTCTCCATATCATTTTCCAAAGCAAAAGCCAAATCTTCTGCAACAGATAAACCAATAAACTGACCATCTGTATCTTGAAGAACCGTTGATACCAGTAAGGATTTATCGTAAATAGAGTGTTCAAAAACATCCTGTCCATTTAAACATAAACTCCCCGTATGATTCCCCTTGTGAATAGTTGGAATAATACCATTTAGACACTGACCTAAGGTTGATTTCCCAGAACCAGAAGGTCCAATAATTAACACTTTCTCGCCTTCATAAATGCTTAAACAAATATCCTTCAATGTTGGCTCTTGTTGGGTTAGATAAGTAAATGTAAAATCTTTAAATTCAATGATTTTTTTCATGTTCCTATTATAGCGTAAATGAAAGAGGAAAAAAAGCGAGGAAATCAAAATCCTCGCTTTTATTACATAGTACGAACATTATTGTCTGACCAATCAATGTTAAAAACACTATTCATTCCTATTTACTCTCAACTGAATGCACGTAAGTGTCACCAACACATGTCTTATATATTTTTTCCTAATACTTCCAGTTGACTAAGAGCTGTATACGGTGCTGGTTCATTGCCTTTTACGAGATTTGTCAGCGTCAAACTCGTGATTTTTTGAGGCTCAAAACAAATTTCCTGAGGACGACCACTGCGCTCTAACTGTGCAGTAAGTTGCTCTCCATTAGAAAACTGAAGAGTTACCTCTTGCCACCATGAATCATGTGGAAAATCTGCACGAAGATAAAGGATTACCTTGTCCACTTCAACCTCACGACCAAACTCAATCGTAAGTTTTGCATCAGTTTTGGTAGCATTACTCCATGAAGTATACGGAAAAGAACCATGAGCTGATGTATCAAAGTAACCATCCACAACATTTCTAGGAGCAAAACGAATATTTCCAGCAGTGATAGTAGAGGTCACACAAGGAAATACTCCTTTTTGCTCTTCTTGTAAATATGGATTGGCAGCTAAATTACCATACTGGGTCAATTCATAATCACGCGCCAAACGTACCCAAATAAAATGTTGACCACCTTGAAAAGCTTTGTCACTATTATACACTCGTGTTCGATCGCCAAAAGGAATCGTAAACTCCAAACATCCACTCTCTAAGTAAAGCAAGGCAGGCTCAAAACTATCCTCTAAGCGAGCTTGTATAAATGTTTTAGGGGACGTTTCTACTACAATCTTATCACCCTCATGGTACTCGCCCTTATAAGTCATTACGACCCACTCAAAGTCACTCTTAGCCAATTTGATATTACCATCTTTATCTAAGATTGATACAGATACTTTTGTCATAATTCCTCCTGCATACATCAATTTATCTATTACCATTATAGCATAAAATAAAAATACCAGATCTAGTTGACCTAGTATTTCTGATTATAAATCATTACACAGAAGTGTTCGTACTGATTAAGCCATAGCTGGTAATTCTTCGCCAATTGCTGCTAGACGTTGTACCCATTCTTCACGCGTTAAACCATTTTCAGTGATGTAGCGGTTGCGCTCATGTGCACGACATTCTGCTGAACATCCTCGAACATACTTATGTTCATTTTCTTCTGACATTAGTGTGCGACGGTTACAGAATGGATTGCCACAGTTTACATAACGCTCGCATGGTGTTCCATCAAACCAGTCTTTTCCAACAACTACAGGGTCAACATGGTTCACATCTACGGCGATTCTTTCGTCGAAAACATACATTTTTCCATCCCATAGCTCTCCACGAACTTCTGGATCTTTGCCATAAGTTGCAATACCACCATGTAACTGACCAACATCCTTGAAGCCTTCGCGAACCATCCAGCCAGAGAATTTCTCACAACGTACACCACCTGTACAGTAAACCACTACACGCTTGTCCATGAACTTTTCCTTGTTATCACGAACCCATTGTGGTAATTCACGGAAATTACGAATATCTGGACGGACAGCCCCACGGAAATGACCTAAATCATACTCATAATCATTACGCGTATCTAAAACAACTGTATTTTCATCCAAAAGAGCTTCTTTAAACTCCTTTGGTGATAAATATTCGCCTGTTGTGACAAGTGGATCGATATCTGTATCAAAATCATTATCTTCTAGTCCAAGATGAACAATTTCTTTTTTATAACGGACAAACATTTTCTTAAAGGCTTGCTCATTTTCTTCGTCAATTTTAAACCATAAATCGCTAAAAAGCGGATTTGCATGAACATAGTCCATGTATTTTTGTGTGGTTTCATAATCACCAGAGACTGTACCATTGATACCTTCATCAGCAATCAAAATACGACCTTTCAAGCCGATAGACTTACAAAAAGCCAAATGTTCCGCAGCATATGCTTCTGCATTTTCAATTGGAACATACTTATAATATAGTAATACACGAATGTCTTTTGACATAATTTCTCCTTCTCAATCTTTGCAATAGATGATAAAAACTCTGTCAATTCTCATTAAAAGAGTCTATAAAATTATATCGTTTACAATTTTAAAAAACAACAATCTGAACCGAAAATTTTATGATTCCTATGGCTAAAATAGTGTCGTTCAAACAAATAAGACCAGACACTATATAGAAAACCTCAGAATTTTTCTGAGGTTCAAAATATTATTCTTTAGATAGACTAGCAGTTTGTGTTTGAGATTTCGCATAAACTGCTAAAAGAATTGTTCCAGCAATCCCAACTGTAAGACTATTAACAATACCTGCGACAAGACCTTGGGTAAATACTTTGTTTGCTGCCTCACTATAAATAACAATATCAAGCACCGGGGCTATAATTCCCCAAGCAATGATAGTAGCTACTAGTTGAACAATGTTAAACAGAACGATATCTTTCAATTCGAAGATTCCTTCTTGAACACGTAGACGATTTCTAACAAAAGCGACTATAAAACCAAAAACACCCGATGCCAAAATCCATGACCACCATGGACCATAACTAAGCGAATCCTTAACTGTATGGCCAATAAAACCAACCAAGAAGCCAACTACCGGACCAAAAATAATGGATAAGAGAGCTTGAACAGCGTACTGTAGTTGAATAGATGTATTTGGAACAAAAGTAGGAATATTGATGGTTACACCAATCACTACAAAAAGAGCAGCACCAACACCAGTTGCAACAACTGTTTGAATATTATTTTTCATACTTATTTTCTCCTAAAAATCACTTCACTTCGTCATTCGTCTAATTTCGATATGCCAGTTTTGACCAACACCAACATTATACGCCTTAGCAAAAGAACCTTGATTGATCGCTAAACCAACACGATAGAGCGAGTTGATATATAACAATGGTTGACCGATTCGTACATCTGCAAATGATTTACCATAGGTTACTTGATTTTGGTAAACCAGCATATCATTATTATAAATCGTTACCTCAAAGCGATCCTCAAATTGTGGATCAAGTGTGCAAAATTCTTCTCTAGTAATAGAAGTCCACAATGAGCCAAAGCGAACATCTAAGATATCAATTGCTCCCTTAACAAAATTTGAACCTAATTCTGTTGCAACTGTTGGAATCTCCACAATACGATCCACACTCAGTTCTGGACCAACCTCTTCAAAACTAATATGCCCTGAAGCCAACTTGGCGCCTGTATAAGCATATACATCTCTACCATGAAACGTATAGGAATGTTCCGTATCAGCCCTACGGTTTGCTACCTCAGAAATTTCCCGAATCTCCTTAATCCCCACATGTTTTTTTATAAACGAAAGAGTGCCGTTATCTGGTGTAACGATATAATGATTTTGCTCAGTCAATGCTACAACACTTTTTCGCTTTGACCCAACACCAGGATCGACAACTGACACAAAGGTTGTCCCCTCTGGCCAGTATTCCACCGTTTGAAACAGACGATAAGAGCCTTCAAAAATATTATAAGGTGTAATATCGTGTGTCAAGTGATGCACAACCAAGTCCCTTGACTCTTGGAGAGCGACACCAACCATAGCGGAAACCGCACCGTCTACCAAACCAAAGTCTGATTGCAAAACAAGTAAATTATTGGACATAGTTTCTCCTCACTATAAATATTGTTCTATCATAACAGAAAATCACACTTCATTCAAATAGGTATTGGATAGCCTTTGTTATAGTTTTTCGTTATGACTCTTTAATCATAAAAGGACCATTCGTAGCCAAACTACATTATGTCAACCTATGTTATTTCTACATTTTTTGATCTCTTTATCTAAAAAGCTAAGTATAAGAAACATAAAGGATAACTAAAAAGGAATTAAATTGATATGTGCAGACAACAAGGAAAAAGCGTAGTTGATGACTACACTTTTTTATTTCTAATAAGATCTATGAAACATACATCTCATATCTTGATTCATTCACTAGATTGGTCTGTAACCATTGAGCGAAAAATGAGCGGCTGCCCTGCTTAGAGTAGGTTGACTAGAAGCTACAGCTACTGGATTGGTCTGCG